>DATKZY010000206.1:0-14889 GCA_035527715.1 Planctomycetota bacterium | reverse complement strand
CGTCGTCGAATGCGGGAGGGGGGAAAGCCCAGAGAATCGACGACGACGACGAGGACGACGACGAGCACGAGAAGACGGGAAAGGAGGTGGCTGCCATAGCTGGGGGTCATACCCGCAGGCCCTCTTCTGGTTGACACCCGCCACGGAAAGCGCGAAGATTGCGCGCCCAGCGCGGACCCACAACTCCTCCCAAGCGAAACGGAGGCAACCGATGGCGAGCACGGCGCGTGGACGATGCATGGCGGCGTTCCTCTTCACCGGGCTGGCAGCCCAGGCCCTCGGGGCCGCCGACTTGCTGCTGCCGGAAAACCTGAAGACGATGGGCTGCGGGGCACCCGACACCAAGCTCCTGTTCGTCCGCTCCAGCCAGCCGGGCAACGTGTTCTACCCGGGCGATAGCGTTGACCTGACGATCAAGGTCACGCGGGGCAAGGAGGCGCTCAGGTCGGTCGCTCTCGAGATCATCGAGATTGCGGCCCGCCAGAACAAGTACCTCAAGGGCTGGTCGGTGATGAGCGAGCCGGTGGCCATCGAGAACCTCGGCTCGCGCGGCAAGCTCGATGTGCCGGTGACCATCGAGGACAAGGAGGGGACGACGGCTGAGGTCGAGGCAAGGAACGTGCCCGTCCCCGCCCGCTACGGCACCTACGCCGTGACCATCGCGCCGAATGGCGAGAACCCGCAATTCCTCTGCACGCTGCTCCGGGCGCATAAGCCGAAGGAGGGCTTCGACGTGGATGCGCCCGTCTTCGGCGAAGGGCAGTTCCTCACCCACGACAGCCAGAAGCCCGAGCACATTCGGGCGCGGGCGCTCACCCTCGCCCGCCTCGGCATCAAAGGCGTCCGCATCGAGCTTGGCTGGGCCGAGGGCAAGCCCGGCACCTACGACTGGGGCCGCTTCGACCCGCTGATGAACGGCCTGGCCGAGGCGAAGATCAAGGCCCTCGTCACGATGGGCGGCCACCCCTATTGGACCGAGCCCTTCGGCCAGCCCACCCCCGCCTGCATCCCCCAGAAGCCCGACCATTCGTGTATGCCGAAGCACTACGAGGCGTTCGGCAAGTGGATCTACGCCTTCTGCGAGCGCTACTGGAAGGGCGGCAACGGCGCCCTCTGGGCCATCGAGCACTGGAACGAGCCCTGGGAAGGCATCTCCATCAGCGGCTGGGAGAGCGACTCGAACCACTACCGCGCCCTGATGAAGCAGATCGCCGACAATGCCCGCAAGGTGGACCGGCGAATAAAGACCGCCGCCGCCTGCTCCATCATGAACACCGAGGACAAGTTCCTCTCGGGCGAGGACCGCAACGAGCTTGCGAAGCTGGTGGACCTCTTCACCGACCACTACGTGCCGCCCCGCACCAGCTACGGCCCGATGGTCGCCAAGCACTGGGGCAAGGAGAGCACCGACACCGAGACCTGGATCGCCGCCACCGAGGTGCTGCTCCCCCAGATCGTCACCCAGTTCCTCGCCTGCGGCCAGGACCGCATGACCCCGTGGCACCCGGCGATGACCTACTTCAAGGCGCCCGGCTCGCCCATGAACTTCCAGATGCCCAACCCCGTGGCCCTGGCCTCCAACGTCTTCAACGTCTTCCTCACCGGCCGCAGGTTTCAGCGGATGCTCTTCCACGACCACCTGCCCTGGGCGTTCCAGTTCGGGACCGGCCGCGACGCGGTGGTGGTCTTCTTCGGCAAGCTCTACGCCCCGCACGGCGGCGACCCGAAGGACGTGCTCTGGTGGCAGCTCCAGGCCCACGAGGGGGGCACCATCACGATTGACAACGCCGACGGGCGGCTCGAGTTCTACGACATCGCCGGCAACCGCGAGCTCGAGGGGCAGAAACAGGTCGCCCTCCCGATGGACCACCTGAGCCACTACATCCGCTCGCCCCGCGGCGGCATCAAGCTCATCGAGCAGCGGCTTGCCGAGGCGAAGATTGAGGGCATGCGGCCCGTCGAGATCATCGCCCGCGACTTCACCGCGCCCGTGGACGCGCCCAACGCAGCCGTGCGGTTCACTGTCCACAACCTGCTCAATCGCCGGATCAGCGGGACATTGCGCGTGACGCCGCCCGCGGGCATCAAGCTCAAGGCCGCGAGCACGGAGCTGAAGCTCGGAGCCGGGCAGCGGGCCAACGTCACCTGGGAGATCGCCGAAGCGAAGCCGGCGCCGACCAATGCCTATCTCTTCCGCTTCGCATTCGCCGGCGACACCGGGACAGCCGAGTGGACGGAGAACCTGAACGTCGCAGCCGCCAGCAAGGGCACGAAGACGATTGACGGCAACCTCGACGACTGGAAGGGCGACCTCGGCGTGCTCGTGGACGCGAAGCTCCAGAAGGTGGACCCCACGCAGCAGGCCTGGATGCCGTTTCTCGCCGCGAAGGACGCCCAGCCCGACGGCTCGTTCGCCGAGCTCAGGCTCGCGTGGGACGACCGATTCCTCTACGTCGCCGCGCGCGTCCACGACCCCAGCGACTCGCCCGGCAAGCAGCGGCTCGCGACGTGGGACGAGGAGCAATACTTCCGCAGCGCGAAGGACGACGAGACCTGCGAGCGGCTTCGGCCCTACCGCAAGTTCGTCCTCGCCAACCTGCGGGACAAGAAGACCGAGGGGAAGATGAAGGCCGACCCCGAGTGGCCCGCCTACCAGAAGTTCATCGAGAGCGACCTCGAGTTGAAGCACGCCGTCACGAGCAACGCCGCGACCGTGTACTTCCAGGCGAAAGACCGCAACCCCAAGGCCACGTTCGCCGATGCCTATTACGTCTACAAGAAGACGCCCTGGAACGACCAGCCCTGGGCGGGCGACACGCTCCAGCTCGGCTTCGACGTGCTGCCCGACTACCATTACAATATGAAGCTCGACACCGACAAGGTGCCGCACGGCTTCCACGCCATGCCCGACACCGACTACGAGTTCGCGGCCTACCCGTGTCTCGACGGCAAGGCGGAGCTGTGGCGCATCCTCGCCCCGGGCATGGCCCGCACCCACCACTACCCGCGGCAGCCGCGAGCCAAGTTCGACCAGGGGCCGGTCGCGGGCAGCCAGCAGGTTGTCCGACGCGAGGGCAAGGTCACGACGTATGAGCTGGCCATTCCCTGGAGCGAGCTGAAGCAGTGGAAGCCCAAGGCGGGCCAGACCTTCGGCTTCACCTTCCGCGTGAACAACAACGAGAAGCCCAACATCGTCTACGGCGCCGACAAGAGCGCCACGAAGTCCAACGGCCTCTCGCTCCACCCCTACTGGGAGACGAAGCCGAGCTGCGGCATCCGCTGGGCGCTCGGGCAGTAGGCGCATTCGCTTGAATTCGCCGCTGGCGCGTAGTATCATTGTTGCACAGGGCTTTCGCACGTCTCAGAGGGCCGCGAAGCGAGAAGAGCCATGAAGACGGAAGAGCTGGTGATTGACAAGCTCCGCGCGCTTCCCCCTGACCGCCAACAGGAGGTCATCGACTTCATCGAGTTCCTTGACGAAAAGCGCAGGAGGAAACGCCCGTATCCGAGCCTCCACGGCTTGTGCGCCGACCTTGGAGTGGACATCGCGGAAGAGGACATCGCGGAAGCGCGGAGGGAAATGTGGGGGAACTTCCCCCGAGAGCGCGAGGACTCCCCCCGGGATGAAAGGGCAGATCCTCCGCCAGAGGGCCCACAGCGCAAGGTAACCTTGCCCAAGTGTGAGGACGCTCCGAAGGGTGGTTCGCCCAAGGACTCTGGGGAGCGCGCTTGATGGCGGCCGTCGTTGCGGACACCCACGCTTTGCTCTGGTATGTCTTCAGCTCTCCGAAGCTCTCTGCGCCCGCGCTTCGCGCGATGGAGGAGGCCCTCAGCAGCGGGGACGGCATTTATGTCTGCGCCATCACTCTGGTGGAATTGACGTACCTGGTAGAGAAGGGCAAGCAGCCCGCCGACGCGCTTCAGCGCATCGAAAGAGCCCTCGAGGATGAGACGCAGGGGTTCACAGAGGTCCCCGTTGACCTGCGGATCAGCCGGGCGCTCTCCCGAGTTCCAAGGACTTCGGTGCCCGACATGCCCGACCGGATCATCGGGGCCACTGCTCTCCACCTCGGTCTCCAACTCGTGTCGCGCGATCAGGCGCTCCGGCGCTCGCACATTCCTGTCATCTGGTGAGCCTGCCTCTCGCCGGTGAGCTCTTCCGCTTGCATTTCCCCGCCGCCGGCGTACATTGCTGCCCCCAGATGGGTTATCGGTTATCGGTTGTCGGGTACCCGAAAACCGATAACCCAAAACCGAAAACCCAAGACAGAAGACCGCCTGAAGGCGGGACTCCAAACGAGAAGGGAACATGGCGTGGCAAAGGTCAGAATCGGCTTCTGCGGCGTCGGGGGGATGGGGCAGTGCGCGCATCTGAAGAACTACTACACGCTGCCCGATTGCGAGGTGGTGGCACTCGCGGAACTCCGCGAGAGGACGGGCAAGGCCGTGGCCGCGCACTACCGCGTGCCCAAGGTGTACAAAGAGGCTGCCGAGATGCTCGCCAACGAGCAGCTCGACGCAATCGTCGCCTCGCAGCCGTTCACCCGCCACGGCACGCTCATCCCCGAATTGCTCAAGGCGAAGAAGCCGGTCTTCACCGAGAAGCCGCTCGCAGGGAACATCGAGGCGGGGCAGCGCATCCTCGACGCCCTGGCCACCAGTGGCACCTGGATCATGGTCGGCTACCACAAGCGCTCCGACCCCGCGACCATGCACGCCAAGACCCAGATTGACGCGCTCAAGGCCTCGGGCGAACTGGGCAGGATGCGCCTCGTCCGCATCCTCATGCCCGCCGGCGACTGGGTGGCCAACGGCTTCGCCGAGCTGATCCGCGAGGACGATCCGAACCCCCAGCTCCAATGGGACCCGCCGGCGTCCGACATGGACGAGGCGGCCCGCAAGGCATACGTGAGCTTCGTGAACTACTACATCCACCAGGTGAACCTGCTCCGCCACCTGCTGGGCGAGCCGTACAAGGTCACTCACGCCGACGCGTCGGGCGTGCTCTTCGTCGCCCAGAGCGAGAGCGGCGTCGCGGGCGTGATCGAGATGAGCCCGTATCGCACGACGGTGGACTGGCAGGAATCGGCCCTCGTGGCGTTCGAGAAGGGCTACGTGAAGCTCGAGCTGCCCGCGCCCCTGGCCTCGAACCGGCCCGGCCGCGTGGAGATTCTGCGGGACCCCGGCGACGGCAAGACCCCCGAGGTCACCGTGCCGCATCTGCCCTGGGTGCACGCCATGCGGCAGCAGGCGATGAACTTCGTGGCCGCCGTCCGGGGCGAACGTCCGCCGATGTGCACGGCGCACGAGGCGATGGAGGACCTCAAGGTGGCCCGCGACTACCTGCGGCTGTGGAAGGGCGTGTGAAAGGGGCGGGGCCGCACATGATTGGGGGCGGGGGCCTCGACGGCGCCCCGCCCCCGCAGAGCTTAGGCCTTGCTCGAAAGGTGAGCCGGCGGACATTGGCGAGGTCAGCGACGCGGCACAACGAAACTACGCGAACCGACTCGAACCGATCCGAACCGATTGGCCATTCCGTCTACCCACAGTCGCGTCGCGCCAGGCGCCGTCAGCCCACGTCTCTGTCCGTTAGGACTGGGCCGCCTTTCGCTCTGCACTGGTAGTATACCTCAGTTTGCCGGGTTGTCAAGGAGCCGGTCGAGGCAAATCCCCCGCCGCCGGCGCCGCAGCACAACACAGTGTCTGGCAACAGGTTATGACCTAGGGCCGTGCCACCCCGCGGAGCTTGGCCACGGCCTCGTCGGGCAACAGATGCCGCCACGGCAGCCGGTCCACCGCGCCCTCGCCCGAGACCGTTCCCGCGCTCTCGAAGGTGTTCACCCCCGCCCCCGCGCGGCGGCCCTTGTGCTCGTACTTCACCCCCATGGCGTCGCGGGTGAGCCGGATGGTCTCCGCGTAGTGGCCGAGGGGCCGCTCGAACAGGATGCGGTCCGCGCGAGCCGCCGCCCAGGCCTCCTGCTGCGCGGGCGTGAGCGCCTGGGCAAGGAGGTCCTGCCACGCCTTCAGAAGGGCGTGCCCCTCCTCCTGATAGGGGCTGATCTCGATCACCACTGCGTCGCCCTCGAGGGCGACCTTCGCGTGCGCCTTGTCCGCGGCCCGGGCGCGGAGAATGAAGTCCCCGTAGACTTTCAGGAAGCGCGCCTGGGCTGCCTCGTCGAGGCCCAGGACAAGGCCGATGCCTGCAATGCCCTTCTCCTGGAAGCCACGGCGCGCCGCGATCGGCAGGAAGCCGGGGTCCTCCCGCGCCCGCTCGATGAGCCGCGCGAGTCCCTCAACGGGCTGCGGCGCGGCCGGTGGCGCCGGGGCCGGCTGCTCGGCCGGCGGGACAGGGGCGACCTCGACCCTGGGCCTGGCCTCCTCCAGCGCCTTGAGCCGCGCCTGAGTCGCGATCGCCTCGGCCCGCAGCGACTCGAGGGCGTCCGTCGCCTTCTTGAGTTCCTCGCCCAGCTTCCTGCGGTCGGCCTTTGCCTGCTGCAACTCGTCCCAGAGGTCCTTCGCCTTCGCCTCGACGTTCCGGAGCTTCAGCGAGACGTCGGCCCGGGCGCCCTTGAGCTGGAGGAGGTCCTGGCCCACCATCCACAGCAGGGCCATCATGGCCACGACGAGGCCGGCCACAAGGATCATGGCCACCGTGGTAGAGAGGGCTCGCGGGCTGCTCATCAGCTCACCTCCTGTCAGGCGTCGAAGCGGACCTCGGGGATGGGGAGCGCGGCCGGGCGCTCGCAGCGGCTCGTGATCGCCACGTGCTGCCCCGCCTTCGAGGCGTCCTCGAAGGCCAGCATCACGTCGAGCACGTGGAAGCACAGCTCGCCGCTCGCCCTGGGCTTGCGGCCCAGCTCGATGGCCCGGGCCATGTCGGCCACGCCCATCGAGCGGCCCACCTGGTCGCTGTGAGTCAGCCGCACCTCCGTCCAGTCGGCCTCGCCCATTCGCCGCATTCGCACGGGGCCGCCGAAGCCGTTGGGGTCGGGCACGAGCAGCGTGCCCTCGCTGCCGTAGACCTCGATGATGGGCAGGCGATGGGCCACCACGTCGAAGCTCATCACCACAGTCCCGATGGCCCCGCTCGCGAAGTCCATCGTCCCCGCGATATGGGTGGGCGTCCTCACCTTGATCTTCGTGCCGCTCTTCGGCTCGCTGGTAATGAGGCGCTCGGGGAAGGTGATGCGGGCCGAGCCGCTGACGCGCTTGACCGGGCCGAGGAGGTTGACGAGGGCCGTGAGGTAGTAGGGGCCCATGTCGAGCATCGGCCCGCCGCCGCGGTCGTAGTAGAACTCGGGGTCGGGGTGCCAGCTCTCGTGGCCGCGGCAGGCCATGAAGGCGGTGGCGCCGACGGGGGTGCCGATCGCCCCATCGTCCATCAGCTTGCGACACGTCTGGATGCCGCCGCCGAGAAAGGTGTCGGGCGCGCCGCCCACGAGCAGGCCCTTCTTTGCCGCCGTGGCGAGCACGCGTTCGCCCTGCTTGCGTGTGACGGCGAAGGGCTTCTCGCAGTAGGCGTGCTTGCCCGCGCGAAGGGCCGCGAGGTTCACCTCCGCGTGGGCGCGCGGGATCGTGAGGTTCAGGACGATCTGAATCTCGGGGTCCTTCAGCAACGCGTCCACCGAGCAGGCCCGGATGCCGTGCTCCGCGGCCTTGGCCTGCGCCCGCTCGGGCACCACGTCGGCGCACGCCACGACCTCGAAGGCATCGAGCCTCTTCGCCCAGTGCAGGTAGTTGCCGCTGATGTTTCCGCAGCCGACGATGCCGACCTTCGCCTTCTTCACGCCCTGTTCCTTTCCCAGCGGTGGAGGGAGGACGCAGCCGCGCCCAGCCGCCCATCATGCTACACGGTTCCGCGGGCTTGTCAATCGCGGATACGAGTACGGCCTCTCGTCCTGGTGCTCGGCATTGGCCTGCCCAGCTCCGAAGGAGCGTACTATGACAGCCCAGGGCAACGCCCTGGGAAACGGTGGTCCGCGCACGTCCAGCCCTGAAGGGGCGTACTACCAGGCCGGCCGTAGTACGCCCCTTCAGGGCTACGCATGGGCCGTCGCCAGTTCCCAGGGCGTTGCCCTGGGCTTCCATAGTACGCCCCGTGGGGGCTGCGGAGCGGCGGCGCCAAGGACTGGGGGCCATAATCCGCGGATGCGTCCCGCTTGCATTTCGGCGCGAACACGGTATCCTGGGGGGCACTTGGAGATTGGCGATGAAGCAGGTTGTAGCACAAGTCCTGGTGACAACCCTGGTGATAGGAACGCTGACCATGGGCGCCGAGTCCGAGACCCGTTGCACGCGCGTCGTGTCGCTCGACGGCGAGTGGCTGCTGGCGACCGACCCGCAGAACGCGGGCCGCACGCAGCAATGGATGCTCAAGCCCGTGCCCGAGGCGAAGAAGGCCAAGGTGCCGTGGATCATCCAGGACACGTTTCCCGGCTACCACGGGCTGGCGTGGTACTGGCGGACCTTCACGCCGTCGCCCAATCCCCACGCGCAGGGGCGCTACCTGCTGCGCTTCTGGGCGGTGGACTACAAGGCCGAGGTGTGGCTCAACGGGGCCCGCATTGGCGACCACGAGGGCGGCGAGACGCCCTTCGTCCTGGACGTGACCGATTCCCTCAAGCCCGGGGCGCTCAATCTTCTCGCCGTCCGCGTGCTGAACCCCACGCACACGCCGATTGACGGCATCGTGCTGAACGAGACGCCGCACCGCAACAAGGTCATGCCCTACTCGTCGGGCAGCGCGTGGAACCAGGGCGGCATCATGGACTCAGTCGAGCTGCTCGTCGCCCCGCCGGTCCGCGTTGAGGGTCTCTTCGCCCGGCCCGACTGGAAGACAGGCGTGATCCGCGTCCAAGCAAGCGTGCGCAATGCGCTGGCAGTACCCGCCAAGGTCAGGCTCGAGTTCGCCGTCGCGCCCGCCGCGAGCGGCGAAACCCTGGGCGCGGCAACAATGGAGAGTGAGCTTGCCCCTGGCGACACGCACATCGAGGCCCAGCTCCACGTCGAGAAGCCGCGCCTTTGGAACCTCAACGACCCCTTCCTCTACCGCGTGACGGCGCGGGTCCGGGCCGAAGGCTCCAACTCGATGGACGAGCATTCGGTGCGCTGCGGCTTCCGCGACTTCCGGTTCGAGAACGGCTGGTTCCGCCTCAACGGCCGCCGCATCTACCTGCGCTGCTCCCACACGGGCAACTGCTGCCCCGTCGGCCGCGAGTTGCCCGTGGACCCCGACTGGCTCCGCCGCGACCTGGTGAACGTGAAGGCGATGCGCTTCAACGCCATCCGCTGGATCGCGGGCGTCGCCAAGCGCTATCAGCTCGACCTGTGCGACGAGCTGGGCCTGATGGTCTACGAGGAGTCCTACGCCGGCTGGTGCCTCGCCGACTCCCCGAAGATGGCCGAGCGCTACGACGAATCGGTGCTTGGCATGGTGCGCCGCGACCGCAATCACCCCAGCGTCGTCATCTGGGGGTTGCTCAACGAGACGCCCGACGGCCCGGTCTTTCGCCACGCCGTCAGGCTGCTCCCGACCCTGCGCAAGCTCGACGACTCGCGCATGGTGCTCCTCAACAGCGGCCGCTGGGACCGCGTGGCGACGGCGAGCGAGCGGGTCGTCGGCGTCGAAGGCTGGCGCAGCGCCGACCGTGTGGACCCGTGCGTCATTCGTAACGTGACCGACCATGTCGTGAAAGGACTCGGCATCACCTGGGCGCCCGGCCAGCTCTCGTTCCATCCGGGCCGCGACGGCGAGTACAGCGTCGTCCGCTGGACCGCTCCCGCCGCGGCCAAGGTCGAGCTGACCGCCAAGTTCGCCGGCATCGCCGAAAAGGCGACGACGGACGTTCACCTCCTCCACAACGGCAAGGCGCTCTTCGACGCCTTCATCAACGTCAAGGGCGCGGGCAATGAAGCCCAGTTCACGAAGACGCTCGACGTGCAGGCGGGCGACACCCTCGACGTCGTCGTCGGCTATGGCAACGGCAACTACGGCGCCGACACCACGGCCGTCGACGTGACGGTCAAGGCCGAGGGCGGCAAGGTGTACAACGCCACGACCGACTTCACCATCAAGGCCAACCCCAACGGCCCCTGGAGCTACGGCCAGCTCGCCCCAGGCGCTGCCCCGAACGCCGCCACGTTCAAGCTGTATCCGAAGAAGGCCCCCGGCGAAGAGGCGGAGCTATCCGCCGGCACATTCAGCAACCCAGGCTCCGCCGTGTGGGAGGACTCGATGGACGACCAGCACCCCTACAAGCGGGTGCCCCACACGGCCGGCATCATCCGCGAGCTGCGCACGGCCGGCAACCCGGACCGCCCGCTCTTCCTCTCGGAGTACGGCGTGGGGAGCGCCGTGGACCTGCTGCGGGTCGTGCGGCTCTACGAGCAGATCGGCAAGGGCGAGGCCGACGACGCCCGCTTCTACCGCGCCCAGCGCGACAAGTTCCTCGCGGACTGGGAGCGCTGGCGCCTCGCCGAAGCCTTCGACCGCCCCGAGGACTTCTTCGCCCAGAGCAACGCCAAGATGGCGGGGCAGCGCCTCCTCGGCATCAACGCCATCCGCTCCAACCCCAAGGTCGTCGGCTACAGCCTCACGGGCACGGTGGACCAGGGGATGACGGGCGAGGGGCTGTTCACCACCTTCCGCGAGCTGAAGCCGGGCACGCTCGACGCCGTGTTCGACGGCTTCGCGCCGCTCCGCTTCTGCCTCTTCGTCGAGCCGGTGAACGTCTATCGCGGCACGAAGGTCCGCCTGGAGGCCGTGCTGGCGAACGAGGACGCGCTTCTCCCCGGCGAATACCCGGTGCGCCTCCAGGTCGTCGGCCCTCCTGTGGGCGGGGCGTCTCTGCCCCGCGTCTTCGAGCGCACAGTCAAGCTCACCATCCCCGACCCGAAGGGAAAGGCCGAGCCGCCGATGGTGCTGCCCGTGTTCGAAGGCCAGGTGGTTGTGGACGGGCCGTCAGGCAAGTATCGCTTCCTGGCCACGATCGAGCGGGGCGCCGCGGCAGCAGGGGAGGCCGTCGAGTTCTACGTTGCCGATCCCGCCGAGATGCCGCCCGTCGAAGCCGAGGTCGCGCTCTGGGGCGAAGATGCGGCCCTGAGCAAGTGGCTCTCGGACCACGGCATTCGCGTGGCACAAGCCGCGGCGGCTGCACGGCGAGAAGTCATCCTTGTGGGCGCGAAGCCACCAGGCGACGCCGCGGCCTTCGCCGATCTCGCTCGCCGCATCGCACGGGGCTCGACCGCCATCTTCCTCTGCCCCGAGGTCTTCAGGAAAGGCGGCAACCCCGTGGGCTGGCTGCCCCTTGCCAACAAGGGCTCACTCGCCGCCATGCGAAGCTGGGTCTACCTCAAGGACGAATGGGCCAAGCCCCACCCCATCTTCGACGGCCTGCCCACGGGCGGGCTGATGGACCTCACGTTCTACCGCGACCTCATCCCCGACCACGTGTGGGCGGGCCAGGACGCGCCGGCCGAGGCCGTGGCGGGCGGCATCAACGCCTCGCAGGCATATTCGTCGGGCCTTCTGGTCGCGGTCTACCCCCTCGGCGCGGGGCGTTTCGTCCTCAACACGCTGCGTATCCGCGAGGAGCTTGGCCGCCATCCGGCCGCCGAGCGGCTGCTGCGCAACCTGCTCCGCACCGCGGCCCGCGACGCCGCGAAGCACCCGGCCGAGTTGCCCGCCGCGTTCGACCAGCAGCTCAAGGCGTTGGGTTACGAGTGAGGGACCAGCGGCCCCCTGGCGAGCGCTGGCGTCACGAGCAGGCACATGGCTGGCCTGCACTTCCGGCCCCCGCCGGCATGAGGTATAATGGCGCTGAACGGAGTCCGCGTTCGGCGCCTTCCCGAAGGCCGTCGGAGAGAGAGGAGCGTGTTCCCGCATGGCACGTCAACGGAAGCGCGACCCGCGCTCGTGGGAGAAGACGGCTCGTGTGGACGAGGTGGCGATCCGTCTGCACGTCGAGGCCCTCGCTGAGGGGGGGTATGTGGCGACGAGCCCCGACGTCCCCGGCCTGGTCGCCGAGGGGCGCAGCATCACCGAGGCCGTGGAAATCGCACAGGGCCTCGCCCGCAAGATCGTGGAGTCGTGCCTCGACCACGGCGACCCCCTGCCGCCGGCCTTCACAGAAGCCAGCCGCGCGCCCCTCGAGCTGCTCGTCCCCGTGGGGATCCGCTGATGGGACGCCTCTCGGGCTTCCGCTACCACGAGGTGGCACGACGCCTCCGCGTCCTCGGCTTCGCCTTCGACCGCCCAGGGCCAGGCAGCCACGAGGTCTGGCGCCACGCCAAGGTGGGGAAGAGAGTCACGCTCCCTCATCACACGCGGCCCATGCGCGAAGGGACCCCGCGCGCAGTCCTCCGTGAGGCAGGCATCGAGGTCGAGGACTTCCTGCGCATGTGATCCCCCTTGCTCTGGAGCCCACAATGTCCTGTGTCCGTGTCTCTTTGCTCTCGCTCGGTCTCCTCCTGGCGGCGCCCCTCCGCGGCAGCCTCGCCGAGGACGCCTCGAAGCCCGGCGCCGTCACGCCCGAGTTGCCCACGCTCAAGTGCCTCGGCGTTCGATGGCTCATCGCGGGCGACGACAATCGGAACGCCCGCGTCGAGGTGGCCTACCGCAAGGCCGGCGAGGCCGAATGGAAGAAGGCCCTCGACCTGTTCCGCGTGGACCCCAAGGGCATGCGGAAAGCCGTCCAGCCGCCCGACGGCCAGTTCCTCTTCGCAGGCTCCCTCTTCGGCCTCGAGCAGGACACCGACTACGAGGTCAAGCTCTCGCTCAAGGACCCCGATGGCGGCGACGCCGAGCAGGTGCTGAAGATGAAGACCTGGGCCGAGCCGACCCTGCCCGAGGGCGGCCAGAAGATCGAGGTCAAGCCCGGCGAGCTCGCGGCCGCCTTCGCCAGGGCCAAGCCCGGCGACACTCTCCTGCTGGCCAAAGGCGTCTACAAGGGCACGTTCCGCCCGCCCAACGGCGAGCCGGGCAAGCCCGTGGCCCTCGTGGGCGAGGGGAACTGCGAGACCGTCTTCGACGCCGAGGGCAACAGCAACGCCATCGGCGCCCCAGGCTCCCACGACATCACGCTCCACAACCTCGCCTTCCGCAACGCCAAGTGGGCGCTCAACTTCAACGCCAGCTCCCGCATCGCCGTCACCCGCTGCCTCATCACCGACTGCACCTACGGCTTCGTGTCCCAGAACAACGGCGCCCGCCAGGAGCGCATCCTCATCGCCGACTGCACGATGCGCGGCCCCGCCGCCTGGCCCCGCACCAAGGGCATCGAGGAGGCACGCGGCATCCAGATCGCGGGCCAGGGACACGTCGTGTGCTACAACCGCATCAGCGGTTACGCCGACGGGATAGACACGTTCTCCACCTATCCGTGCAGCTCGATCGACTTCTACGGCAACGAGATCTCCGAGTGCACCGACGACGGGATCGAGATGGACTACTCGGAGCGCAACACCCGCTGCTTCGACAACCGCCTGACCAACGTCTACCAGGGCATCAGCACCCAACCCGTCTGGGGCGGGCCGGTCTACATCTTCCGCAACGCCCTCTACAACGTCGGCCTCGAGACCTTCAAGATGCACAACGCCCCCTCGGGCTGCCTGTTCTTCCACAACACCAGCGTCAAGGAGGGCATGCCCCTCGTCCTCTACACGGGCCAGCCCGTCACCAACTTCGTCATGCGGAACAACCTCTTCCTCGGCACCGAGGCAAACTACGGCTACGAGAACACCGCTCGGATGCGCGACTGCGATTTCGACTTCGACGGCTTCGGCGGCGAGTGGAAGACCTTTCTCAAGTGGAACGCCGCCCGCTACGCCACCCTCGAGGAGTGCCGCGAGAAGGCCCCCGTCTACAAGCATGTCGTCGCCGTAAGTCCCGACAAGGCTTTCGCTTCGGGCGTCAAGCCCCCCGCCGACCTCAAGACGCAGTTCGACCCGCGGGTCAACGACCTGCGCCTCAAGGAGGGCAGCGAGGCCATTGACGCCGGCGTCGAGCTGCCGAACGTCAACGACGGCTTCGCGGGCAAGGCCCCCGACCTGGGGGCCTACGAGTTGGGCGCTCCCCTGCCCCACTACGGCCCCCGGCCCCTTCCGCGCTAGTGGATCAATCTCTCCCCCCGTGGATTTGATCCACTAGCGCGAGTGCCGGCGGCCTGCGTAAGGCTATGGCAGTCAATGGGTTACAGAGGCTACCCCCAGGGGAGCAGCTAGAGGATCAGCCCGATCTGCCCAAGCCGTTGATCCACTAGCAGGCCGTCGCGAGTCTGCCCCGCTCAGGCATGCGGGGAGGGCGAAGCTCCCGCTGAGCCGTTCCGGGCTCAAGAGGCGGCTCGGCTGGAGCCTCGCCCTCCCACGTCACTGCTTCGGCAGGGGCTGCCGCCGCGGCCGGCGGATCAGGACACCTCTACTGTGAGGGCCGGGGGAGCACTCGCAGGCCCCGGCACATCCTGCACCCTACCGCGCACGACCCGGGCCTCGGCCTGATCGCCCGGCAGCCGCAGGATCCACGGCGATTGCAGGCTGGAGTGAAAGGTCTGCACCCCAAGCTCTCGCCGCGCCCGCTTGATGGTCGGAATCGAGAACCCCGCCGCCACGGCCCGCTGCTCCACGTCCTCGACAAGCAGCGGGCCACCGGCCATCAGCAGGGCCTCCAGCCACGCAGCCGCCGCATCGAGCCGGCTCGGGCGGGCATGGCGGATGCTCAACGCGTCCTCCGCGGTCAGGGGGATCGCACCGTCTTCCCAGGCCAGGATCGGCACCTCCGGGTCGTCGGCCGACGGCACGACGCGGTAGGCCAGCCCCGTGACGCCGCCCGCCAGGTTGCACTTGACGGGCAGGAACAGCCTGCGCCCCGCCAACTCCGGCGCGGCCGCGGGCGCC
>DATKZY010000205.1:0-58029 GCA_035527715.1 Planctomycetota bacterium | reverse complement strand
TCCGCCGCCCCGCTTCGGGGGCTGGGCCCTCTTGCGCCTACCATCCCACGGCTCCCAAAGCATCGCCGTGGGCTTTATTCCTCCGCCTCCTTCGGAGGCTCAGAACGCGGCCATCTGTCTCGAAGGAGACTACACGCACCCGTCAGGCGATGCCGCCTTGACAAGCCCCAGGCCGAAGCGTATTGTCCTGGGGCAGTCGCCACCAAACCTGACTTTCCGGAAGGTGTCATGCCCCGGAAGGCCGGTGGCACGGGCCTCCGGCCTGTGTCGTCCACAGGCAAGATGCCTGTGCCACCAGAGCAGACAGCCACAGCCGAAGGCCGCTGTGCCACACGAGCCGGCGCGACTCCAACTCAGGCCGAACTGGGCTTCATGGACCTCTGGTATCCCATCCAGGTGAAGCAGAAGGACAAAGTGGGCCGACCCGACATTGGCTCCTTCGAGGCCGTGATGACTCGCGAGGAGCGCACCAAGGGCTTCTTCGTCGCCTTCGACTATTCGCAGGACGCCCTTGACGAGATCGGCCGCTTCTGCAAGCACACGGGCAAAGCCATCGTCGCCCTCACCGTCAAGGAGACTCCCGACGAGCAGATTGGGATGAAGTTGGTGTGAGGAGTGTTCCACGACAGAGGGCACTGAGGGATACAGAGAGGATCGAGAGCCCAGAAGACCGCCTGAAGGCAGGACTCCCAACGGGCAGATTTCGTGTTTGGGTCCCGCCTTCAGGCGGTCTTGGCCGCTGTTCTGAGTGGCGTCTCGGCTCGCCGAGAAACGGGGCTTCACGACGGCTATGCCGAAGCTTCCGCCTTCGCTTGGGCTTCGGCGGACGGGCCCGCTTCGATGGGCTGGCGGCGGGAGCCGCATGATGTGCGTTGCGAAGCGGGAGCTTCGCAACGAGCGAAAACCAGGGGAGGGCATGGGGGAGGGGAGGCGCAAGGGGGTTTCTGCTGCGGGAAGTCCCCGGTCCGGCACGCCCAAACAAGTTTGGGCGTGGCACCCACAGTCCTGCCTGCCGCCAGATCGTGCTCGTCGTCGTCGCTTCCTGAGCTTTTCCTCCCGCTGAGGGTTCGACGACGAGGACCACGACGACAACGACGACGATTGCGAGACGCGCGGATTGCCAGGACTCGGAGCAATGCTCGTGCGGGGCAGTCGCCCTTGCCAGTCGTCACTTGGCGCCTTATAATGGGGGCCGATGAAGGTGAATGGAAGTTGTGCTCATGACCGGGTGGTGTTCCTCGACCGCGACGGCGTGATCAACGAGTCCCCGGGCGCGGGAAGCTGGGTGTTCCGCTGGGACGAGTTCCGCTTCGCGCCCGGCGCGCTCGATGCGCTGCGACGCCTTCGGGCGCACCGCTTCACCGTCGCTGTCATCACCAACCAGTCGTGCGTGGGGCGCGGCCTGGCGACGCTGGAGGACATCGAGGCCATCAACGAGCGGATGGTCGCTTCCGTGGCCGCCGCGGGGGGGCACATCGCGGGCGTCTACATGTGCCCTCACCCGAAGACGGCCGACTGCGCCTGCCGCAAGCCGAGGCCGGGGCTCATTGACCAGACCGCACGCGACCTGGGCGTGCGGCCCGAGCGGGCGTTCCTTGTCGGCGACGCCGAGCGCGACATCGAGGCCGGGCTCGCACGGGGCTGCACCACCATCCTCGTGGCGCCGCCCGACGGTGCGCCGCACCGCGAGACCAGGGCTGGCCACGTCGTCGCCAGCCTGCCCGAGGCCGTGGCACTGATCCTCCGTTCCGTGAACACGACCGGCACACCGTAAGGAGGGAAGCGCGATGCGAGAGCCTGCCATTTCGGGCTCCGGGCTTCGGAGCCTGGATGCCAGTCCACATCCCGCAATCCGCAATCCGCAACCGGGAAGGCGCCTGCTCGTCGCAGTGGGCGCAGTCGCGCTGCTCACCCTGGCCCCCCTCGCGTGCGACGAGCGCGCCGGCCCGAGGCGCATCCGCCTCAGCCTCATCCTCGGCGACACCTCCGAGTGGTACCAGGGCGCGCTGAAGTGGAAGGAGCTCGTGGAGGCCCGGACCAAGCGGCGCTACGCCGTCGAGGTCGTCCCCAATGCCACCCGCTCCGGCCGCAGCCAGACCAGCGAGCTCCAAATGGTCCAGCAGGGCAAGCTCGAGGCCTCCCTCGAGTCCACCATCCTCCTCTCGACCGTGGACCCGCGATGGACCGTGTTCTGCTTCCCCTGGCTGTTCCCCGACCACACCACGGCGAACGCCGTGTGCGACGGCCCCCTGGGCGACGAGATGCTCGAGCTCCTCAGGGACCACAACCTCGTCGGCCTCGCCTACGGCGCCAACGGCTTCCACCAGATCACCAACAGCGTGCGACCCATCCGCGCCCCCGACGACCTGAAGGGCCTCAGGATTCGCATCGCCCAGGGGCTCCCGCCCGGACTCTTCGAGGCCTTCGGCGCCAGCACCAGCACGCACCAGATGGACCTCGGCGACCTCTACCTGGCCCTCGAACGCGGCGGCGCCGCGGGCGGCGCCGACGGGCAGGAAAGCCCCCTGTCCGCCATCCACGCCGCAAGGCTCCACACTGTCCAGAAGCACATCACCCTCTGCAACTTCGTCTACGACCCCATCGTCCTCTGCGTCAACCGCGACCTCTGGTACTCTCTGCCGGGGGCCGACCAGAAGACGCTGCGCGACTGCGCCCGCGAGGCCATGCAGTTCGAGCGCCAACTCGTTGCCGACGCCGATCAAGCCCTGCCAGCCAAGCTCCAGGCCCAGGGCATGGTCGTCACACGCCTCAAGGAGATCGAGCAGGACACACTGAAGGCCAGGGCTCAGGCAGCCGTCCGGGACTCCTTCGCTAACGCGGTCGGCAAGGAACTCCTCGGCCGTTTCCAGGCAGCCGTCAAGGACGCGACGGACGACGCCCGGGCAAAGGCCGCCGAGCCGGCCAACCCAGCCCCGTGAGAGGGGACTGGCGGATCCGTCCCGTGCGGAACCTGAAGGAACGCGTCGCCGCCCTGCTCCTGGCCACGGTGACCCAAGGCGCGCAACCCCACTCCTTCACGCCACACAGAGCGGACTCACCTCTTCCCGATTCCGCCCGTGGCACTCCTTGGCTAGGCGCTTCACCTCCTGCGCCCTCCTGAGACACCCGCTGGCGCACGTGCCCATGCACGATCTAATGTAGTCCGCCCGAGGAAGCCACCCAAGCCCTGGTAGTGATAGAGTGACAGCGAGATGCGTCTTCGTGAAAAGTCACTCAGAACACATAAGAGACATTATCAGACGTCCCGCATACACCCGTGCCTGGAAAAAGCTGAGGTCGCGATGAGGGCCGGCTACGGCATCGGCTTCCAGGTGGTGGATTCGACGCGGTAGCCGAGCGACTCGGCTTGCTCGAGGATGGGCAGTAGGCTCTCGACAGGGATAGTCGCCACGGCGTTCGGTCCCGTGGCTGTGGGGTCGCAGAAGGCGGCCTTCTCGAGATGCGACCGAAACCTGTCTTCGGGCTGGCGAGGAGCTGCGAGCGTGATGACTGTGGCGTGACGGCGTTCGAGGTCATTCACGAGCTCGGCGTAGTTGCCCTTGAGCCGGGTCACGGCGTCAGATGCGACGAACCAAGTGCCATCATCGGCGTAGTCGAACACCCAGGCCGCCGCGCCCGAGAAATAGCAGTACGTCCGGGCCCCCAATCTGGCTCTGCGAGCCGCCTGGCGATAGGTGAACTTCTGAGGGCGCACCTGGAGCTCTACTTGCCGCGTCAAGAGATCGGGCGCGCGATCGTGGATGCGCGCGGGACGGTACAAGAGGTAGTTGCCCGGCTGCGGATCGGGATCGTCGAGCCCCCCCTCGCCCACGCGAGTGTAGACCTCGGTGTAGCGGTCAGCATCGTCCGGGACGACCAGCGGCCTCTGGCGCGAGAACACGCGCTCGCGGGCCGCGGCCCACGGCAGGTAGTAGAGGTCGCAGTAGAGCAGCCGGCGGTGCGACTCCATCGCCTGGAACGAAAACGTCTCCGCAATCGTCTGCCCCGGCAGCAGAACGCGCGGGTGCAGGAACCGCGAGTCGGGCACCCGCCGCCACTCGCCCGCGTCGCGCACGTGCTGCGCCTCGATGCGGTCCAGCGTCGCCAGATGCCTCACCTCGGTCGCCTGGAGCGCCTTGTAGTATTCCACCTCGCCCAGCACCCGCCGCGCGACCAGGTACGCCATCGGGTCCGGCCGCACGTACAGGCTCAGCGCCAGCGGAATGATCGGCTCCGCCTCCACGTTGCTGATCGTGATCGTCACCTCGACCTGCTGCCCCTCCGTCACGTCCTGCGGCGCGCCGACGCCGAGGACTCGCCGCGCCTGCTGGTCGCACGCCGCGCACCCCACGGCAAGGGCGGCCACCACGAGACAACGCACGTAGCGATTCACACCCTGTCCCCTTCCCTGCCCCACTCAACACGACCCAGCCGCCACGGCGAGACACTCGCCCCGCTCACGCGGCTGGACACGCCAGCGACGCCCACTCCCTTTGCCTCGCCTTGGGGTATTCTAGCAACCGCGTCGCGCCGATGCAACAGCAATCGCCCCTTGCGGAAGCCCGGCAGAGGTCCACCACAGAGGCCACTGAGGGACACAGAGCGGCGAGCCGCAACCAGAGAGGAGAGTGGACAGTAGACAGTGGACAGTGGACAGTCTGCAATCGTCCTCGTCGTCGTCGTCGTCCTCGTCCTCGACTCCTCCTGCCCCGGATTTCTTGCAGAAAAACAAGGTTCTGCGGGTTTGTAGCACAGAGCGGCCAGCCGCAACGAAAGACGACAGAGGACAGACGGCAGACGACAGCCAGGAATCGTCCTCGTCCTCGAATCCTCTCTCACCACGGATCGCACGGATGGGCACGGATGAGAACCTGCTGCCCGCGAAACACGCGAAAGGGCGCGAAATGAAACCGGCGGATTGGACGGATGGGCACGGATGAGAACCGCCTGCCCGCGAAACCTTGGCCCGAGCCCTTCGACTTCGCTCAGGGTAAACTCCGCCGAGGGCACGCGAAAGGACGCGGAAGCAGAACCGGCAAACTCACCACAGAGGCCACTGAGGGACACAGAGAAGACCCGAACCGCTCTCACCGCGGATTTCGCGGATGGGCACGAGAATCGGCTTGACAACCGCCCCGCCAGAGCGTATTTCCTGGGAGAGCAGACAGAATCCCTGTTTCTCTGGGAGGCAGTATGCCCCAAGCCCCCTCGACAGGCAAACCGTCGTCCCTCGTGGACACCCGCGTCATCTACTGCGGCGACAACCTGGAGCAACTGCGCAAGCTCCGCGACGCCTGCGTGGACCTCATCTACATAGACCCGCCCTTCAACCCCAACCGCAACTACGAGGAAGTCTTACCACAGAGGGCACGGGGAACCACAGAGGCAAGATGAGAAGGCAGGGCGCAGCGGTAGGGTGTGCATACTTGCACACGGGCTTCGGGGGAAGCAGCGTCCCGCGTGCAGGTATGCACGCCCTACCACTCCGGCAAAGCCATCGTCGCCCTCACCGTCAAGGAGATGCTTGGGCAACAGAGAGCGATGAAGCTGGTGTGAGGGATCGGTATTCCTCTCGTCGCAGGGAAAGCGGAGCGTCGGCTGTGGCAACGGTTGTCTCGTGCCCAACGTGCGGCAAGCGCTCCAGGGTCAAGCTGGCGACCGGGGTCAAGCGGTTCCGCTGCCCTGGGTGCGGGGGCGTCCTGCATGTGGAGCTGCCGGCAGCAGCGCCGTGGGAACCGGCACAGACGGCAGGACCCGCCTGGCACGTGATGCTGGCAGGGAACCAAAGCGGACCCTTCTCCAAGGCCGAACTGGGCACCCTCTGCCGGGCGTCACAGTTCCGGACTGACACGCAGGTTTGGCGAGAGGGCATGGCGGGGTGGGTTCCGGCGGGGAGCGCGCCTGAGCTTGCCGACTTGTTCCCAGCCCTTTCTTGCCCGCCCCCGCCGCCTCCCGCAGCCGGCCAAGGCCTGTCACGGGACGTATCTCCCCCAGCCTTCCCCCGACAGGTTGTCGCCCCGCCCCACTGGGGTCTGGTTGTGCTTGCCGTCTTCAACTTCATGATTGCTATTGTGGAACTGTCGATCGCCGGGGGTCTCCTCCAAGTCACCCGGCTGAGTTTCCTGCTTGGCGGCTCCTCAAGGGAGTTGTCGCGCTTCGGTGCCGTGGCTGCGCTCTGGGCGCTCTTTGCCGCCCTCTGTGCCACGTTGCTGACCATCTCGGGCGTTGGCTACCTCCGCCGCAAGCGGTCGTACGGGTACGGCCTGGCGCATGCATACGCTGTGGTTGCCCTGGCAGGAGCAGTTCTCCGCGCCCTGTCAGGCCCGCTCGCAGGTCAACTTGGGTGGGCATTGTGGTTTGTTAATCCAGCGGTGGATTTCGGATACCCAGTCCTCACGCTCGTCCTGCTGAACACCGTCTTCAAGGGGCACTTCCGGCGGTGAAACGCACGATGGCCTGAGCCACACGACTGGCGTTGCGAAGCAAGAGCTTCGGGACCAGCAAGACGCGAGGAGCAAGCAAGTGGACGAGAAGCCGCTCTTCTACCACAGCCTGGAAGCGGGGAGCAGGGTCTACGAGTTCGAAGTCCGCAGGGCAAGCACGGGCGCCAAGTACCTCGTGATCAAGGAAGTCCAGCAGGTCGACGAAGAGCCCAGAGTGAGAGGGATGATCATGGTCTTCGAGGACCATCTCCTGGGCTTCCGGCGCGCAGCCCGAGCCGCCATGCAGGTGCTGCGCAAGACTCGTGCCGAACAGAGGCCGACAGACGTGGCCCAGAAGTCCTATGATCTCGCCTCGATCCGGCGTAACTACCCCCGCGCCTACGAGAAGTGGACCCCCGAGGAGGAGGCCCACTTGAGAGAGCTTGCCGCCCGCGGGAGTTCGATCAGGGAACTGGCCGCTCAGATACAGCGGCAGCCGGGCGCGATCCGGTCTCGTCTTGACAGGATGGGCTTCCCCATGCCCACCTAGACGAGGTGCCCGGCGCTGGAGCATCGTTAGGGCCTGAGGTCGTTCCGGGGTCACCTTACGCGATTACGGCGACGGAGGGAAGGAGCGGCAGGGGAATGGGGGAGGAAAGACCGCCTGAAGGCGGGACTACGAACAGGCAGCGCGGCGAAGCGAGCCATGAGCAGTCGGGACACGGGCGTGAGCCCTTGGGAGTGCGGCGGCCTGACGCCGCTTCTCATGCTGTCCGGAGTGAGGCGCTGACCCCAAGGTCTTTGAAAAGCGGCGTCGAGCCGCCGCACTCCGACAGGCTGACGCACGGTCTTGTGCCCCTGGTGTTTCCCTGGCCGGTTCTTCTCTGCTGGCTCTCTCTGCCCCCCTCTGCTGGCTCTGCGTGAGACTCTTCCTGCCCTGATTCGCGGAGATTCGCGCGATTCGCGGGCCAACGATCGGTGTTCGGGCGCGGAAGAAGCGTGGTCCACAGATGGACACAGATTGGGTCAGATCAAGAGGGGCCGGGATTGGGCTTCAAGCTCAACCGGCCCTCTCTCACTGTCTGTGGAAATCTGTGCGAATCTGTGGACGAGAACCTGATTCGCGGAGGTTCGCGCGATTCGCGGTCGCGCATCCTCCTCGGTCATTCGGCCTGGTACGCCAGCGACGCCCACAACGCATCGTCGGCCAACCGGGCGTCGAGGCAGACGCCGAAGGCGGATTCGATGGGGGCAAAGAGCTCGGGGCTCGCCGTCCACACGGCCCGCGCGGCCTCGCGCACGACGGCCACGCCCGCCGCCGTCATGTGCCCCAGCGGCCGGCGGCACCCGCTTTTGATCATCCCCAGCCCACGCATGAGCGTCTTGATCGCCTGCGGGTTCCGGAACTTGTCGCGCACGGCAAAAGACAGCGGGTGTCTTTTTCCGCCCAGCGTCCGCGTGTCGTCCACGCTCACCGTCACGATGTTGAACAGGGGCTCGAGGGCCTTCGCCAGCCGCTCGCCCTCCTTGACCCGGCCGCGGCGGAACGCCCGCGCCATCGCCTGCACGGCCGCGGGCACGACGTTCGACACCACGGAAATCACCCCGCTCGCCCGGATCGCGGGGTCCGTCATCATCGTCGGTGTCAGATTGTCGTCGCCCGACATGATATCGAACCCCTTGCCCACGAGCGACCGCGTGTGGGCCATGCGCTTGAGGTCGCCCGTCGCCTCCTTCACCGCCCGCACGTTGGGGTGCTCCTGGGCCAGGATCGCCAGGTCCTCGGGCGACATCGCGCAGCCCGTGCGCCCCGGGATGATGTAGGGCACGATCATCGCCTCGGGGCACGCGGCCGCGATGACCCCGTGGTACTCGCGCCGCAGCTCCAGGCTCGACGGCCCGTTGTAATAGCAATCCACCAGCAGCACACCCTCGGCCCCCGCCTCCATCGCGTGGTGCGAGCCCCGCAGCGCCTCGTCGGTGGAGTTCGACCCCGTCCCTGCCAGCACGAAGCACTTCCCACGCGACAACCGCACGGTCGCCTCGATCACGTGGTTATGCTCTGGCCAGGTCAGCGTGGGGGATTCGCCCGTCGTTCCAGTCGGCACCAGGCCCGTGATCCCCTGCCCTACCTGGAACTCGACCAGCCGCTCGAACTCCGCCCGGGACACCCTATCGTGCGGCGTGAACGGCGTCACGAGCGCCGTCCATGCCCCCTCGAAGCGCTTCAGCACCACAACGGGGTCTCCTAGTGAGGAACGGGATGACTGGATGATTGGATGGGTGGATGATTGCCAGAATCTTGGGATCTGCCATTCATCCACGCATCCATTCATCCAACTCTGGCTGCGTTGCGGTATTCTAGCAAGCCCCCCACGCGCATGCAACAGAAATCCGGCCTCTGCCGGGCTGCGAGCGTGACCGCGTTCGTCGTGAAGGCGCACCACGGAGACACGGAGAACACGGAGGACAGCCCGGGCGCGAGGAAGCGAGTCGAGGACGACGACGATTCTTGACTGCCGACTGCCGACTGCCGAGTGCCGACTTTGGCTGCGGCCGAAGGCCGCGATGGGTCCTCTGTGGTGAGCCTCTTATCTTGGCGTGCGCTGCGGGGCTCAGCGGGCGGCCTTGGCGTAGAGGCGACGGATGAGCGGCCAGTAGCGGGGGAGGATGCTGTAGGACCTCCCCTCCCCTTTCACTCGTCCTCGAATCTCGACTTGCATGAGCGGCTCGCGATCAAGTTTCGCGGCGCCGCCGATGAATTTCGCGAGGACGCTGGGGATGGACTCGGCGGAGAGGTCCGTGCGGCGGGCGAGCTCGCTGGCGTCGGCGGTACGGCGGCCAAGCCGGACGAAGGCGGCGAAGACGCGCTTCTGCTTGGGCGTGGCACGGGCGTGAAGGTCGAGACGCGTCCAGCGGCGGAGGACGGGGGGCGATGATTCGCGGGCGGCTGGGGTGCGGCGGGCGCCGGCCAAGGAGGAAGATCGAGGACGAGGGACGACGGGCGAGGAGGATAGGAGGAAGCCGAAGTCGCTGGTGGGGATGATGGGGACGGCGCGGGTGCGGAAGAGTCGGCGAAGCTTCTCGCGTTCGCGGGGTGCGAGGTGGCGGGTGTCGTCGAGGAGGCGGTCGCGCTCGGCGTCGAGCTCGGTGTGGAGGCGCTCGATTTCGAGGAGGCGTTCCTCGATGTCCGTCCGCTGCTGTCGGAACTGCTGGCGGACCTTCTCGGCGGCGGCCCAGGTGGCCTCGATGACGGACTGTTGCTGGAGCATGGCGGCCCGCGCCCAGCCGGTGGCCAGCGCGTTGCGGGAGAGGACGGAGACGAGGGAGTTGACGTGGTGCTCGCGGGTGAGGTCGGCGCGCTCGAACTCCCACAGGAGGGTCTCGGCGAACGAGGGGGCGTGGTTCCAGAACGGGGCGTAGATGCGGAGCTGGCAGCCGTTGGTGAGGAGCGCGAGGAGCGAGCGCTCGGCGATGGCGTACATGTGCAGACGGGCGAGGTGGAGGTCGAGGTTGATGTCGGGGCGCTTGGTTTCGACGACCACGTGCGAGCCGCGGGGCAGGCCGTCGGCGAGCACGATGTCGGTCTGGGCGTGCTCGAAGCGCATGCGGCTGTGGCCGAGGGCCTCGAGGAGGGGGACGACGAAGCGGATCTTGACGTCCTCCTCGCTCGTGCCGAGGTCCTCGTCGCTCATGCTCGCGAGGGACTGGATCCTCTCGGTGTCGGCCTGTTCGGGGGGCGCGGCGTCCCTGGGCGAGGGGGTCGTGGCGGGCGCGACCGTGGCTTTTCGGGCTGTGGGAGACATGGGCGTTGGTGCTCCGCGTTGCAGTGGTATACCACGAGCGTGGGCGAGAGTCAATCGGGTCGTTGACTTTCCCGCCCGGCGCTGCTATAGTGAAGGGGAGAACGGGGCGCGGGGCGCCGCGAGGCGGGGCGAGCCGCGCGCGTGGCTGCGAGCGACACCCGAACAACACCAGGACTTGTGCTGAGAGGGTAATGAGCAGCTACCCAATGGGCGAACCGGCGCTCGGACCCAGCCAGCGGATGTACCTGACGTCCGACGTGGCCCGTGCCCTTCTCGCCGCGCGCCGGCACCGCGAGAACAAGGTTATCGTTTCGCTCGACCTCAACCGCACGCGATCCGTCGTCCACATCACCCCCACCAGCGTCCGCTTGCCCGATGGGGCCGACCTGGCCCTCAAGAAACTCCAATCCCTGCTCCGCAAGGGCCTGCGCGTGTTTTTGGTGGACAAGGGGGATACGGCGCCGGTGGAACGGCGGGGGCAGTTCTACTACTACAAGCTCATGGCCACCGAGTCGGCTCCCACCCTCGAGATCAGCGGGGTGAAGATGCACCGGACCGAGGGCTGCTGTCCCTATGCGCAGGCCGAGGCGATTGTCCGCACGGTGGTCCGTGCCGGCGACCGGGTTCTGGATTCCTGTGGCGGGCTGGGCTACACGGCGATCTGGGCGGCACGCCTGGGCGCGGAGCGCGTGGTGTCCATCGAGCACGATCTGGACGTGTTGGAGATGGCCCGGCTGAACCCGTGGTCGGAAGATTATTTCTTCGACAGCCGGATTGACGTGATTCCCGAGGACGTCACGGCGTATCTGGGCGGGCAGCCGTCGGGGTCGTTCGACGCGGTGGTTCACGACCCGCCGCACATTTCGCGTGCTGGGGAGCTGTATGGGCGCGACTTCTACTTCGAGCTCAGCCGGGTGCTGACGGCGACGGGCAAGCTGTACCACTACGTGGGTGAACCCCACTCGCGCCGGGGGCAGAGAGGCATCCACGAGGGGGTCGCCGAGCGGCTCACCAACGTGCGGTTCGAGCCAACCTATGTGAAGGAACTCACCGGCTTCGTGTGCACGAAGCGGCGCTGACCGTTTCCCTGCTCTACCTGCCCGCTCACGAACCTCAGAATCAACTCGGCGTCCTCCAGGGTGCTCACGACGAGGTCGGCCCGGGCCAGGCGTTCAGCCGGCAAAGAGTTGGTGACTCCTATGCAACGCATGCCGGCCGCCTTCGCGGCCTGAATGCCCAGCGACGAGTCCTCGATGACCCAGCAGGCGGCAGGCGGCAGCCCAAGCCTGGCCGCAACTCGTTGGTATGCCTCAGGATGCGGCTTGTGATGCGTAACGTCCTCCGCCCCCACGATAGCATCGAAGGCGTCGCGGACGCCCAAGGCGCCGAGTGCGGTCTCGATGTTCAGGCGCCACGAGTTCGAGGCCACGCCAAGGCGGAACCCGAGGTGAAGCGTCCGCACCAGGTCCACCACTCCAGGGAAGGGCCGTGCGTCTGCCTCGAGGAGGGCCTGGAACACCCCGCGTTTCGCCTCCCGGAGCGCGGCGATGTCGGCCGTCAGGCCGCGGCGCGCGGCCAGCCACACGAGCCAATCCACGTCCGACATCCCGACCCCCTGGGCGAGCTCGGCGTCGGTCGCCTCCAGGCCGTGCTGCGCGAACACGCGGCGCCAGGCCTCGACGTGCAGGCCCTCGCTGTCCACGAGCACGCCGTCGAGGTCGAAGACGACCCCCCTGGTGCGATGGTCTGCGGCAGCCACGGTCGGGATCACCTCCTCGGTCGTGCGGGGTCGGGGACGGGCAGGCTCTCGTAGATGCGGCAGTAGCTCTCGTAGCGGGCGGGGTCAATGCCGCCCGCGTGCACGGCGGCGACGACCGCGCAGTCGGGCTCGTGGGTGTGAGAGCAGTCGGCGAAGCGGCACTGGCCGAAGCGCTCGCGCATCTCGGGGAAGCAGTGCTGCAACTCGTCGCGCTCGAGGTCGTAGAGGGCGAACTCGCGAACGCCGGGCGTGTCCACCACGAAGCCGCCGAAGTCGAGGGGCAGGAGCGAGACGGCGCTGGTCGTGTGGCGCCCCTTGCCCGTGGCGGCGCTCACCTCGCCCACGCGCAGCTTGAGCCCGGGCTGCATCGCATTCAGGAGCGCCGACTTGCCCACGCCCGAAGCGCCCGAGAACACCGAAATCTTGTCGGTGAGCACGTGGCGGAGCTCATCCAGCCCCTCCCCCCTCACGGCGCTGGTAGCCAGGGCCGTGTAGCCGAGCCGCCGATACACGGCGAGCAGGCCCTCGAACTCCCCGGGCTGGGCCAGGTCGATCTTGTTCAGGCACACCACGGCGTCCAAGTCGCCGTGCTCGGCCGAGACGGCGAGGCGGTCGAGGAGGCCGCGGTTGAGCGGCGGCTTCGCTGCGGCGGCGACGATCACGAGCTGGTCCACGTTGGCGGCGACGACCTGCTCGACGTCCCTGTTTCCCGCGGCCTTTCGGGAGAGCTTGCCGCCACGCCGAGGCTCGATCCCCTCGAGCACGCCCTCCCCCGTCGGCTGGAGCGCGAGCTGAACGCGGTCGCCGACCGCGATGGGACGGGTCTGGTGCCGTCGCGAGAGGCGCCACTTGCCGGGGAAGGCGCAGCGAACGTCGCGCCCCTCGCACCGGGCGATGCAGGACGCAGTGTCGAGACGGATGACTACACCGGTTGGCATGTCGAGGCTTTGCGCGAGAGGGAGAGTGGGGTATCCCGACGGCCTGCCCCTATCATGACAGCACGCCGGCCCTTGTCAAGGGTCGGCGTGCCGCGGGTCACACGGAGGAGCAGTGCCTGTGTCACCTGCCCTCCACGAGGGTCAGTGACCGGCCGGTATCAGCTCGTCACCCATCTGAATGAAGAGGTCCGCGCCCTTCTTGGGGGTCTTGATCTGCATCCACCACCGGCCCATCGCGGCCCCATTGGTGCCCTTGTTGTAGACCCGGACGGTGTATTCCTTCCTGTCAGTGCCCACGCCGATGTAGAACTTGAGGACGTAGACGACGCCGTTGCGAAGGTTGTACTGTTTACCATTGAGGATGAGCCGGTTCTGGTTGCCGTTCCCCTTCGGCTTGAAGCGGATGTTTCCAGGCGTCTTGCACTCCTCATCCTCAGGGTCGTAGTCGAATGTGTAGCCACCATCGGAGGCCAACAGCGCCTCGCGGTCGACGATCAACTCCCCCGGGTCCGTGTTGTCATACATCTCGAAATCGAAGTCGTCCGAGTTGCTGGGGTTGAGGTTGATCTCGCCGTCCAGCGTGTCCGTGCCGGGGCCTTCCTCCGTGGTCGTATCGCCGGTCTCAGTGGTGTTTCCGCCGCTGACGAGCATGCTCACCAGGGCCGCGGCGTCGGTCGGGTCGAACGACAGGCCGTCGAGCCGCTCTACGACGCCGTTGCTCTTCAGCACGACCACCGTGGACCCGTTGTCGGAGGCAAAGGCGGTGACATATATGTTGGGCCTGTCAACCTTGTCGCCCGTCGGCTCGACGTAGAGGTCACTGAGCGTCTGGCCCAGCGTCTCCTCGTCCATCAGCGGGTTGCTCAACACTTCGGCATTCACCAGGAACGGCTTGAGCACGTCAACCAAGTCTACCCCCTGCGGCGGGTAGGTGCCGTATCTCTGGAAGAAGAGGTCGAGGGCCGTGCCGATTTGCTTCAGATTGGATTCCGCCGTGGCCACGCGGGCCGACAGGCGTGCTCCCCGGTAGACGCTATAGCCGAGCCCCAGGAGCACGGCTATGACCGCGACGACGACCAGCAATTCGATGGCAACGAACGCACTGCGCGTCTTCCCTGTTCCCCGCCGCATCGCCCGTCTCCTTTGCAGCCAAGGCTTCTCTCGCACCGCACTCCGTTTCCGGGAAACATTATAGCAAACGTCATGCCGCCAAAGCAAGGGATCTTTCCGGATTTATGCCGCCGTGCGTAACCCATTGCCTGAGTTACCCTTATGCATCACTCGCTCTGAGGGAGCATCCGCGCGCGCGCCCGCGGCTCCCCCTCGCCGCCAGCACGGTTGGTGGGCGAAACCCGCAATGCGGGGCCAGAAACTTACACTTCACGGCCTCCAGCCGGCTGTGTCAAACAGTACACACCCCCTGTCCCGCCATGCCTCTCCCAACCCGTCACGAGCAACCTGGAGCACTACCGGCGCTCACTTGTTGGATCCAATCTGTCCGCCGATGGTCAGGACGTCGAAGTACCACTCTCCCATATCCACACTGCTGTTAACCTTCCTCTTCGTCCTCTCCATCACAGGCACCTCGTTCCAGACCCGGATGCGCATCCTGCCCTTGGCCAACGCGCTGATTGTATAGCTGGTGCTATTGTACAAGGGCATGAACGCCCCGTTCACCTCAATGCCGTTCTGCTGGCCCGTGCCCTTCGGACCGAAGCGAACCCACTCGACGGCACCATTGAAGCCCAACTCGCCTCGCGATGAGTGGAGCGTGGTGCGTGTAATGATCCGGCCACCGGGCAGGCAGAGGGTCAATTCGGAGTCAGGGTTGTTCCGTGGGTCTACGTTGACGATCCCCGAGATGACTGTTTCACCTGTGATAGCGTGAATGATGTCACCGGCATTGGTGGGGTTGAAGGACAGGCCATCCGGCTTCTCGATGCTCAGACCCGTGTTCAGCACAACTGCTGTCTGCCCGTCGTCCGACACGAAGGCTGTAATGTAGTACTTGCCGCCGTCGGCCTCGTCAAGGGTTGGGGGAAAGTACAGCGAGTTGACGGTTTGGCCGGGGAATTCCTCTGGCATCAATGGGTTGCCGAACACTTCGGTGTCCCCGACGAACGGCAGCAGAACATCCGAAAGATAAGACCCGTATGGTGGGTAGCAGCCATACTTGTGGAAGTACAGGTCCAACGCGGTGCCGATCTGCTTGAGGTTGTTCTGTGCCAAGGCAACACGCGCGGCAAGGCGGCTGCCTCGGTAGACGCTGTAGCCGAGGCCCATAAGGATGGCGAGAACAGCGGTGACGGCGAGGATTTCGACGAGGACGAATGCTCTACGGTGCCCCTGCGAGCTGGGGTTCATGCCCGGTCTCCTTCCAGGAAGGGATTCGTGGCCAATCCCCCCGCCCGCTGTAGATCGGGAATCGTGCAATTCGCGTGCCATGCTCCTCAGCGACGGCGCATTTCCTGTGCCCGCGGCGGGCAAGTCCTTGCCAGGAAGAGACCTACGTTGCCACGGCTCCATCGCGCGTCGCCTTTGTGGGAACGCTCGACGGGACAGCGGGCCACGCTCTGTGAAGGTGGTACCCGCCGTGCGGGGCCGCCCGGGCGGTCATGGCTTGCGGCGGCACAGGGGTTGTGCTACGATTCGGCGGAGGTCACGGCCAAGGCGTTTCCGGACGGCGAGGGGCTGCGATGGCGCGCATCAAGGTGCTCGAGGTTCTGGAGGCCAACGTCGGAGGGGCGCGCAAGCACGTGCTCCAACTCCTCCGTGGCCTGGACCGCGCGCGGTTCGACATGCACCTGGCCTGCTCGGTCGAGCGGGACCAGAGCGTAAGCCCGGAGCTGGACGCCTTGCGCGCCGAGGGGGTCCGGGTGTCCACGGTGCGGATGCTGCGGCGCCCTGCCCCACTGTCGGACTTCGCGGCGCTCAGGACGCTGTGCCGCCTGATGCGTACGGAGCGCTACGACCTCGTGCACACCCACGCCTCGAAGGCGGGGTTCCTTGGGCGCCTGGCGGCCCGGAGGGCTGGGGTGCCCGCCGTCGTCCACACGCCGCACACGTTCCCGTTCGAGCGGCACGACACGGTGCTGGCCCCCCTCTACAAGGTGCTGGAGCGGCTGGCGGCCCGATGGGCGGACCGGCTGGTGCTCGTGTCGGCCAGCCAGCGCGAGGTCGCCGAGCGCGCGGGGCTGGGGCCCTCCCATCGGCTTGTGGTGATTCCCAACGGCATCAGATTGCCCGAACGCGAGCCCGCCGCCGCGCGCCGCAAGTTCCGCGCGGAACTGGGGTTACGTGATGCTGACCGCGTCGTGGCCCTCGTCGGGCGCCTCGCCCCGCAGAAGGACGTGCAGACATTTCTGTCGGTCGCGCGGGAGCTGACCCGTGCCCTGCCCGAGGCGCGCCTGTTGCTCGTCGGGGCGGCGGACAACTCGCGCTATGTGCGGGGGCTGCGGCCCAGGATCTCCGAGGCCGCCTGGCGAGTCGCCTTCGGCGGCCAGGCCCCCGCGGGGGCGGTCCCCTGGGCGCCGGACCTCCCCCTGCGGCTGCTCGGCGAGAGGCCGGACGCGGCGGAACTCGTTGCTGCCGTTGACGTTGTGATTCTCCCCTCGCTCTATGAGGGGCTGCCCTACTCGCTCCTGGAGGCGATGGCCCAGCGGGTCCCCGTGGTCGCCTCGCGGGTGACGGGGAACGTGGATGTCATCGAGCACGGCCGCAGCGGGTTCCTGGCGCCGGTCGGCGACGTTTCGGCGTTCGCAAACTACGCGCTGAAGCTCCTGGCGGACGAGGCGTGTCGGGCCGGTATGGGGGAAGCCGCCCGCGCACGGGTGGCGGCCGAGTTCACCGAGGAACGGTTCCTGCGGCAGATGGCGGAGCTGTACGAGACGCTGCTGGAACGGTGAGAGGGGGCCGGGCCGCTACTCGCTTGCTCCCCTGGTGATCTGCTGCTCCGCCACCTCGATGGCGCGGAGGAGCGCCCTGGCCTTGCTGATCGTTTCCTCGTACTCGAGGGCAGGGACCGAGTCGGCCACGATGCCGCCCCCGGCCTGGACGTATGCCTTGCCGCCGTGGAAGACGATCGTGCGGAGGGTGATGCAGGTGTTGATATCCCCGAAGTAGTCAATGGCGCCCACGGCGCCGGCGTAGGGGCCGCGACGCGTCCGCTCCATCTCGTCTATGATCTCCATCGCCCGCACCTTGGGCGCGCCGGACACCGTCCCTGCCGGCAGGCAGGCCCGCAGGACGTCGAACGGCGTGTAGCGCTCGCGGTCGAGGCGCCCCTCCACGTTCGAGGTGATGTGCATCACGTGGGAGTAGCGCTCGATGACCATCTGCTCGGTGACGTGGACGGTGCCGTAGCGGGACACGCGGCCCACGTCGTTGCGGCCGAGGTCGAGGAGCATGACGTGTTCGGCTCGCTCCTTGGGGTCGGCGAGAAGCTCGGCGGCGAGCGCGTCGTCCTCCTCGGGCGTGGCGCCGCGGCGGCGGGTGCCCGCGATGGGGCGCAGCGTGATCTTGTCGCCCTCCAGCTTCACCATCACCTCGGGCGACGCGCCCACGAGCGTGAGATCGCCAAGCTTCAGGTAGAACATGTACGGCGACGGGTTGACCACCCGCAACGTGCGGTAGACGTCGAACGGGTGGGCATGGGTCTCGACGGCAAGGCGCTGGGAGGGGACCACCTGGATGATGTCCCCTGCCTTGATGTACTCCTTGCAGCGGAGCACAACGTCCTCGTAGTCGGCCTGGGAGATGTTCGAGTCGTAGTGGAGGGTGATGTCGCCGGTGGGACGAATGTCGTCGGTGAGCGTGGTGACGGGGGTGCGGAGTCTCTCGACGACCGCATCTATGGCCGCGACGGCCTCGTCGTAGGCCTGGCGGGCCGAGCGGTCGTCGAGGCGCGCGTTGCTGACGACCTTGATGGTCTTGAACACGTGGTCGAAGACGACCAGGGTGTCGCAGGCCATCATATAGTAGTCGGGCAGGCCGCGGTCGTCGGGCGGCGCGCCGGGCAGGCTCTCGACGTAGCGCACCACGTCGTAGGCCAGGTAGCCGACGACCCCGCCGGCGAAGCAGTCGAGGCCAGGGACCCGCACCGGGCGGCTGAGGGCCAGCAGCTCCTCGATGTCGCGAAGCGGGTCGCCGGACTCGTGTCGTGTCGTCTGGCCGCCGCGCACGGTTTCCACGGTGTTGCGGGTCGCTCGGAGGATGGCCTTCGGTTCGGCGCCGAGGAGAGAGTAGCGGCCGATGCGCTCGCCGCCGGTGACGCTTTCGAGGAGGAAGCCGTGGCCCCCGACGTTGAGCTTCTGGAAGGCGGAGACGGGGGTCAGCGTGTCGGCGAGGAGCTGGCGGTAGACCGGCACCACGTTGGCGGCTCCCGCGAGCCGCTGGAACTCGGCGAAGGTGGGACAGTGCACGACCGTGCCCTCGAACGTGTGGGGCCACAGCGGTCCGTGGGAGCATGATCTTAGCGGCTCGGCGCCTCGTGTCAAGTGAGGAGGCAAAAAAAACATTGATCGAAAAGAGCGCCCGCGGTAAAATAATGCGCTCGACGGCTACCTGGCATGGCCGCCTCCGGGCGGCCTGTAGTCTTGTGTCTGCCCCGATCGCGCAGGAGGCGCTCCGTGCCCATTCAGGTATTCGCGCACCACATGCATCTGACCGACGAGACTCATCAGCGGGTGACCCAGAAGGCCGAGCACATCCGGCGGATCTTCGACGGCGTGTTGACGGTGCATGTGACGCTGGACGCCGAGAAGGAGCGCCGGCTGGTGGAGATCGTGGCTAACGTGAGCCACGGCGCGCCGGTGGTGGCGCGCGCCACGACGCAGAACCTCAACGAGGCCATCGAGTTGGCGTTCGACAAGGTCGAGGCCCAGCTCCGAAAGCATAAGGACAAGATCCGCGACCGCCGGGTGCGCGAGCACGTGGGCGTGGAACCGCCCGCCGCGGACGAGCCGGAGCCCGAGGCCGACTCGGACGAGGCCCCGGCCGCGGGGTGATCCAGCCAGTGGACGACGCACGTGACGGCAATGCTCCAAACGCAGCCCAACGTCGGCGCCTCGACCCCGACTTGGCTCGAGGAGGAGGTCGAGGTGCCGAATCCCCAGGGGATTCACGCGCGCCCGGCCATGCTCATCGCCAAGACGGCCGGCGCCTTCAAGGCGCAGGTCGCACTCGGGCGCAACGACGTGAGCGTGAACGCGAAGAGCACGATCCACGTCCTCACGCTGGTGGCCGAGCAAGGGGCCAGGCTCGTGGTGCGGGCCTGTGGCGAGGACGCCCGGGAGGCGGTCGAAGCCCTCGTGGCCCTCGTGCGCGGCGGCTTCGACGAAATGTAGCCGAGGTCCCCGGAAAGGCAGTCAAGGGATGGTAGAGAAGAAGGGCATCGCGGCATCCCCGGGCGTGGCGATTGCCGAGGCCCTGGTCCTCGACACCCGCGAGTTCCCGATCTCCCACCGCAAGCTGCACCCCAGCGAGGTGCCTGCCGAAAAGGAGCGCTTCGAGCGGAGCGTCGAGGACGCCATCGCCGAAGTCCAGTCCATCCAGAAGTTGGCCGCCGAGAAGGCGGGAGGCGAGTACCTCCGCATCTTCGACGCGCACATCTCGATGCTGCGGGACCCCGAGCTGCGGCGCGAGATGCTCGATGCGATCGAGAACTCCTGCTGCACCGCCGAGTTCGCCGTCTCCTCCGTCATCAAGAAGCACGCGCGCGTCTTCCTCGCCGCCGAGTTCCTCAAGGACCGCGTCCGCGACCTCTACGACATCGAGCACGCGATCCACCGCCACCTCCAGGGCCTCAAGCGCGAGGACCTCGGGCACCTGGAGTCGAATGTCATCATCGTGGCCCACGACCTGACGCCTTCGCAGACGGTGACGCTGGACAAGTCGAAGGTGGTGGCGCTGGCGACCGACGGGGGGGGCCGCACGTCGCACACGGCGATCATCGCGCGGGCGCTCGGCATCCCGGCCGTCGTCGGCCTCGGCTCGCTCACGGCCGACGTGGTGGCCGGCGACCTGCTCGTGGTGGACGGCACGGCGGGCGACGTGGTGGTGAACCCGGACACGCGGACGCTCGACCGCTACCATGCGAAGGCCCGCAACCTCCACGAGCACGAGGTGCGGCTGGCCCGCATCCGCCAACTGCCGGCCGAGACGGCCGGTGGCCACCGCGTGCACCTGTACGCGAACATCGAGTCGCCCATGGAGGTTGATGTCGCGCTCCAGCGCGGGGCGGAGGGCGTCGGCCTGTACCGCACCGAATTCCTCTTCTTCGAGAAGGGCAGCCCGCCCACCGAGGAGGAGCACTTCGAGGCCTATCACCACGTGGCCAAGGCCCTCGCTGGCCGCCCGTTGACGATTCGCACGTTCGACATGGGCGGCGACAAGCTCGAGCCCGGCGGCATCTCGACCGAGAAGAACCCCTTCCTCGGCTGCCGCTCCATTCGCCTGTGCTTCCAGCGGATGGACCTGTTCCGCACACAGTTGCGGGCCATCCTGCGGGCCTCGGCCGACGCCAAAGCCAGCATCCTGTTCCCCATGATCACCGACCTGCGCGAGGTCCGACTCGCCAAGCGCGTCGTCCACGAGACCATGGCAGAGCTCGACGAGGCCGGCATCCCCTTCGACCGCAACGTCCAGCTTGGCATCATGATCGAGGTCCCCAGCGCCGCCCTGATCGCCGACCTGTTGGCCAAGGAGGTGGACTTCTTCTCCATCGGCACCAACGACCTGGTCCAGTACACGCTCGCGGTGGACCGGGGCAACGAGTGCGTCTCCGCGCTCTACCAGCCGGCCCACCCGGCAATTCTGCGCGTGGTTCGCGACGTGATCGAGGTGGGGCGGCGCAAGGGGACCCGCGTGGCCATGTGCGGCGAGATGTCGGGCGAGCTGATCTTCGCCGTTCTGCTCGTCGGGCTTGGCCTCACCGAGTTCAGCGTCAGCCCAGCCGTCCTCCCGCAGGTCAAGGAGCTCATCCGCTCCATGGACTATGACCGCGCGCGCGAGGTGGCCGCCCGGGCGCTGTCGTTCGAGGACCCCGAGGAGACGTTGCAGTACCTCAAGGAAGCTACAGCGGAGGTGGTCCCCGGGGACGCCTAGGCTGCTCCCGCGCGGGAGCCCCGACCGTTGGAGCACCCCGCCTCGGGGGGCGACGGAGACCAGGGAATCGCATGAGTTCTTCGCGCATCCTGTTCCGCCTTGCCAAGAAGGGAGAAGCAAGGTACCTGTCGCACCGCGACCTGATGCGGCTCTTCGAGCGGGCGCTGCGGCGTGCGGGCCTGCCGGTGCGCATGACCCAGGGGTTCAACCCGCACCCCAAGCTCGGCATCCTGGCCGCGCTGCCCGTGGGCGTGGAGGCCGAGGCGGAGGCGCTCGAGGTCGAGTTCGAGCCCCCCATCGCGGCCTCGGAAGCCAGGGAGCGGCTGGCGGCCCAGTTGCCGGGTGGCCTGCTCCTGAACTCGGCCGCGACGCTGCCCGACGGGGTGAGGCCGCGCGTCGAAACGGTCGTCTATGAGGCCGAGCTGCCCGAGGGCTGCGGCTTGACGCCAGCCGACGTGGACCGCTTCCTCGCCCGGGACGCCGTGGTCGTGCAGCGCGGGAGCGGCCCGGAACGCACGGAGCTGGACCTCCGCCCGGCCCTGCGGGCGATGAGCCTCGAGGGCGGACGGCTCCGCTTCGAGCTGGCCGTGGCCGACCGCGGCACACCGAGGGCGAGCGAGGTGCTCGCCGAGCTGCTCGGAGGCGGCTCGGAGGCCCTCGCGCGCACGCGCGTGCGGCGCACCCAGGTGAACCTGGCCCTTGCCCAGTCCCGACCCCAGAGCGGAACCGCGGGAACCAAGCTTCAAGAAGGCGACGAGCATGCAGCGTAGGATGGTCATCAACGCGCTCGAGCCGGAGGAGAGCCGGATCGCGATCCTGGAGGACCAGGTGCTCCAGGAGCTCTACCTCCAGCCCACGGCCACCGAGCAGTACCTGGGCAACATCTACAAGGCCCGGGTCGTCAACGTCGAGCGGAGCATTCAGGCGGCCTTCGTGGACACCGGGCTCCCGAAGAACGCCTTCCTGCACGTCTCCGACGTGAAAGCCGGCAGCGCCGAGAACTGGATGCCGACCGACAGCCCGACCATGAAGCGGCGCAAGGACGACACGCCGATCCAGGACCTCCTCCAGAAGGGCCAGGAGGTCGTCGTCCAGGTCATCAAGGAGGCCATCGGCAACAAGGGCCCGAGCGTCACCACGTACATCAGCATCCCCGGCCGGTCGCTCGTGATGATGCCGGGGGTCGTCCACTTCGGCGTGTCGCGCAAGATCTCCGACGAGGCGGAGCGCGACCGGCTGCGCAAGCTGCTCGACGAGCTGGCGCTGCCGAAGACCATGGGCTTCATCGTGCGCACGGCGGGGGCCAACGCGCGCAAGGCCGACCTCCAGCGCGACCTCCGCTACCTCACCCGCCTCTGGTCCGCCGTCGAGGAGCGGATCCGCTCCAGCCAGCCCCCCACGCTGGTCTACCAGGAGACGGACCTCGTGTTGCGCTGCATGCGCGACGTGTTCGCGACCGACATCGCGGAGATCGTGATCGACTCCGAGGAGATCTGCCGCCAGGTCTCGGAGTTCCTGCGCATGGTCTCGCCCACCCACCAGAAGCTGGTGAAGCTCTACCGCGGCGCCGCGCCGATCTTCGACCACTACCAGGTCGAGGGGGAGATCCAGCGCACGTTCCACAACGTGGTGCCGCTCAAGAGCGGCGGCTCCATCGTCGTTGACCAGGCGGAGGCCCTCGTGGCCATCGACGTCAACTCGGGCCGCTACACCCACGAGTCGGACATCGAGGAGACGGCGTTCCGCACGAACGTCGAGGCGGCCCACGAGGCGGCGCGACAGCTCCGCCTGCGCGACCTCGGCGGCGTGATTGTCATCGACTTCATCGACATGCGCCTCGAGAAGCACCGCCGCGAGGTCGAGAAGACCATGCTCGCGGAGCTCAAGCGCGACCGCGCCCGCAGCCGCGTGCTGCGCATGTCGCGCTTCGGCCTCATGCAGATCACCCGCCAGCGGGTGCGCCAGGGCACCAAGCTGGCCCTCTACGACCGCTGCCCCACCTGCACCGGGTCGGGCCTGGTTCGGAGCGTGCAGAGCATGGTGCCCCACGTCATGCGCCAGCTCCGCCTGGCCCTCTCGAGGAAGGACGTGCAGGCCGTGGAGGTGTCGAGCCACCCCGACGTGGCCGAACAACTCTCCAACGGCAAGCGCCAGGAGCTGGCGCGCCTGGAGGACCAGGCGCACTCGAGAGTCCGCATCCTGGGCCGCCCGGACTTCCGGCCCGGCCAGGTCCAGGTTGTCTCGCACCTGAAGGATGGCAAGAAGGTCACCCTCTGAGCGAAGGAGAAGCCCCATGTACGCGGTCATCGAGACGGGAGGCAAGCAGTACAAGGTGTCGCCCGGCGACACGATCGAGGTCGAACTGTTGTCGGACGACGCCGGCGAGCCGGTGGAGTTCGAGCGGGTGCTCTTCTACAGCGATGGCGCCGACGTGCGCTGCGGCGCCCCCATCGTGTCCGGCGTCCGCGTCGTGGGCACCGTGATCGCCCACAAGAAGGGCGTCAAGGTGGTCGTCGGCAAATTCAAGAGCCGCAGCGGCTATCGCCGCAAGCAAGGCCACCGCCAGCAGCTCACCCGCGTGGCCATTGAGAGAATCGCGGCGAACTGACAGTGGGAAGGGGGGTAGATAGATGACTGGATGGTTGGATGACCGTGAGAGCATCCCTCCCCACTCCATTCATCCTGTTGTGTGAAGGAGTTTCCAGATGGCGCACAAGAAAGGACAGGGCTCGTCGCGGAACGGCCGCGACAGCAATCCCCAGAACCGAGGCGTCAAGCGCTTCGGCGGCCAACTCGTCGGGGCCGGCACCATCCTCGTCCGCCAGTGCGGCACCCACTTCAAGGCCGGGCTCAACGTGGGGCGCGGCAGAGACGACTCGCTGTTCGCCAAGGCGCAGGGGCGGGTGCAGTTCGGCGCCGGCCGCAAGGTGCACGTCCTGCCAGGCTGACCCCTGCTGCGCGGAGCCGCGATGTTCATTGACGAGGCATTCGTCCACGTGAAGGGCGGCAAGGGCGGGCCGGGCTGCGTGAGCTTCCGCAGGGAGAAATACGTCCCGCGCGGCGGCCCCGACGGCGGCGACGGCGGCGACGGCGGAAGCGTGTTCCTCGTGGCCGACCCCGCGATTGACACCCTCTACGAGTTCACCTTCCACCACGAGGCCGCCGCGGGGAACGGCCGCCCCGGCCAGGGCAAGAACAAGACGGGCGCCAGCGCGCCGGCCCTCGAGGCGCGCGTGCCCGTCGGCACCCTCGTCTACGACACGGCCACAGGGCTGCTGCTCCGCGACCTCGATACGGCGGGCGACCGGGTGTGCGTCGCCGCGGGCGGCCGCGGGGGCCGCGGCAACCGCCACTTCGCCGGCCCCACGAACCGCGCGCCCCGCGAGGCCGAGCCCGGCGAGCCGGGCCAGGAGCGCAAGCTACGCCTCGAGCTCAAGCTCCTGGCCGATGTGGGCCTCGTCGGCCTCCCCAACGCGGGCAAGTCCACCCTCATCTCCCGCGTGTCGAACGCCCGGCCCAAGGTCGCCAACTACCCGTTCACCACCCGCTTCCCCTGCCTGGGCATCGCCGACGTGGGCGGCTACCGCCGCCTCGTCGTCGCCGACATCCCCGGCCTCATCGAGGGCGCCCACGACGGCCACGGCCTCGGCACCGAGTTCCTCCGCCACATCGAGCGCACGCGGGTGCTCCTGCACGTCCTCGACGCCGCCGGCGTGGACGGCACGCCGCCGGCCGATGCCTATCGCACGCTGCGCAACGAGCTGGCCCTCTACGGCCACGCCCTCGCCGAGCGCCCGCACATTGTCGCTGCGAACAAGGTTGACCTTCCGGACGGCCGCGCCGCCATCGAGGAGTTGCGCGCCGCCCTCCCCGTCGAGGTCTACCCCGTCTCCGCCGCTACGGGCGAAGGCATTCCTGCCCTCCTCGCCGCCCTCGTCCGCGCCGTGGACGCCCTTCGGCCCGAACCCCCCTCGCCGCCGGAACCGCTCTGACCGGGCCGGAGCAATGCGACGCAGTGCTCACGCGATCATGGGGCAATCAGCGGCCTCGGGGGGAGCGGTCTGCGTCCTCCTCTACCGCGGGGGCATCGGCCAGGTCGGCGCGGTCGCGCTGCCGGCGGTAGCGAGCGTACGACTTGATCTTGCGGAAGGCCACGAGCTCGCGGGGGATCCGGGGGACCTCGATCTCCATGGCACTGCCCCGCGGCAGGAGGAAGTCGGTGCGGTCGATCTGTTCGAGGGCGTATCGGCACAGGCGGCGCGGGTGGAAGCGCGCGAGGCCCAGACCGTGCTGTCGGGCCTTGCTCTGCTGCATGACGCAGGTGACGTAGCGGGGGAAGAAGCATCGCATGAGGGCGCGGAGCTGGCCGTTGAGCTCCTCGCGGAGGTGCTTCAGTTCTGCACGCGCCGCGTCGAGGCTGTAGAAGTGCTCGATGAGCTGGCCTGCCTCGGCGGGGCAGGCGCGTTCCATGTTCTCCCAGTAGTTGGCGGCCTGGAGGGCGGGCAGGCGCCCCACGAAGGCGAATGCCAGGTGGTCCACCTTGCGCTGCTTGAGCTCGTAGTTGATCCGCAGCCCCTCGAGGGTGCGGGTGAACTGTTCGAGGCTCTCGCGGAACCGGGCCGTGGCGTCCGCGGCGCAGCGGAGGATGTTGGCGACGTAGGGGTCCGCGGCGAGGTGGCTGGCCCAGCGGCGGAGGATGTTCTTGGTGCTCGTCTGCTCCTCGAGGGGGTCGAAGAGGACGTGGGACTTCCGCTCGGCGGCCTCGTTGTCCACGAGCTGGCCCAGGGGCAGATCGGCAAGGAGGAGCGTGCGGAAGGCGGGGAAGGCAATCGGTCCGTCGCTTGGCCTCCGAGCCTCGTGGCGCGTGAGGCGGCCGCTGCTGACGGTGAGGATGGCGTCGTCGTACACCTCGTCCTCCACATGCCCCACGTCGGGGCCGAGCGCCTCGCGGAGGCGGAAGCACGCGTATTCGCGCTTGAGCGCCTTGAGGTCCCGCTCGCTTCGCTCGAGTTCGCCGCGGGCCCGCCGCAGCGGGGCCTGGGTCTGCTCGCCGCCCTCTGCCGCCGGGCCGGCTTCGAGCCCGCGGACGAGTTCCTCGAGCTTGCGGGTGACCTCGGCCTGCGCCTTGATGCGGCGGCGATAGTCCTCGACTCTTGCGTTCAGGTCCTGTTCCATGCTGGCACCTATGATGGGGTCACATCCTCATTCGACACGTGGCCGCCCACGGGGGCCGCCTCTTCATCTCCCTCCCGGCCGCCCGGTGCCAAGTCGAGGTGTGGCCCCAGTGGCCCCGGTGGCTGCGGGGTTGTCTGCTGCGGTTCTGGCGGCACCGCCGTGCCCTCCCCCGCCGCGCCGTCCGCCGCGCCCCACTGGGATTTCACGAGGGCCAGGGTTTCGCGGGCCGAGTGCTGCTCGGCCTCCTTCTTGTTCCGCCCCCAGCCGGTGCCGAACTCGGCCCCCTCGATCTCCGTGACGACGCGGAACGACTTGGCGTGGTCCGGCCCCGACTCCTCGATGACGCGGTACGTGGGCGTGCAGCCGCGCTTGCGCTGGACGAGTTGCTGGAGGACCGACTTGGAGTTCTTGTGCTGCTTGGTGGTCTCGGCGTCCTGGATTTCGGCCACGAGGGTGCGCAGGACGAATTCCCGGGCCGCCTCGAGCCCGCGGTCCAGGTGGATCGCCGCGATGAGTGCCTCGAAGACGTTCGCCACCACCGAGTTCGGCAGCCGCCGCCCCCGGCTCATCCCCCGTCCCACCGAGAGGAACTTGTCGAGCCCGAGCGCGCGGCTCTGGCGGGCCAGGGTCCGCTGGCTCACCACAATGCTCTTCACCGCCGTGAGCTCCCCCTCCGTGTGCCCCCTGTAGGTGTTGAACAGGTACTCGGAGACGACCATTCCCAGGATCGCGTCGCCCAGGAACTCCATCCGCTCGTTGCTGAGGCCGAGGTCCGACCTGTTGGACGAGTGGGTGAGGGCCTTCTCCAGCCACGCCGTGTCGCAGAACTGGTAGCCGACTGCCTCCTGGCACGCCGCGATGCGGTCTTGCTCCATAGGGGCTTCCTTGCTGGCAATGGAGCGTACCGCCTGTTTCAGAATGAGTCGACCTCTGCGGCCCAATGCCGCCGACGAGCGGCTCATGCTGAAAAAGGCTCATACGCCTTCCGCCGTCAATCTAGCACATCGGGGCGTCGCACGTCAAGTGAGCTATCGAGCTCGGAAAAGACACCCGCTGTCTTTCCCGCTTGCCTGCCTGCGGTGAGGGTCTGCCACCTATCGTGCCGCCGTGGCCGGGGTAGGGCGATAGTCGAAGGAGCCCCAGTACGCCCGGTCCGTGGCATACGGGTCCACGGGGTCCGTGGGCTTGAGGTCCCTGGGCAGGATGCCGAAGCGCCGCATCTCGCGGAGGTAGTGCTCGGTGGGCCGGAAGCCGGGCATGTCGAATCGCTTCCCCGCCATCAGCCGGCCGTGAGCCTCCTGGATGCGGGCCAGGAGCGCCCGGTAGAGCGGGTCGTTCGTCGAGGCGAACACGGGCTTCTTGCACAGGTCGAGGCCGCCGGCCTCCTTGGCCAGCATGGCTTTCAGGATCAGCGATTTATCGGGTCGCGAGAGGTTGTACAGCGGGCTGCGTGGCCCCAGCCTGTGGCCGCCGAAGACGAGGGCCTGCACATTGCCGGCTTTCCGGTCGCGGACGCTCTTGATGTGGCACCCACCGCAGCGCTTGCCCATTCCGGCCATGTCGGCGGGCGTGAACTGCACGGGGTAGAAGCCGTTGCCGAGCGACGCATAGGTCCCCGGGTAGCAGGCGCTCGTGTCTATCCACAGGCGCACGACGGCCATCTCCTCCTCGGAGAGCTTCGCCTTGTAGTGACTGCCGTCCGCGAGTTTCAGCAGGCGGCTGGGCCCGCTGCCGATGGCGTAGGGCGGGTAGTTGCTCTCGGGGCGGTTGCGGTTGTCGGAGACGAGGCTGCGCGTCTGCATCGTCCAGTAGCTGATGGTGTACATGGGCGTCTTGTCGCCGCAGAGGTCCACCTTCCCGTCGGGCCGGTCCGGGTTGTGGCACGTGACGCAGCGCTTGTCGAGGATGGGCTGCACGTCGCGGGAGAAGTCAATGACGTCCGGCACCCCCCTCACCGGCTCGATGCGCGAGGGCGGACGCTGCATGGCCATCAGCGAGGCGGAGAGCGCGGTGCGCGGCGTGTCGGTGCGCAGCTCGTGGCAGCCCACGCAGCTCGTCGTCTCGCCGGGCTGCATGATGTGGAAGCTGTGCATGCGCTTCACGGCGATGTCCCGCTCGTCGAGTGCCACGAAGAACACGCTCTTGAGGGCCGGCACGTCGAAGCAGGCCGAGCCGTCGGGCTCGACGGGCACCGTGCCGAGAATCTGCGCCAGGGTGAACGAGCCGCCGATGGTCAGCGGCTCCATGCCGCCCGAGTGGTTGACCGGCTTCGGGAGCTGCTGGAGGACCAGGAGCTTCTTGATCGAGCCCCGCTCGACGTTGGCCATCTTGCGCCCGTGATAGATGTCGGTGAGGAAGAGCCGGCCGGTCGGGACGGCCAGCTTCACGCGGGAGGGGATGACCCGCTCGCGGGGCCTCGGTGCGAGCGGCCGCGGCTCGTGGAGCTGGAGGTGGCGCTCTCCGGGCGACAGCGAGTAGACGAGTTCGTTGTTCCCCTTGTCGTCCATCACGAAGATGCCGCGGGGGCTGGCAGCGAGGATGCAGCTCCCGCTGAAGGCCCATGGGTCCTTCCAGTCGCCGCCCCTGCTCACGATGCGCGCCGCGCCCTGCACGTCGGGGCCAAGGGTGGGGTCCACGATGGCCACGGGGCCGAGGTGCTCGGGCCGCCCGTGGCCGGGCGAGTAGGACACCACGACCTTGTTCGACCCGGGGATCGGCTTGGCGTCCAGCATGGCCGTGCTGCCGAACGAGTTGCCGAAGAAGACCATCTGCCCCGTGCCATCCGGGTTCATCACCCACAGGTGGTGGTAGTGCACCTGGGAGCGGTCCACGTATTCCCAGCGCATGTAGACGATGCGGCCGTCGGGCAGGGGCCAAGGCGTATTGTCGTGGTCGTTGTTGCTCGAGAGCATGCGGATGTTGGAGCCGTCGCCGTCGCAGCGGTAGAGCGCGGCCACGCGCGTGTACCAGCAGTTCACGAAGCGATGACAGCGCGAGGAGCAGAAGACGATGCTCCCGTCGGGGCAATACGTCGGCTCGATGTCGTCGTCCGGCCCGTCGGTGAGCTGCTTGAGGCCCGAGCCGTCCACGTTGATCTCGTAGAGGTGGAAGGGATGCGTGCCGCCCTTGCGGTAGGCGAAGAGGATCTTCTGGCCGTCGTAGTGCACCTGGGGGTCGCGGACGCCCCCCTTCGGGTCGTCGAGGATCACCTGGACCTTGCCTGTGCGGAGGTTCAGGCGGCACAGGCGGCCCGTCTCACCGTAGCCCCAGTAGACGCCTTCCTCGAACTTGAAGCCCAGCCTCTTCGGCGGCGACTCCGAGTGGTCGGCGTAGTTCCCAAACGTCACGTACCAGTGGTCGCGGCCCGGCACGCGGACGGCGAAGACGATCTCGTCCACGCCCTTCATCGGCCCGTCGTCGAGGAATCGCTTGAGCATTGGTCCCGGCGTGAAGCCGCCCTGCGGTGGCGGCGGGGCCTTCGGCACGGCTTTGGGCGCGCCCTTGGGGGCCGCCTTTGCTGGCGGCGCCTGCCCGCCCATCGCCACGCCGACACACGCCACAAACAGACAGGCCGTCCAACGGCTCATTTGGCTTCTCTCCACTTCAGCGGCCCACGGCTTTCCACAGTCTGGATGATACGCGACAACTACCGGGGAATCAAGTCGCAGTTTGACGTGCGCCCTCCTGCTACGTAGACTGGCGCCAGGAAAGGACCGAGCGATGGGCGCAGCGGCTAGTGACACCATCCGCATCGGCCTCATCGGCTGCGGCGGACGCGGCACGGGGGCGGCGATGAATGCGATGAACGCCGACCCGGGCGTGCGCCTCGTCGCCCTGTGCGATGTGTCGGCCGAGGCGATCCGCATCCGCCGGGCGGGGCTCAAACAGCAGAAGCCCGACCAGGTGACGGTGGACGATGCCCACTGCTTCGTCGGCCTCGACGGCTTTCGCAAGCTGATCGAGTGCGTGGACGTGGTGCTCATCGCCGTGGCGTCGAAGTTCCACCCGCTCTACATCAAGACAGCCGTCGAGGCGGGGAAACACGTCTTCTGCGAGAAGCCCCACGCGATTGACCCGCCGGGCGTCCGCGACCTCATCGCCGCGTGCGAGCTGGCCCGGCAGAAGAAGCTCTCGGTGGCTTCGGGCTTCCACAGCCGCTACGAGCCGGGCTACCAGGCGACGATCCAGCGGATTCGCGACGGGGCTATCGGCGACATCGTGGCCATCGAGGAACACCTCCTCCGCGGCCCCTACGCACCGTATCGCCGCACACCCGGCCTCTCCGAAGTGCACCACCAGTTTGCCAACTGGGCCAGCTTCGCTTGGCTTTCGGGCGACGATCTGCTCCAGGGCCTCGTGCACAACCTTGATAGGGACAACTGGCTGATGGGCGACAAGCCGCCCGTCAAGTGCCACGGCCTCGGCGGCCGCTCGTCAGCGCCCGACGACTGCCGCGGCTCGCTCTTCGACCACCACTCGGTCGTCTACGAGTATCCCGGCGGCGTGCGGCTCCGCGCCTTCTGCCGCACCCAGGCGGGCTGCCACAACCAGACCTCCAGCATCGTCCTCGGCACGAAGGGCCGCTGCGACCTGCTTCGCTGGCGCATCGAGGGCGAGACGAACTGGCAGTACCGCCGCCCCGACGGCCCGCGAGTGAGCCCCTACGATGCCGAGCACCAGGCCCTCTTCAAGGCCATTCGCTCGGGCGAGCCGCTCAACGAAGGCTCCATCATGCTGCACGGCACCCTGGCCGCCATCATGGGCCAGCTCTCTTGTTACACGGGCAAAGAGGTCACGTGGGACCAGGCACTGAAGTCCAACTTCACGCTGGGGCCAAAGGCCGAGCAATGCAGCTTCGAGATGGAGCCGCCCGTGAAGCCCGACGCGAGGGACATCTATCCTGTGCCCATCCCGGGGGTGACGAAGCTCATCTGAAATGCAGACCGCTGCCCTCCTCCTCGTTGTCGCCTCCGCTCTCCTCCACGCCATGTGGAACCTTCTGCTCAAGAAGGCCAACGACCGGATGGCGTTCGTGTGGTGGTATCTCCTGATTCCGCTGGTGGTGTTCTCCCCCGCGGCCTTCCTCTCGCTCGGTGGATGGGATTCGGCGACGGCGCTGCGGAGCGTCGGGTGCGGCGTCGTGAGCGGCGTACTCCAGGCGGTGTGCCTGCTGGCAATGGCGCGCGCCTACGAGGAGGGCGATCTGTCTGCCGTCTACCCGCTCTCGCGCGGCTCGGCACAGGTTCTCATTGCCGCGCTGGGCATCGCCTTGCTCGGGGAGCAGGTGACGGCCCTGGGCATGGGCGGCGTCGCGCTGATGATCGCCGGGGTCTACGTCGTCTTCCTCCCCTCGCTGTCGCGAGCGGACCTGTTCCGGCCGTTCCGCACGCTCTCGCAGCGCAGTTCCCAGGCGGCTCTCGGGGCGGGGCTCACCATCGCCCTGTACCACCTGATTGACCGCGTGGGCGTGCAGGGCGCCAACCGCATCCACTACATCCTCCTGCTCTTCGCCGCCGACTTCTGCGCCTTCACCATCTTCCTCGCCGTCCGGCGTCGGTGGGACCTCGTGCGGGCCGAGTGGCGAGCGAACCGGCCGAGCATCATCCTGGCCGGCTGCGCGAGCCTGGTGTCGTACCTGCTCGTCCTCTACGCCCTCTCGCGCGAGCGGGTCACCTACGTCGGCCCGGCGCGCAATCTGGGCATCGTCTTCAGCGTCGTGCTCGGCGCGGTCTTTCTGCGCGAGAAGCATGGGGGCATGCGCCTGCTCGGCTCCGCCCTCATCATCGCTGGCCTCGTTCTCACCGGGGCGGCGGGGTGAGCAGCAGGCCACCAGTTGACACTTCGGTCCGAGGGCGCTATGCTCCAAGGGGCCTCGGTGCCCACGCGGGCAGGGTTGCAGTCATCGGCACTCATGGAGGACACGGCGATGAGCGCGCCCGGAAACGAGTTCGCGTTTGATTTCGACGTGATGACGCAGGCCGCCAAGAACTGGCGGGAGCGCGCGGTGGGCCGCGATCGGAACGCGACCCGGTTGAAGGAGAGGCAGTACGATGCCGTGGAGCCGCGGGAGCGCCTGGCCAAGCGCGTCAACCGCCTGTTGGGCAAGGTGAGGGACCTCCTGCCCCAGCGGGAGGTCATCCTGCCCGACGCGTTGCGGACCCTGGTCCTCCACCCCACGTTTGCGCCCGAGGAGATTGACAACGTCCTCGTCGAGCGGGTCATCGGCGAGACCCGCGATTTCCTGTCCATGGAATTCTTCGAGAAGGCCCTCCTCGTGGGCCGCCGCGTAGGCAGGATTGTCACCCCGCTGGGCGGCGGTCGCAAGGCATTCGGGACAGGGTTCCTGGTCTCCCCGCAGCTTCTGCTCACTAACCACCACGTGCTGCCGACAGAGGACCGCGCGGCCGGGAGCATCGTGGAGTTCAACTACCAGCTCGACTGCAACGGGCAGCCCCTGCCGGTGTGCCGCTACGCCCTCCAGCCGGCGCGCTTCTTCCTGAACGACAAGCCGCTGGATTTCGCCCTGGTCGCGCTGGCGCCCGTGTCGCAGCAGGGCAAGCCCCTGTCGGACTTCGGCTACTGCCCGCTCATCCAGGAGGAAGGAAAGGTCCACATTGGCGAGCCGATCAACATCATCCAGCACCCGCTCGGTGAGATGAAGCAGGTCGTCGTCCGCGAGAACAAGCTCCTGGACTTGCTGGAGAAGATGGCCCACTATGAGGCGGATACCGAGCCGGGCTCGTCGGGCTCGCCCGTGTTCAACGACCAGTGGGAGGTCGTGGCCCTCCACCACTCCGGCGTGCCGAAGATGGACGCCGCTGGAACGTACCTGGATAGGGACGGCAACGTCTGGAAGGAGGGCGACGATCCGACGCGGCTGGCCTGGGTGGCCAACGAGGGCATCCGCATCTCGCGGCTCATGGCCTTCATCACCACGGCCCCGCTCAAGCCTGAGATGGTCCCCCTGCGCGACGAGTTGCTGAAGGCCACCCCGCCCCCTCCGCCGCCCGTGCACGTGCCAGAAATCAAGAGGCCAGTTACGCCAGAAGTCACGCGCCAGCCAACGGGCCAGCCCCGCACCGGAGCCGTATCCCTCTCTATCCCGCTGGACATCACGGTGAGCCTGGGGACGCCGGAGGTGGCCGAGCCTCGCCTCGCCGCCACAGAGCCAGAAGCCGACGCGACGGCCCTGGAGGCCATCCAGCCCGACACCGACTACGATAGCCGGCCGGGGTACGACAAGGACTTCCTGGGCTTCCCCGTCCCCCTGCCCACGCTCACCGAGCCACTGGTCCCCCACGCCTTCGCCCTCCCCGGCGTGTCGGGGGCCGACAAGTTTGAGCTGAAGTACCACCACTACAGCGTCCTCTTCAACCGCGACAGGCGCCTGGCCTTCCTGGCAGCGGTCAACTTCGATGCAGCGGCACCCTTCAAGCACAAGCGGGAGGGCAAGGACAAGTGGTTCCCCGACCCTCGCGTGGACGAGGAGTTCCAGGCCGGCGCGAAGTACTACGACGGCAACCCCCTCGACAAGGGGCACCTGGTCATGCGCGCCGACGCCGGCTGGGGCGCGACCAAGGAGGAGGCGAAGCTCGCCAACGACGACACCTTCCACCTCACCAACTGCTCGCCGCAGCACGAGGTCTTCAATCAGGCCAGCAAGGCCACCCAAGCGGGCGTGCGGCTCTGGGGCAGCATCGAGGGGCACATCGCGGCCCAGGCGCGCAAGGACAAGCGGAAGCTGTGCATCCTCAACGGCCCCGTCTTCCGCGCCAACGACCGCAAGTACAAGGACCTCCAGGTCCCCAGGGAGTTCTGGAAGCTCGTCGTGTTCGAGAACGACGCCGGGCGGCCGCGGGCCGTCGCCTTCAAGCTCAGCCAGGCCAGCCTCATCAAGAGCCTCCCCTCCGAGGAGTTCGTCGTAGACCCTTACCGCCCCTTCCAGGTCAAGGTCCGCGACCTCGAGGCCGCGACGAAGCTCGACTTCGGCCCCCTGCGCCAGTACGACCCGCTCGAGGACCCTGCCCACGAGGGATTCCTCGAGGCCGGCGTCGAGGCCGTGCCCCTGGAGACCCTCGACGACATCGCCCTCTAGCGCCTCCGCCCCGCGGCTCGGGCCGAGGTTGACCGAAGCCGGCGCTCATGGTATCCTGAGCCGTCATCACTGCGACGGAGCCAGGCACTGTTGGACGACCTCGACCGGCTGGAAAGCCAAAGCGTCCACGTGATCCGCGAGGCCTACGTCCGCTTCAGGCGGCTGGGGGTCCTCTGGTCGGTGGGGAAGGACTCCACCACGCTGCTGTGGCTGTGCCGCAAGGCGTTCCTCGGGCACGTGCCCTTGCCCGTGATCCACATCGACACGGGCTACAAGTTCCTCGAGATGTACAGCTTCCGCGACCGTCTCGCGCGCGAGTGGGGCCTGAACCTGGTCGTGGCGAGCAACGAGGCGGCCCGCGCCGCCGGCGTGGGGCCGGGCAAGGGCTCGAAGCTCGCCTGCTGCACGGCACTGAAGACCGATGCCCTCAAGGTGGCCCTCCGCGACCTCGGGCTCGACGCCATCCTGCTCGGCATCCGCCGCGACGAGCACGGCATCCGGGCCAAGGAACGCTACTTCAGCCCCCGCGACAGCGGCTTCAAGTGGGACTACCAGAACCAGCCGGCTGAGCTCTGGGACCAGTACGCCTCCCGGGCCGACGAGGGACGCCACCTGCGGATCCACCCGCTCCTGCACATGACCGAGCTCGACGTGTGGCGCTACGTCCGCCGCGAGGGGCTCCCCATCAACCCCCTCTACTTCGCGCGCAACGGCAAGCGCTACCGCAGCCTCGGCTGCGTGACCTGTTGCCAGCCCGTCGAGAGCGTCGCCGCCAACGTGGACGAGATTATCGAGGAGCTTCGGACCTCGAACGTCTCGGAGCGATCGGGCCGCGCACAGGACAAGGAGGACGCCTACACCATGCAGAAGCTGCGCGCGCTCGGATATATGTAACCCCTCGGAAACGGACGCTTCATGGATCGTGACCGCCTCAAGCTCGCATTCCTCGGCCATGTGGATCACGGCAAGTCCACCCTCATCGGCCGCCTGCTCTACGACACGGGCTCCGTGCCGCCCGACCGCATGGAGCAGGTGCGCCAGGCCAGCGTCGAGCAGGGCCACGACACCGAGCTCGCCTACCTCGTGGACCACCTGCGCGAGGAGCGCGAGCACTCGATGACCATAGACACGGCCCAGCTCTTCTTCCGCGCCGCCGACCGCGACGTGGTGGTGATCGACGCCCCCGGCCACCGCGAGTTCCTCAAGAACATGCTCACCGGCGCCAGCCAGGCGCACGCCGCCGTGCTGCTGGTGGACGCGGCCCAGGGCCTCGCCGAGCAGACCCAGCGCCACGCCTTCCTGCTCACCCTGCTCGGCATCCGCCATTGCCTGGTGGTCATCAACAAGATGGACCTGGTGGGCTTCGCGGAGGCGCGGTTCCTGGAGCTCTGCGAGGAGGTCGGCGCCTTCGCGGCGGCCATTGGCCTCGAGCCCGTCGCCTTCGTGCCCATCAGCGCACTGCACGGCGACAACGTGGTGAACCCCTCGAGCCGGCTGCCCTGGTACGACGGCCTGACCGTGCTGGAGGCCATTGATGGCATCGAGGCGGTCCAGGACACCCAGCGCCCGTTCCGCTTCTGCGTGCAGGACGTCTACGCCTTCGATGGCCGCCGCATTGCGGCCGGCAGAGTCGAAGCCGGCACGCTGGACGTGGGCGACCCCGTGCTCGTGCTGCCCGACGGCGCGACCACGACGGTGCTCTCGATCGAGCGCTTCCACAGCGAGCGCGGCCTCGCCGAGGCTGGCGAGAGCATCGGGGTCACGCTGCCCGCCGACCGGGCCGTGCGCCGCGGCCAGGTGCTGTGCGATCCTGCCGCCGCGCCCGCCGTGGCATCCACGCTCCGCGTCCGCCTGTTCTGGATGGGCGACGAGCCGCTCGCCCTCGGCTCGCGCCACCGCCTGCGGCTCGCCACCCAGGACGCGGCCTGCCGCGTCGCCGCCATCCGCCGCCGCATCAACTCCTCGACGCTCGACGTGCTGGCCCGCGACGCCGACCGCCTGGCGACAACCGAGGTGGGCGAGGTGGAGCTGGAGCTTGACCAGCCCGTCGTGGCCGAGTTGCCCGAGCGGTGCCAGGCGCTGGGCCGCGTGGTGCTGGAGACCCACGACGCCGTGGCCGGAGCCGGCGTGCTCATGGAACCGCCAGGGATGGAGGAGTCCGAACGGTGACCCAACCAGGCAAGGAGGGCTCCGCTCAGCGCCTCACATTCGGCCGCATCATGGCCGTGGCGGTCGTCACGGGGCTGACCCTGGGCGCGCTGTTCGCCATCCGCGAGACGTTCCATGCATCCGAGCTGTTCCACAAGAGCTTCCGCGCCGACCTCGCCAATCTGCTGGCGATGGCGCTCCATGCCATGGCGCGGTACTGCCCCGCGGGGTGCGTCCTGGCCCTGCTGGTCGCCGTTGGGACATGGGCAGTGGCACGGGTGCATGGCTATCGGCTCAACGACGCGTGGGTGGCCGCCCTGTGCGGAGCGGGTCTGTTGCTTGTCGTGCTCCCCTCGGTGATGTGGCTCGGTCGGCCGATCGGCTCCGGGGCAAGGGAATACGTGAAGAGCTACCTTGCGCCCGAGATCGCCGTCGTCACCCTCTTCTGCTCCGTCGGGTTCGGCTGTGCGGCGTACGCGGCCAGCCGCTGGGCAGGGGCGACGGCGCGGCTGGCCGCCGCGGCGGCGGGGCTGGTCGCGGCGCTGCTGGTTCTGACGCTCTGGGGCTTATGGCTTGGCCAGCTTGAGGCGGGGAAGCGATTCGGCCTGATCGGCAAGCTCAGCCGCCCAATCCTCTTCGCCCTGGCGGTCGCCCTCGGCGTGGGGCTGTACCGCCTCGCCCTGGGCCTGCTCCGCCGGCGGGGGCCGCGGGACACGCGGCGGGCCGTGCAGGGCGCGGCCATCGTCTTCGCGTCGCTCGCCCTCCTCCTCGGCGGCTCGTGGGCCGTGGCGCTCCCGAGGCCGCGCTGGACCCCGGCCGCCGCGCCCGACTCCAGGCCGAACGTCGTGTGGCTCATCCTCGACACGGCTCGGGCCGACGCCTTCTCGTGCTACGGCAACCCCCGCAAGACCTCGCCGTGCCTCGACAAGCTGGCGGCGGAAGGCGCCCTGTTCGAGCGGGCCTACTCGCAGTCGTCGTGGACGCGGCCGTCCCACGCCTCCATGTTCACCGGCCTCCTGCCCAGCGGCGTCGGGACGACCACCGAGCAGGGCATGCTGTGGGACGAACGCACGACGGTCGCCGAAGTGCTCGCGGAGCACGGCTACGCCACCTTCGCCTGCTCCTCGAACCTCAACGTCTGCGGGCTGACCAACCTGGACCAGGGCTTCCAGCGCTTTCACGTGCTCCCCTGGGGGCGCGGCCCCGAGACGCCCTGGCTGCTGACGCACGCCCTGAAGGGCCTGCATCGCACCGACAATGGCTCAGCGGCCATGAACCGCGTCGCCACGCGGTGGATTGATGAGGCCCGCCAGGCCGGGCGGCCCTTCTTCCTGTTCATCAACTACTTCGAGGTGCATCACGTCTATGGCAACACACCCGGCTTCCGCCGGTGGCTCCCGCCCGGCGTCGGCGCCTCGCGAGCGCTCAGGATTCCCCAGAATCCCGAAAAGTACGCCGCCGGGGCCGTCTCGGCGTCGAGCAGGGACTTCGAGGTGCTTCGCGCGCTCTACGAGGGCGACCTGACGTACCTCGACGAGCGCGTCGGCGAGTTGGCCGAGCACCTGAGGCGGCTCGGCACGCTGGACAACACACTCCTGATCGTGACGTCCGACCACGGCGAGGAGCTCGGCGAGCACAAGAGGATCGAGCACAGGTTCGGGCTGCGCGACACGCTGCTGCACGTGCCCCTGATCATCCGCTATCCCGGCCGCTTCCAGGCGGGCACTCGCCGCGGGGACATCGTGGAGCTCACGGACCTGTTCCCCACCATCCTCGACGTGGTGGGGCTGGCGTGGGACGGGCGGGAGAAGCTCCATGGCCGAAGCCTGCTCGCGCCGCCTCGCCCCGAGGCCGAGCAGTTCGCGGTGGCCCAGCGGGATCTCTCGCTCGGCTGGCTGACCAGGATGGCCGCGCACTACCCGTGGTGGGACATCCTGCCGTACCTGCGCCGGCAGATGGCGATCCAGGGCCAGCGCTTCAAGTACCTCTGGTCGTCGGACGACACGGCGGAGTTGTTCGACCTGTCCCAGGACCCGCTCGAGAACCACAACGTGCTCGATCGGTTCCCGGAGGAGGCGGCGCGCCTGCGGGCCGCGCTCGAGGCCAGGCTGGGCCTGAAGCTGAGGGCCGGCCTGTCCGCCGCGGGGATCGCGAAGGCCGCGGATGCAGGGGCGCCTCACCGGGTTGACGGTGTTCTTCGGCCTACGGACTCTTCCCAGCCAGCAGACGATATGGAGGCCCTGCCATGATGTTGCTCGCGTCAGGCGCGTTGTCGGCTCCGCTCCTTTCCAGCGCGGCGGGGGCAGCGCTCGCCTACGTGGATCCGGCCACGACCACGTCGCTCTTCGCCATCCTGGCGCCCATTCTGGCCATGCTCGGGATCTTTCTCGGCTTCCTGGTGTGGCCCTTCCGCAAGGCGCTCGGCGCCCTGTTCCACAAGAAGAAGGGCGGCGAGGAAGCCACGGAAGCGGGGCCAGAGGCCGAAAGCAAGCCCGAGGACGAATGAGCGCCACGGCCGACAGAGTGATCGTGCTCGGCATTGACGGCCTCAGCCCGGCCGTGGTCGAGCGGCTGCTCGAGCGGGGCCAGCTCCCCGCCTTCGCCCGCCTCCGCGACTCGGGCGCCTACCGCCGCCTGGCCACGAGCAACCCCGCCCAGAGCCCCGTCGCCTGGACCACCATCGCCACGGGCGCCAATCCCGGCCGCCACGGCGTGTTCGACTTCATCCGCCGCGACCCGCGCGCCTATCGCCCCGAGCTGGCCATCCTGCGGGTGAACCCCCGCAACGTGGCCGGCCGCCGCGGCTCGATGTTCCTCCCCGTCCGCCACGCCCCCGCCTTCTGGAACGCCGCGTCCGACGCGGGGGTGCCCTCGACGGTCGTCCGCTGGCCCCTCACGCTGCCGCCCGACGCCATTCGGGGCCGCATGCTCGCCGGCCTGGGCGTGCCCGATCTCAACGCAAACCTCGGCCGCTACACCTTCTACACCACCGAGCCGATCCCGCCCGCGGAGGCCGAATCGCGCAAGGGCAACGTGGTGCAACTCCCCCGGGGCGAGACGGCCTTTCGCACGACCCTCGACGGCCCCCAGCGCGCCCGCGTGCCCTTGCGAATCCACGTGGACCGCGCCGACCGCTCCGTCGCCCTCGCCATCGCGGGCGAGGAGCACCGCGTCCGCGAGAGGCAGTGGAGCGGCTGGATTCGCGTGCGGTTCCGCGTGCAGCTCGTGCGGACCGTGTGGGGCCTGTGCCGCTTCTACCTCGATGCCGTGGAGCCCGACCTGCGGCTCTACCTCACCCCCATCCAGGCCGACCCGCGGAACCCCGCCTTCGTCCTCTCGCACCCCGACGGCTACGCCGCCGAACTGGCCGAGGCCGTGGGCGACTACCACACCCTGGGCATGCCCGAGGACACCAACGCCCTCGGCGACGGCTGCTTCGACACCGAAGCCTTCCTCGCCCAGTGCGACACCGTGATGGCCGAGCGCGAGCGCATGCTCTGGCACGAACTGGGCCGCCTCGACCGCGGCCTCCTTGCCGTCGTGCTCGACACCACCGACCGCGTCCAGCACATCTTCTGGGAGCCAGAAGGCGACACGCGCGACGGGTCACGGATCGTGGATGCCTGGTATCGCCGCGCCGACGCTGTGGTGGGCAGGGTGCTCGAGGCCTGCGACGAGCGGACGGCTCTGCTCGTGTGCTCCGACCACGGCTTCTGCGGCTTCCGCCGAGCCGTCCACCTCAACTCGTGGCTCATCCGCCAGGGGCTGATGGCGCTCAAGGACGGCGACCGCAGCGCCTCGCTCCTGCGCGGGGTCAACTGGTCGGCCACGCGAGCCTACGCCCTCGGCTTCTCGAGCATCTATCTCAACCGCAAGGGGCGCGAGGGGCGCGGCGTCGTGGGGCCGGCCGATGCCCCCGGCCTCGCCGCCGAAATCGCGCGCAAGCTGGAGCAACTCACCGACGGCGCCTCGGGAGGGCCGGTCGTCGAACGCGTGTACCGGCGGGAGGAGATTTATGCGGGGGAGCGCGTCGCCGATGCGCCCGACCTCATCGTGGGCTTCCGGCCCGGCTACCGCGCCTCGTGGCAGACCGCCGTCGGCGGCTACCCCAAACCGCTCATCGAGGACAACCGCGAGCGCTGGCGCGGCGACCACCTGGTGGACCCCAGCCACGTGCCCGGCATCCTCTTCCTTAACCGGCCCAGCCCCTGTGCCCAACCATCCGTCGCCGACGTGGCTCCCGCCATCCTTCGCCTGCTCGGCCTCCCGCCGCCGGCTGGGTTCGACGGCCGGTCGCTCGCGGAGGATGCCTGACGCATGCGGCTATGGGGAGGCGGCCGCATCGGCCTGCGCCAGATGGGCGCGGAGATGATCGGCCAGGAGGCGGACGCTCGGCTCCTGCATCATCGTCCGGTGGGTGCCGGGGATCCTGTGGACCTCAATGCCGCCCTTGACCACCTTGCGCCACATGAGCCGAGGGTCGAATGGCTGGGTCCGCTCCTTGGCGCAGAGGTACATGACCACGCGGCCTGCGTAGGGCTTCGGAATGTACTTCGCCAAGGCTCGCGCGTAGGCTCCGTAGAACGGCATCCAGAAGCGCCGGGCAGCCTCGGTCTCCATGGGGGGCTCCTCGCGTGCCTGCCGAGCGCCGAACCACCGCCGGCCCAGGGCCCGAAGCTGTTCGCGGAGGTAGCCGAGTCTCTCTCCCCTCTCCAGCCGCCACAGGGTGCGCACGTGGCGGATGAGGCGCCGCCGCCCGACGCGGTTGACCCACCGCACCCAGCCCCGCTGCGGGCACCAGGTGTCGAAGAAGGCCAGGAGCGCCACGGGCTGGCCGGCCGCCTGGAGCTGCTGGGCCATCTCGAAGGCCACGACACCGCCCACGGAATGGCCGCTCAGCAGGTAGGGGCCTTCCGGCTGGATCGCGCGCATCTCCCTCACGTGGCACGCCGCGAGCGCCGCGATGTCTATCTGCGGGTTCTCGTGGTCCGTCGCTCCAAGGGGATGCAGGACGTAGAGCGGCCGTTCCGCGCCCAGTTGCCGCGCGACGTGCAGGAACGCGAACGCATCGAGCGCCGACACGCAAAAGAAGGGCCGCCCCGGCCCGGCGTCGCCCAGGCTCACCACGGGCAGCGGGAACTCCGACCAGCCCTGCCGGCCCAGCACCGCGGCCAGCTTCGCAATCGTGGGCGCCTCGAACAGCGTGGCCACGGGAAGCGCCCGCCCGAACACCCGCTCCATGCGGGCGAAGAGCCGCACCGCGAGCAGCGAGTGGCCGCCCAGCTCGAAGAAACTCTCGTCCACCCCGACCTGGGGAACGCCCAGAACGTCCTGCCAGATCTGCACCAGCTCGTCCTCCAGCATGCTCCGCGGCGCCGTGCGGACGCCTTTCCTGCCTGCCGCGGCCCAGGCGGGGGCCGGCAGAGCCCGGCGGTCCACCTTGCCGTTCGGCGTCAAAGGCAGCCTGTCCATCACCACGAACGCGGATGGGATCGCGTAGGCCGGCAGCACGTCGGCGAGGAATGCCATCAAGTCGTCCGAGGACGCGCCCGGCGCGCCGTGGGTGACAACGTAGGCCACGAGCCGCTTGTCGCCGGGAGCGTCGTCCCTGGCGACGACGGCGGCGTTTTCGACGGCCGGGTGCCGGCGGAGGGCGGCCTCGACCTCGCCGGGCTCGACGCGGAAGCCTCGGATCTTCACCTGGTCGTCCAGCCGGCCCAGCAGCTCGATGTTGCCGTCGGGCAGGTAGCGAGCCACGTCGCCCGTCTTGTACAGCCGCGCGCTGGGGTCGTCGGACAGCGGGTTGCGGACGAAGCGCTCGGCCGTCAGCTCGGGGCTGTTGAGGTAGCCCCGGGCCAGCCCCGGCCCGCCGATGTGCAACTCGCCCAGCACCCCCACGGGCACGGGGTTCAGGTACCGGTCGAGCACAAGGGCCCTGGTATTGGCGATGGGGCGGCCGATGGGCACGGTGGGCGCATGTGGCGGGACGCGCTCCACGGGGTACCAGGTGGCGAACGTTGTGGTCTCGGTGGGGCCGTAGACGTGGAGCAGGCGCGGAGGGGGCGCCTCGCGGAGGAGCCTGGCGACCGAGCGCGGGTCCGAGGCCTCGCCGCCGAAGAGCAGGCAGCGCAGCCCCCGAAACGCACGCGGAGACTCGGCGGCAATCCGGTTGAAGAGGGCCGTGGTGACGAACAGCGTCGTGATCCCCTGCCGCTCGATCTCGGCGGCGAGGCCGTTGGGCGAGAGCAGCACATCGGTCGGGACCACGACGAACCGGCCTCCGTTGAGCAGCGGCCCCCAGATCTCGAAGGTCGCCGCGTCGAACGAGATGTTCGATGCCTGTGCCACCACCTCGCTCGGCCCCAGCGCCACGTAGTCGGTGTTGACAACAAGGCGCAGGACAGCTCGATGGGTCACGGCGACCCCCTTCGGCCTGCCGGTGGAGCCGGAGGTGTAGATCACGTAGGCGAGGTGGTCCGGCCCCGCGGCGGGCGGCGGGTTCTCGGGGCTCTCTGCCGCAATCGCCTCCGCGTCGGCATCCAGGCACAGCACCGTGGCGCCGCTCGCCGGGAGGCGCTCGCGCAAGTGCGCCTGGGCGACGACCACCGGCGCCTGCGTGTCGTCCAGCATGCTCTCCAGGCGAGCCGTCGGGTAATGGGGGTCGAGGGGCACGTAGGCCCCGCCCGCCTTCAGGATGCCGAGGAACGCGACCGCCATCTCCGGCGAGCGCTCGACGCAGACGCCCACTGGCACGTCCGGCCCGACCCCGAGCTTCCGCAGGCGATGGGCTAGGCGGTTCGCGAGAGCGTTCAGCTCGCCGTAGGTCAGGCGGACGTCGCCCGCGACGACGGCGACGGCATCGGGGGTCCAGGAGGCCATGGCCTCGAAGCGCTCGCCGATGGACGCCGCCTTCAGGTACTCAGTCTCGGCGCCGTTCCACTCAACCGCCGCTCGGCGCTGCTCGGGCTCCGTCAGGAGCGGCAGGTCGCCGATGCGGGCGTTGGGATTGGCCACGACCGCCTCCAGAAGGACGCGGTAGTGCCCGGCCATGCGAACGACGGTCCCGGCGTCGAACAGGTCGGTGCTGTACTCGACCTTGACCTGGAGGCCGCCCGGGGTGGCCAGGAGCTCGAGGCTCAGGTCGAACTTCGAGGCGCCCGTCTCTACCGGCGCGAGCGTGGTCGCCCCTGGGATGGCCAGCACCGCGGGCGTGCCCTGCTGGAAGCCGAACATCACCTGGACGAGCGGCGTGCGGCTCTGGTCCCGGTCGGGGCGGAACTCCCCGACGAGCCTGTCGAACGGGAGGTCCTGGTGCTCGTAGGCCGCCAAAGCCGTCTGGCGCACGCGCCGGAGCAGCTCGAGGAAGCTCGGGTTGCCGCCCAGATCCGTCCGCAGGACGAGGGTGTTCACAAAGAAGCCGATCAGGCCCTCGGTTTCCACGCGCGTGCGGCTCGCGATGGGCGAGCCCACGAGAATGTCGTCCTGCCCTGTGTAGCGGTACAGAAGGACGGCGAACGCGGCGAGGAACGTCATGAACGGGGTGGCCTCCGCCGCGCGGCCGACGGCGCTCGCCGCCTCGCACAGCTCCCGCGGCCAGTCGGCGCGGTGCTCGGCCCCTCGGAAGCTCTGGGCAGGCGGCCGGGGGCGGTCGCACGGCAGCTCCAGCACAGGGGGGCTGTCGCGCAGCCGCTCCTTCCAGTAGGCGAGTTGGCGGGCGAGCACGTCGCCCCGGAGCCACTCGCGCTGCCAGAGAGCGAAGTCGCCGTACTGGATGGGCAGCGCGGGAAGCACTGGCTCCCTGCCGCGCGCAAGGGCGAGGTAGATCGTCGAGAGGTCGAGGAAGAGCACGGCGAGGGACCAGCCGTCCGAAATGATGTGGTGCATCGTGAGGATCAGGATGTGCTCTTCGGCGCCGAGCCGCACGAGCCGCGTGCGCAGCAGCGGGCCGTGGCTCAGGTCGAAGGGGCGCCCCGCCTCCTCGGCGGCGAGGCGTTGGGCCTCGGCCTCCCGCTCGGACCGCCCGCGGCTGCTCAAGTCCACCACCGGCAGCCCGACGGCGCGGGCGGGACCGACCACCTGGGCCGGCTTCCCACCAATCGAAGGGAAGGTGGTCCTGAGCGACTCGTGCCGGGCGACAAGAGCCTCGAGGGCCTCGCGGAGGAGCTGAGGCTCGAGCGGCCCCTCCACCCTCATGGCCTGGCAGAGGTTGTACGCCGCGCAGCCGGGCTGGAGCTGGTCGAGGAACCAGAGGCGCTCCTGGGCGAGGGAGAGGGGGAGCGGCCCCGAGCTCGTTCTCCTCGGGATGGCCTGCGGCGGGGCGCCGCGCCGCTCTTCCCGGAGCCTTCGCGCCAGCAGCGCCCGCTTCGCGGGAGACAAGGCGGCCATGCGGGAGGCCAGGTCGCTTCCCCCTGGGCCTTCGTCTTGCGGGGCTCCAGACGCCAACTCAAGTGTCCTCGTGCAGTGCTCGGGCTGACTCACGGGGTCGCAGGGGGGCCGCTGACGTCGTCCGGCCCGCCGCCTTCGCGCAGCAGGCGTTGGGCCTCCTCTTCCCCGAGCGCCTCGATCTCGTCGAGTAGCTTGCCAGCAGCGTCGGACGGCGCGCTCGCGGACCGAAGCTCGCGGACGCGATCCGCCAGCCCGGCGATGGTGGGCGACGCGAAGAACGTCCCGACCGGCAGTTCCGCCCGCAAGGTCCGCCGCAGCCGCGAGGCAACCTGGGTGGCCAACAGGGAGTGGCCTCCCAGCTCGAAGAAGTCGTCGTGGATGCCCACGCGTTCGATGCCGAGCAGCTCCCGCCAGACGTCGGCGATCGCCCGCTGTGTGTCGTCGGCGGGCGGAACGTACGCGGTGAGAAGTTCGGGGCGTGGATGCAGAGCGGAAGGCGGCGCCTCGCGCGGCGCAGCGGCCTCGCGAGCCGAGCCGCCCTCGACCCACTGGTCGATCCTGCCTTGCAGGTCGCCCGTCGAGACGACGATCTGGCCGAGGCCGCGCGTGGCCAGCACGCGCTGGAAGGCGTCGAGCCCTTCCGCATCCGTCAGCGCGAATTCAGCCACGCTCGCGCGGGCGCGCGCCTCGGCTTTCGAACCCTGCCAGGAGTCCCAGTTCACGCTGATCCAGGGCGTGGAGCCGGCCTGGTTGCGCTTCTGGGCGAAGGCGTCGAGGAATGCGTTCGCTGCCGCATAGGCGCAATAGGCCAGCCCGCCCAGGACAGATGCGATCGAGGAGAGCAGCAGGCAGAAGTCGAGCGGCACCCCATCGAGAACCTTGTCGAGCACGAGGAGGCCGCGCACTTTGGGCTCGAAGTGCGCCTCGGTCTCGCGGCGGCCCAGCCTCGGGATGTCGGCGAAGGCTGTGTTCTCCAGCATGCCCGCCGCGTGGAACACGCCGTGGATCGCGCCAAACCGCTCGCCGGCTCGCGCCACCGCCTGCCGCATCTGCGCCTCATCGGCCACGTTGGCCCGGAGGACCAGCGCCTCTGCGCCCAGGCGCTCCAGCTCCTGCACGCGCCGGATCCGGTGACTCGCCGTGTCGTCGGGGGCATGGGACGAGACCCACTGCGGCCACGCGGCATGCGGCGGCAAGCCGGACCGCCCGATCAGCACCAGCCTGGCTCGCACGCTTCGCGCCAGGTGCTCGGCCAGGACCAGGCCGATGTGCCCGAGCCCACCCGTGATGAGGTAGACCCCCTCGAGCCGCAGAAGCCCCTTCCCGGCCGCCTGCTGCTCGATGCGGATCGGCTCGAATGCCTGCACCCAGCGGTGGCCCCCGCGGTAGGCCACCACGCGGTCGGGGGCTGCCGACGTCACTTCCGCAAGCAGTTGCTCCGCCAGCCTGTGCCTCCGTGGGGTCCCTGCGTCGGGGATCTGGATGTCGATGCTCCGGCAGGTGATGTTCGGATATTCCTGGGGAATCACCTTGCAGGGCCCCAGCAAGGTGGCGCTCTCGGGGCGCAGCAGCTCGTCGGCCCCACAGGTCACCGCCTGCACGCCGCTCGAGACCATGTGGAGCCGGATGGGGACCGCCACGGCCTCGGTCGCCAGTGCCTTCGCGATGGCGAGGAGGCTATAGTATCCGAGGTCCTGGACGCGCTCGAACCGACCCGCGTCCCCCCACGCGGAAGGCTGCCCGCCAACGCTCCAGAGATGGGCAATGGCCGCCGGCATCGCGTTCGCGGCGGCGAGCCCTCGGAAGAGGGCGACGTAGTCCTCCGGCCGCTTCGGGTCCACGGTGTAGGCCGCGCGGACGTTTCCTCCGCCGCGAACCTGGGCAAAGCGTTCCCCCGGGCTCACGACGGCGACGGCGTGGCCCTCCTGCTCCAGGTGGGCCGCCAGCTCGGCGCCCAGCCCCCCCTCGTCGCAGAAGACCAGCCACGGCGAGGCCCCGCGCGCCTCCCCGTGGGGAGCAAGGGGCAGCCGCTTCCACGACGGAACGTAAAACCAGTCCGCGACGTCCGCCTTCTTGCCGGTCGGGGCCGCCCGCCCCATGAGGCCAGCGACGGGCGCCTGCGGCTCCACCCAATAGCGCTGGCGCTCGAACGGGTAGCTGGGCAGCGGCACGCGCCGGCGCCGTTCGCGCGCGTAGAAGGCCCGCCAATCGGCCTGCACGCCCACGAGCCACAGCTTGCCCAGCGTGTCGAGCAGCACTTCGGCATCGGAGCTCGGGGCCTCAGGGTGCCGGCACGACGAGAACACCACCGGGCGCGCGTTCCGCGGCGAGAGCCTCCGCACCAGGTCCGCCAGCACCCGCCCGGGGCCGACCTCGAGCAGGACGGTCCCCGGGTCCTTCAGGAGCGGGCCGATCGCCTGGGCAAAGCGCACGGGCTCGCGCAATTGGCGGACCCAGTACGCCGGAGCGACGAGTTCGCTGTCGGCCTGCGCTCCCATCAAGGTGGAGACGAAGGGGATGCCTGGCGGACTCAGCTTCGCCCTCGCCATCACCTGGGCGAACGCAGGCAGGATGGGGTCGAGCATCTCCGAGTGGAACGCCCGGGAGGACTGGAGTCGCCTGCATGCCACGCGCGCCCCCTTGAGCGTCTCCTCCAGGGCCGCCACGGCCTCGGGAAGGCCCGAGGCCACGCAATGGTTGGGGCCACCCACGACGGCCAGCGAGAGCCCCTCGGCGGCGAGGTGCGGCGCCAGCTCTCGCTCGGGCAAAGCCACGGCGAGCATCACGCCGGCCGGAACGCTCTCGACCAGGAGGCCCCGCTCAGCTATGACCGCCAGCGCGTCTTCCAGGGAGAACACCCCAGCCACGCAGGCCGCCGCCAGCTCGCCCGTGCTGTAGCCGATCACGGTGTCGGGGCGAATGCCCCACGCCATCCACAGCTTGGCCAGGGCGTAGCTGAAGACGAACATCGCGGGCTGGGCGACGGACGACCTCTCGAGTTCCTCTGCCGCCGCCGCCTCCTGCCCCGCTGGGGGGTAGATCACCTCCCGCAGGTCCACGCCAAGGCGGGGCTTGAGCAGCTCCGAACACCTGTCTACCGTCTCGCGGAACTCCGCCTCCTCCCGGTAGAGGTCCCGCGCCATGTTCACGTGCTCGGAAGCCTGTCCCGGAAACATGAAGACGACCGAGCGGTGCCCGGGATCGACCACCCCCGAGAGCACACGTTCCGGGAACTGGCCTCTCAAGGCCCCGACCGCCTCGACGACGGTGCGACAGACCGCCGCCCTGCGGTGCCGGAACGCCTTCCGGCCTGCCTTGAGCGTGTAGCAGACATCCGCCAGGCTGGCCTGCGCGTTCTGCTCCAGGTGAGTGGCGAGGTTGCCGGCCGCCGCGTCGAGCGCGGAGGGGCTTCTGGCCGACAGCAGGAGGAGCTGCCAGGGCCGGCTGGGGCCGCTCGGGGGGCCGGCGGGGGCTTCCTCGAGGATCGCATGTGCGTTCGTGCCGCCGATTCCGAACGAGCTGACGCCGGCTCGCCGAGGCCCCGCCGCCGAGGTCCATTCGGACAGCGTGCGGTTCACGTAGAAGGGCGACTCCGCGAAGGGGATTCTCGGGTTCGGCCGCTCGAAGTTCAGGCTTGGCGGCAGCTCACCGTGCTCGAGCGCCAGCACCGTCTTGATCACCCCTGCCACGCCGGCAGCCGCATTCGGGTGTCCCACATTCGTCTTCACCGTGCCGAGGGCGCAGAAGCCCCTCTTCTGCGTGTGTGCCCGGAACACCTTCGTCAATGCCCCCACCTCGATGGGGTCTCCGGTGGCCGTTGCCGTCCCGTGCGCCTCCACGAACGTGATGGTCTCGGGGGCGACCCCGGCCACCTCGAGAGCCCTGGCGATGACGGCCGCCTGCCCGTCCAGGCTCGGCGCGGTGTAGCCGGTCTTCGCGGCCCCGTCGTTGTTGATCGCGGACCCCTTGAGCACGGCGCGGATGCGGTCGCCATCGGCCAGGGCGTCGGAGAGGCGCTTGAGCACCACGATCCCGATGCCCGAGGTGAACATGGTGCCCGCTCCCCGGGCGTCGAAGGCCCTCGTGTGCCCGTCGGGCGAAACGATGCCGCCGGGCCGGTAGAGGTACCCCTCGTGCTCTGGGATTCGGAGGGACACGCCGCCCGCCAGCGCCGTGTCGCACTCGCGGCCGAGCAGGCTCTGGGCAGCCAGGTGAATTGCCACCAGGGACGACGAGCACGCCGTCTGCACCGTGAGGCTCGGCCCCCCCAGGTTCAGGGCATACGACACGCGCGTGCCGATGTAGTCCCGCTCGTTCGCGATGACAAGCTGGTAGACGTTCTGGGTTCGCAGGACCGCCGGGTTGCACAGAAGATTGTTCAGCACGTAGCGGTTCGGGCCCGCGCTGGCGAAGACGCCGATGGGCCCCGGGTACTGGGAAGGATCGCACCCCGCGTCCTCCAGCGCCTCCCAGGCGCATTCCAGGAAGAGACGATGCTGGGGGTCGGTGATCTCCGCCTCCCGCGCGCTGAGGCCGAAGAACGGCGCATCGAACATCTCCACCCCGCCCAGCACGGTCCCAGCCCTCACATAGTCGGGGTCCCGCGGGTCCTCGGCGTTCACCATCGAGCGGCAGATTTCCGCCTCCGAGAACTGCGTGATGGACTCCACGCCGTTCCGCAGGTTCCTCCAGAACTCCGCGAGGGACTTCGCTCCCGGGAAGCGGCCCGCCATGCCGATGATGGCGACCTCCTCACGGGCGCGAGATTCTTGAACAGGCATTGACTACTCCAGGTGAGCCGTCAGGTCCTTCAGAGCCAGCAGCCGCTCGACGATGGCGACGGCCTCCCCGCGTCGCCGCCGAACGGCCGCCGCCAGCTTGTGGGCGGGCGAGGGCTCCGACAGGAGGAACTGCCAGTCCTCCCCCGAATCGCCGATCCCTGCCCCCAAAGCCACGCGAATGCGCCGCGACGCGTCGATCTCGAAGGCGATCCCCCGCAAGGGGAGCGACAGCCCCCGCCCGCATCCCTTCACGTACGCCTCCTTGAGGGTCCAGTACTCGTACAATCTCTCGCGGCGGGCCCCCGGGGGCAGCGCGTCGCAGGCGGCCCGCTCAGCGGGGGCCAGGAACTGCTCGGCGGCCTCCGCGACCTCGGCTCCTGAGCCCATCGCCTCCACGTCCACCCCCACATCCCTCTCCAGCGCCACGATGCAGGCGGCCAGCCCGCGCGTGTGCGACAGGCTGAACCGCAGAGGCGGGGCCGCGGCCGGCCCCGCGATTTCGGGCTTCCCCGCGGCCCCCGGGCGGAGCCGCCACTCCTGCGGGGCCACATCGGCATAGCGCGACAGCGCGACGCGCAGCAGGGCATGCGCCGCCAGGTACTGATGCCGATCGGCCGAGAGCCGGAGCCGGCCCCACCTACGCCGCTCCTCGGGGTCTAGCAGGGGGGTACACGCGCCGACCAGCCACGCTTCGGGCAGGTTCTCGCAGAAGGCGAGCCACACGTGAGCCTGTGCGTGTCCGAGCTGCTCCATGACCAGGATGGGCCTCGCAACCTCCATTGCCAATTGAACCGAGCGCCCTTGCGGCTGATTCCGTCAGGCTTCCAGTAGCCCCGACCAGATAGCAGGCTATTGTACCGCCTGGTCCCAAAAGCGCAAGCCGTTCCGCCTTGACACGATGCTCGGCGCCCCTGTATGATTCCTCTAACGCAACGGGCGAGGGTTTGTCATGCTCGCAAAAGTCGCTTCTGTGGGCGTACTGGGAATCGAAGCCTACCCCATCGAGGTCGAGTGCAACGTCGCGCACGGCCTGCGCGCCGTGGCTATCGTTGGCCTGCCCGACGCGGCGGTGAAGGAATCCGCCGAGCGGGTCCACGCCGCAGTCGTCAACCGCCAATACCGGTGGCCCACCGGCCGCATCACGATCAACCTGGCCCCCGCCGACACGCGCAAGGAGGGCCCCGCCTACGATCTGCCCATCGCCATCGGCCTCCTGGCCGCCGACGGGCAGATCGAGGCTTATCGCCTGGCCGACTTCGCGATGGTCGGCGAACTGGCCCTCGATGGCGGCGTGCGCCCGATCAAAGGCGTGCTCCCGATGGCCATTGCCGTGCGCGGGGCGGGCCTGGCCTTCATCGTGCCCGAGGCCAACGCCGCCGAGGCCGCAGTCGTCGAGGGCCTCAAGGTCTACCCCGTCCGCAACCTCGACGACGCCGCCGGCCTGGTCACCGACCGCCTCGTGCTGGAGCCGAAGCGGGTGGACATCGCGTCCATCCTCACGCACACGGCTTGCTACGACGTGGATTTCAGCGATGTGAAGGGGCAGGAGCACGCCAAGCGTGCGCTCCTTGTGACAGCGGCTGGCCACCACAACGTCCTGATGATCGGCCCGCCGGGCAGCGGCAAGACGATGCTCGCGAAGCGCCTCCCCACCATTCTGCCGCCCCTGTCGCTCGAGGAGGCGTTGGAGGTCACGAAGGTCCACAGCGTCGCGGGCGAGCTGCCTCCCGGGCAGCCGTTGGTCGCCACGCGCCCCTTCCGCGACCCGCACCACACGGCGAGCACTCCTGCGCTGGTGGGCGGGGGGTCCTATCCGAGGCCCGGGGAGATCAGCCTGGCGCACAAGGGCATCCTGTTCCTCGACGAGTTGCCCGAGTTCCACCGCGCCACGCTGGAGACGCTGCGCCAGCCCATCGAGAATGGCAGCATCACCGTCTCGCGGGCGCTGATGAGCGTCAAGTTCCCGGCGGAGGTCCTCGTGGCGGCTTCGATGAACCCGTGCCCCTGCGGGAATATGGGCGACGCGGCGCGGGAGTGCCGCTGCATGGCCGGACAGATTCGCAGCTACATGTCGCGCATCAGCGGCCCGCTGCTCGACCGCATCGACATCCACATCGAGGTGCCCCGTGTCCCCTACCGCGAACTGCGCGACCGCCGCTCCGGCGCGACGAGCGCCGAAATGCGCGAGCAGGTGATCGCGGCCCGGGACCGCCAACGCCATCGCTTTGCCGGCGAGCGGATCAACACCAATGCCCGCATGACCAACCGCCACATCCACAAGCACTGCCAGCTCGACGCCGACACCGAGGCCCTGCTCGAACAGGCGATGACCCAGCACGCTTTCAGCGCCCGCAGCTACACCCGCATCCTCAAAGTCGCCCGCACCATCGCCGACCTCGCCGGCGACGACCGCCTCCGCCTCGAGCACGTCACCGAGGCCGTCCAGTACCGCAGCACCGAGCGGCACTACTGGCGGTAAGCCTCGCCATTGTGCCCATTCGCGGGGACGAGACACCCATTTGGCGATTCTCGGCCATCCGGCTCAGAGTCGTACGGGGTTCTCCATTTCCGGCGCACCCATTTGGCCATTCTCGCCCTTCCGGCTCAGAGTCGTACGGGTTTCTCGGTTTCCCGACTCGAGAATCGCCTATTCTCGGCGTTCCGGCTCAGAGTCGTCCAGACTCTACAGACTCGGACACTTTTTCGCGTGGGCATCAGGCGACAGGCCGCCAATCCCCCCGCCCCTGGATTTGGCGGCCTGTTGCCTTACTGAAACCCTTGCCGCGCAACCACTTAGCCCAAGTCCCGACCCGCGTCAGGCCGCCAACCAGTCCCCATTGTAGGCGGGGCGTCCCTGCCCCGCGTCTTCCCGCGTCAACCGACACCCAATGCCTCCCCATCGCTCGCCGTTCGTAGTGCTGGCTTCAGACCGCATCTTCTCCTGGCGCGCGGGTTGCGCGGCGCACACGCCTTCCCGAACGTTCCCGAACCGTTCTGTCTCGTCGCGAAGCTCCTGCTTCGCGTTGCACATCCTCGAAGCTCCCGCTTCGATCCTCTTGCGGCAGGAGCCGCACCATCCACGTTGCGAAGCCGGAGCTTCGCAACGAGATCGAGCAGAGCGTGGGAGCGAGAGGGGAGATGTGTAAGGCCGCCTACCTGCCGGGCGGGAGTTCGCGAATGTAGATTCTGCGGAAGTAGAGCGGGCCGGCGAACTTCTGGAGCTCGATCGAGCCGGTGGAGGGGATGGACTTCCCACGGTCGTTGTAGTTCTCCATGATCGTGTTGTCCACCACGAGCCTGCCGTTCAACTTCACTGAGACCCGCTCGCCGACCATCCTGACGGCGATGGCGTTCCATTGGCCCACGGGGCGGTCGGCGCGGACGAGCGGCTCGGCGGGGTGCTTCTGGTTGTTGAAGAGGCCGCCCGAGCCAACGGGCTTGTCCCAGATCTGCACCTGGGGGCAGCCGCGCAGGTAGATGCCGCTGTCGCCGCCCGGCGCGATCTTCCACTCAAGGTACAGCTCGAAGTCACCGTACTGCCTGGCCGTGCAGAGGTTCTCGCCCTTGCCGTCGAACACGAGCACCCCGTCCTCGACCGTCCAGTGCTGGCGGGCCCGCTCGTCGGCCTTCCAGCCGGTGAGGTCCTTCCCGTTGAACAGCGCGACGAAGCCCGCGGGCACTCCCCCGTCGTCAGAAGCCGTAGCCCCGGCGACCACGCACACCCGACACCCGACGTACTCGTACCGGCTCGTCGGGCTTTGCATGCACCGGTCGGCCGAACGGCAGTGCCCGCAAACGCTGCCCCAGGCAGCGCCCCGCAAGACCCGGGCGGCGCCGGCTCCGGGGCCCCCTGGGTCCACCTGAGCAGCCTTGTCATACGGCGCGTACCAGTCCTCGCACCACTCCCAGACATTGCCGGCCATGTCATAGAGGCCCCAGGCGTTGGGTTTGGTCTTGCCGACCGGCTGCGCCGAGCGGCCCGAATTGGCGTTGAACCAAGCGTGTTGCGGCAGGGCCGCCTGGCTGTCGCCGAAGTAGAACTCCGTGGAACTGCCCGCCCGGCAGGCATATTCCCATTCCGCTTCGGTGGCCAGGCGGAAGGGCTTCCTGAACTTCACGCTCAGCTTCTGGACGAAGCCCTGGCAGTCGTCCCAGCTCACCATCCCCACCGGGTTCTGAGGGCGAGGCCCGAGCTTGCTGGGATTGTCGCCCATGACCGCCTCCCACTGCGCCTGGGTGACCTCCGTCTTGCCGAGCCAGAAGGGCCTGCTGATCTTCACGCGGTGCTGAGGGAACTCCCGCGTGTAGTCATTCCATGAGTCCTTGCCAAAGGTCTTCTCGATCTGTTCCGGACTGGTCGTGGGCGGGCTGCCCATGAGGAACTCGCCGGCGGGGATGAGGACCATGGTCATCTTCACGCCGCCGCCGAGGTCAATCTCCTCCTCGACCTTGACGCCAAGAGCGTCAGCCGCTGCCTTCTGGCGCCGCTTGGCCTCGGCCTCGTCGAAGGGCCACTTGGTGTAGCCCAGGGAGTCCTCGATGCGGAGCTTGACCGCCGCAATCTCCTCGCCAAGTTCCTTGTAGAGCTTCGTGTTGCCGTGCTGCTTGTCAAAGGCAGCGAGCATATCGGTGAGGCGCTTGGCGCCCCCGGGCGAGAGCTTGCCCTTGGCCTCCTCCTCGATGCGGAGCCAGGCGGCCTTTGCAGCGGCCTCGGCTGCGCCTAATCCCAACGCATCGAGCCGCTGCCTGTAGATGGCAACCGACGGCGCGGCGCCCGCGTTGTCGAGCGCCGCGCGGGCCTCGTCGAGCGCCACGTCGTCGGCCAGAAGGACGACGGCTGTCATGAGGTTCGACCGCTCGTCGTCCTTGAACTCGGCGTAGGCGAGGGCCTGCTTGGCGGCGAGCTTGTGGATGGGCAGCGTGACCTCCGCCCGGCCCGAGCGGAGTGTGACCTGGCCGTCCTTGACCTCGGCGATGCTGCCGCCGGCCCCGCCGAAGGCGAGGAAGCGCCCCTTCTTGGCCGCGAGGCTCTGCTCGACGGCGGCCCAGAAGTCCCTCAGGAGCTTGACCGCCTCGCGGTCGGCATCCATAACCTCCCGCAGGTTCGCAACCTGCGGGAGGTTTGAGAGGAGCTTGTCGGCCTCGTCGTACTTGCGGTCATTGAAGAGCGCCCAGACCTTATCCGATTCCTGCGCGTAGGCCGCCTGGGCGCGGGCGAGGGCGTCGCGTTTCTCGGCTTCGGCCTGGCGCTGTCTCTCCTCCTCTTGTTTCTTCTTGGCGTCCTCCTCTTCCTTGGCGGTCCCCTTCGGCTCGGGCCTGGGCGGCTCAGGCGCGGGCCCGGGGCCCTCGGGCTTGAGCCGGCGTAGGCGGATGGTGCGCACCGCGCCAACCGCCCTATATGTCATAAGCCCGAACGGCTTCATGGCCTCGTCGTGGCCGGCCGTGGAGAAGCGGCGTCCTGCGGTGGCGAGGTCAATAACCTTGGCCTGGTCCACCCATGCCTCGATCCTGGAAGCCGTCACTCGCAGCCTCACCGCGTACCAACGCCCCCCCACCTCACTCGCCCACTTCCTAACCGTTCCATTCTCGTGGTGCCGCAGCCCATCCACACAATCAAGGCCCGTGTAGCGCGAGGCAACGATAAGGACGCATGCGCTGTCGCCGACAGGAAAGTAGATGCTCGCGAAGTCCGCACCCGCCACAATGGGCATGGCCTCATAGCGGACCTCATACCCGCTTTTCGGAAACTCGCCCGTCCAGGCGATCCCCGTCAACGGCTCCCCCGCGCCAAGAACGATCCTGCCGTCCTGCACGCGGACCTCCCCATGCTCCGTGTAGCCGGCCCCCTTTTCCGCCACCTTCCATCCATCCAGCGTCTTGCCGTCGAACAGCTCCTCCCACGGCCCCCAGCGGGCCTCGTCGTCGGGCGGCGGGGCCTCGGGGTTGAGGCGGCGGAGGCGGATGGAGCGCAGCGCCGCATTCGTCTGCCAGGTGTGGATCCCAAACGGCCTGGCAGATGTCCACGTGCCGGCCAACCCAAAAGTGTGCTCGGCAAGGGGCAAGTTAGCGAGTTCTTCATCATCGAGCCAGATGCGCAGTCGGCCATCGGCGACCCGGAGGCGCAGGCGGTGCCATTCCCCCTCCTTGAGCTGCGATGCGGCCCTGCGTGACTCGTAGACCGGCTGCCCGCCATCGAGGTCGTTGAGCTGGACAACGGCCGTCCTGTAGTTGCGGAACTGGAACGAGGCAACGCAGTGCGACGGCCCAACGGGCAAGGTCACATTACAGGAAGAAAGCCCTTGCTCGAAGCTCGCTTCCTCCAGCATGACCTCATAGTCGCTCGTGGGGAAGTCGCCTGTCCACACGACCAAGGTTGCGGGGTCCCCTCGCTCAAGGGCGATCTGCCCATCTTTCACTTGCACTTGGCCGTGCTTTGCGGCCACTCCCTCCTCAAGCATGCGCCACCCTTTCAGCGTCTTCCCGTCGAAGAGGTCCTCCCACGGTCCCCAGCGCGTCTCGTCGTCGGGCGGCGGGGCCTCGGGCCTGAGGCGGCGGAGGCGGATGGAGCGGAGGGCGTTGTGGCCGATGCATGCAGCCAAGCCAAAGGGAGTGGCCTCCTGCATCCATGGCGCGAGACTCAGAGCGTGGCCGCGGGTGAGGAGGTCCACCACCTTCTGCCCATCCAGCCACGCTTGGACCCTCTCGCCCGTCACGCGCAAGCACACCAGGTACCATTTCCCTCGTTGTGTGTGGAACTGCCTCCAGGTAGGGTTCTGCTCGCTATTCGCATACTTTCCGTCGACTTGTTGGAGGCCCAGGATCGTGCCGCCCCAGCCGCCAATATCGAGGGCGCACGCCGCCGAGCCCACGGGGAACGCCACTTCGCACACGTGGCCCCCGCCGGCAATGGAGCAGGCTTCCAGCCGGACCTCATAGTTCCTCTGGGGGAAGCCGCCCTTCCAGGCGATGCCGGGCAAGTGGCCTTGGAGATAAATGGCCCCGTCTCGCACGGCCACTTTGCCGCGGTCGGTGAATTCCCCGTCGACCTCCGGTCTCCCCGCCTTGGCGAACTCGCCTGCCTCCAGCACAGTCCACCCCTTCAGGGTCTTGCCGTCGAAGAGGTCTTCCCACTCGGCCCATCGCTCGTCGTCGTCGGGGGGCGGCTCGGCCTTGGGCTCGGTCTTGGGTTCGACCTTCGGCTGAACCTTGGGTGTTGGGGTGGGCTTGAGGGCGACGAGGGTCTCGGCGCGGAGGGCAGCGATGGCGGGCTTGTTGTCAGCGGCGAAGCGCGTGGAGGCATACTTGCCCGCGAGGTCGTCGAGGTACTCCTTGGCCTTGGCCCAGTCGGCGCGCTTCGCGCAGGTCTCTGCGTACTGGAGGCAGAGGGAGGCGTGTTGCTCGAGAACCGGAGAAGCAGGTGTTGGGTGTTGGGTGCCGGGGGGAACCACAGCCGTGGGCGGCTGTGCCACACGGGAGCCGCGAAGAACGAAGAAGAGGACGACGACGAGGGCGAGGGCGATTGCGCCGCCGCCGATCAGGAAGACGCGGGGCAGAGACGCCCCGCCCACAGGCTTTCCGTGTGGCACAGGCGCCCTCGCCTGTGCGACATGACCGGGCAAGGTGCGGGTGGCCGACACAGCCGAGGGCGGCTGTGCCACATGGGCCTCGACATGGCTGAGGGCTGCGAGAAGCTTGTCGGCGGTCGAGTAGCGGTGGGCGGGGTTCTTGCTGAGGAGGCGGTGAAGGATGCGGCAGAGGGGCGCCGGGCAGTCGGGCGCGAGGGTCTGGAGCGGCGGGGGCGTGGCGTTGACGTGTTTGATGATCAGCTCGGCAGGGGTGGCGCCGTCGAAGGGCGGCTTGCCCGCGATGGCCTGGTAGAAGGTGGCGCCGAGCGAGTAGAGGTCGCTCCGCGCGTCCGCCGGCTTGCCCTGGGCGACCTCGGGCGGCATGTAGAGAGGCGTGCCGAGCGAGGCGCCCGTGGCCGTGACACTCACGTCCACGCCCTCGTGCTTCGCGAGGCCGAAGTCGGCGACCTTCACCCGGCCGCGGGCGTCGAGGAGGATGTTCGCCGGCTTGATGTCGCGGTGGAAGATGCCGGCGGCGTGGGCGTCGGCCAGGGCCGAGGCGACCTGCGTCATCAGCTCGACGGCCCGGTCGGGCGCGAGGCGGCCCTCGCGCCGGAGCAGGTCGGCGAGCGACTCGCCGTCCACGAACTCCATCGCGATGAACTCGTGGCCCCGCTCGGAGCCGATGGTGTGGACTTCGATGATGTTGGGGTGTCGGACGGCGGCGACGGCGCGGGCCTCGCGGTGGAAGCGCTCGATGAAGGCGGCGTCGCTCGTCAGGTGCTCGGGCAGGACCTTGATGGCGACGAAGCGGTTGAGGGCGGCCTGGCGTCCCTTGTAGACGGCGCCCAT
>DATKZY010000204.1:0-96046 GCA_035527715.1 Planctomycetota bacterium | reverse complement strand
GCCGCTGAAGGCGATTCTCGGGGGCAAGGACCATCCGTGGGTGCGCGGGCGGGCGCTGGTGGCGCTGGCCGAACTGGCGGGCGACGCGATGCTGGCCGACGCCCAGGCCCGCGCGGGCGACGCGGCGCCCGAGCTGCGCGCGGCGGCCATCGAGGCGCTGGGCATCCTGGGCTCGGCCAAGGCCGAGGCGACGATCACGGCACGCCTGAAGGACCCCGCGCCCGAGGTGCGCTACCAGGCGGTCGTCGCCCTGGCCCGCGTGCGCAAGGGGGAGGCGTGGGACACGATTGCGCCGCTGCTGGACGATAAGGACCCCGCCCTCGTGCTCCACGCGGCGCGGGCGCTGGTGTGGATGCCGCGGCCCGAGGCGCACGAGAAGGCCATGGCGCTGCTGGGCCACGCCGACGCGGGGGTGCGGGCCGAGGCGGCGCACACGCTGGGCCAGGCGCTCGTGCCGCAGGCCATCCCCGCCCTGCTCGGGCGGATGGCGACCGACGGCGAGCCGAAGGTGCGCGTGGCCTGCGAGAGGGCGCTGCTGGGCTTCAGCGGCAGGACGCTGTTCCTGCCGCTCCTGGCGGCGCTGCGCGACGGACGCCGCGAGCTGCACGGCTCGGCGCTGCGGGTGCTGGCGTTGCGGCCCACCGCCGAGGCGTGCGAGGGCGTGGCCGCGCTGATCCGCGAGCCCGACCAGCTGTACCGCGACGTGTTGCACGAGGCATTCCGCCTGCTGAGCAGCCTCGACCCCGACCGCTACCTCGAGGTGTTCGCGGCCCACCTGAGCCATCCGACGGACTACGTGCGGGTGAAGGCGATCGAGAGCCTGGCCCGGTGCTCGAAGGCCGACCAGTTCAAGCTCCTGCGCCCGGCGCTGCGGGACAAGGATCAGGCGGTGCGGGTCGCGGCCTTCCGCGCGATCCGCAACATCGCCGACGCCGCGCCGCCCGAGGGGATGATCGAGTACCTGGCCGAGGCGATCCGCGAGGGGGACAAGTGGACGCATCGGGCCGCGCTCGAGCTGTTGTGCGAGCGGATCACGCCGGCCGACCTGCCGCGCGTGGTGGCCCTCGTGGCGCCCCTGCTCGGCGGCAAGGAGAAGGACGAGCGGGAGTACGTGGCCAAGGCCCTGGGCCGCATCGGCGACGAGGCGACCCGCCGCCGCATCGCCGCCGCCCAGGGCTACGTGACCGACTGGTCGCTCATCGGCCCCTTGCCCTACGACAGCCGCAACCGCGGCTACGGCCCCGCCTACTTCCCCGAGTTCGAGATTGACCTCACGCGGAACTACCCCACCGTGACCACCGACCCCACGGCGGTGTTCCGCGCGGGCGAGCTGACGTGCGGCGCCCAGAAGCGCAAGGGGCTGGCCCTCCAGCCCCCCTCGGGCCAGGCGGCCAGCGGCAAGCTCGTCGTCACCTTCATCGTCGAGCTCCCCGAGGCCAAGGACCTCAAGCTCGCCATGGCCATCGGCCTCGAGGACGACGCGGCGGACAGCGACGGCGTGGGCATCGAGGTGGCGGTGAACGGCCAGAAGCTCTTCGAGCGGAAGCTCCTGAAGCCCGAGGGCTGGGAGGCCGCCGAGGTGGGCCTGGCCGACTACGCGGGCAAGCGGGCCACCATCGAGCTGGCCGTGGACCCGCTGGGCAACCCGAAGGGCGACAAGGCGGCCGTGGCCGAGCCGCGCATCCTCGCCGGCGACCAGGTGCTGGCCAACCTGGCCGAGATGGCCGACAGCGCGCCCGCGCGCATCGCCCCCGTGGCGCAGCCGCCCGCGGCTGTGCCGGCGCCGGCGGGGGAGCCCGTTGCCGGCAACGAGCGCCCTGTGCCACAGCCCCCCCGCCTCGCCTGGCAGCGCTGCCAAGCCGGGCGCATTGACGGCGAGATTTCGCTCTACGACATCTATCCCCTGCCCCTCGACGGGCGGCTCGCCTACGGCGTGGCCGACATCACGTGCCCCGAGGAGCGCAAGGCCATCGTGTCGGTCAAGAGCGACGACGGCTTCATCCTGTGGCTCAACGGCGTCAAGCTCACCGAGCGCCCCGGCGCCGGCGAGCAGAAGGCCGAGGTGACGCTCCGCCAGGGGCCGAGCCGCTTCCTCATCAAGGTCTTCAACCTCCGCGAATGGTGGCTCTATCACCTCCGGCTCACCGACTCCGAGGGCCGCGCCATTGAGTTTCGCCAGGAGGACCGCTAGCAGTCCCGCCAGAGAAACGGATGACGCGGGAGGACGCCGCGTGCGGCGGCGGGTCGCCGTGCGCGGACCCCGTCAGGCGTGGCGCGTGAACCAGCGGCTGGACCCCTTGCACGCAGCGAAGCAACGCAAGCTCAGGAGGACACGATGAAGCAACGCTCTCGACCCATCGGCAAGCGTGGCGTGATATCAAGTCGTGTGACTGTGCCAAACGGCAGAAAGGAGACTGCGATGCGGCACTGGAGGCTGGCCATGGTGTTGGCGGTCGGACTCGCTTCGGCGGCCCACGCGGAGATGATCCGCTACCAGTGGAACGGGTCGGGCGACGGCAACTGGAGCAGTGCGGCGAACTGGACGCAACTCGACGGCACCGTCTCAGGCTCCGGCGTGCCGCTGGTGCAGAACCCCGGCGTGCAAGTGCCGGGGGCCACGGACACGTTTACCCAGTTGCAGGGCAGCGGCACGAGGTCCATCACCGTGGACGGCCAGTTCACCATCAACAAGCTCCAGGTGGAATGGACCCGGTGGGAGACGAACAATTCGCCCTACGGATGGCGCGAGGACGGGGTGTGGCGCGACGAGTTCGGCACCAGCTACACCGACATCATCCTGACCGGCTCCACGCCCAACGCGAGGCTGACGATCGCCAATTCGCTGGTGCTGGGATGGGGCGGCGCAAACGGCGGCACCCAGGCCAACTACGAGCGCGTGCACGGCTCGCTGACGGCGAACGACGTGGACCTCGTCGTCGGCTCCCCCGCCAGCCGCGCGTCCATCTGGCTCGGCAGGAAGCGCTGGAACGGCAATCACCTCTCGCGCGGCACACTGACGGTGAACGGCGGCAGCTTCGAAGGCTACCTGACGGACCTGGTGATCGGCGCCCACAGCAGCGTCGGCGGCGGCGGGGTGGGAGCGGGCACCATGGACCTCTCGCTGGCAAGCTCCGTCAACCTGGATGTCTCAGGCAGCGTTTATCTCGCCTCGTCCGACCTGACGTACGGGAGCTTCCGTTCCGGCACCCTGAAGATCGCCAACGGCACGGCCCACGTGGCAGGCAACCTCTACCTGGGCTACATCACCGCCGGCGAAACCTCCAGCACGACCAGCCACGACCCCTATAAATGGGGCAACCTCTACCTCACCAACTCAATCTTCACCGTAGACGGGCGGGCCTTCTTCGGGGGACGCCAGGGCCAGCAGGGCTGGGAGTATAACCAGGCTCGGATCTTCGTCACCCTGGACGGCATCGGGGGCGGCCTGGACCTCGCCAACAGCAACGCCAACGCCCTCACCTTCAAGTTCCCCGTCGGCGACGCGCAGGGCCGCGAGCACAACAAGATCAGCATCACCTTCGCCGATGACCCCGACTTGGACGACTACATCTTCGGCACCTTCTGGTACTGGGGCCTGCGCTGGGCCGGCGACCACGAGGTCTACCTCGAGGGCCTACTCAACGAGAGCCAGCAAAGGCTCGTCATCAACGACAGCGGCCTCTCGGACGCCTACAGGCGCTCCAGTCCCGAGGACTACATCCTCTACGATCCGCTGACGAACTACACGTACATCGGCTTCCAGTTCACCGTGGTCCCCGAGCCGTCCACCCTCGCCGTCGGGCTGTTGGGCCTTGTCGTGTGCCGACTGCGGCGCGCCCGGGCTCGCCGGAGAAAAGCATAGGCGAGCCACGACCAGGGGCCTGGACCCATCGCGGCAAGCCGCAGTCGAAGACGACAGACGACAGATGACAGCCAAGAATCGTCCTCGTCCTCGTCGCCTGCCCGCCGTAGCCTTGGCGAAGGCGGGTCGTCCTCGTCCTCGACTCCTCCTGTCCCGGACTTCTTGCCGGAAAACAAGAGTCTGCGTGTTTGGAGCACAGTGCGAGCCCCAAGCGAGCGGGGCGGACGGACGGTGCGGACCGGCCGCCCGTTCCCAGGGCTTCGCTCAGGGCAGGCTCTGGGCCGGTATAGCACGCTCCTTCGGAGCTGGGAGGCCCGAGGCCAAGCGCCAAGACTGGGGCCATACTCGCGAGCGGGGCGCGGGTTGACACGTCCGGGGGCGCCGTGTTAGCATACTGCCCGGTTCGGCGCGGAGGTCCGTGCCCTCGAGCTTCGCCGGGAGGACGGGCAGCTCGAAGGGCACCCATGTACACAGGAAGGAGATCGGAATGGGCAGCGCAAAGCGGCTGCTGTGTGGCGCTCTGTGCGTGGTGGCGGCCCTGGCACTCGCGGGGCGGGCCTCGGCGGGCTACATGGATGTGATCCTCGGCGACAGCCCGGTGGCGTACTACCGGCTGGGGGAGACGGCGAGCCCCGTGGCCAACAGTGGCACGGGGGGCGCGGCCCTCAACGGCACGCTGATGGGCTTCGTCGGCTCCGACCTCGGCCAGCCCGGCCCCCGGCCCGCCGGCTACCTGGGCTTCGAGGCGACCAACCTGGCCCCACGCTTCAACTACAACGGCAGCAGCGAACGCGTCGAGGTGGGCGACAACGCCGCACTCGACATCACGGGCGCGCTCTCGCTCGAGGCCTGGGTGCGGCTCGACGGCCCGACCACCACCATCAACCAGGGGATCATCGCAAAATACCGCAGCCAGACCGGCTCCACCAACCAGCGGGCCTACCAGCTCTTCATTGACAACCAGACCGCCCCCGCCGGCCAGGGCTCCGCCGCCATGGTCGTCTCCGACGACGGCACCTTCACCGGCCACACCTCCAGCGTCCTTGGCACCACCAACCTCAACGACGGCCTGTGGCACCACGTCGTCGCCACCTACGACCCGTCCACCTACATGCGGATCTACGTGGACGGCAAGCTCCAGAGCGCCACGACCACGGGCGTCATGGGCAGCATCGAGAACACGGCCGCGCCCCTCTGGCTGGGCTGCCAGTTCGACAGCTCCAATGCGGCCTACTACCTCGATGGCTCGATTGACGAGGGCGCCGTCTACAGCTACCTGCTCGACGACCCCGACGGGAACGGGAGCAGCAGCGACTCGCGCATCCTGGCCCACTACGTCGCCGCCTTCACCCCGAGCGCGGCGCCCACGGCCTCCGAGGTCCTCTACCGCGAGGTCTTCCCGAACGGCACGGGCGCCAACCAGGCCCCCTCCCACGCTGGCTGGAACGCGCACTACGGCTCCGGCGCCGTGGCGTTCACGACCTCGGTCGGCGTGTCCGGCCTTGACGGCAGGCCGAACGACCTCCCCGCAATCAACTCGTTCCCGGCGAGCGCGGAGCAGGTGAACGGTCTGTTCTCCGACTACAACGGCAGCATCGGGAACAGCGCGCGCATGTTCTGGGCCAGCGAGTTCCCGATTGACCTGTCGGTCTACGCCCTCGAACAGGCCCAGTGGTACCAGGGCAACGCCGATGTCCGCGACGCGTTCCGCGTGGCCGTGCAGCTCGACGGCGCGCAGTGGTACGCCTCGGACATGAGCTTCACGAACCCCGGGATCGCCGGTGCGGACTTCGACACGGACGCCGAGCTCAAGACGTTCGGCTTCGAAGGCGCGGAGTGGTATCTCCTCAACTTCACGCCCGGCAGCCTTCTGGAGTTCGTCGGCTCGGGCAGCCCGTTCGGCCTGCCCGAGGGCAGCTTCCTCACCAGCTTCGGGCTGTTCAGCGAGACGCGGCTCGGCACCCTGCGGTTCGACAGCTTCGAGCTGATCGTGGGGCCGGCCTTTGTCATTCCCGAGCCTTCCACCCTCGCCGTCGGCCTGTTGGGCCTTCTCGTGTGCCGACTGCGGCGCGCCCGGGCTCGCCGGAGAAAAGCATAGGCGAGCCACGACCAGGGCCCTGACCACGGCGCGAGCCCCGAGCCAGGGGGGGCGGCCGAACGGTGTGGACCGGCGGCATAGGCCGTCCCCTGCTCCTTGCCTCCCGGGCGCCCGCAGAGCCGGTTTCCATGTTGATTTTGCCCCACCCTATGTTGCCGAATAGCCACATGCCCAAGTATTGACCAGACCGATAGTTAGGTCTATCGGCTGGAAAGCATGTTGCCGAACGGCAACATGCCAGGGACGCCACGCGCGCGCTGTGCCCCTCAACAGGCTGCGTCGTCCGCCACAAGTCGCTGGCAATCAAGAACATAAGGCGAACAGGGCAACCGCGAGATGACGGGTGCTCCGGCACGCGGTTTGCTTGCCAAATAAGATGGAGCATGCGGAGGGCTGGCCTAGCACCGCGCGCTGATACGTGCGCAGGAGGTGAGCGATGGCTGTGGGGCGCTTGACAGGGGCTGAGTCGAGGAGCGGGTGGCCGTTCGCGAGCGGCAGGGCGGGGAGGTGTGGCATGCGCGGGGCCTGCCTGCTGGCCCTCGGGCTCCTGCTGGCCGCGGGCATTGCCGGCGCGGGCGTGATCACCTTCGGGCCGGCGCTGAGCACCGACGCGAGCACGGGGATCGGCCCGCTGGTCTTCTACACGCACAAGATCGCCGGCGGCGAGGCGCAGGCCGTTAACGGCGTGAGCCTTGCCCCCCTCACGACCAGTGTGACGCCGCCCAATTTCAACTGGAACACGCATAGCTGGACCAAGAACGTCGTGACAAACAACCCGGGACCCAGTTGGAACCCAGGCACCGGCGGGGTGACCGGGCCGGACCTGATCCAACTACTGCGGGATTTCACGTACTCGGGGAACGGCGACTACCCGCCAAGATACCAGACCTTCACGCTGACCGGCCTGACGCCGGAGAAGACCTACGACCTGCGGCTCTACATTCGCCTGTGGAACAATTCGGGCGACGCGGCAGACTGGGGGCGGCCCATTGATCTCACCTTCACCAATGGCGCCGAGTCGGACACCCAGCTCCTGTGGGAGGACCGGCCCACTAACCACGGCTACACGACCGACCACGCGGCCTACTACCTCAACTACCGCTATACCGCTCTGACGAGCAGCCTGGTGATTGACGCGGTCGTCGCCGACCCCTTCACGGACCCTGATAAGCGGAGCGGAAGCTTGCATCTCTACGGCCTGACCAACCAGTTGGTCCCGGAGCCGCCGGCCGGGCCGGAGGTCATCTACCGCGAGGTGTTCGGGAACAACACGGGCGACAATCAGGCCCCCTCCTACGCGGGCTGGAGCGAGCACTACGGCTCGGGGGCCACGGTGCTCACGACCTCGGTCGGCGTGTCCGGCCTCGACGGCTGCCCAGACAACCTCCCCGCGATCAACTCGTTCCCGGCGAGCGCGGAGCAGGTCAATGGGCTGTTCTCCGACTACAACGGCAGCCCCGGGAACAGTGCGCGCATCATGTGGACCAACGAGGTGCCGATTGACCTCTCGGTGTTCGGCCTCGTCCAGGCGCAGTGGTACCAGGGCAACGCCGATGCCCGGGACGCCCTCCGCGTGGCGGTGCAGCTCGACGACGGGCAGTGGTACGCCTCGGCGTTGAGCTTCACGAACCCCGGGATCGCCGGTTCGGACTTCGACACGGCGGCCCAACTGAAGACGTTCGACTTCGAGGACGCGGAGTGGCGTCTCCTCAACTTCACGCCCGGCAGCCTTCTCCAGTTCGTCGGCTCGGGCAACCCGTTCGGGTTGCCTGGGGGCAGCTTCCTCACCAGCTTCGGCCTCTTCAGCGAGACGCGGCTCGGCAACCTGCGGTTCGACAGCTTCGAGCTGATCGTGGGCCCGGCCTTTGTCATTCCCGAGCCGGGCAGCGTGGCGCTCCTGGGCCTCGGCCTGGCCGCCCTGGCCCGCCGGCGCTCGAGGAGGCGACGCGGGCGAGGCGCTGTCGCTCGGAGGGGTGCGTAGCGAAGTCGGGGAAATCCCGCCTCACCATCGCGCCCCGTTCTGCGTGCACGCCATCCGTGCCCGGCACTGCGACGGTACTTCCCAGGGAGTCCGCCTCAGCCGCCGGTCATTCTGAGCCCTTCGGCTTCGCTCGGGTCGCTCAGCATGACCCCGGGAGGGGCTGGCCTCGGAGCATCGGGGCCGCTCCGGCAGCGCTCGGCGCGCTAGGCGGCTTGGGCAACACGCCCCCCCCCGCGTAGAGATGGCGCGGTCCGGACGCTCCCGCGTCCTTCTTCGATGCACTGGGAGAAGGGCAGGGGCCGGGAAAGGGGACGCTGGAGCGTCCCAGCCATGGCGTCCCGACGGAGGGCCGTCGGGGCGAGAAGAGGCCATCTTCCCCCGTCGCCGCGCGCCCGTCCCCCCGTCTTCGCCGCTAATGGCTAATGCGGACCGCCTGGCCCGCCGTCGCTCTTGACCCGGCGGCCGTTTTCGGGCATGCTGGGGGCATCTTCGGCGCGGGACCCATGCAGGGGATTAACGTGCGCCCTTGCGCCGCCTCCGGCACGCGCGGCAGCCCGTTGGAGTGCGGCGGCTTGACGCCGCTTTCCATAGGCCGCCGAATGCGTCCGAGGCGCCGCGGTGCTCACGCACCCGCCCGTGGAAAGCCGGTCCATCTGTCGCTGCAAGTGGCGCGAGCCGCTCCGGCGTTCCGCGGCATGATGTCCTCAAGCGACATGGCAGGCGGCGCCAAGCCGCCGCAGTCCGAAAGGCTGTCGCATCTCGATTGGCGCGAGTCGCCCATTCAGCAAGGGAGCCGCATGTCCAGAGGTGTCGTGCTTCTCGTCGGCGCGGGGCCGGGGGACCCCGGGCTGATCACGGTCAAGGGCGTGGAGGCGCTGCGCAAGGCCGATGTGGTGGTGTACGACGCGCTGGCGAATCCAAGGCTGTTGCGCGAGGCACGGGCCGACGCCGAGCTGGTCTGCGTGGGCAAACGGGGCGGCTGCCATACGATGCGGCAGGAGGAGATCAACGCGCTCCTCGTGGCCAAGGGCAAGGAGGGCAAACGCGTCTGCCGCCTGAAAGGGGGCGACCCGTTCGTGTTCGGGCGCGGCGGCGAGGAGGCCCTGGCGCTCGCCGAGGCAGGCGTGGCCTTCGAGGTCGTGCCCGGCGTCACCGCGGGCATCGCGGCGCCCGCCTACGCGGGCATTCCCGTGACGCATCGCGGCCTCACCGCCTCGGTCGCCTTCATCACGGGACACGAGGACCCGACGAAGGAGGCGAGCGATCTCGCGTGGGACAAGCTGGCCACGGCGTTCGGAACGCTGGTCGTCTACATGGGCGTGAAGAACCTGCCCCACATCGTCGAGCAACTCGTCGCAAACGGCCTGCCCGCCGCGACGCCGGCGGCCGTGGTGCAATGGGGCACGACGCCGCGGCAGCGGACCGCTTCGGGCACGCTGGCCGACATCGAGGAGCGTGCGGCGGGCCTCGAGGCGCCGGCCGTGCTCGTCGTGGGCCAGGTGGCAGGGCTGCGGGAGCGGCTGGCGTGGTTCGAGGCGGGGCCGCTCTTCGGCCGCCGCATCGTCGTCACACGGGCTCGAGCGCAGGCCAGCGAGCTGTCCGAGCAGCTCGAGGCCCTCGGAGCCGAGGTGGTGGAGATGCCGGCGATCCGCATCGAGCCGCCCGACGACTGGGAGCCGCTCGACCAGGCCATTGCTGAGCTGCCCACCTTCGACTGGGTGCTCTTCACCAGCGTGAACGGCGTGGACAGCTTCTTCGCGCGACTGGCCCTGGCGGGGCGGGACGCGCGGGCGCTGCCGCGCGTGGCCGCCATCGGCCCCGCCACGAGCGAGCGCCTGACCGGCCACGGCATCCGCCCCGATTGCCAGCCCGAGCGGTTCACGGGAGCCGAGCTGGTGGCCGCCCTCGCCGCGCGCGAGCCGCTGGACGGCAGGCGCGTGCTCCTGCCCCGCGCGGCCGACGTGCCCGACACGGTTCGCAAGGGCCTGGAGCAGGCGGGCGCCGTGGTGCACGAGGTGGATGCGTACCGCACGGTGGCGGGCGGCGAGGCCGACGAGGCGACGGTGGCCCGCGTGGCCGCGGGCGACGTGGATTTCGTGACGTTCACCAGCTCGTCCACGGTCCGCGGCTTCGCCGCGGCCCTCGGGGCGGACCGCCTGGCCGCCCTGCCCTCCTGCATTCGCCTCGTGTCCATTGGCCCGGTGACGACTCAGGCCGCGCGCGAGCTGGGCCTCACCATCGCGGCCGAGGCGGAGGCCCACACGATCCCCGGCCTGGTAGACGCGCTGCGGAAGCTCGTTTGAGCGTTGTGCGGGAAGTTGGTATAATGAGATTTTCGACACTCCGAGGCAGGAGCGGATGCGGCGCGCGCTGGTGATTGTGAATCCCATTGCCGGGCGGGGCAAAGGCAGTGACCGCCTCGGCAGGGTGGAGCAAGAGCTGCGGCGCGTGGGGATCGCGGCCGAGACGGTCGTGACCTCGCAGCCGGGCGACGCGCGAGGGGCCGCCGCCAAGGCGCAAGCCCACGACCTTGTGGCCGTGATCGGCGGCGACGGCACGCTCAACGAGGTCCTGAACGGACTCGATGCGGACCGCCCCGTGGCGCTCCTGCCGCTGGGGACGGGCAACGTGTTGGCTAAGGAGCTTCGCCTGCCACGACGCGTGGGCCGTTTCTGCGACATGCTGGCGCGGGGACGCGAGCGGTTGCTCGACCTCGGGGCGGTGGAGGGGCGGCGGTTCGTCTCGATGGTGGGAGCGGGATTCGACGCCGAGGTGGCCGCGCGCCTGGCCTCGGAGCGCACGGGCGGCATCCGCATGCGGCGCTACGCGGGCCTGATCCTGCGATGCCTGGCCCGCTATGGGACCCCGCGCATCGCGGTGAGCGTGGACGGCGCGCCGCCGGTCGAGGCCCAGGGCTTCGCGCTGGTGAGCAACGTGCGCAGCTACGGCGGCCCCTTCTGCATCACCCCCCACGCGACACCCCACGACGGCTGGCTGGACGTGTGCGTGCTGCCCCGCGGCGGCCTCGGGCGCTACGTGCGAGCGATGCTGGCGCTCCTGCTCCGCTGCCCCGGGCTGAGCGGCACCAGGTATCTTCGCGGCCGATCGGTCCGCCTCACCAGCACCGAGGCCGTCCGCTACCAGGTGGACGGCGACCCGGGCGGCCTGCTGCCGGCCACGGTGGAGCTTCTGGACCGGAAGCTGCGGTTCATCGTACCCTGACACTGAGGAGTGGCCATAGCGGTGGAGCCCAACGTGAGCGGAATCGTCGAGCAACTGGCGGCGGCGGTGGCCCGAGCGGACTACGGGGCGGTTGAGAGCCTGTGGCTCGAGCTGCTGGAGGCGGAGGCGCTGCCGGCCGAGGATCTCGCGCGCGTGCTCCGGCGCCTCGTGGACGCCGGCCAGGGGGCGCGGGCGCTCGACCTCGTGCTGGCCCTGGCCCCCGAGTTGCTGCGGGCCGAGCGCTACGCCGAGGCGCTGCCCCTGGCGCGCGCCGTGGCCGAGGCCGCCCGCGGCAACGAGGAGCTGCGCACCGTGCTCCTCACCTGCTACCGCAGGGTCCACGACGACGTGCCGCACCTGGGCGCCTGCGTGGACCGCTCCGGGCTCCTCACCCAGGAGGACCTCGGGGCAGCGACGGCAATCCTCGACAGGCTCCTCTCCTACCGCAAGGGCGACTACTTCTACCACGCGGCGGGCTGGGGCATGGGGCGCATCGCGGCCTTCGACTCCCTCACCGCCCGGGCGACGGTGGACTTCGAGCGCAAGCCCGGCCACCAGGTGCCCCTGGAGAACATCGAGGGCGTGTTCGTGCGCCTGCGGCCCGAAGGCTTCCTCGTGCTGCGCAAGACGGACCCCGAACGGCTCCGCCAGGTGGCCACGGAAGACCCCGCCCGCCTCGTGCGCATGGCCATCGAGGCCATGGACGGGCGGCTGTCGAGCCGCGGCCTCCGCGACCTCGTCGAGGGCCAGGTGGTCCCCGCCGAGGGCTGGGGCAAGTGGTGGACCACGGCCCGCGCCGCGCTCCGGCGCGACCCCTACGTCACCCTCGGCGGCGGCAGCAACCCCGTCCTCACCCTGCGCGCGCAGCCGCTGAGCTACGAGGAGGAGATGTCGCGCCGCTTCGCCGCCCTCAAGGACCTCGAGCACCTCACCGGGGCGCTGGCCGAATACACACAGAACATGGACAAGGAGGCGGACCCCGAGGCATTCCTGCTCCCGGCCGCCCGCGCCATCGCGGCCCGCATCGCCGCCGAGCCGAGTCGCGGGGCCGCCCTCGAGGCCGCCCTGCTCCTCACCCGGCTCAAGCTCGACCCCGGCCCCTTCCCCACGCCGGAGCAGATCGCCGAGCAGCACGCGCACGACCCCATCCCGCTCCTCAACGGCCTCGCCGCCAACAACACCCGCGCCCACGTGTTCCGCATGCTCCGGGACAAGGTGGCGGACCGGCGGGGCATGTGCTACCAGGTGCTCCTCGTCGGACCCCCCAGCCTGTGGGACGCCGCGGCCGACGAGTTGCCCGAGGAGGGGGACCCGCCGACCATCCGCACGTTCGTCCACGAGGTCCTCGCGGACCCGAAGCGGCGGCTGGAGCTGTTCGCCTGGGTGTGCCGAAACCTGCTCCTCGGCCGCTGGAAGACCGAGGTGCCCCCCAGCGACGTCTTCGAGCGCCTGCTCACGGAGGGCGACGTGTTGGCCCGCCGCAAGACCCACCAGCGCGGCGAGTGGACCCCGTTTCACCAGGCGGACGAGCTGGCCGAGATTCGCCAGAGCCTGCGCGCCGGCGACCTGCGCTACTTCGACGGGATGCTCAAGGAGATGAGCGAGACGGAGGCCGCCAGGCTCTACTTCCGCGTCCACCAGAGCAGCGTGCTCCCCGCCCACTTCGCGCACGTGCTCGAGCAGAAGATGGTCCGCAGGTTCCCCAAGCTCCTCGTCGAGGAGGAGCACAGGGCCGAGGCTGCCGCCGTCGAATACCTCTACAGCACCGCCCAGGCCATCGCGCGCCGACGCAAGGACCACGACCACATCGTCAACGTCCTCATCCCCAGGAACAGCGAGGACATCGCCAGGGCGAAGGAGTCGGGCGACCTGACCGACAACGCGGACTTCCGCGCCGCGATCCAGGAGCAACACGTCCTCAACGCCAGGGCCATCGAGATGGGCGAGGAGCTCCTGCGGGCCAGGCCCATCGAGCCCGCGATGGTCCACACCGAGCACGTCTCCATCGGCTCCCGCGTCACCGTCGAGAACGCCGCCACAGGCGAGCGGCGCGTCTACTCCATCCTGGGCCCGTGGGACTCCGATGCCGAGCACGGGACCATCGCCTACGTGGCCCCGCTGGCGCAGGCGCTGCTCCGCCACCGCGCGGGCGACGAGGTGGCCTTCTCGCACGCGGGCGAGGCAGCAACCTATCGCATCCTGGAGGTTGGCAGCGCGCTGGAGCCCCCGGCCAGCGAGAGCAGACCGTAGCTTCTACAGGCCCTACGGGGCCTGCGCCTCGCCCTGGCCCCCGGCCGCCCCCGCCTCCCCTCTCAGCAGCGCGTACTCGATGCTGTCCACCAGGGCCTGCCAGCTTGCCTCGATGATGTTGTCGCTGACGCCGACGGTGCCCCACACGTCCTCGCCATCCGTGGACTCGATGACGACGCAGATGCGGGCGGCGGTGGCCGCCTTCGGGTTCACGATGCGCACCTTGTAGTCCACCAGGCGGATCTGCTGGAGGCCGGGGTAGAAGTCCTCGAGGGCCGCGCGGAGGGCCACGTCGAGCGCGTGCACCGGGCCGTCGCCCTCCCCCACGGTGAGGCGGGACTCGCCTCTGACCTTGAGCTTGACGGTGGCTTCGCTGATGGGCGCCTTGTCGCCGCCGCGCCGTTCGACGATGACGCGGAAGCCCTGGAGGTCGAAGAACGTGCGATGGGTGCCCAGGAGCTTTCGGACGAGGAGCTGGAACGACGCCTCGGCGGCCTCGAACTCGTAGCCCTGGTTCTCCATCTCCTGGACGGCGTCGAGGATGCGGCGGCTGGTGGCGCGGTCGATCCGCTCGTCGAGCTTGCGGGCCTTGGTCATGATGGCCGCGGTGCCGGAGAGCTCGGAGATGAGGATCCGCCGTTCGTTCCCCACCTGGGCTGGGTCCACGTGCTCGTAGGTCCGCACGTTCTTCTGCACGCCGTCCACGTGCAGGCCGCCCTTGTGGGCGAAGGCGTTGGCCGCCACGTAGGGCTGCCGCAGCGGCGGGTTCAGGTTCGCCACCTGGTACACGTAGCGCGACATGTGGGTGAGCTGCTGGATGGCGCCCGGCACGAGCAGGTCGTAGCCCATCTTGAGGGCGAGGTCGGGGATCACGACGCAGAGGTCCACGTTCCCGCAGCGCTCGCCGATCCCGTTGATCGTCCCCTGCACCTGCGTGGCGCCCTCCTCGACGGCGGCCAGGGTGTTGGCGACGGCGAGGCCGGCGTCGTCGTGGACGTGGATGGCCAGTTCCGCCTTCACGGCGGAGCGGGCGGCGCGAACGGCTTCGCGCACCTTGTCGGTCAGCGTGCCGCCGTTGGTGTCGCACAGCACGATGGCATCGGCGCCCGCCTCGTCGGCGGCGCGGAGGCAGGCCAGGGCGTAGTCGGGGTTGTGGCGGAAGCCGTCGAAGAAGTGCTCGGCGTCGAAGAACACCCGGCGGCCCCGCCCCTTCAGGCAGGCGACCGAATCGCCGATCATCGCCAGATTCTCGTCCAGGGGCACGCGCAACACCTCGGCGACGTGGAAGTCCCAGCTCTTGCCGACGATGGCCACGGAGTCCGTCGCGGCCTCGAGGAGCGTGCGGATACCCTGGTCGCGGTCGGCCGAGGTCTTGGCTCGCCGCGTGTTGCCGAAGGCCACCATGCGTGCCCGGCGGAGGGGCCGCTTGCCCATCTCGACGAAGAAGGCGGCGTCCTTCGGGTTCGACAGCGGGTAGCCCCCCTCGATGTAGTCCACGCCAAACTCGTCGAGGCGATGGGCGATAGCCAGCTTGTCCACGAGCGAGAAGGTGACGCCCCCGGCCTGGGCGCCGTCGCGCAGGGTGGTGTCGTAGATTGCGATGCGGCGCGGCATGTCGCTCACCCCAGCACCTCCGGGTTCACGATGTTCGGCGGCCGCTCGCCGCGGAGCGCGGCCAGCAGGTTGGTGGCGGCCAGGGTGGCCATGCGGGTGCGGGTGCCGATGGTGGCGCTGCCCAAGTGCGGCGGGATCACCGCGTTGTCGAGCTCGGCCAGGCCGGCCGCCAGGGCCGGCTCGTCCTCGAACACGTCCAGCCCCGCGCCGGCGATGCGTTGCCGGCGGAGGGCCTCGACGAGGGCCGCTTCGTCCACCACGGGGCCGCGCGAGGTGTTCACCAGGTAGGCGGTGGGCTTCATGAGCGCCAGCTCGCGGGCGCCGATGAGGTGCCGCGTCGTCGCGTCGAGGCTCACGTGCACGCACACGAAGTCCGATTCGCGCAGCAGCGTGTCGAGGTCCACCCGCTCGGCGCCGACGGCTTGCTCGAGCGCCTCGTTCTGCACCTTGTCGGAGTAGAGGACTCGCATGCGGAAGCCGCGCGAGCGCAGGGCGACGGCGGTGCCGATGCGCCCGGCCCCGACGATGCCGAGGGTGCGGCCGCTGATGTCGCCGCCGAGCAGCAGCATGGGCGACCAGCCGGTGAAGCGGCCCGCCCGCGTGTAGCGGTCGCCCTCGGGAATGCGACGGGCGGTGGCGAAGAGCAGCGCCCACGTGAGGTCCGCCGTGGCGTCGGTGAGCACGCCCGGCGTGTTGGTGACGGCGATGCGGCGGGCGGTGGCAGCCGCGACGTCAATGTTGTTGTAGCCGACCGCGTAGTTGGCGAAGACCCGGGCGCCCTTCGCCGCGTCGAGCACGGCGGCGTCAATCGTGTCGGTGAGCAGGCACAGCACGCCGTCGCGGCCCCGCACGGCCTCGAGCAGCTCGTCGCGGGCCAGCACCCGGTCCTCGGGGTTCACCTCGACGTGCGTGCAGGCATCCACCACCAGGTCAATGCCCGGCTTGGGGATTGCGCGGGTGACGTAGACGTTGGCATCGAGTTTGGCCACGTGCGCTCCTCGACGGGGTGCGGGTTACTGCTCTTTGGCGTGCCCTGGGGGCTTGCGACCCGCAGCCGGGCGGATGATGAGGGTGACCTTGGAGCCTTTGGCCGGGGCGGCCTTGGCGTCTATGGCCAGCGCGCCGTACTTGCCGGCGGCGTCGGGCGGCAGGTCAATCACGCTCGCCGTGTCGCCCAGCAGGCCGATGAGCCAGCTCTCGGCGTCGCCCAGGTAGATCATCCTCGTCTTGTCCTCCGGGTCTGGAAACAGGAACGAGCCGAAGAAGACGAAGGGGGTGCCTGGGATGTGCTTCTTGGACTCGATGTGGACGATGAGGTCGCGCGGCTCGACGGTGACCTCCTTGCCCTCGCGGGTGAACCGCAGAAAGATGTCCACGGGGTCGCCCTCGCGCAGCACGCGCCCGGGCTCCTTGTCGTCGCGGACGCGCGGCTTGAGGCCGAGCGCCAGCAGCGCCGTGTGGAGCACGCTCGGCTTGCATGGGGAGGAGATCATGGACTCGTAGTCCTTCATCGTGCCCTGGCATGCCAGGAGCTCGAGGGGGTATGGGCCCACGCAGAATGCGCCGTCCACCTCGATGGTCTTCGCCTTCAGGTCCAGGCGCAGGCCGGGGAGTTCGGGCTTCTGGCCCTCACCGGCAGGGGTCCACGAATGGGCAACCAGGGCGAGCGCGGCAACGAGGAGCAAGCGCGGCATCGAGGGGTCTCCGTCTAGTTCTCCCTGGCCAGGCCGTTGTGCCTGGCCTCTAAGGCGGTCTGACCTCCCGCAGCGTCAGGCATCTGCGAGAGGTCAGGGGGATGGCCGGAGCATGGGCTGAACCGTCCCGTCCGAGCGTCACTGCTTGAAGTTGATGCTCCTGAACCTCATCTCGTGCAAGTAGTCCAGCGCGGTCATGACCCAGCCGTGGTGCGCGTCGTCCGAGGGATCCATGATCACGGGGTCGTTCACCGCGCCGGGCACGGCGGCGCAGCGCCGGAGGGTGTTGCGGAGGTGCTCCGCGTCGCGCATGGCCACCTGGTCCACGGTGTACTGCGGGAGCGCGGCGTAGCCGTGGGTGCCTCGCTTGACGGTGATGCGGATCCACAGCTCGGTCTTGAGCTCCGTCGGGTCCTCCGGCCTCGGCTTGCCGGCCTTCGGCAGGTCGGTGTCGAGCCTCCGGTCGAGTTCCTTGAACTTCATGCCCACCATGAAGAACAGCAGGAGCAGGAACACGCAGTCGATCATGGGGGTCATGTTCAGCTCGGTGAGCGTGATCTTCCTCTTCGCGCCTTGCCCGACGATACTCATGGGGGGAAGCTCCTGGATCTATGGGTCTGGCCCGGGGCCTTCGACTCGTCAGCCGCCCGTCAGCTCCTCGGGCTGGATGCCGAAGGAGAGCCGCCAGATCTTGATGTTCCGCTGGACGCACATCATCATCAGCTTCTTGATGTGCCGGAACGCGGTGCGTTTGTCGGCCTTCACGAGCACCGTGCGCTCGCTGATCCCCTCCTGGTTCCGCGTCATGCGGGACTCCACGAGCAGGGCGTCCGTGACCTCATCGTCCGTGCGTTCCCGGCCGCTGATGATCATCGTGCCGTCCTTCTGGATGTTGATCACGAGCCGCTCAGGGTCCGGATTGTCGTCGGCCTTGGCCTGCCTGATATCGGGCAGCAGCAGGTCCTCGATCTCATCCTGCCGCGTGAGCTCGGTGACGGTCATGAAGAACAGGTTCAGCAGAAACACGCAGTCAATCATGGGGGTCATGTTCAGCTTCGTGAGCATGACTCGCCGGCTGGAATTCTTGAGCATCTTGTCGGGTCTCCCGCAACTGGGGCCCTCGCCGCTGGGGCGCACGCGCCGCCCCCGCGCGGCCGGGCGCGGAGTCTACTTCTTGCCGCGGAAGCGGTCCATCAGCTCGGATACCGTGTTGCCCGAGGCCAGGACGTTCGCCACGACGCGGTTGGCGATGTACTGGTAGGCGCACATGACGGGGATGGCGACGCTGAGGCCCTGGAACGTGGTGACGAGGGCGACGTTGATGTTCCCTGCGAGGACCGAGGGCTTGACGACGGTCATCCAGGCGATCTTGCCGAACGCGCCGATCATGCCTTGCACGGTGCCCAGCAGGCCCATCATCGGGGCGACGTTGCCGATGAGCGACAGCCAACTGATGCGGAGCTGGTAGTTGGTGAACTCCTCCTCGGCGGCGGACGCCATGCCCTGCTGCATGGCCTCGTAGCCGGCGTCGAGCCGCGAGAGGCCGGCCCGCACCGTGTTCGTGAGGAAGTTGCGCTCGACGTTGCACAGCTCGAGCGCCTCCTCGTACTGCTCCTCGTTGAAGTAGTCGTTCAACTCCTGCACCAGCTCGGGCGGGCACATCTTCTCGCGGCGCAGGGTGACGCTGTGCTCGATGATGAGCGCGAGGGCGACGGGCGAGAGCGCCATAATGATCCAGCCGATGACGCCGCCCTTGTTGAGCTGGTCCATGAGGGTCTCGCGCGGGGCTTTGGTCTTCTCGTAGTCCTCGCGCGAGCCGACAGCAGGCTCGGCGGCTGGCTCGGGGGCCGGCGTGGCCGGCGCTGCCCCAGCCTTGTCGTCGGCGCCGGGCGCCGTCTCGGCGGCGATCGCGGACGACAGTCCCACCGTCACACCCACGGCCACCACCGTCGCCACCAGCATCGCAATCACCACCCAGCCCATTCTGTTCACTTCTCGGTCTCCTTTCTCGGGGCACCTGCCTTGCCGGCGCCGGGCACACGATTGTAGGGGTTGTCCGGGTACTTCTCCATGAGCTCGCTCTGCAACTCCATCGCGCGGGCCTTCTGGTTCAGCTTGAGGAAGCACTGCGAGGCGAAGTGAAGGGCCTCCATGTGCTCGGTCACGAACTGCGCCCTCGGGTAGAGCACGACGGTCCACAGGAAGGCCAGGAGCGCCTGGCGGAGATCCTCGTCCTTCTTGCTCTTGGCGTAGAGCTTCAGGTAGGCCTGGCCCAGGGCGTTGTAGCACTGGGATTCCGTGCGCTGCATGCGGGCCACGGGGTCGCCGCGGTCAATCTCCTCCGCCACGCGCGGCGCGATGGCCTTGATCAGGTCGCGCAGGAGGGCGACCGCCTTCTCGGGCTCGCCCTGGCGCAGCAGGACCATGCCCTGAACGGTCTTGGCCTGGATCACCAGGTCGTGCTTGGGGTCGGGCAACAGGTCGAGCACCTTCCTCGCGCTCCGCATCGCCTCGTCGGGCCTGTCGGCCTCCAGATAGGTGCGGGCAATCCACAGCGAAGCGATGGCGAGCCATTCCTCCCAGCCATTCCTCTGGGCGGCCAGCTCGGCGAGCTTCTTGAACTGCGCGAGGGCCGGATCCCACCTCCTGGCGGTGAAGTGGACGCGGCCAAGCCCGACCAACCCATCGGGCACGAAGCGCGACTTGGGGTGCGCCTGCAGCAGCTCGCGGAACTTCGCCTCGCCGGCGGCCAGATCCGTCCCCTCCTCCAGGAGGCACAAGCCGGCGTAGTAGAGGCAGGCCGGCTCGATCCAGAACTTGCGGACGTTTGCGAGCTTGGGCGCGGTTTCGAAGTACCGGACGGCTTCGGGATAGATGCCCTGCGCCCGGCGGTCGTGGCCGCGCTTGTAGGCGTCGGGGGCGTCGTAATAGTCAATCTGGACCGCGGCGATGATCGGGATGGTCACCTGGTTTCCGATCTCGATGCCGTCTATGGACTCGGCGGTGATGATGCCCCGGATGGGGTCGCCCGTCTTCCTGTGGATGGCATCGGTGCCCGTGACAGTTCCCGCACGGGCTGCTGGCGCGGCGAGGAGGAGGAGCAGCAACAGGCCGCTCGCCCCCCGCGCCAGGGTGCCTCTCGTGGTGGTGCGGTCCAACGCAGGTCTCCCTTGCTTACGGCTTGCCCAGCTTCTTGAGGACGGCGTCGAGCGTGGGCAGAAGCGACTTCTTGCGCGCGGCGTCGGTGAGCGCCTGCACGTCCTGGTTCACCTTCGTGGCCAGGTCGAGGAAGTCCTTCACGGTGCCCTTGCCCGTCGCGACGGTGTTCTCGCCTATGACCATGGTAACTCGGTAGAGGTACTTGGTCACCTCCTCGAGGTCTCCCTCCATGCGGGTCGCCTCGCACAGGAAGTACATGCCTTCCCAGTACTTGGGCGACTCGCGCTTGGGGTGGCTCTTCACCTGCTCGGCGTAGATGAGCTTGGCGTCCCTGAGCTTCGCCCGAGCATTGGTCTCGATGTAAGCCCGTCCGAGGAACTCGCGCCCCTGCACCTGTATGGGGTGACGAAATGGCAGCCTGGGCGCCGGCTTCCGGGGGTCCGGGTTCTGGTCGTACGCAGCCTTCCTCTTGTCGTAGTCGGCCATGCGCTTCCGGTAGTCGGGCTCGTAGGTGCCGTCCACCTGTTCGAGGACGGCTATCCCCTCGCGCCAGTTCCTGAGGCCGCAGTAGGCGGAGCCGAGGAGGATTCTCACCTGGGCCAACTCGTCCACGCTTGCCTCGTCTTTGCGGAAGAGTCCGAGGGCCTTGGGGGCGATTTCGACGATGCGGCGCCAGTCGGCGCTCTTGGGCTCGTGGACCCGCTTGTCGAGCTGGTAGAGCACGTAGCGGTAGGTGGTCAGCGACTGGTGCGGCGCGAGGACGAGGAGCTCGAGGTAGAACTCCAGGCCGCGGCCACGCGCGTCGCCCGCGCGCTTCTCGAGGTCGGCCTTCGCGGCGGCCTGGGCGGTCTTGGCCTCCTCCTCGAGGCGCCGGGCCAGCTCGTTGTACGCCATGGCGCCCATCTTGCAGGCGTTGGCGAGGTATTTGAACTCGGGCAACTCCTTGATCTGCTTCCACGTCTCCTCCAGCACGGGCAGCGCCTGAGCGGCCCGCGCCACGTCCTTGCCCGTCGCCACCGCGTAGGCGGCGTGCATGCGGCTGTAGAGGATGAGGCCATAGTACGCGCTGTCGTCGATCCCGGCGTACGCGGCGCTCAGGTTGCTGGTCAGCTCCAGGATCTTTGCGGGCTGGTTCACGAAGTCCTTGAGCAGCGTGTCGCAGTAGATGGCGAGGGAGGTGGCCAAAGCGTCGAGCAGACGCCTGCGCTCCTCGGCCTCCTCGTCTCCCTTCAGCTCGGGGAGCTTCTTCCTGCCGAAGTCGAGGCAGGCCTGGAAGGCGTCGAGGCAGCTCTTGAGGAGACGCTGGCCCGCGATGCCCTTCTGCTCGTCCTTGGGCAGGGCGAGGAACATCTCTCTGTAGGTGACCGCCCTCTCGTGCAGCGAGTGGGCGTAGACACGCGACTCGGGACGCACTCCCGCGAGGAGCTTGAGCGCCTGGCCGAAGTCCTTCTCGCCCCTGAGCTCGCGGGCGCGGGCGATGGTATGGGCCTCGGGCCCCAGCGGGCTGAGGGATTCTGCGAGGAGGTTCGCCTCGCCCAGGAGGTCCTTCTCGAAGTTCACCTGGGAGGCGCTGGCCTTGGCCTTGACGCTGAGGTCGCACTGGGTGCGGATGGCCGAGACGGCGGCTTGCGCGTAGCCGTAGGCCACGATCTGCGGAGGCTCAGGCTTCAGGAACCAGCGAGCCATCGCGGCGAAGACGAGGTAGGAGGCATAGTAGTCGCCGGCGGCGTAGTAGCACTTGCCCACGCTGTCCCAGATCTTCCGCAACTGCTCGGGCTCGGGCTTGGTGCGGCCGACCACCTCGGTGTAGAGGCGCGCCGCCTTGAGGTACTCGGCCCTGGACTTCTCGAGATCCTTGTCCCTGAGCCTATCCCCGTTTGCCAGGGCATCCCGGATCTGGATGTTCAGGTCGGTGAGCGAAAGGGGGCGTCGGCCCTTGACGCGCCAGAGCTGGATGAGGCGCGCATACTTGGGGTCCATGGGGATCTTGGCGTCCCAGACGCCGACGGCGATCTCGTAGGCCATTCCGTAGAAGCGCTCGATCTCCTTGCCGGGCTTCTTGGCATCCTCGGCGGCCTTGCCCAGCGCCGCGTAGCCGTCGGCCATGAGGACGAACGACTCGGCGAGGGCCCTGGTGTCGTACTGCTGCGGGCTGTCGCCCTCGTCGAGGTTTCTCAAGATATCCGTGACCCTCGCGCCGACGAGATCGATCTTGAGCTGGGCAGGGTCCCATCCCCCGCCCGTGCGCTTGCCGATCATCTCGTCCAAGGCGTCCACGGCTTCGCTGTACTTCTTCTGGCGCGAGAGGATGGCCGCCTTGATGTGCATGGCCTTGCACGGGACGGCCTTGTGGTTGAGGAAGCCCTGGCGGCCCTCCCACACCTCGTCGAGGCGCTCGAGGGCCTCCTTGTCGTTCTCGGGGCCCAGCTCGACGATGGCCTCGGCGAACTTGACGTTGATCTGGGCGAGGCCGGCGGCGCCCGAGAAGTCGTAGAGCATCTGCTTGTAGTCTTTCGTCGCCGCCTGGATGAGCGGCTGCCACTCCTTGACATTGGCCCCCGTGGTCTTCAGGAATCTGCCGAGCTCGACGCGGGTGTCGTTGAGATAGATGCGCACGCTCACGTGGTCGTTGCGGGCGCGGAGGTACGCCTCGTCCTCCTTGAGCTTGGCGAGTCCCTTGGCCTTTGCTTCTTCGATCTTCTTCTCGGCGGCGAGGGCCTCGAACTCCTTGATGGCGGCCCTGTAGACGCTGATGGCCTCGGCCCTCTGCTTGGCCTGGTCGGCCTTCGGCGCGTCGGGCTCATCCAGCATGCGCACGTACACGCGGGCGAGGTTCACCGACAACCAGGCGAGGCGCTTGCGCGCCTCGAAGCGTCCCGCACCCGTGACCGACGGCTCCGCCGCGTACTTGTTGAAGTAGGTCCGGGCCTCGCCCAGGTGCGCCGTGCACTGTTGGAGGGCATTCTTGCCGCGGATGCTCTCGATGGCCTCGACGTGGTACTCCCCCACGGCGCGGAAGAGGTCCGCCTTCTCGGCGCCCTTGACCTCCGGGTCGGCGACAACCTTGTCCACGACGAGTTGGGAGAGGTCGGCGTAGCCGTGGTTTCGCAGGAGGCGCTTGGCGAACTCCATCTGCCGCCCCCAGGCGGGTGCGCCGGCCCACGACGCGCCGGCAGCGGCAGCGACGAGAGCGGCGACGACGGCTCGCATCATCCTCATGGGCGGGAGTCCGATCTCCAGACGCTTCAGGTCTTGCACACGGGCAAACAGAACGCCCCGCGGGAGAGAATCCAGGGCAGCCGCGGGGCGTCAGCGGGCCGGACAGTCGTCCTCGGGGCAGCATGCCCGCCGCACACGCGGGGGCGGTCGCCGCAGCGTTCCAGGGCTACCCCTCTTCCTCGAAGATGTCGTCCACGGTCTCCGCGGTGATCATCATGATCAGGCTTCTGCGCCCCTCGATGCGGTCGCGGCCGCGGAAGAGGTAGCGCAGCAGGGGAATTCCCTCGATGAAGGGCGCCGTGGCGATGCCCGACCCCTCCTCGACGACCGTGAACCCGCCCATGACGATCGTGCCGCCGTTCGGCACGGTCACCGTGGTGCCGATGGACCGCAGGGTGGTGGTCGGGAGCTGCACGATCATGATGAGGTCGAGCGTATCGTCGTCGCTCACCTGCACGGTCTGGACGCCGTAGGTGAAGGTGGTGAAGCTGACGAACGTGCGCATCTGGGGCTGGCACACGAGGGTGATGTAGCGGCGGTCGGCGCTGACGAAGGGCTGGATGTCGAAGATCGTGCCCTCCGGGATGTTGCCGATCTCGGGCGTGAAGTCGCTGCTGATCCTCCGCACGTAGTTGCGGTTGCGCAACACCTGGATGTTGGCTCGCTGGGTGTTGTAGCAGGTCAGCCGCGGAGCCTCGAGCACGGTGCCCTTCCCCTCGTTCATCACCGCCTTGAGCAGCAGGACGAGCGAGTTGTCGTCGAGGAGCGAGTAGCGAATCCCCAGCCCACCGCTCGCGCCGTAGGCGTCGAACTGGGTCAGGCTCGACACCTGCGTTGTCGCGCTCATGGTCGCCGTCACGTCGTGCGCGTCCACCCCGGGGGTCAGCGGCGGCGTCAGCGTGACGTCGTTATCGTAGGAGAAGGTGAGGTTCAGGGACTCCAGGAATTTCTTTTCGATAGTGACGAAGCGCCCGATCATGTGCACCTGGAGGGTCCGGGCCCTGCGGAAGTCGTTCAGCAGGGCCTCCACCTGCTGCTGGACCTCGGGGACGTGCACGACGACGATGCGGCCGTTGCGGTACTGGATGGTGTACTGGGGCTGCTGCTGGAGGGTTTGGTCCCACGTCTGGGGAGCGATGGTGGAACGAATGAACTCGACCCATCCCCTGCCGATGGGCTCGGGGTCGGGGTTTGTGGCTTCCACGATCTGCCAGGGTCGTGCCCCGGGCTCGATGGGGCCGAGGGTGCGCACCGGCTCCGCCGTAGTCGGCGGGCTGAGCAGGGTCGCCACGTCGTACATCTTCGTCACCGGGGTATCCAGGGTGCCGCCGCTCGCCGTGAGGAAGATGGCGCCGTCGCGCAGGCAGTAGTCGAGCTTGCCGAAGCGTGCGACCCAGCGGAGCATGCTCCCGAGGGGCATGCGGGCGCGGGGAATGGTCACGGCGGCCTCGCCGACAGTGGCCGCAGGGTCCAGGATGATGTTCACGCCCCCCACGTTGGCGAGCTGATCGAGGGCCTGGGCAACCGGGGTTTCGCGGAATTCCATGGTGACCGGGTTGGCGAGCTTGGAGCGGAGCTCGATCTCCCAGCGCTCGACGGGGCCGCTGAGGGTCCGCGCCCCGCGCCGGTTGGGGTTGGCGGACAGCACGACGTTGGGCTTCAGCGGCTGCATCTCGCGCTCGATGTCGGCGAGGAGAGCGCTCTCGGCCTCGCGGCGCTCGCGGCTCCTGCCGCGGGAGCCGAGGGTGGCCCGCGTGGCCTCGCGCACCTTGTCGCGCAGGAGCTGGCCGTCGCGGTTCCCGGGGTCGGCGCGGAGGATTTCGCCCGCGATGGCGTCGGCCTTGTCGTATTCCTTGGCCTCGAGGAGCCTCAAGCCCTGCTCGCGCAGCGCGCCGAGGCCCTCGGCCTGGTCGCGGGTCCGCAGGAGCTTGTCGGCCGCGGCGCGGGCCTTGGCCTGCTCGAGCTCGCTCTGGCGGCGGAGCGCGGCAGCCGCGGTGTTGGCGGCGCGGGCCTCGGCGACGAGTGCCTGAGCGCGCTCGCGCAGTTCGGCGGCGCTCTGGGCATCATCCACCTGGGCGACGGCAGCCAGGGCGCGCCCGGCCTGCTGGATCGCCTTGTCGTATGCCTTCGCCTTCAGCGCCTTCTGGGCCTCGAAGAGGTCCAGTTGGATCTGCTGGCGCAGCACCTGGGCCTTGAAGGCGTGGCGCTCGCGGGTGTGGGCAAGCACGTCGTCTCCGTTGGCCACGCCGAGCGCGGCCTCAGCCTGGGCAAGGAGCTTGCGCGACGCGGCGTCGTCGGGGTCGAGGCGGAGGGCTTGGCGAAGGCTCTCGCGTGCCTCGGCATAGGCGCGGGCAGCGACGAGCTTCTTGCCTCGCTCGGCAAGGACCCGGGCCTCCTGGAGGCGGAGCTGGCGGGCCACCTCGGCCTCCCGCGCCGCCCGGTCCGCATCGGAGTCCGTCGAGAGCGCGACCTCTCCCGCCAGGAGCGGAGCGGGGAAGGCCACGAAAGCCGCCATCGTCGCCGCGGCGACGAGTAGAGCCACACCCAGGGCGGCGTGCCGCCGCCCAGGCCCGAGCAGGGCCGACGTTACAGGGGTCGCAGTCACGGGCGTTCTCACGGGGCGCCTCCTTAGAGGATACGAGGCAGCGGGCCGCGTCCGCGCGGGCGGGGCCGCCCGCTCGGACACACTGGGGGTCGCTACTCCTCGAAGATGTCGGGCACGATCTCAGCCGTGACCAGCACGATGAGGCTCTGGCGGCTGTCGAACTGCGTCCACTCGCGGAACAGGTACCGCAGGAGTGGGATGTCGTGAAGGATGGGGACGCCGGCTTCGCCGCTGCGCTCCCGGACGGTGGAGAGCCCGCCGACGAGCATGGTGCCGCCGTCGGGGATCGTCACGGTGGTCGCGATGCTGCGCAGCTCGGTGTCGGGCAGGTTCACGCGGCGATAGGCGAGGAGGCCCGTGCTGGCGTAGGTGAACCCGGCGGTCTGGAGCGTGGAGCTGTTCCGCAGCGTGCGCATCTGCGGTTGCAGGACGAGGGTGATGTAGCGGCGGTCGGAGCTGACGAAGGGCTGCACGTCGAAGATGATGCCATCGGGCACGTTGCCGATCTCCGGCTCGCCATCGGAGTTCAGCGACCGGATGTAGTTGTAGTTGGTCACGGCCTGGAAGTTGGCCCGCTGGGTGTTGAAGCAGGTCAGCCGCGGGGCCGTGAGCACCGTGCCCTTGCGCCGCTTGACGGCGGCCTGGAGGAGGGCGTTGCAGGCGCGGCTGCCCATCCTCGAGCAGCGGATGCTGAGTGCGTCGCCGGCGCCGAGGCCCAGTTCCCCTTCGCCGCCGAGGCTCACGCCCGAGTCGTTGAAGAGGTAGCCGATGATCGAGTGGCGGGGCGGGGTCGCGCCGGTCTGCCACAGGTCGGCCGGCTCGCTCACGAAGCCGTAGACGCCGGGGCCGGATGTCCCCGTGGCCAGCGTGACGTCATCGTTCGCGAGGTCGAAGCCCTGGCCCACCAGGTCCAGGTCGTACCTCTCCAGGAAGTCGGTTTGGATGACCAGGAAGCGGGCGAAGATGTGGACCTGGAGGTTTCTGGCCCTGCGAAAGTCGTTGAGGAGCCGCTCGACCTGCTCGTGGACCTCGGGGGTGTGGACGACGACGATGCGGCCGTTGCGGTAGTTGATGGTGTAGGGCTGGCGCGCCTGCGCCACCGCGTCGCGGTTCGCCTCCTCCCAGGTCTCGGGGGCGACGGTGCTGCGGATGAAGCGGACCCAGGTCTCGCCCACGGCGTCCTCGGCCACCACGCTGGTCTCTTCCTCGCGGAAGGCGGGGCGGCTGGACGCGACGATCTCGCGGGCGCCGCCGCTCTGGTCGTCGGCCTGCGAGCCGCCGTTGAAGGCCGTGCGGATGCATCGGGTGGGAATCAGCAGGCTGCTGAGGTCGTAGTTCTTCGTCACCGGCTCATCCAGCAGGCCCCCGCGCGTGGTGACGAGGATGGCGTGGTCGCGCAGGGTGTAGGTGGCCTTGGTGAAGCGGCAGACCCAGCGGAGCGCGTGCTCGAGGCTCATCGTCATCTTCGGAAGGGTGAGGCGCCGCGTGTCCCTGGCCACCGACGGGTCGAGCACCATCGTGCAGTCGGCCGCCGCCGACAGGTAGCGGCAGGCGTCGGCAATCGTGGCGTCGCGCAGCTCGACCTCGACGTCCGTGCGCAGCTTGGCGCGGTACTGCTGCTCCCAGGCCTCGATGGGATGCTCGTCGCGTGCCACGAAGTCCTTGGGATGCCGCTTGCCGGACAGGACGATCTTGGCCTTGGCGTCCTTGGGCACGATCATCTCGTCGTTCAACTGGTCCACGAGCAGCTTCCTCGTCGTCTCCTCGCGCTCGGCCTTGAGTGCGACGACGTCCTTGTCCTTCCCCGCGATGCGGCCGGCCTTCTGGCGGAGGTAGATGGCCTGGCGGTTGCCCGGCTCGATGCGGAGCATCTCGTCGGCGTCGGCCAGCGCCTTCTCGCCGTCGCCCCCCTCGATGTGGTCCCAGCCCTGGCGGTTGAGGGCGAGGAGGGAGGCCGACTTGTCCTGCGCGGCGCGTGCCTTGTGCTGGGCGAGGACGGCCTGGACGTTGTCGGCCTTGGCCTTGTCGCTGGCGGCGCGGGCGGCGGCGAGGACGGCCTCGGCGTCGGCCCGGAGCCTGGCCGCGCGGTCGGCCTCGGTGACGTAGGCCACGCTGTCGAGCACCCGCTGGGCGCACTCGAGGGCGCGCGCGTGGTCGCCGGCCTTCAGGGCCTTCTCGGCCTCGAAGAGGCTGCCGCCCAGTTGCACGTGGAGCAAGGCGTTCTTGCTGTGCTGCTCGTCCTTGAGCCGCTCGATGAGCTTCTCGGAGGTGGCCGTGGCGGGGTTGACGGCTCCTGCCTGGGCGAGGAGCCGGGCGCACTCGTCGTCGGCGGGCCGCATCTTCGCGGCCTGAGCCAACACGCGCTTCGCCTGGTCGTAGGCGTGTTGCGCGAGGAGGCCGCGCCCTTCCTCCACCAGGCGGCGGAACTGGCGCTCCTCCTCCTGGGCCTGGAGCTTGCGCTTCTCGCGGAGGCTTTCGAGCACGCTGGCGGGGTCGGCTGCGCCTTCACCGCGAGCCGGCGGCGCCACAGGGAGCAGCAGGGGGAGAACAAATACCAAGGCCAGCACCGCCAGCCCCGGCATCCGACTCCGCAAGACCCGGACGGGTCTCGCGCGCAAAGGTCTTGGCGTCACCACGCCCATGCTCCTTTCGTGGCTCTGCGTTTACTCGGCCGCAGGTCGCCCCCGCGTTACCTGCATCGGGCGGCATGCCGCCCGCAAGGCTGTGCTATTGTAACCCGTGAAACTCAGAACGTCAAGTGAACTCTTGCTTTGGAACTCACGGCCGCCGCGGCACGCGCCGACGCCACGCGGGGTGAGCCAAGCTGCCTGCTTCCCGACGCCCGGAGCGACGCCCCGGCTCTACTCCTTCCAGAGGTGGTGCAGGCGGTTCTTCTGGTCCCGAAGGATGATCCGCCGGTCCTGGGTTTCACGATAGGTCATGACCTCTCGGATCTTCATCTTGCCCAACGGCCCCCCCCCGTCGTATTTCTTGACGACTTGCGGGACGGGGCGGAAGACATTCTGCTCGATGTCCACGAGGATATAGCGGGTGACGAAGCGCGTGGAGCCCCCCTCGCCGGCCTCGGCGGCCCCGCCGGCCGGGGGCTGCGCGCCCTTCGCCGCGGCGGGGGCCGCCTTCGGCGCCGGGGGCTCGGTCTCCTCGGCGCCCGCCGGGGCCACGCGGAACTCCTTGGGCACTTCGCCCACCCAGCCGCCGATGGGGATGCGCTCGAAGTCCCGGCTCCCCTGCGGCTTGTCCCGCGGCCCGATGTAGACGCGGATATTGGCGTGCTGGCCGTCCCCCCCGAGATAGGCGAAGCTGAACCGCGCAAGCGTCCGGTACCCCACAGGGGGATCGCTGTCCCTCACCTCGGGGGCCTCGCCCTCCTCTCTGGGGATGAGGACGCTGCGGATGCGGTACTCGTACCGGACTTCGGCCTCGACCTCCTGGTCCTCGAAGACCATCTCGCCGGGGTCTACGGGCGGCGCGCCTTTGGGCGGGGCGGCGGGCCCCTTCTTCTTCGGGGGCGGTGCGCTCTTGGCGCCGGGGAAGCCCGTGGTGTCGGGCCCCCTCGGCGTCGGCAGCGGCGCAGGGCCTGGCCCCGCCTCGGGCGCCTTCGCCGTGCGCCCCGGCACGCGGCCGATGGCGACCTCCTCCTTGTCGCGCTCGCCCTTGCGGCGAATCTCGAAGTACGTGGGCTCGATGTACGTCATGACCTTGTCGCCGGTCTTCACGGAACCCTGCGGGGCGTTGAACCGAATCGTCACCGTGCCAAGGCTGTGCTCCTTGATGTCCTCGTCGATCTTGCCGATCGCGAGCCTCGATTCGTAGTCGGTGCCGGGCTTGAGCACGCGCACGGGCACACAGAAGCGGTCCCGGTTCTCGAGCATCACCATCACCCTGGCCCAGTAGCCGGCCTTCACGGCCTGGATGACCAGGACGTGCCCTGGCGGCTCCTTCTCGGCAGCGGGCTCGATGGTGACGGTGATCTGGCACATCTCGGTCAGGTCCGCGTCCGCCTCGGGAAGGCTCAGGTACTTCCTCTCGTCCTCCGTGAGCGCAGTCACCTGCGGGGTGCCGACGACTTTGCGCCGCACGGGGCGGCGGTCGACGTCCTTGCCTGCCTTCCCCTCGATCAGCTCGACCCTGCGCCCCCAGTGGGTGTAGGGAGGGTAGAACCAGTTGTAGCGCGCGCGCTCGATCGAGGGCACGCACAGGAAGGGCGATGTCGTCCGCCAGAACGAGGCGTCGAGTGCCTTGCTCGGCTCGGGAGCCGGCACGGGCGCGCCGCCCGTGCGCCCCGGCTGCACCACGTCGCTGCCAAAGAGGTTGAGGTAGACCTGGTAGCTGACGAACAAGATGACGGCGCCGAGCACGATCTTCTCGACGTGCCGGAAAGCCATGTCCTTCATCCGCGAAACGTCCATCGGCTCCCTCTTCGAAAGGGGACGCTACGCCGCCGGAGCCCGGCGCGCGAGCCGCACGGCCCGCGCTATCGTCCGGTCCCCTTGGGCGCGCGCTTCACCCCCTCGCGGCTCTCCTGCGGACTGTACACGACGAGGCCGAGTTTCACCCGCACGCCGGGATCGAACTCCACCTCGTACCACTCATTGGGGTCGAAGTGGTTCGCGGGGCGGAAGGCCACGACGACCCCCTCGTCGGTCACGAACACGCCCACCTTGTTCCTGTCGTCGGCCCGGCCGGACTGCACGGCCGCGCGCGCGCGTTGCCACAGGTCCACGTGGGCTTCCAGCTTCGCCTGCTCGAAGTCATAGCGCCGCGCGAGCCATTCGCGCGCCGCCCGCATGTCGCCGAACACGTATTCCCGCCGCTCGAACAACTCGTCGGCCACCGGCGGCAGGGCCTTGCCCGCGGCGCCGGAGGCCGCCTTCTGGACCTGGTCGAGCTCCCGGGCGATCCAGGGCACGCTCTCCTCGGGGCGCTTGGCCGCATCGGGCACCTCGACGCGCTTCAGCCGCGCCTCGGCGCGCCGAAGCTGGAGTTCCACAAACTCCGCGGCCTTCGCCTTGTCCCCGAACGCTGGCCTGGGGAACAGGACTTCCTGGACCTCGACGGCGAGGTTGGAGATCTCGCCCCTGAGGTCCACGGCGACGTACTCGCGGCGCTCCAACTGGCCGACCGCGGCGGCAGGGCTCTCCTCGGGTGCCACCACGCCGGCCTTGGCCTTCGCCGCGGGCTGGGCCTCGCCGAGCTTGGCGCGGGCCACACTGTTGACCGACTCGATACGGAGGCACAGGCGCGACCTGAGGAGGGCCCCCAACAGGTCGTTGAGCAGCATGTAGTCGCAGGCAAACGTGAGCTGGATGGGGATTCCCTCGGCGAGCTTCCCTGGCGCCACCACCGCCTTGCCGGCGGGGAGGTGCCGCCGCGCCGGCGCCGCGGCGCCGGCCCCGAGCGTGATCGCGAGGAGCTGCGCGTCCGCCTCGGCCAGGATTCGCACCAGCTCCTTCTTGATCCAGAACTCCTTCTGCATGGCGTACACGTCGCCGATCAGCACGTTGGCCTGGGCCAGGCCCGCGGGGTCGGCGAAGCCGAGCATGGCCGCGTCGGCGCCCACCTTCTGCATCAGGGGTTCGAGCTTCTCCACCTCGCGGTTGTAGACGCCCTGGTATTCGACCTTGAAGACGTCGAAGCTGCGGGGGGGTTGCCAGGGATAGACCTCGTAGGCGCCAAGCTCCTTGGCCTCGAAGAGCCCCTCGATCGCCTGGCCCTGGTGCCACAGGAAGAGCGCGCAGTCGCCGAGCTCGCGCCGCCCGAGGGCCTTGCGTTCCTGGTGAATCTCGATCCGCTTCTCGATGTCGAAGACTTCGCGCTTGAGCCGGTCGCGCTGCTCGCGCAGCTTCTCGAGGCTCTCGCGGGCCGCCTCGGCCTCGCTCTTCTTGCCCGTGACGAAGAAGAGCGCCGCGACCTCGGCCAGGAGGACCACGCCCACAATCACCCACGCCAAGTGCTTGCGCAGGACGCCCATTCCGCAATCTTCCTCGCCAATCGGTCGCCGGGGGCTCGCGAGGAGCCACGGGGCTCCGCGCGCCGCCGCGCCGCAGTCACTCAATCTTCCCCAAGTCGTCCTTGGGCCTCGGCTTCGGCCGGGGCTTCGGCTTGGGGGTCGTCTTCGGCTTGCCCGCAGGGGCCTTCGCGCTGACGGCGGGGCCCTTGGCCTCGTGCGCCTTGCCAGGCGTGGCCCGGTACGTGACCCAGAACGCGTAGGCCCACCCGCCGACGCCCTTGTCGGCGGCAGCGACCGCGTCGGCTCCGCGCCGCCGCTCGACCAGCTCGGAGCGTGGGATCGGGGTCGGCTCGCGTCCTTCCACCTTGACCACGCGGGGGTGCTGCGGGTCCAGGGTCCGCTGCGTCTCCAGGCAGTCGCGCAGGCGCCGAACGTCCTCGGCGCTGAACTCGGTGTCCTTCTCGAACTTCACCTCGACCCGCAGGCCCTCGGCGCGGATGGCGTCGAGCGAGGGGCCGCCCACCCGTCCGAGGCTGTCGCCCGTCAGGCCCGCCACCTCGGCGGGTGTGATCTCTCGAATCTGGTTGAGGCGGAACGGCTCGCGGTCCAGGGTGTTCACGCCGCAGTTGAGGTCGTGGACGAACAGCGCCCACTCCGAGCGCCCCTCCCCGAACTCTCCCATGGCCTTGAGATCGGTCGCCAGTTTGCCCCAGGCCGCCGTATCCGCCTCCTTCTTGAGCAGGTCGCGGTACTTGGCCGTCTCCTTCTCGATGGGGCCTTTCTCGACCTCGCAGCGAGCGATCTCGCTGGAGGCCGCCTGGTATCCGACGAGGAGCGGCATGGCGAGCAGCAGCAGGACGGCGGCGGCGTAGGGGAGCTTCTGACGCAGGAGGCGCTCGCGCACGAGCTCGCGCGGCATGAGGTCAATGTTCACCCGCCCGGCGCCCACGCCCTGGATCGCCAGCCCCAGGGCCACGGCGTAGCTGGGCAGCTCCGCCTCGAACTTCTCGGCGTCCATCCCGCTCGCCACGCGCACCCGGCTCACGCGGTCGAGGAGCGAGACCTGATAGTCCAGGCCCTTTCGGAAGTATTCGACCAGTTGCGGGAGCTTGAAGGAGTTTCCCAGGAGGATGACGCGCTCGATGCGCGCGGTGCGCGACTGCTGGGCCTTGTAGTAGCCGATCGAGCGTTGGAGCTCGCCGATCAGGTCGTCCACGATCGGCTTCATGGCGCCGAAGATCTTCTCCCCCTGCTTCGAGCCGGTCGCCTTGCGCTTGAGGCTCTCCGCCTCCTCGAACGAAATCTGGTACTTCTCCTGGAGCGCGCGCGTGATGTCGTTGCCCGAGATCGCCACGCTGCGCGTCCAGAAGCGCTCCCCGTCGATGATCACCAGGTCGGTGTTCGCCGCACCGACGTCGATGACCACGGTGCCCGTGCTGAAGGTGCGATCGTAGGTGAGAAAGTTGTAGAGCGCGAGGGGCGTGACCTCCACGAGGTTCGGCGTCACGTGTGCCAGCCGCAGGTTCGTGAGGAAGCTGTACACCGTGGCCTTCTTCACCGCGAAGAAGGCCACCTCCACTTCCTCCCCCGGCACGTCCATCCCGCTCACCGGCTGGTAGTCCCACACCACCTCGTCAATCGGGAAGGGCATCTGGGTGCGCGCCTCGTAGCGCACGATCTCCGGGATGCGCTTCTTCTCGACCGGTGGCAGCGGGATGAATCGGGGGAACACGTCGCGGCCGGGCAGCGACACGACCACTGCCGCCCCCCCCAGGTCGGCCTGATACTGCAACTCCGAGAGCGCCGAGCGCACGCGGTACTCTCTGTCGCCGCCCTGAGCGCTGTCGGCGCGCGCCTCGCACGCTACGGTGTGGTACTCCTCGATGGTGACGGTGTCGCCCGAGCGGCGCACCTTCACCGCCTTGACGGCGGACTCCCCGATGTCTATGCCCCAAGCCGACTTATAGGCCAAATCGGGCACTCCTCGGCAATGCGCACCCCCCCGCCATGGGGCCGCTCGGCACCACCTCCGTCAAGCACATAAATGGCCTAGCCACTAGCAATTATACATTGCTCCTCCGGCCTGTCAAGCGCAAATTGCACAGCGCTCGCGGAGGCCGTGGCCGGATGTTCTCTCTGGCACTTCTGCGCGGCTGTACGGTGCCGCCGGGCCGCCCGCGCAACCTCATCCGCCGTCCAGCAACCCCTTCTCATCCCACAGGAACCACTGCCCTGTCCGATTCAGATACGTCAGGCAGTTCCGCAGGATGTCGGCGTGCTGCTCCTCCTCCTCAACGAGGCGGGCGTAGAGCGCGCGCTCGCGCTCGCCCGCGGCCCGGGCGGCCTCGGTGCGGTAGTGGGCGATGCTCGCCGCCTCCATCTCCAGGGCCTTCTCGACGGCTGCCGTGTCGCTCGCCTCGGCGCCCAGGTCGGCCCGCCACTGCTCCCCCACCGCCGCAAAGAGGGTGACGAGGCGCTCCTTCGGCATGTCCCCGTCCAGCGCCACGTTCATCTTCCCGGCAATGCCCACGAGCACCTGCTCGTGACGCCGCTCGTCCGCGGCCAGCGACTCGAACATCTTCCCGCCCAGGGGATTCCTGGTCGTGGCGGCAACCTGGGCGTAGAAGGCCTGACCGTCGCGCTCGAGCTGAATTGCGTACTGAAGCGCACTCGCCTCTGCCATTCCGTTCTCCTCGACTGCTCACGCCGCCGGCGTCGGTTGCGCGCCGGTCCGGCCCGCGTATAATACCAGAAGTTCTTTCCCGCGACAACCCGCAATCCCGCCAGGAGCCCCTCGCCCATGCCCGCCACCGTCCTCGGCATCGCAGGAAGCCCCCGGAAGGACGGGAACACCGACGCGCTGCTTCACGAGGTGCTCCGCGGCGCCCAGGAGGCCGGCGCGGGCGTCGAGTTCCTCGCCCTCCGCGGCCTCAAGATGCACCCCTGCATCGAGTGCGACCGCTGCCAGACGACCGGGCGCTGCGTCGTGCGGGACGACGCGCTCGCCGTCCACGACAAGCTCCTCGCCGCCGACCACCTGGTCTTCGCCACACCCATCTTCTTCGCCGCGGTCTCCGCGCAGGCCAAGATCCTCATTGACCGCTGCCAGTGCTTCTGGTCGCTCAAGTACATCATGAAGAAGCCCCTGTTCGACCCGCCCCGCCCCCACCGCAAGGGCCTCTGGCTCGCCTGCTGCGGCTTCGACCGCCGCTGGATGTTCGACGGCCCTCGCCGCACCATGAAGGCCCTCTTCAACGTCCTGGAGCTCGCCTGGGGCGGCGAGCTGTGCTACAAGCACATTGACGCCCAGGGCGACATCCTCAACCACCCATCCGCCCTCGCCGACGCCTACCAGGCCGGCCGCGCCCTGGCTCTGGGCGAGCCGGTCACCTCGACACCTTGACGCAGCACTCGGCCTTGACTCGCTCTGACATTTCGCTATCCTTGCACCATCCGGGCCGGGTATTGGACCCGGCCGGAACCGGTCTCACTCTTGCAGCCAGGGAGCAAACCGTGGCGAAGCTCAAGACCGTGCGGTTCGGCATCATCGGCCCAGGCGGGGCCGGGCGCTCGCGCGTCCGCGCCCTCATCCAGGACCCCGCCGCGCAAATCGTGGCCGCCGCCGACACGAACCCCGAGTGCCTCGACAAGCTCGAGGCCGACGTCGCCCACCCCGTGCAGCGCTTCCTCGGCCCCGACGGCTACAAGAAGATGATTGACGCGGGCGGCCTCGACGCCGTGGGCGTCTTCTCGCCCCACACCCTGCACTATGCCCACACCATGTACGCCCTGGAGAACGGCCTCCACGTGATGATCGAGAAGCCCATGGTCTGCGGCGTGGGCAACGCCATCCGCAGCGCGAAACTCGCCGCCAGGAAGGGCCTGGCCTACCTGATCACCTACCAGCGCCACTTCGAGGCGAAATACGTCACCGCCCGCAAGCTCATCGCCAAAGGCGCCATCGGCGAGGTCCAGAGCTTCTACGTCTACATGGCCCAGGACTGGCGCGGCAACGGCTGGCGCGGCGACCCGAAGTTCTCCGGCGGCGGCCAGCTCAACGACTCCGGCTCGCACTACCAGGACATTCTGCTCTACATGACCGCCCTGCTGCCCAAGAGCGTGGTCGGCAGCTACGACTTCGTCTACCGCGGGCAGAAGCGCCCCATCGAGATCAACGGCTCGTTCAGCGTCGAGCTGTCCAACGGCGCCGCCGGCCGCCTCATCATCATCGGCGACTACATTCGCGGCTTCGCCGACGACGTCCGCATCCTCGGCGAGAAGGGCTGGATCACCTTCCAAGGCCCCGACCTCTTCGTCACGAAGCCGGGCAAGCAACCCGTCAAGATCGAGGCGAAGGTCCCCAGGGGCTATCCCGCCAACCCGTCCGACAACTTCGTCAAGCTGCTGACCGGGCGGTGCAAGGAGAACTATGTCCCCGCCCTCTTCGGCGCCCAGGTCGCCCTTCTCACCGACGCCATGCTCGCGGCGGGCAGGACCCGCAAGGCGGCGGACTGCGCGGCCCTGCTCAAGAAGGCCGGCTACAGCTACAAGGACCTCGCCATCAAGGGGTGACCGCCCCTGCTTTCACAGAATGCCACCACAGAATGCCAACCCGCCCCCGTGGGGTTGGCATTCTGTGGCAGAGCCCCTGGGCGCCGCCGTAACGATCGCAGCAACGGGCACTTACGCGCCGCGCGCGAAACGCTCTAGGAAGCCCGTACAGCCCCGATCGGCGTCCCCTATGACCAGTGAGACCTTTGGCCACCCCTGGGAGGGCGGCAATCGCCCCAAGCATAATGTTGGCAGACCCTTACGCTTACAGGCTCCGGCCGCTTGTGAAATAAGGATCGAGGCTCTAACGGCCCCGGAGCGCGTCAGTGCGAAGGCGCGCGCGGAAAGGAAAAGCGAGGAGGGCCGCGGCGAGGAGGAGCAGAGCGGCGGCAGGGGCGGCCCACTCCCAGGCGAACTGCTCGACGCGGCACAGGCGGTCGGCCACCCAGAAGGGCGAGGCGGCGCAGAGCCACTCGACCCGCGCTCGGAGCAGGTCCTCCGCGATAAAGGCCACGAAGGGGGCTCCCGCGCCGAGCGCCCCGAGGGCGAGCCAGTACCAGCCGAGAAGGCGCCTGTCGCGGTCCACGCGAAGGAACCCCGCCACGAAGAGCGCTGCGGCCGCCAGATAGGCCTGGCTGGCCACGACCTGCGACAGGTCGCAGTCCGAGACCCATGCGGCCACGACGATGGCGGGCGCCCCAAGGCACAGGAGGAGGAGCATGTTCAGCAGCCCTGGCTGCGCGTGGTCACTGGGGGCCAGTAAGGGCGCGAGGACCAGCAGGAAGAACAGCTCGGCGCCGACGAGGAGCCGGAAGGCGTGGGCGACGGCGAAGGGCGTCGGGTAGTCCACACCCTCTGCTCCGAGGCCGATGGCGATGGCGAGGGCCGCCGCCAGCAGCGCCGCCCAGGACACGAGGACGCGCGTGGGCAGGAGCGGGATGGGTGCGTGCGACTCGGCGCTCATGCGGGCCGTGGCCTCTCGACGCGGGGAACGAGGCGATGAGGGGAGTGTAGCCGATTTGCCGGCGGGCCGCAAGGCGCGATGGGACCAATGGGACATATGGGACCTATCGGAGCTCTCGAACACCCTCGTCCCATGGGTCCCATCGGTCCCATAGGTCCCATTCTCTCCGCAGGCTAATAGCGGAACTGCGGGATGGCGCGGCGGCGGATGAAGGCGGGAACGTCCAGGTTCACCCCGTCGTAGTAGCTGAGGTCCTGCGAGTGGGCGAGAGGGGCGCCCGGCCCATCGGGCAACCCATCGGCCTGGATGCGGTGGACGCCGGTGACCAGGAGCGTGGCGTGGATGGCGTCGCCGAGGGCAGGGTCAATGGTGAGGCCGACCTGGATGGGCACCCGGCCGACGAGTTGGCCGACGAGGTCGGTGGCGCTGTGGACGTCGCGCAGGCTGAGATTGTGGCCGCCGAGGAGGTGGAGGATGGCGGCGGAGGCGTACTGGCAGTTCTCCTGCGTGAGGAAGGAGTTGGCGCAGGCGTCGCGGATGGCCTTCTCGACGCGCCGGTCGCCGGCCCCGACGCCGATGGCGAGGGCGCCGCGGCCCGCCTCGGTGAGCGAGCGACGCAGGTCGAGGGGCTGGAGCCCGACGCACGAGGCGCAGGCCAGAGCGCGCAGGAGTTGTTCGACGGCCCGAACGGCCTTGTCCTTGAGCAGGGCGACGGCTTCGGCGACGGGCAGCTCGGGGTCGCACACCTCGGCCACCGGGCGGTTCGGCACCAGGAGGACGAGGTCGGCGGCGTTCTCGAGGTCGGCGACGGCTCGGGCCGCCAGCTCGGCGCGGCCGGCCCCCTCGAACGGCATCGGCTCCATCGCCACGACGACCACGGTGCACTGGGCGCTCTTGAACTCGCTGGCGAGCGCGGGGACGACGGTGCCCCCCGTCTGCCCCCCCACTGCGCACAGCAGCACGACCAGGCAGTTGGCGGCCTGGGCCGACTCGATCACCTCCTGGGCCGCCTCGGCGGCCGAGTGCCGCATCGAGTCCTCATCCATGTCCCCCGTGTTCTCCGGCTCGCCGGCCAGGCAGAGGGCCTCGGTGCCGGAGAAGGCGGCGAGGGCGTCGGCATCGAAGTTCAGCAGGCGCCGCATGGGCGCGCCCGAGCAGCGCGAGGCCATCTCGCAGCCGACGCCGCCGACGCCAACCAGGAGCACGGTGTTGCCGAGAGGGGACAGCTCGCCTGTTGCCATAGTGACCTCGCGTGGAAAAGGGCCAATCGAACGAATCGGACAGTCTCGCAGACAAGGCGGCCTTCAGCCGCCACCAAGGAGGATGATTGGATGGGTGGATGAATGGATGATTGTCTGACACCCATCCACCCATCCATTCATCCACGCCCAACACGCGCGCGACGGGCACGAGCCGGATCGCAGGGCCCTTCGCTCGTGCGGCCGCCGGCCTAGAGCCAGCCGGCGACCCGCTTGAACACGGTGCGCAAGCCGCGCTCCTCGAAGCGGTGGTCCAGGCGCTGCTCGCGGTGGTGCATGCCGCGGAAGAGCGCGCCCAGCACGACGGCGTGCGTGGGGTCCAGCTCGAACTGCGGCAGGAGGCAGCCCATTTCGACTCTGCCCAGGCGGACGGGTCTCCTGAGCGCCCTGTGCGCGGCGGCGAGAGCCCGGGTCATGCGGCAGAAGCCGCCCGTGAGGACGACGCGGCCGCACCCCGCCGCCGCGGCGGCGACGCCGCTGCGGTCGAGCTCCTTGCCCACCATCTCGAACAGCTCCTCGACCCGTGCCCGGACGATCAGGCCAATTCGCCACAGGGGAACGGCCTGGATGCCCCCGCCGTTGGCGAGGGCGACATCAATCTTCTCGCCCACGTCGCCGCCGCGCGGGCGGCGGACGTCGGCGGCCCCGCACCGGCGCTTGAGCTGCTCGGCCTCGGCCACGGGGATGTTGAGCCCGATGGCCAGGTCGTTCGTGATGTGCTGGGCGCCGATGGGCAACACGCGGCTGTAGCGGGGATAGCCGGCGAAGTACACGGACACGCTGGTCTTGGCGGCGCCGATGTCCACGTGGGCGCTGCCCAGGCGCTTCTCCTCGGGGGAGAGGACGGCCTCGGCGGCGGCCAGGGGCGCGAAGATGGCGTGCTCGAGGTGGACCCCCGCCTTCCTGGCGGCCTGGCGCACGTTGGCGTGGGCAGAGAGGGAGTCGGAGACGACGTGCAGCTCGGCCTCGAGGCGGCCGCAGGCCATGCCGACAGGGTTGCGGACGTTCCGCACCTCGTCCACCATGAAGCCTTGGCTGTACACCTCGGCGACCACGCGGTCGCCCGGGAGCGACACGCGGCTGGCCGCGGCGAGGGCCTGCGCCGCATCGGCGCCGCGCACCAGCTTGTCCTCGTGCGCGATGCCGATGCAGCCGCGGCTGTTGACGCCGCGGGCGAAGGGGGTGGCGACGGCGGCGAGGACCGTGTAGACGCGGACTCGTGCGAGGTTGGCGGCCTCCTCGACGGCCTGGCGGAGGCTCTCGGCGGCCTCGGCGGCATCCACGATGATGCCCTTGGCCACGCCGCGGGTCGGCGTCTCGGCGTAGCCCTCCAGCACGAGATCGCCGTCGGCGCGCCAGCAGGCCACCGCGGCGCGGGTGATCGCGGTCCCGAGGTCCGCGGACACAAGGTACTCGTCACGGCGTCGAGGCATGGGTGGGGCTCCGATCCTGGCCGAAGGATGTGGGCATATCGTCTTCCTCGGGGAAGCGCAGGTCAATGCTCGAGGCGCCTTCCGAGAGGACGGCGGGGCGCGACAGGTGGCGCCGCAGGCGCGCCAGCTTGCAGGGCACCGACGGCTCGCCGAACCGCGTGGTGTTGGGCGCGCGCCCCCACGCGATGCGCACGCGGCGGCGCGTGAACAGCAGCACCTCGCTGCGCTGCGGGTCAATCACCCCGTCGAGGTTCGAGACGTCGAGGAAGTGGACTTGCCGCAGCAGGGCCGGCTCGGTCGCCAGGGCATGGATCACCGCGAGGGCCGCCAGGGTGCCGGGGTCGGTCCAGCGCTGCCCGGGCTGCGGCGGCTCGGCCTTGACGCCGAAGATGAGCGGCAGCGGCCGCTGCTCGTGGTCCCACCGCGCGTAGGCCAGCGGCAGGCACACCGCCTCGGCGTCCACCGCGTGCGAGGCGTCGGGCAGGCGCACGAAGGCCGCCGGCTCGCGGAGGTCCAGCTCCACGTGGAGGTGGTTGGGGAAGCGCTTCTCGACGCGGCGGACCGCTTTCACCCACGGCGAGGCCACGTAGGCCTCGGCCACGTCGCGCGTCAGGCTCGCGTCGAAGATGCTGTAGCACTCGCGGGGAAAGGTCACCCCCTCGAGGTCGGCCGCGGCCCACGGCGGGGCCTGCGCGCGGAGCTGCGCCGGGTACACGCTGTACTCCGGCATCCGGGCCACCCTGCCCCGCGCGAGGAACAGCCCCACGGCGGCCGCGACGACCAGCGCGGCGACGATGCCGCCCTGGACCCCGAGCGAGAGCACGCCCGCCTTGGCCTTCTGGCCAATCCATTGCAGCGCGCCGCGGAGGCCCGGCCACCCGCCCCCCTTGAGCTTCTTGTTCTTTGCACCCACGATGTTGCTCCCAATCACAGGACTGGATGGCGGCGTGCCTGGATGATCGCCAGGGCGCTCATCCCCTCACCCGCGCATCCATCTAACCCCCCACCCATTCGTCGGCCCAGCGGCCGCTCAGGCCCGCGCGAGCACCGGCTCTGCGGGCCGCGCGGCCGGCCTGGCCACCGCGTTGCGATGGCCGTTCTTGTGGCCGTTCTTGAGGGCGATCTCGAGTGTGGCCACGCAAAGGTCCGTGAAGCTGATGCCGACCGCTGCGGCGGCATCGGGCAGCAGACTCGTCTCGGTCATGCCGGGAATGGTGTTGACCTCGAGGACGAACGGCTCGTCGTGGGCGTCGAGCCGCAGGTCCACGCGCGAGCCGCCGCGGCAGCCGAGGCCCTGGTGCGCGGCGAGCGCGATGCTCTGCACGCGGTCGGCGAGGCCCTGGGGCAGTACGGGCCGGACGACGTGCCGCGCCGCGCCCTTCGTGTACTTGGTGCGATAGCTGAACAGGCGGCCCTTGAAGAGCAGCTCGATGATGGGGAGCGGCCGGTCGCCCAGGATGCCCACGGTGAGTTCGCGGCCGGGGATGAACTCCTCGGCGATGGCCCGCTCGTCGAACTCCAAGGCCCGCGCGATGGCGGTGTGGAGCCGGTCCTCGGCTTCGACGATGCTGACGCCGACGCTCGAGCCCTGGGAGGCGGGCTTGACCACGACGGGGAAGCCGAGGGGCGCGGCCGACGCGGCCTTGCGCTCCTGGGTCCACGATGCCTCGATCTCCACGAACGCCGGCGTGGGCACGCCCGCCTTGCGGAAGCAGTGCTTCGAAGCCACCTTGTCCATCGCCTGACGGCTCGCGGTGACGCCCGAGCCCGTGTAGGGCACGCCGAGGACCTCGAGGACCGACTGGATGCCGCCATCCTCGCCGAACGTGCCGTGGAGGGCGATGAACGCAACGTCCATCCGCTCCAGCGTGAGGCCGCCGATGGGGGCATCGAGGATGTCAATGAGCTCCACCGGGTAGCCTGCCGCGCGGAGCGCGGCGGCGACGGCGGCCCCCGACCTCAGCGAAACCTCGCGCTCGGCGGAGATGCCGCCATAGAGCACGCCTACCCGTGGCTTCCGCCTCTCGTCCATGTGCCTACCTCCGTTCGCTGTCGGCGCTGGTCCAGACCTCGATCTCGAGCTTCAGGCGGATGCCGAAGCACTGGTGGACCCGCTGGCCGACGAGTTCGATGAGTTGAAGGATGTCGCGCGCCGTCGCGTTGCCGTCGTTGACGATGAAGTTGGCGTGCTTCTGGGAGACGACGGCTCCGCCGACGCGGAGTCCTTTCAGCCCCGCCTGGTCAATGAGCCAGCCGGCGCTCGGGGTCACATCTTCATTTGGCACATGGCCGCTATGTGCGAAATGAAGATGTGACCCCTTGGGGGGATTCTTGAACACGCACCCCGCGCTGCGCGCGTCCACGGGCTGCGTGGCATGCTTCTCGGCGAGGATGCTCAGGCGCCGGGCCTCGAGCTGGCGGGGCGGCGCCTTGTCGAGCTGGAAGGTGGCCGAGAGCACGACGAGACCCGTCGTGGGCACGATCGAGTAGCGGTAGTCGAGGCCCAGTTCCGCCGCGTCCACCCAGCGGGGCAACTGCCCCGGACAGGCCACCATGGCGCCCACGAGCGCGTTGGCGACCCGCCCGTAGCGGCCGCCGGCGTTCATCGCCACGGCGCCGCCGACGGAGCCGGGGATGCCGGCCAGGGGCTCCAGGCCGGCGAGGCCCCACGACTCGGCGCTGGAGACGAGGCGGGGCAGGTAGACCCCGGCGTCGGCCTCGATGCACGTGCCGCTGCGGCGCAGGTCGCCGAGGTGGCGGGTGGACAGCACGAGGCAGTCGTGCGGCTCGTCGGTCACCAGGATGTTCGAGCCGCGCCCGAGGATGCGGACGCGCAGCCCGGCCTCGCGGCCGCGCTGGAACGCGAGGTGAAACGTCTCCCAGTCGCGCGGCTCGGCGAAGTACCGGGCGGGGCCGCCGACGGCGAACGAGGTGTGGCGGGCCAGGGGCTCGTTCTCGCGGGCGATGGGGCTCAGGTCGGCAAACAGGGGGGCGCTCATGGCTGCGGGTGCTCCTGGAGGTCGTGGAGGAGCTGGTCGCCGAAGCGAAAGACGTCGCCCGCGCCGATGGTGAGCAGCGTGTCGCCCGGGCGCAGGAGCCCCAGGACGTGGCGGCGCGCGGCCTCCCAGTCGTCGAAGCAGGCGCAGGGCACGTGGCCGCGCTGGCGAATGGCGCGCTCGATCCACTGCGTGCTCACGCCGTCGAGCGGCGGCTCGCCGGCGCTGTAGATGGGCAGAAGCACCAGGTAGTCGAGGCCGTCGAAGCAGTCGCCGAACCGGTCGCTGAGGTGGAAGGTCCGCGTGTAGCGGTGCGGCTGGAAGACGGCGACGAGGCGCCCGGGAACCATGCCGCGCGCGGCGCCGAGCGTGGCGCGGATCTCGGTCGGGTGATGGCCGTAGTCGTCCATCATCGTCACGCCCCTCGCCGCGCCGCGCTTCTCGAGGCGGCGGCCCACGCTCGCGATGCGGCCCAGAGCCCGCCGCAACGCGTCGTCGCCGATGCCCAGGGCCGAGGCCAGGGCGACCCCGGCCAGAGCGTTCTGGACGTTGTGCAGGCCGGGCAGGCTCACTACAAGGTCGCGGAGTACGCCGTCGGGGCGGCGGACGTCGAAGGTCGAGCTTCCGCCGTTGGTGCGGACGTTCTCGGCGCGGAACCGGGCGGATTCCGCGAAGCCGTAGGTCAGCGTGTCGCCCGTCCAGGCATCCAGGGTCTCCATCGCGGGCGCGCTGTCCGCGCACATCACCACGCAGCCGCCGGGGCGGGTGCGGGCAAGGTAGCGCCGGAACGTGTCCTGGAGCGATGCCAGGTCGGGATACTGGTCCACGTGCTCGTGATCCACGTTGGTCACGATCGAGTAGTGGGGCGCGAACTCCAGGAGCGAGCCGTCGCTCTCGTCCACCTCGGTGACGAAGAAGGGGCTCGCGCCCAGGCGATAGTTGCCGCCCAGTTCTTCCACCATGCCGCCCACCATCACGGAGGGGTCGAGGTGCGCCTCGAGGAGGAGCTTGCTGACGACCCACGTGGTGGTCGTCTTCCCGTGGGCGCCGGCCACACCCACCAGGCAACGGTCGGCCGTGAACCGGGCCAGCATGCGCGCCCGGCTGATCACAGGGATGAGCTGCCGGTGGGCCGCCAGGACCTCGGGGTCGGCCTCCGCGACGGCCGAGGAGCGGACGACGAGTTCAACACCCGCCAGGTGGGCGGGGTCGTGGCCGACATAGGTCGTGCACCCGCGGCGGGCCAGGAGGCGGAGCATGTCGCTGTCCTTGGCGTCGCAGCCCGACACCTTGGCCCCCTGCTCGAGGGTCATCTGCGCGATCGCGCTCATCCCCACGCCGGCGATGCCCATGTAGTGGATGTGACGCCCGTCGAAGCTCATGGTTTGCCCGTCCTCACAAGGACCTCGTTTCGCCCTGGCGTGCCAGGAAGCGGGAGAGCCACGGTTTCCGGGTGCCGCAGCCTTTGCACCGGCTGGCCAGGGCCTCGACGCGGTCGGCCACGGCGGCGGCGGCCCTTGGCACGCCCAGGGCCTGGCTCTGGCGGCTCATCTCGGCCAGCCGCTCGCGGTCGCCGAGCAGCTCGGCGAGGCGATGGGCCAGGCCGTGCGGCGACAGCGTTGCCTGCTCGAGGACCAGGGCGGCGCCGCGGCGTTCGAGCACGCCGGCGTTGTGGAGCTGATGGTTGTCCATCGCGTGCGGATAGGGCACGAGGATGGCCGGGATGCCCAGCGCGGTGAGCTCGGCGATGCTCGTGCCGCCGGCACGCGAGAGCGCCAGGTCGCACGCGCTGTAGGCCAGCGACATGTCCTCGAGGAACCCGAAGACGCGCGCCGGCACGGTATACTGCTCGTAGGCGGCCCGCAGGCGGTCGCAGTCGGCCGCGCCCGACAGGTGGACGGCCTGCATCCGCACGCCGGAGGTGGCGAGGATGGGCAGTGCCGACAGCACGAGGGTGTTCAGCGGCCTCGCCCCCTGGCTGCCGCCCATCACGAGCAGCGTGGGCAGGGCCGGGTCGAGCCCCAGCTCGGCCGCACACGCCGCCCGCTCGCGGCGCTGGATGAACCCGCGGACCGGGTTCCCCGTCACCCGCACCCGGCCGCGCTTGTGGAAGTGGGGCACCGACTCCTCCCACTGGGCCTCCACCTCGTCCACGAGCCGCGCCAGCAGGCGGTTCGAGCGGCCCGGGATCACATTCTGCTCGAGCAGCACGCACGGGATGCCGCGCAGCGTGGCGCACAGGACCGGGGCGAGCGACCCGTAGCCCCCCAGGCCCACCACGGCGTCGGGCTTGAAGCGCGCAATGGCGCGCAGCGACCGCACGAGGGCGGGCAGCAGGGCGGCCAGCCGCCGCGGCAGCGAGCCGGCGTGGGTGGCGGGAACCACCACGCGCTCGATCCCCAGCTCCTGCGTCGCGTCGTACGCCTCGTCGCGGTCGGTGCACAGGAGCAGGAGGCGGGCGGCAGGATCGCGCCGCCGCAGCTCCTCGGCCACGGCCAGGCCGGGAAACAGGTGTCCACCGGTTCCCCCACCGGCAAGTGCGATCTTCATGGGCGCTTCTCTCTTCTCATGCGTCACGCGTCACGGGTCGCGCGTGCCGCCTTCCTCCTTGTCAGCTTCACGGCGCCCAGCTCGGCCGGCGGGGTCTCGGCCTCGATGTGGGACGCCACGTTCATCAGCAGGCCCAGGGCGGCCATCGTCGCGACGAGGGCGGAGCCGCCGGCGCTCACCATCGGCAGGGCGATGCCCTTCGTGGGCGCCGAGCAGGTGACCACGGCGATGTTCACCACGGCCTGGAGCCCAATCGTGAAGGTGATGCCGAACGCGAGCAGCGAGCCGTAGAGGTCGGGGGCGCGCCGCGCCACCTTGAGTCCGCACCAGAACAGCAGGGCGAACAAGGCCACCACCGTCGCCGCCCCCACCAGCCCCAGCTCCTCGCCGATGATGGCGAACACGAAGTCCGAGCTGGCCTCGGGCAGGTAGAGGAGCTTCTGGCGGCTGTTGCCCAGGCCCAGGCCCGTGAGGCCGCCGGAGCCGAGGGCGATGAGGGACTGGACGATCTGGTAGCCGGCGCCCTGGGGCTCGGCCCAGGGGTTGAGAAAGGTCACGATCCGCTGCCACACGTGGGGCATGCGCATCGCGATGTACACGAGCAGCGGCGCCGAGGCGATCACGCCCGGCACCACGTGGATCATGCGAATGCCCGCCACGTAGAGCATCCCGAACGTCACCATCGCAATGAGCAGCGCCGTGCCGAAGTCCGGCTCCTTCAGGATCAGCACGAAGGCCACGCCCATGATCAGCATCGGCTGCACGAAGCCCTTGAAGAACGTCTTGATCCGCTCCTGCTCCCGGGCCAGGAAGTCGGCCATGTAGAGGCACAGCGCGAGCTTGCAGAACTCCGACGGCTGCAAGCTCAGCTCGCCCACCCGGAACCAGCGCTTCGCCCCGTTCACCGTGGCCCCGACGAACAGCACGGCCACCAGGCTGGCCAGCGACGCGAGAAGCAGCGGCACGGTGAACGGGCGCAGCCTGTGGTAGTCCACCGAGTAGGCCAGCAGGAGCGCCACCAGCGAGGCCGCGAGCCACAGCGTGTGCTTGAGCACCAGGTAGCGGGCCTGGGCGGGGTTCGAGGCGGGCGCCGTGCTGGCCACCATCACGAGGCCAATCCCCAGCAGCACCACGGCCGTGGCCAGGATGCCGCCCGTGACGTCCTGGAGCGGGCGCGCCGCCGCGGCCGATGCTCGCGTCGCAGCACTACGGGTTCGCGCCAGGGTCGTCGCAGCCACAGCGGTGCACCTCCACGCCCGGCCCATCAGCTCGAAGGGCTGAAGTGGGCACGCAGCGTCGCCATGGTCCTCGAGTAGATCTCGCGCACCGATGCCTCGGGCAGGTCGAGCACCTGGGCCACCTGGCGGAAGCTCAGGCGCTCGGCGTGGACGAGCATCAGCACCAGGCGCTCGTGCCGCGCCAGGCACTTGACCACGAACTCCCGGAGTTCACCGGTCTCTTCGGTTTCCTGGACCTCGGTCAGCACGCTCATGTTTTCGAGTCCTGCATCGGAGAAGGGATTGGCCTGCACGCCCTCGCCGGGCGGGGCGCCGCCGTGGCTGGGGCAGCGGAGGCCGCCCAGCTCCCCGACGAGCGCCTGCCAGTGCGATGCGTACAGATAGCCCGGCGAGGCGACTCCCCGCCACGCCGGCGGATGCCAGTATGGACTTGTTCGCCGATCCATTTGCCTCCTGCCTCTCGTGCCCCCGAGGGCACAGCGCCCGGCGCCGGCCGGGCGGCCTAGCCTTGGGCTGCCCCCGCCGTAGCCCAGGCGGTGACGGCATCGGCCACTTCCTCCAGGCGGATGCCGCGCGATGCCTTGAACAAGACCGTGTCGCGGGGCTCGAGGTGGCCGCGCAGCCACCCCGCCGCCTCGTCGCGGGCACAGGTTCGGAACACGCGTGTGGGTTCCATTCCGTGGGTGAGCGCCTCGTCGGCGACGGCGTCGGCCCGCTCGCCGATGGCGCACAGCAGCTCGATGCCCGCGGCGGCGACGGCTCGGCCGATGTCGCGGTGCGCCGTCTCGGACACCTCGCCCAGTTCGAGCATGTCGCCGAGGACGGCGACGCGGCGGCCGCGGCGGCGTCGGCGCCGCAGCTCGGCCACCGCCCCCAGCATCGAGGCCGGGTTGGCGTTATAGCAGTCCAACAGCAGCGTCAGCCTGCCCGCGCGGCGGACGTCCATCCGCCACTTCGGCGGCCGGAAGGCGCCCAGGCGCTCCGCCGCCTCGGCCACACTCAGGCCCAGCTCGGCGGCCACGGCAATCGCAGCCATCGCGTTCGACACCTGCCAGCGGCCGATGGCGGGAAGCGTCACGCCGTCGCCCGTTCGCTCGACGGTGAAGCGGACGCATCGGTCGGCCTGGCGGACCCGCGTGGCCCGCCAATCGGCGTCGCGCGAGAACCCGAAGGTGACTTTGCGGCCCGGATGCCGCTCGGCGATGCCGCGGCTCCACGGGTCGTCGGCGTGCAGCACCGCCAGGCCGTCGGGGGCCAGGTAGTCCAGCATCACCGACTTCTCGCGCGCCACGCCTTCCTCGGAGCCGAATCCCTCGGCGTGCGTGCGGGTGATGTTGGTGATGACGCCGACGTCGGGCCGCGTCGGGCGGGCCAGGGGGGCCATCTCGCCGAAGTGGTTCACGCCCATCTCCACCACGGCGTAGCGATCCTCGGGCCGAATGCGCAGCAGCGTCTGGGGCACGCCGACGTGGTTGTTGTGGTTCGCCTCGGAGCACATCGTGGGGCCCAGGCCGGCGAGGGCCAGCGCCAGCATCTCCTTCGTCGTGGTCTTGCCGTTGCTGCCGGTGACGCCGACGACCGTGGGCGACACCCGGTCCCGCCACCAGCCGCCCAGGGCCTGGTAGGCCGCCAGCGTGTCGTCCACCAGCACGAGCGGGCGGGTGGCCGCCAGCCCGTCGGGCACGCGCGACACCAGCGCGGCGGCCGCCCCCGCATTCAGGGCAGCGGCCACGAAGCCGTGGCCGTCGAAATTCTCGCCGCGCAGGGCGACGAACAGCTCGCCGGCGCGCACCGCACGCGAGTCCGTGGTCACGCCGTCCACGACGGCGGCCGCGTCGCCCTGGGCGAGGCGCCCCGCCGTGGCGCTCAGGATGTCGGCGATGGTGGCTCTCACGATCTCGGTCCTAGTCCTCGCTGCCCCCGCCGTCCGTGGCGGCGACGGGGCGCGGCAAGTGGAGTAGTCGGGTCGAATCGGACTCTGTGCTGGCCTGGCGGGCGGCTTCCGCGAGGGCATGCAAGGCGGCGAGTGCCCGGTCCTCGATGTCCGAGTAGACGGTCGCGTTGCGGATGCCGATGGCCAGGTACGGCGCCAGCGAGATGAGGACCCGCAGGTCCCGCTCGTGGAATGGCAGGCCGCCGGCCCGTTCCGCCACGCACACCACGCCCAGCAGCCGCTCCTGGAAGAGGAGCGGGACGCCGACAAAGGAGCCGCTCTCGTAGCCCTGTGCCCGGGCGAGGCCCGCGAATTGCGGCTGGGTCTCGACGTCGGGCAGCAGGAGCGGCACCTGGTGCCGTGCGACCCAGCCGGCCAGCCCCTCGCCCGCCGCGACGCCCTCGCACGGCCCGAGGGGGCCGGCGCCGCCGCGCCGCGCGCGCACCGCCAGGCGGCCGCTGCCGGGCTCCGGGAGAAGAATCGAGACGGCGCGCGCTCCCGTGAGCGAGGCGACGGTGCTGAGTGCGATCTCGAGGAGGGCATCCAGCCGCAGCTCGCCCGCGAGCGTCTGGGCCAGCTCCTGCACGGCCAGCAGCTCGCCCACGCGCCGCTCGAGGCGAACGTTGGCCTCGACCAGCTCCCGGGCCGGCGAGGGGCAGTGCGGGGCACCGAGGTCGTGCGTGCGCGTCTCCAGCATTCCTGTCGTCTCCGTGGAAAAGGGGACAATCTACTTTTCCGGGGCGGAAAAGTTGAATGTCTCCTTTTCCTCACACGGGACCGTGGCCGGCACGAGTGCCGGCTCCTTGGCCTTGCGCTTGAGGATGCCCAGGGCGCGCTGAGCCTCCTCCCTGTCGTCGAAGGGGTAACGGACGCCTGCCATCTCCTGCACGCTCTCGTGGCCCTTTCCGCAGATGGCCACGAGGTCGCCAGGGGCCGCCATCGCCACGGCCTTGCGAATGGCCTCGCGGCGGTCGGGCTCCACGACGCAGATGGCCTGGCGGTTCGCGCCGGCCAGGATCGCCTCCAGGATGTCCTCGGTGCGTTCGCTGCGGCTGTTGTCGGCCGTGAGCACCGCCACGTCGGCATAGTGGGTGGCCGTGGCGCCCATGAGCGGGCGCTTCGAGGTGTCGCGGTCGCCGCCGCAGCCGAAGACGACGATCAGGCGGTTGGGCGCCACCAGCGGCTTGAGGGTGCCCAGGACCGACCGCAGGCCGTCGTTGTTGTGAGCGTAGTCCACCAGCACGGTGAAGGGCTGGCCCCCGTCCACCCGCTCCAGGCGGCCGGGGGCGCCCGCGAACTGCTCGATGCCGGCGGCGATCGTGTCGAGGCCGATGCCGAGCGCCAGGGCGCAGCACGTGCCGGCCAGCAGGTTCTGCACGTTGAACCCGCCGAGCAGGGGCGAGTGGACCCGCACGCGCCCCGCGGGAGTGTGGAGGCGCAGCGTGGTGCCGCCCAGGGTCATCGCCTCGATCTGGGCCGTCACATCCACCGTCGCCGAGAGGCCGTAGCTCATCACGTTCCCGTGCCCGCGCCGCTCGCGGAAGAAGCCGCACTGCGGATCGTCGGCGTTCAGCACCGCCATCGCGTCGGGCGACAGCGTCTCGAAGAGCTTCGCCTTCGCGTTCAGGTAGTTCTCGAAGGTCGAGTGGTAGTCGAGATGCTCGTGGGGCGTGACGTTGGTGAGCGCGGCGACGGCGAAGCGGACGCCTCGGACGCGCTCCTGGTCGAGGCTGTGGCTCGAGACCTCCATCACGGCATGGCTGATGCCGCGCTCGACCATGCGCGCGAAGAGGGCCTGAAGCTCCGGGCTCTCGGGCGTGGTGTTCGACGCCCGCTCGCACAGGGAGCCGAGCTGGTTGACCACGGTGGAGATGAGGGCGGCCTGCTTCCCCCACTTGGCGAGGAGCCAACGGACGAGCATCGCCGTCGTCGTCTTCCCGTTCGTACCGGTCACACCCACCGTGCGGACGAGGTCCGCCGGCCGGCCGTGGAACTGGCTGCACAGGTCGGCCAGCGCCCGCCGCACATGGGGCACGAGCACGAGCGCCACCTGCGGCGGCACGGCCACCTCCTGCGAGGCCAGCACCGCGGTCGCCCCCCGCGCCACGGCGTCGGCCACGTAGGCCGTGCCGTCGCCGTGCGGCCCGGCCACCACGGCGAACAACCAGTCGGCCTTCACCTTCCGCGAGTCCAGCGCCAGCCCCTGGATGCTGCGGTCGGAGTACTGCCGCAGCTCGCGGGTCTCCAGGGGCTTGATGAGTTTGCTGAGCTTCATGGGGTTCCCCTCTGCGAACTAGCGCCGATCCCCAGCCGCACCAGGGCCTGCGGCTTGTCGGGCGCCACGCCCAGGTAGGCCAGGGATTGCTTGATGATCTGCTTCGCGACCGGGGCGGCCACGGTGCCGCCGAAGTGGCGGCCGCCGGTGCGCTTCGTCGGCTCGTCCACGGTCACCAGCACGACGAGTTGCGGCCTCTCGATCGGCGCCATGGCCGCGAAGGAGCAGACGGAGGCGCCGCGCACGTAGACGCCGTTAACGACTTTATCTGCCGTGCCCGTCTTGCCGCCCATCGTGTAGGCGGCGAGGCGGGCGGCCTTGCCCGTGCCTTCCTCGACGACGCGGCACAGGACCCGCTTCACGCGTGCCGCCACGCTCGCCGGAATCACCTGCCGCACGGGCTTCGCCGGCCGCTCGGCCCACGTGCCGTCCGCGCGGCGGATGCGGCGGACCACGCGCGGGCTCATCAGTACGCCCTCGTTGGCGATGGCCCCATACGCCAGGGCCATCTGCACCGCGTTCACGCACACCTCGTGGCCGATGCAGACCGAGGGGAGGGAGCGACTGGTCCAGCGCGAGGGCGGGTAGAGCACCCCAGGGTTCTCGCCGGGCAGCTCGAACCCCGTGGCGCGGCCGAGCCCGAAGGCTCGCAGGTAGCGGTAGAGGCGCTCGGGGCCGAGCTTTCCGCCCATCTTGGCCGCGCCGATGTTCGACGACTTGACGATCACCATCTCCGCCGTGAGATGGCCGTAGCCGTGCACGTCGTGGAAGCGCCGCGAACCGATGAACCAGCAGCCGTTCTCGCAGAAGAAGTCCGTCTGCTCGGTGACGACGCGCTCATTGAGCGCCGCGCTGAAGACCAGAGCCTTCATGATCGAGCCCGGCTCGAACCAGTCCACGATGTAGCGCGCCCGGGCGCGGTTCTTCAGGTCGAGCGGGGCGTACGTGCTGTAGCGGTTGGGGTTGTAGGTGGGCAGGCTGGCGGCGGCCAGCAGGCTGCCGGTGCGGGGGTCGAGCACCACGGCCAGCGCGCCCTTGGGCGCCCAGAGGTCCCAGGCATCGCGCAGGGCCGCCTCCGCGTAGCCCTGGATCACCGCGTCCACGGTCAGCTCGACGTCGCTGCCGCTCCGAGGGGCCTTCGCGGGATCGCCCGTGCTGATGTAGCGGCCCGCCGCGTCGCGCTGGAGCCTCGCCGAGCCGAGCTCGGGGGCCAGCAGGTCGTCCAGCGTCCGCTCCAGGCCCTCCAGCCCCTCCTCGTCCACCCCCGTGAAGCCGATGAGCTGGCACGCGAGGTCGTCGTGCGGGTAGGTGCGCTGGTATTCGGGCCACACGGCCACGCCCGCGATGCCCTCGGCGAGCACCCGCTTGGCCTCCTGCTCGCCGACCTTCCGCTTCACCCAGCAGAAGCGGCGAAGCCCGTCGAGGTCCGGCTCGAGCTCCTCGGCCTCGCGCCCGAGCAGGGGCGCCAGGGCGGCGGCCGCCGCCCGGGGGTCGCTCACCTCGGCCGGCCGCGCGTAGAGGGCGCGTTGCCGGAACTCCAAGGCCCGCCCGAGGTCGCGCACCGCCTGTTGCTGGCGCAACTGCTGCTCGTCCTCGCCGCTGAGGTTGCGCTTCAGGCACACGAGGCCCATCGGGCGCTCGACCCGCGACAGCAGCATCGTCTCGTCCAGCCCGAACAGCTCGGCCAGGCGGCGACACGTCGCCTCGGGATCGTCGAGCTGCCGCGGGTCCACATAGATGCTGGGCACCTGAACCGAGGCAGCCAGCGGACGCCCCCGGCAGTCGAGGATGCTGCCGCGCCGTTCGGGCCGCGTCACCCGCACGAAGTGCTGCGAGTTGGCAAGCTCGCTGAGCTTCCCATGGTCCTGCGCCTGGATGACGTAGAGTCTGCCGACCAGGCCGCCGTAGAGGCCCAGCACGAACACGGCGACGATCCACACCCTGGTGTTATGCCCGCCTTGTGCCGCCATCGCGTCCCGTCCCCTGTCTCCCGCCGCCTCAGCCGGCCCGGCGCTCCGCCACGCGGAGTCGGGCGCTGCGCGAGCGCGGGTTCTCGGCCACCTCGTCCGCCGTGGGGCGGATGGGCTTCCGCGTGAGCACGGTCACCACCCCCGCCGCACGGTGTAAGCGCAGTGCTTGCTTGACGATCCGGTCCTCGAGCGAGTGGAAGGAAATCACGGCGACCCGTCCGCCCGGCGCCAGCCACTGGGGCAGGGTGCTCAGGGCCGCCTCCAGCGCCCCCAACTCGTCGTTCACGGCGATGCGGAGGGCCTGAAACGTCCTGGTCGCGGGATGCAGCCTCGGCTCGCGCCGGGGCACCACCGCCTCGACCAGTCGTGCCAGCTCCCCCGTTGTGCGCAGGCTTCTGCGGCGCTCGAACACGGCGCGAGCGATGCGTCGGGCGTAGCGCTCCTCGCCGTACTCGGAGAGGATGCGCTCGAGGCCGGCCGCACTCGTGTGCGCGATCAGCTCGGCCGCCGTGCGCCCCCGCGTAGGGTCCATGCGCATGTCCAGCTCCCCGTCCACGAGGAAGCTGAAGCCCCGCGCCGGTTCCCGAAGCTGGTAGCTCGACACGCCAAGGTCCATCACCACTCCATCTGCTCCGCGCCCCAGGTGCCGGGCGGCGTGCCCGGCCAGGTCGCGGAAGTCGCCGTGAACCAGCTCGAAGTGCCCCTCGAAGGGCGCCAGGCGCTCGCGGGCGAGCCCCAGGGCCTCCGGGTCCCGGTCGAGGCCGAGCAGCCAGCCGCCCGGGAGCAGTCCCGGCAGAAGGGCCTCCGCGTGCCCCCCAAGGCCCACCGTCGCGTCAAGGAACCGCCGCCCTGGTGTAGGGCGAAGCGAATCGAGCACTTCACCAAGCAGGACGGGTGTATGCATTTGCGTCTGGGGAATAGGGAGGAGGCGAGCTCGATCCTGGCGGGCTGCCGTCGTCGGGTCGGTGACTCCCAGTCGGCCGGGAGAGCGTTGGTTGGGCGCTTCGACGGCAACCCTTGACAGCGGAGTTCGGAAGTAGTAGACTACTTCCGGTAAGCACCTGGCCGGCCTGGGTTCCCCGCCCATCAGTGGCCGGCAAGGCGCTGGGTCGGAAAGCGGGGCTCCGGTTCCCCGTCTCGCCCGGAGCCCTGCTTTCCCCGCTTCAAATCCCCCTTGTACCAAAGAACGAGCTCGCCTCTCCGCAGGCTACTGGTTTCCCCGTCCCGGCTTGAGCTGGTAGAGCGATTCGGCCAGCTCCTCGAACTGGGCCTCGTGCGCGTCGCGCAGCGCCGCCCAGCGGGCCGGGTTCCACAACTCGATGCGGTTCGACGCCCCGACGAAGAGGACCTCGTCCTCGATCCCGGCGAGCTCTCGCAGGCGGTCGGGCAGGAGGATCCGGCCAAGCTTGTCCGGGTCGGCCTGCACGGCCTCGCTGAAGAACAGCCGCTGGAGCATTCGGGCGTTGAACCCGCGAAAGTCGGCCGAGGCGAAATCGTCCGCCACGGCCTCCCATTGGTTGGCAGGGAACAGGAACACGCACTTGTCCATGCCTCGCGTGAGGAACAGGCCACCGCGAAGATCCTCCTCGCCAATCGCCTCGCGCACGCGGCGCGGCACCACAACGCGGTGCTTGGCGTCGAGCCGCTGGAGGTATTGGCCGAAGAACCGGGTGCCCACGTCTTCCCACTCCTGCCCATAATTTCCCACTACGGCTGCGAATTGTAACCCCCTCCGCCAGCCGCGTCAAGACGTTTTCCTGGGATTTTTCCGAAATTCCCTAAAGCCACAATCCCTTGGGCTTGAGGGCCGGCCATACCTCATGATGTTGGAGGTGATGGCGGACACCATGGCTGCTCCTCGGCGTCGCTCACGCGCGTCTTGAGCATGTCCTCTTTGTACGCGCGCCATGCGTCGCGACCCCACAATTCCAGGAAATCCCCCACCCCGGCCACCACGGCCTCCCGAGTGATCCCCGCCGCGGCCAGCAGTGGGGCGGGCACGCGCATCCGCCCCTGGCGGTCGCAAACCCCCTCCCCCGCCTGGGTGTAGACCCGCCGGCATAGCCTGCGGCCGGACTCGCGGTTCCGTGGCACGCTGCTCACCCGGGCTTGCAGGGCCTTCCACTGGTTCGGGGTGTAGATAGTAATGCAGTTCTCCTCCCCCAAGGTCATCATGAACCCCACCGGCCCCTCAAGGGCCCGCGCCACCTCCCGAAAGCGCGCAGGGACGATGATCCGCCCCTTGTCGTCCACCGAGGTTTCGTATTCGCCGATGAACATCGTGGCGAACCCCTCAGCACTTCTCGCCCGCTCCCGACCACACTGCCAAGGCGCGGGCGAGATCATTGCGCACCACACTATACCACTCCAGTCGGTCAAGGTCAAGCAAATTGCATCTTCGACACCACCATACACCACATAGAAACTGGCTTCCTGCACGACCCCTGCGATGGCGACACCCACCGGGCACAATCACTTGTGAACAGAAAACTCCCGAAATATTCCTCGGTCGCCCCTTGCGCGCCCAGCGGGCCGGCGCTATCATCCGCGCGCGCACCGCCGCAAAGGCACGTGACACCCATGGACCAGCCTGAGGACCAGACGGCCCTGGCGTTTCTGCCGTACCGGCCGCTGGTCCCCGCAGCGGTCGCCTTCGCGTGTGGAATCCTCGCCTGCGAGTACTCTCTCCTGCCTCGACGCCTGGCCTGGAGCGCGATCGTGGTCGCCGCCGCCGGGTCCCCAGCCTGCCGCTGGCTGGGCCTTCGCGGCACCGCGTTGCTCCTGCTGGGCGTGGGCATGACGGGAGCCGGGTGGGTGCGACTCGACCTCACCCGCGGCACCCACCCGCCTCACCACATTTCGCGTTTCCTCGGCGACGAGCCGACGCTTGTGAGGCTCCGCGGGGTCGTCGCCAGCGACCCTGAAGTGCGTGTCCTGCCCCCGATGCCCCTCTCGGGCGACAGCGGATGGCTCGCCGCGGAGGCCCGGCAGACGCGGTTCGACCTCGACTGTCTCGAGGCCGAGGTCGGCGGCGACTGGCGGGCCGTGTGCGGGCGCTTGCGGGTCGTGGACCACGGAGCCCCACGCACCCTGTGCCATGGGGACACAGTCGTCCTCGTGGGCACAGCCCATCTCCCCTCGGGCCCCACCAATCCCGGCCAGATGGACGGCGCGACACTCCTCCGCCGCGGGGGCATTGACGCCACGCTCTCCGTCGGCGAGAGGGGCACGATAGTCGAGACCGGCAGCAATCAGGGCGGCTTCTTCGCAATGGTCTACGCCGCCAGGGGAGCGCTCCGCAGAACCCTTCAGACCACGCTTGCCTCGGACAAGCATTCCGCGGCCCTCCTGTGCGCCCTCGTCCTCGGCGACCGCACCGAGGTGGGCGAGGACCTCGAGGAGGCATTCGCCCGCACCGGCACCATCCACCTGCTCGCCGTCAGCGGCTTCAACGTCGGCGTCGTCGCCTGGGTCGTGTGGAGCATCACTGCCCTGCTGGGGTTGAGGCGGCGCCTGTCGGGGGCACTGGTCCTCTGCGTCGTTATCGCGTACGCCCTTGTCACAGGGGCCCCGCCATCCGTCGTGCGCGCCGCCGTGATGACCGGCGTGTTCCTGCTCGCCATCCTGGGGCGGCGGCAGTTCGATCCCGTGCAAGCGGTCGCCGTGGCGGCGCTCGTGCTCCTCGTGCTGAGGCCCTTCGACCTCTTCAGCGTCGGCTTCCAGCTCTCCTTCGTCGCGGTGCTGGGGATCATCCTCCTCAACAGGGACTTCGCCGCACTGCTGCGCCCGAGGGTGAGTCTGTTCGACCGGCTGGCCGCCGACGAGGAGGTAAGCCGTAGCCGACGGCTTCTGCGGTGGACTTGGGTGGTTGCGTCGCGCGCCGCCGCGGTGTCGCTGGCGGCGTGGCTGGCGGTACTCCCTCTCACGGCTTCCTACTTCCACCTGGTGAGCCCGATCACCGTCGTGGCGAATCTGCTGGCGGCGCCACTGGCGGCGATGCTCACCGTGCTGGGGTTTGCGCACACGGCCACCGCGGCGGCGTTGCCAGCCCTTGCGGGTGTCCCCGCGGCTGCCGCGCAGGCCATCGCCTGGGCGCTGACGGGGGTGGTCCGGCTTGCGGATTCTGTGCCGCTTGCCTGGCAGTACTGCGCCGCGCCCGCGCTGGGCTGGGTGATCGGCTACTACGCCCTCGGGCTCCTCGTCGTGGGCCGCCGCCGCCTCGGCCTCAGCGGCATGCGGGCGGCGATGCTGTGGGTGGCGGGCGTCGTCGTGTACCTCGTTGCCCCCGGCTCGACGCGTCCGCCCGAGGGCATGGAGGTCACGGCGCTCGACGTGCGGCGCGGCAACGCCACCGTGCTCCGATTCCCCGACGGCTCGACGGCCCTCTACGACTGCGGCACCTATGGGCGGAACGACGTGGGGCGCTGGGTCGCCGCACCCGCGCTCTGGCACTGGGGCGTGCGGACGATTGACCTCCTGGTCGTGAGTCACGCAGATGCCGACCACGTGAACGGCATTCCGTCCCTGCTCCAGCGCTTCAAGATCGGACACGTCGTCCACAGCCCCGTCCTCGCGCGGGCCAAGGCGGGGCGACAACTGCTGGAGATGCTGCGCAAGCGCGGGATTCCCGCGTCGCCCGTGAAGGCGGGCGACCGCATCGAGGTCGGCAAGGGCAACGTCGTCGAAGTCCTCTCCCCCACCGACTGGTTGCTCCGCCTCCGCCCCAACGAGCAGAACGAGAACTCGCTCGTCGTGCGCGTCGCGCACGCCGGCCGCCGGGTTCTCCTCTGCGGCGACATCCAGCAGGTCGGCGCCACCGTGCTCCTCCACGCGGGCATTGACCTGCGGGCCGACGTCCTGGTTGTCCCCCACCACGGCCGTCTGATGCCCGCCACGCCCGAGTTTGCCCAGGCGGTGCGCCCCGCGTATGCCATCTGTAGCAACAGGGCCGACCACCTCCCCCCTGCCACCGTCGCCGCCTACGAGTCCGCCGGCGCGCATGTCCTCGCCACCTGCTGGGATGGTGCCGTCACCGTCACCATCCGCCACGGCGAGGTCGAGGCTGCTGGCTGGAAGAAGAAGGCCGGCCCGTGATGCATGATGCGTCCCGCGTGCCGCGTGACAAGAGAGAGAACCGGGACAAGAGCATTCGACGACGACCAGCACGGTTGGCCTCCCTGAGAAGGCAACCCCACGACTGCGCAACAGACCCAGTGCGCCAGTGCCCAGTGAGGCTTGAAAGCAACTCCTGTCCGGCCTATAATCCCCAAGGAGTGAGAGCCGCCGTCAGTGCTGGATGCCTTGAGTGGAGTGGGGGTTCCCGTGCCGGACGATGCAACACTCAAGACGCGCTGCCCAAGTTGCGGGACGGCGTACAGGGTGGCGGCGACGTTGGCAGGCGGACGCGCGCGGTGTGGGAAGTGCCGTGCGGAGTTCGCAGTCGAAGCGCCGGCCACACCTCTCAGCGAGCCGGCTGAGGCGCAGACGGGCTACGTGTTCGTGTGCTATAGCCGACGCGATCTCCCGATCGTCTCGCCCATTGTGGAAGTGTTGAGGCAGGCTGGGGTTCGCATATGGATTGACCAGGAGGGGATTGATGGCGCGTCGTTCTGGACCGAGGAGATTGTTAACGCCATCCGGGGTTGCAGAATGCTCATGTTCATGGCGTCCGAGAACTCCGTCGAATCACCAAACACCATGCGGGAATTGGCCCTAGCGGCCCAGCGGAACGTGACGATCCTGCCCATCTACCTGACCCCTGTCGAGTTGCCCGCGCGCATGGAGTACCAGCTTGCCGGCATTCAGTACATCGAGCTCTTCGAGGGGGCAACCGAGCAAGGGCTCCGAGCCATGTTCAGGGCGCTTGAGCATGCTGGCATCGCCGTCCCCGGGGCACAGCGGCGCGCGCATGTGCCAGGCCCGTCGCCCGTGCGGCCGGGAGCCAGCGGAGCGGGAGGGCATGGGGCCCCTCCGCTCTGCGACGAGAGGGCGGCCGCGTTGGACCCGAAGACTGCCGACCTGTGCGCGTCTCTGGTGGCGAATGCTGTCGCGCTCAGCAGCAGCCAGATGGGCCTGGTGCTTCGGGGTCAACACCCCAGGCACGGCGATGTGGTTCTCAAAGTGTTGCGTGAGATTCCCCCTGAGTCGCGCGATTGGGTCGGTTCGGACACCTACAGAGAGGTCCTCGGCAACCGCCTGTTGGAGATGGGCGAGTTCCCCAGCGGCGAGTCCTACCTGCTGTTCCCTTACATCGAGGGCGTCACCCTGTCGCAAGCGGTTCGGCGGGGCAACGTCATCGTTGGCGCCCTACTCGACGACATCGTGCTGCAAACGATCGAGCACCTGGAGCAACTCCATGGCGCGTCGAGGCCAGTGATCCATCGCGATGTGACACCTGGGAACCTCATCGTGACCTTCAGTCCGGGCAGAAGCTCTCTAGGAGGCGCCAAGTGTCATGTCTCGCTCATTGATTACGAGGCGGCCTGCTTTGTCGACGCCGCTCAGACTGCCCTCGGTGTCGCCAACTTCACACCTGAGGAACAGGAGGAGGGCCACGCCCTGCTATCCAGCGACCTCTACGCGCTTGCAGGCACGGCCTATTTCCTCGCGACTGGCGGGATCCCGCGGGCCCAGACCTGCAAGGACCTCAGGACGAGCTTTCCGCCGGGCGTATGGGGAACCGAGACGCGGCTCGAGAACCTCATAGGACACTCGGCTTTCCTCCAATGCTGGTCGCCTGCCCTAACCGAACGCCCCGCCTCCGCGGCCGCGCTTCTTGGCGGCGAGCACGTCATGCTCGAAACCCGCCGCAAGGGGGAAGCCATAGAGGTGCGGGCCAGAGAGATGGGCCTTTTTGTCTGCGGCTCTAACCTCGAGGTCGAACTCTACGACCGGTGTTACCGCATCGCCACGCCACCATTGGGACGCTGAGGGGAATTCCCCGCCCCCCTCCCCTCCAGGCGCTCACCTCCCCTTGCGCACAAGCGAGCGCCTGACGCGCGTGGGGCAAGGTGGGAAAGGCGAAGGGGCAAGAGCCAAGGCAAAGCCCAAGGTGCCTGACACCCATAAGACGTTGGGGGGCAAAGAGATGCGTCGGGGCATGGATGTGCAGATGCGGTCTGATCGCCCGTTTCGGCCAGTTCCCGGGGACGTGGGAGGCAGGTGATCATCTTGACGGGGGCAGAGAACGGTGGGGATGCGGGTTGGCAAGGGTGCATGTGCTGGCCATGACGATGCTTATGGCTACGAGGCCGCGCTGAAGGGCTTGCCGTCAAGATGATCACCTCCCCTTGCGCGCGCGTGATCATCTTGAGCAAGTTGGTCGAGGGGAGAAGGGTCTGAGGGGGACGCCGGCCCATGGGTTCTGCAAGTGGTCAATCGTGGCACGGTTGGCTTGTCCAACCGTGTCCGTGCGCTGGGGCCGCCTTCCGGAGAGGACACGGCTGGCAAGCCAGCCGTGCCACCCACGGCGCGTGAGGATCTTGAGTGGGATGAGAGGAGGATTCGAGGACGAGGACGATTGGGGCCAATCTCGACCACCCCCCCCGTAGTGCGCAGGTGGTCATGATTGCGCGGGATGGGCGCGAGTGGGCGCCTCCCCAGGCGCGCCCCCTTCCTTACGCTAGGCGCGCCCCCCGTGTTGCGCGCGCAGGCGCGCCTAGCGCGACAGCAGCCAACGCCGGCACCTTGCTGTGGCTGTAAGCTCTTGTGAGTTGGACACTTGTGCGTCTGTGTGGACGGAGGCTCCCTCGCTCTGCTAGGCGCGCCCCCCTCAACCCTCAATCTCGACCTCCCCCCTTCTTGCGCACGTGGTCAAGATCAGCGGGATTGGCGCCTGCCCGGCTTGTCTGCTCACGCGTCACGCATCAGAACTTCACGATGTCGAGCGGGCTCTCGATGACCCGCTCGAAGGTCGTGGCGTCCACGCGCTTCGAGAGCCTGCCGCCGGCGCCGTCGGCGATCTCGCGGGTGAGGTAGCTGACGCGGGCATGGATGGGCAGGTCGATCTGGTAAGGCTTGCACTGGCCGACGCGGCCGAGGGCCTCGGCGGCGCCCTTGCGAATCAGCTCCCAGGCGCGCTGGGGCGGGATCATCTCGCACGAGGTGATGCTGATGCCCTTCTTGACGGCGACGGCGACGATGCCATCGCCGAGGAAGGCGCGGGCCTCGGCACAGGCCGCCTCGTCGCCCGCGACCATGACGACGGGCACGCCGTAGTGGCCGCACACGAGGGCGGTCTGGGCGATCTCGCCGCTCTCGCGGCCGTTGTACCAGTAGCGGCTGCCCGCCTTCGACGACTGGGTGTGGGCGAGGACGGCCTGCGGGGTGCCGGCCATTGCGTGGTAGCCGACGAGCATGGCCGCGCCGAACGAGGCATCGAGGCCGGGCAGCATGGCCGGGCGGTTCGGGCCGGTCACGTAGGTGGCGCCGGGGTGCAACTCGTCGGGCACGAAGTTGAACCCGCCGCCGTGGCCGTCGAGGACCCGCACCTCGCTCGCCCCGCCGTCGAGGCAGCCCTGCACGGCGGCGTTGACGTCGCGGGTGAGCAGGTGGCGGGCGTGCTGGTAGAGCGCGGTGGTCATCTCGCGCGTCTGGTCCCACACGGTCACGCCGCTGATGCCCTCGAGGTCGGTGGAGATGTAGACTTTCACGGCGATTCCTCCTTCGCTCACTTCAGTGGCTCGCCTTGGGTGATGATCGTCACGTTCGCCCGCGCGGCGTGGCCCTCGGGCTGGCCGCAGGTGAAGGCGATGGCGTTGTCGCCGGGGGCAAGGGCGGGCACGTCGCCCTGCGGCGCCACCTGCTGGACGAGGGCGCCGCGCTCGTCGTAGAGCTTGCAGTCGGCGGCTGATTCCATCTCGATGTACTGGCCGCTCTCGAGGGCGACGGGGAAGAGGAGCTTGCGGTCGCCCACGGTGATGGCCGGATTGGCGAGCTTGACCTTGACGACGGGCAGGGCCTTGACGGGGCCGATGCGGCACTTGAGGGCGCCGCGGGACGGCAGATTGTTGCAGTAGACGTTCAGCGTGCTCACGTGGCTGCGGATGAGGGGCGAGCGATAGACGTCGTAGATGCCGCCGTAGGGCCAGACGTAGTCGCCGAAGCGTTCGGCGTCGCGCTCGCGGAGGTGCAACTCGAAGTCGCGGCGGCCCGTGAAGTCCACGGTGACGTAATGCTCGTCCCACGTGCCCCAGAATTGGGGCGGGTTGGTGAGCTGGAAGTTGAGGATAGAGCCGCTGCCATCGCCCTCGACTGCGACCCGCAAGGCGCCGCACTTGCGGAGGTCCTTCGGCGGCGTGAAGGTCTTGGTGGCCTTCGCCCACGAGCCGACGCGGGTTGGCAGCGTGGACGACGCTTCGAAGTCCGGCGAGGTTTTGAGCAGCGTGACGCCCTTGGCCGCGCCGCTGACGGCGAGGTCCTGCGGCTCGGCCAGTGCCACGGCGTCGGGCGAATCGTAGGGCGCGGCGGAGTAGAGGGCCTGAATGCGCAGCCGCAGCGGCTGGGCGGCGAAGCGGTTCCTCACAGTCCAGGCCGCCGAGCCATCCTTGAGCCCGGTGACCTTGTGAGCGAGGTAGTCGGTGGGGACGAATTGCGGCTTGCCGTCGGCGCCGTCCGCGAGGCGGAAGTCGGCCTTGGGCGTGCGTAGCTGCTTGCGGATGGCCTCGGGCACGGTGCGGGCGAGGCGCAGGCGCTCGTAGCGGCCGATGAGTTGCAGGTATTCGTCTTGGCGGGCGTTGGCCGGCTTGCTGCCGACGCCGACGCCCTGGAACGACATCGGGGCGTCGGTGGCGAGGGCCTTGCAGCAGAGGTACTCGATCTCGTCGCGGAACTCGGCGTCGTGGTCGGCGCTGGGGCCGAGGATGGCCCACCAGCCGAGCTGCGTGGGCAGCAGGCTGCTCGCGCGATTCCCGTCGTTGTGGTTGCAGTGGATGTCAATGAACCGCTTGAGCGCCCAGTGCGGATAGTCGTAGGCTCCGATGCGGGAGTGGAATGGCCAGGAGTGGTAGCCCCACTCGCTGGCCTCGACGAGCACGCGGCCCTTGAGCCGCTTGAAGATGGCGGCCCGCATCTTCGACACCCCGTGCCAGCCGCCGACCATGCCCTCCGCACCGTCCATGTAGATCATGTCGAAGCCGCACGTGTTGAAGACGCTGGCGATGCAGTCGGCCACCTCGTCCACGAGCGTCGAGTTCTCGTCGGGCTGGAAGGAGGTGTAGCGGACGTAGAGGTGGTGGACGGGTGCGCCCTTGGCGTGGGGCGCGGCCTTGGTGCCGAAGGCGCCGCGCTTGCAGTCGGTGAAGCCCGTGGGCGCGAGGCCGGTGAACTGGATCAACTCGTCGTCAAGCTGCACGACGTTGCCGTGCGCGGCATAGGCCCAGATGGTGTCGAAGCCCTTCGGCTCCGCCGTGGTCTGAACTGCCTTGTCGCCTTCGCCGATGGCCTCGGCGAGGGTGAACGTGGCGTCCTTGGCCAGGCGCTTGTCGGGCACGGGCGTGGCGAAGGGGTCGTGGGGCGCGATGCAGGCGGTGAGCGTGTGCATCCCGGCCCGCAGGCCGGCGGCGTGAATCTTGGCCACGACGGTCTTCAGGCCGGCGAGGCCGTTGGGGAAGAGATTCGGGCGCGGCTCGTAGTGGCCGAGCGACTTCTCGAAGCCGATGAGGTGCACCTGGGCGAAGCCGGCCTTCTTCGCCAGGGCGACCCACTCGTCGGCGTTCTGCTCCGACAGGCCGTAGGCGAAGACGTAGGAGCCGCGATTCTCCTCGGCGTCGAGCGCGAAGGGGCCGCCCAGCGGAGAGGAGGGCAGGCCTTCGTCGCGCACGACTTCCTGGAGCACGCTGCGCAGTTGGCTCGTCGGGCAGCCGACGAGGGCGAATCTGGCGCCCACGATGCCGTGCTTGGCTTCGCATCGCACCTCGAAACGGGGCGACGGGCCGCCGTGGACGAGGAGATTGCTCTTGAGGTCGACCACGCGCACGCACGCCGCGAAATCGTCGTCCGCCGCCACGCCCGACAGATGGCTCCGCACCTTGGCCAGCGACACCATCGCGGGGCAGAGGCTGAGCGTGTCGGGCTTCTCCTCGCCGACGGAGACGACCTCGAACACGAGGTAACGCTTCTTCGCGGTCACCGCAAGGCGCACGTGGGCCCGACCGCCCGGGAACATGACGAGCAGCTTGCCCCCCGCGAACGTGCAGCGGGAAGAGGAAAGCGTCTGGCCACCCTGCCGCACGACCGCAAAGGGCGTGGCGACTGCGTAGTCCTTCCCTGTGCCTTTGTCCACGAAGTTGGCCAGCCGCCCATAGTCGGACTCGATGGCATAGCGCAGGAAATCGGTCTCGAATGTCACAGGCGCATTCGTGACGGTCGAGCTGGCTTCTCCCGCGGTGGCCAGGCATACTGCGGAGAGGACGAGGAGCGTTGCGAGGGGGGGCGTGCCCATGCCATCGGTCCTCCTTCAACGGCGGATGAGAAGGACACGGGTGTCCACGGCGACATCATACCGGCGCGGCGGGTTCTTCGCCACTGCACCATCGCGTCGGGGCGTGGCAGGGCAGTGATGGTCCAACATTCTGTAGAATGTGAGAACGTCCGCCTCGGCGCCAGCCCGATGCCCGCCACGGCTGCGTTCGGCGTTCCTGGCGTGGCAGTGGCTAAGGTGATCCGGTCGCCTCATGCGAGCGAGCGGAGGCGGAGACGGACCAGCAGGTCGTGAAGTGCGCCGCGGCCGGCCGGGTTGGCGGGGAGCGTGGTGGCTTCGTACGCCTCTTCGAGTGCGTGCGTCAGCCGCTCGTACTCGCGTTGGTGGAACGGGACGTTGCCGCCATCGAGCGTGGCTTGCTCCGGGCCGGCGACCTTGCGGGCGATGAGGTCGTCGAGAAAGCCCAGGCCGAAGTGCTCGTTGAGCCGCACCAGGTTGGCCTCGACCTCGCCCGTCCGCATCAGGTGAATCCCCGTCAGCAGCACGCGGTAGACGTAGAGGAGCGGCTTGACCCGCGGCGGCGTCTCCTTGAGGAATAGCTTCCATTGGTTGGCCGCGAAGCCGAGGTAATGGTGCGCGTGATGGCGGGTGACGCATCGGCGGGCGATCGCCTTCAATTCGTCGTGCTCAGGTGTGGTCTGGACCACGAGCGGCGACAAGAGCTGCTCGAGGACGTAGCCGTTCTTCTTCAGCAGGAGCCCGAAGAACTTCAGCACGTCGTGCGTGACCAGCTCGATCTCCAGCCCGTCGCGCGTCTGGCACGACTCGATGGTCTCCCTGCCGGCCTTGAGCCCGAGAACCTCGACGGCGGGCAGGATATGGGCGCCGCGCAGGTCGCAATCGGAGTCCGCCGACGGGAAGCCGTAGAGGTGCGCGCCGCTGATCGTGAGGAACAGGAGCGGATAGGGCTGCTCGGCGGCTACCTGGAGGAGACGCGGATCGGTGTCCATCGGGCCTACTCCTCCCGGACCATAGTGCGCCGCGCCCGGATGAGGAACTCGTTCGCGGCTTCGCAGTTGGGCTGGTCGGGCAGGCTCGTGGCGGCGTAGGCGGCGTCGAGTTCCCTGTGGAGGGCCAGGTGCCACTCCTCGACCTCCTCCCACGGCACCTTGCCGCGGCGGACGGCCAGCAGCCGCTCGCGGTGCTCGCCGACGTCCACCGGCAGCGTGCCGCTCCGGAGCAGCTCCCGGCCCGAGAGCAGGAGGCGGATGAGGTGCATGGCGTGCTTCCAGCGGATCGCCCCCCTGGTGCGAAGGTCCTGGTCCATCTTCCTGAACTGCGAGAGGACGTAGCCGTTGTAGGTCTGGTAGACGAGCTTCGAGAGGAAGGCGGCACGCATCCCCCGCAACTCCTCGGCCAACGGCGTGGCCAGCTCGACGAGCGGCGTGTAGAGGCACTCCAGCACGTTCGGGTTCGCCTTGAGCGCCAGCGTGAGGAACTTCTGAAGCTCCCAGTAGCATACGGAGGCGGCTTCGTCCTCCAGTTGCTCGGGCACGCCCTGGAGCGACCAGTGGAGCCGGGCGGGCGGCAGATAGATGCCGCGGCGGTCGGTGTCGGAGCCGGGCTCGGCCAGGCCGAATGCCTGCGAGCCGACGATGCAGCGGTAGATGACGAACTCGCGCAGGTCGCCGTCCACGGCAGGTTTCTCCCATCGGCCCACACGCCACGCAGGAACATCATAGCGCGTCGGGCCGCGGGCCGCCACTGCGCCGCGTGCGGCGCAAACGAAGCGGCTTGGCACCGCTCGGGGTGACGACGAGAGCGGCGCGGGAGCATGCGCCGCTTGACCGCACCGGGACGGGGGGTATACTATCAGCAACAGGCGATGGTGTGTCCCTGCCCCCGGGCATTCGGGTGGAGGACTTGCTATGCCGGTCCGCAGAGCGTTTTTCGCCGAGGAGGGCTGGTACCCGTCCAGCCGTGCCGCGCTGGCGCAGATGCTCGAGGAGTTCGTGCCCGTGCGCGACGACGCGGGGCCGGCCCTGGCCCTGGTGGCGCCCCACGCGGGCTACGCGTTCAGCGGCCCGGTCGCCGGCGAGGCCTACGCGCGCGTGACCGTGCCCGACGAGGCGATCGTGCTGTCGGTGAACCACCGCACGCCCCACGCGCCGGAGTTCGCGCTCTTCGACGAGGGGGCGTGGCACACGCCGCTCGGCGACGCGCCGATCGCCACCGACCTCGTGGCCGCCATCGTCGCCGAGGCGACGATGGTCGAGGTGGACTACCGGGTCCACAACAACGAGCACTCGGGCGAGCTCCAGGTGCCCTTCCTCCAGCACCGCAACCCGCTGGTGCGGATCGCGCCGATCTGCCTGTCGAGCACGCGGCCGGCCATGGTGCGCGAGTTCGCGGCCGCGCTGGCCCGCGCCGCCGACCGCGTGGGCCGGCCCGTGCTCCTCGTGGCCAGCTCGGACCTCAGCCACGAGCAGCCCACGGGCGACCGCCGCGGCCAGAAGCTCATCGAGTACGTCCGCGAGCAGGACGCCAAGGTCATCGAGCGCGTCCTCGCCCTCGACGAGCCGGGGCTGTGGCGCACCCTGGCCACCGAGGAGGTGACGATGTGTGGCTACGCGCCCGTGGCGGCGGCGATCACCTACGCGAAGGCCCGCGGCGCCACGCGGGCCGACCTGGCCGCGCAGCGCACCAGCGCCGACATCACAGGCCGCGCCGACTATGTGGTCGGCTACGCAGGAATCGTGATTCGCTAACCAGGAGCAATCGGAAATCGGAAATCGAAAATCGAAAATGCTGATCTGCGTCGGCTCCATCGCCTTCGACACGGTGGAGACGCCCGAGGCCCGGGCCGAGGAGATCCTGGGCGGCTCGGCCACGTACTTCGGCTATGCCGCCAGCCTGTTCGGGCCGGTCGGCCTCGTCGGCGTCGTGGGCGAGGACTTCCCCGACGCGCATCTCGCGGGCTTCCGCAGCCGGGGAATGGACCCGGCGGGCGTGCAACGCATCGCAGGCCGCACGTTCCGCTGGGCGGGGCGCTACCTCGACGACATGAACGTCCGCGAGACCACGCACCTCGAGCTGAACGTCTTCGGCCAGTTCGACCCGAAGCTGCCGCCGGCGTATCGCGACTGCGGCTACTGCTTCCTGGCCAACGGCACGCCCGCGATCCAGCACCGCGTGCTCGACCAGCTCCGCAAGCCGAAGCTGGTGCTGGCCGACACGATGAACCACTGGATCGTGAACGCGCGCGACGACGTGCTGAGCGTGCTGCGGCGGGTGGACGGCGTGATCATCAACGACGAGGAGGCCCAGATGCTCTCGGGCCGCAAGAACCTCGTCGCCGCGGCGAAGGCCGTCGCTCGCCTCGGCCCCCGAATCGTCATCGTCAAGAAGGGCGCACACGGCTCGATGCTCCTCGTCGGCAGCGACCTCTTCCTCCTCCCCGCGTTCCCGGTCGAGGAGGTCCACGACCCCACCGGGGCGGGCGACTGCTTCGCGGGAGCCTTCATGGGCCACGTGGCCCGGGCGGGCAAGACGTCGCTCGCCACGCTGCGCCGCGCGCTGCTCAGCGGCACGCTCGTGGCGTCGTTCGACGTCGAGGCGTTCGGCGTGGAGCGCCTGCGCGACATCACGCTGGGGGCCGTGGAGGCCCGCGCCCGCCAGTTCGCCACGATGCTCCGCGTGTAGCGGGGGGGGACGCATATGCGGCTGTTCATCGCAGTGGAGCTCGACGAGGCGGTTCGCCAGCGGCTGGGCAAGGCCCAGGACCGCTTGCGCTCCGCCCCGTGCCACGTGAAGTGGGTGAAGCCCGAGCTGATGCACCTCACGCTGCGCTTCCTCGGCGAGGCGGACGAGGCCCTGGTCGGCATCCTCGGACAGGTCATGGCCTCCGCCGCGCTAGGCATCGCCCCCGTCGAGGTCACGGTGGCCGGCCTGGGCACGTTTCCCGAGCGTGGCGCGCCCCGCGTGGTCTGGGCGGGCCTCCGGGACGACGGGAGCCTCGCCCTGCTCAGCCGCCGACTCGAGGAAGGCGTGCGGCGCCTCGGCTTCGCGCCCGAGGACCGCCCGTTCCGCCCCCACCTGACGCTCGGGCGGGTGAACGGCCGCCAGGGGGCCGACGAGCTTCGCCGGCGGCTCGCCGCCCAGGCCACCGACACATTCGGCTCCTGCACCATCGCCGAGCTGCTCCTCATCCAAAGCGTCCTCTCCCCTGCGGGGCCGGCGTACACGCCGCTCCGCCGGCACCCGCTGTGACAAGGAACCCCCGCATGGCCATCGGCAAGAAGCCGAAGAAGCTGTTCGTCGCCGCGACCCGCCAGGACCAGGGGAAGACGACCATCTCGCTCGGGCTCCTGGCCGCCTTCGAGGAGTTGACGCCGCCCGTCGGCTTCATCAAGCCCGTCGGCCAGCGCTACGTGGAGGTGGACGGCGTGCGGGTGGACGAGGACGTGGCGTTGATGCGCGCCGTGTTCAAGTCCGACGTGGGCCTGGCGGACATGAGTCCCGTGACCGTGGGGCGCTCGTTCACCCGCGACTACATTGCGAACCCTAACCGCCAGGAGCTGGTGGACCGCGTGCGGGGGGCGTTCGAGCGCGTGGCCGCGGGCAAGAGCGTGGTGGTCATCGAGGGCACCGGCCACGCCGGCGTCGGCTCCTGCTTCGACATGTCCAACGCCGAGGTCGCCAAGCTCCTCGGCGCCAAGGTCGTCATCGTCACCGAGGGCGGCATCGGCGGGCCCATTGACGAGGTGATGCTCAACGCCAGCGTCTTCCACGAGCACGGCGTGCCGATCCTCGGCGTCGTGCTGAACAAGGTGAGGCCGGAGAGGCTGGACTCCGTGGCCACCTTCGTCGAGGAGGGCCTGGCCCGCAAGGGCGTGGACCTCCTCGGCGTCATCCCCCACGAGGACGTGCTGGCCAACCCCACGATGCGGCAGATCCTCGACGAGGTCGGCGGCGACCTCCTCAACGGCGACGGCTATCTCGCCAACGAGATCGAAACCGTCATCGTCGGCGCCATGACCGCCCACCGCGCCCTCGACTACATCTACCACAACAGCCTGCTCCTCACCCCCGGCGACCGCGACGACCTGATCCTGGCCGCCATGAGCAGCTACGCCGTCGGCGACGACAAGGCCAACTTCGTCGCCGGTATCCTCCTCACCGGCGGCGTGCGGCCCCACGAGAACATCGTCCGACTCCTCCGCCGCACCAACATCCCCGTCATCCTCGTCAAGGGCGACAGCTACTCCATCGCCGCCGCCGTCCACACCCTCAAGATCAAGATCCAGCCCGCCGACATCAAGAAGATCATCATGGCCCGCCGACTCGTCAAGCGCTTCGTAAACGTCCAGAAGATCATCGAGAACCTCTGAAAGCAGGACCACCTCGAGGTTGACATCCGTGCCCCTTCGGGGTATCGTTGCCCTTAGACGGCGGGGCCGAAGCCCCGCCAGCGCGCAGGAAACCCGGGGGCATCCCTGGCACGCCGCGGCGGGACCACAGCATGCCCTGCCCGGCGCACCCTGAAAGGAGGTCGGAAATGTCGGGCAAGACGCAGTTCTGGCTCGGGTCGCTCATGCTGGCTCTTGCGGTGGGCATCCTCGTCGGAGGCCTGTTCGACCCGAAACCGTCCTACAGCCAGGACATCGGCGAGGGCCGCACGGGCAACTTCGCCCTCGTGGCCAGCAACCTCCAGGGCAACAGGCCGAAGTCGCAGATCGTCTACGTGATAGACGACCGCAACGAGGCCCTCTACGTCATCGAAACCAGCGCTCTCCGGGGCGACGAACCCTCCCCGCGCGGCTACCTGGACCTCCGCGAGATGAGCACCGCCGTCCAGAAGAAGCGCGCCGAGAGGGACAAGCGGATCAAGTAGCCCGACCGACGCCCGGCCACCACCTTGATTCCCCTCCGTGCCCGTGATATGCTCAGCGCAGAGAGCGGGGCCGAAGCCCCGCAACACACGGGTAAGGAGGCGGAACATGTCCGGCAGGACGCATTTCTGGCTCGGATCGCTCATGCTCGCGCTGGCCGTGGGCATCCTCGTGGGGGGCCTGGCCTGCCCGAGGCCCACCTACAGCCAGGACGCCGGCGAGGGCCGCACGGGCAACTACGCCCTCGTCGCCAGCACCCTTCGCGGCACCCAGACGAAGTCGCAGATCGTCTACGTGGTGGACGACAGGACCGAGGCCCTCTACGTCCTCGAGACCAGTGCCATCAAGGGCGACCACCCCGCGCTCGTGGGCTTCCGCGACCTCCGCGAGCTGAGCACCGAAGTCCAGAAGGCCCGCGCGCGCAAGGAGCCCAAGCACCCCAAGGCCCCGTGACCTCCCCCGACACGCCCCCAGTCTTGGTCTTTGGCCTATCCTAAGCCCCAACGGGGCGAAATGAGACAGTTCAGCCCCAAAGCCGGGGGCGTGTCGGCGCCTTCCCACATTGACCGCCAGCGCCCCTGCGGCTACAATAGCCTGTACGAGGGGAAGGAGAACGCCATCGTGTCACGCCCCAGTTGGGACGAGTATTTCCTGAAAATCGCCTTCGACGTGGCGGAGCGCTCGACCTGCCTGCGCCGCAAGGTCGGAGCCATCCTGGTCAAGAACAAGCGCATCCTGTCCACCGGCTACAACGGCGCCCCGAGCGGCCTGCGCCACTGCGAGGACATCGGCTGCATCCGCGAGCAGCAAGGCGTCCCCTCGGGCCAGCGCCACGAACTTTGCCGCGGCCTCCACGCCGAGATGAACGCCTTCCTCCAGGCTGCCGTCCACGGCGTGAGCACCCAGGACTCCATCCTCTACGGCACCACGTTCCCCTGCTCGCTGTGCGCGAAGATGATCATCAACGCCGGCGTCCGGCGCGTCGTGGAGGCTGGGGAGTATCCTGACGACCTGGCGGGCGACCTGTTGGCCGAGGCGGGCGTCGAGATCGTCCACGCCACATTCCCTCCATCCCCTCCCGCCCCGTGAACGCGCTTGCAAAAGCCGCGGCAATCCGTATAATACGCTCGCGCCTGTAGCTCAGTCGGTAGAGCAGCGGATTCTTAATCCGCGGGTCGTGGGTTCGAGTCCCTCCAGGCGTACCATCAGAAACGGCAAGGACTTACGGCGTAAGTCTTTGCCCTTCGTGCTTTTGCGGGCGACCTCCTCTCCGCTGCTCTCGTTCCCACCAAGGGTCAGGAAGCTCCACGAAGACCGTCCGAGTGCCCCGAAAAGGGCACTGTGGGGGCACGCTGTTCCCATGGCCATGCGCACATCATCGCCGGTTGGACAACCGAGCCGAGCACGCGCACGACCTCTGCGCGTCGCTGAGACACTCCCCCGGCGGGTCAGGATACCCGTAGGGCAACACTGCCAGAACCCACCCAGCGGACGGGGAGTTGTTGATGCAGGAGTAGGAGCGCGGTCGAGACAGAACACGGGGGCGGCTAGGGTAGCACCCGAAGAGCAGAGAGGCACACTGCCTGCCGCCCCCATCACACCCTGTGCCGCATCTGGAGTGCCACGATGCACGACGAACTTCTACCGAGCTACGGCTGGCCGCTCCCTGACAGCGCCCAGACAGCTTGCCCCGAGGACATGATCACTCAGGTCCGGCTCGTGTTTCACCGGACACGAGTCTCTCTAAGGGTCCCCCTCCGGCAGCTCGTGAGTTTCCTTGACCACCTCAAAGCCACTTACAGGGCAAAGACCAAGAAGCCAGACAAGCGTCCGTTCCACCGAGTTCTGCGCTGCACTGTTGCGCGAAACACCGAATTCTACGTGGAGTACCGCGCGCGCGATTTCAAGCTCGCCCAGGTCGCGGAAGAAGCTTCCTCCCCGGCTCGCTGCTGGTGCGCGCTGCAGTTCTCTGGCTTCAGCATGGCCAGGCTCGAGTGGATGCAGGACCAGCTTGACGAATGGCGGTCTGTGTTCGGGCTGAAGCCCTTCCTGTCGAGCGCTGAACTTGCCATAGACCTGCTGGTCCGCGATACGGAGACCGTCGAAGACGACCTACTCACCCTGCACTCCTTCGTCGTGAACAGCCTTCACCTGCCACGGACCCGTAAAGTCGACCAGCGCTACGCACCGACAATCTACTTCGACGACACGCGTAGTTCACCCCGCGCAATGCGCCTCTACCTTCGGCCTTTTGAACAGTCACCAGGGGCACCCAAGAAACCCGACACGGAGGAGTACCGCGGAGCGCCCAGGGTCAGGGCCGAGTACTGCCTTCGAGGGACTGTCTTGAAGAAATGGGGAATCCGCACACTGAGGGACTTAAGCGTGTTCCGGTTCTCCCGAGTCCTGGCGTGCTACTCCTTCGTGGACGTGAACTGGGGGAGCTTCGAGGGAGCATTCTACCGGAAGATGGGGGCGAACACACCCCGACTTGAGGCCATTGCTCGCGAGCTTCTCTTCGTGAAGGCGGACGGGGAGGAGTTGGCTCTGCAAGGGCGGATCATAGTCCTCCGTAAGTTCCTCGGTGGGGGCTACCCACAACTAGGGTCGCGGTTCATGGAGCCAAGCGCGTTTCACCACTGGCTGCTGAAGACAGTTCAGCGCCAAGACAAGGCACGCCTGTCACAGTTCTGAGGTGAGAAGTATGGAGAGGAGAGCACGTCTGGGTGCCATGTCTGCTGAGACGAGGACTAGCAGAGCACAGAGTTCTTGGGGAGTACGTGCTCCGTGGTGAACCGGAAAAGGTTCAGAGTCGTTCGTGACAGGCTTCGACGTAAGCGTCGTGGTCACGTGGACTAAGAGCGAAGTGAAGATCGGTTCGCGTGTGCATGATGGTGATAGGTGATTACAGCAGAGGTGTGGGGCCGGGAGGGCAAGAGACCGTCTAGCCAACACCACATCAGTGAGGACCTCGCTGTGAGACAGATTCGGCTAGACCTGGAAGTGTTGACGGCGAACACGCTTCTCCCCCTGCCATATTGCTGCCACAGGGGCGAGCGACCGAGCAGGCAAGGTGTGTGCTTGCCAGCTTCCCAGAGCGTGCATGCCCTTGTGTGGCGGACCATCGTCGAGCGTGGCAGCCCCTCCCCCGACTGACCGCCAAGTGGCGTCGGGAGTGCGCGTTGTGACGACGCCACGATCAGGCTCGTGGAGCCAGGAGGAGAGGGCGAAGGCGGGCGGAGAACTATTTCCAAGAGTCTACCCCAGGTGAAAATCGCCCACGTGACAGTTCTGGCAAGAATACAGGTCATCGGGGCAGTACGAGCGGCCCCCTACCCCGTGCCTTTCGGGGACGACGGGTTGCGATTCCTCCACCCCAGGAGGCGCATAGGCGGCATTTTGCCGCCCCAGGGCAGCGTTCCGGCGTCAGGTAAGGGAGGTGGTGCCAATGGGCTGGGATACCGGCCTGGAACCCGCGCGAAACAGCAGCATTCGCGCTCCCCATCCAGCCGTGGGGGGACCGGCTCGACAGGGCCGACAACCGGGGGCGTGTCTGGCTCGTCACGGACGAACACGCCGCGGATGTCCAGTTCCGTCAGAAGCAGATCACGGCGGCTATAGAGAGGCTCGGTTCCCTGAGGGACAAAGGGCTGATCACTGAGGAGGAGTTCCAAGCGAAGAAGACGCAACTGCTGGCAAGATTCTGAGCCACAAGAAGGTTCCTGCAGGGCCACATCTTCATGGTCCAATCCTCGAGCCCGAGCACGTACCGGCTGCTCTGCAAGCGGCCTGCTCACCTAACCGGGGACGGCATGATATTGTCCCCCGCCTTTGCTGCGCACTCCTCATCGATCTTCTTGCACTCAGCCGTGTACGCCTCCCAGAGCTTGGTGATCTTCGGCCCTACTTCATAGTAGGCCTCGGTGAAGTCGGTGATATTGTCTTTCACCCCTGGCTTGGCCCCGGCAAAGTCATCACCATCGGGGGCGTACTCCATCCGGAAGAAGTTCCGCTCGCAGTAGGCGCGATCCACAACTATCCTGTCGCTAGCCACTCGGCCAACGGGGACTTCAGCCGGGAGGCCGAGGGTGACCCGAATCCTCGCAAGATACCTGCCCTTCAAAGCCTCGTACTGCTCCTGCCGCCATTTCGTCATCTGTTGTCGGATGGCATCCTGCTTCTCTCGCTCGGCTCTTTCGTTGCGTTCCCGTTTCTCGTCCTCCGAATACCGACCCCAGATGAATGCCTGCCCTACCAGCCCGTCCCAATCTGCGTGACACTGGGCATACACGTCCCTATCCCTCAGATGCCACTCGTGGCGTGTTCCGTCATGGAATCTATACTCTTGAGTGCTGTTCCCCAGCAGGTTCCTTATTTCCCAGAGGTACAGCTTCCCATTTCGCGATTTGGCCTCCAGTCCTTCGAGCCTTGTCCAGAGTCTTTCGTTCGATAGTGCTGAGCCGCGCGAGAGGAGCGCACCTATCACAGCCAGCCCGGCCAGCGCCACGAGGGTCCCGAGCACGGCTCCGACCGGGAACTTCCTGGCGCTCCGAGGCCGTGACCCACCGCGGACGGAAGGGTGCCGTGGCACTTTGCGAGCCTCAACTGAGGGAGCGTTGGGCACCACTATGCCCTCCGGCAGGTCGTCGGGTACCGGGAGGGCCTCCGGCAGGTCGTCGGGTAGTGGGGGCAGCCTAGGCGGCTTCGCAACGGGTGCTCCCTGCTGGCTGGCTCGCCGCGGCGGCGCAGCAGGTCTTCTTACGGTCAGCACCGCTCCGCAACCCGGACACCGAGCCTGTGCCGCCCCCGCCTGGATAGGTACCCCCGCACCACACTTCGGACATCTTGCTGCTGCCATCGCCTGTTCCTTCCAACGAGAGTCGAGCAGAACTGGGCAGAGCGCCCTGCGGGCAGAGCTGATAGGGGTGCCGCTGCCCCGGCAGGAGATCGCCAGCCCACAAACCCCTCCGTAGTTGTCAGGCTTCTCCTTTCAGAGTCTCCCAGCCACGAGTTCGACCACGTCCGACCACACCGTGAGCCAGACACTCGTAAGGCCGAGCGAACCGAGCGTTCCTGTCACCAAGCGCCGCGGGTTGGTGGAAGGGTACCCGAACCTCTCCTGGATCAGCCAGTCGCAAAGCAAGATGCACATGAGGAGAAGACACGCTCCGGCTGGAATCGCCCACCCAGCAAGGAACGCTACGGCCCCCGCGATCTGCCCTATGGCGCAGCCCAGGCAGCGGGCGCACAGCAGCATCGGCTCCCCCCGGACTTGGAAGCAACGGTCCGGCATCTGATGGCAACCCAGGCGTGCCGCTAGCCAAGCAGGTTGACGGTCCGGACGGAGACCCATTCGCATGCGCCCTGTCTACCCAAGCTTCCACCTGTGCCCGCACTGGAGGCACACGCTGCTCAGCTTCTTGTGCCCGCAGAACCCGCAGAGCACACCCAAAGGCCCGGTGAGGAGCACTCCCAGACACCCCTTCCCCGCGCCGAAGCCCTTGGTCACCGCCTGGATGGACGTGGACCCGCACTTGGGGCAGTGCGCTGGTTGTCCCTGGACCGGGCCGACCAGTGGGGTCACCTGGCTTCCAGCGCCTCCCTCTGGCGCTCTGCCAGCCTCCGTCTTCTGTGTCGCCTCTCGCCAGGCGGCGCGGATGCGGTCAAGGAATCCTGTTGGCGCTCTCCCAGCGGCCGAGTCCTCCGTTGCCACAGTTCCCCCCCTCCCGGATGCTGGTGCTGTAACCTTCGGGCGAGGCGGAACGGGCGGGGGGTTCTGGCTGCTGGGCTGTGCCGGCGCTGGGGGCGGAGCCGCCTGTGGACCAGTCTGGAACACGTGCCCGCAAGCCGGACAGCGAACCCGTTTGCCCAAGAACTCAGGTGGGACCTTCAATGCCTTGCCGCATTTTGGACACGGAGCCGTCACAGCCATGGCGCTTCTCCTTTCATGTCGTGAGCCAAAGAACGGCCTGTATGCAGCCGCCGAGCCAGGGGTGTTGAGACCAGCCCCACTGAGCGGCTGACAGTGTAACGGAGGATCGTATGAAAGCAAGGCCCTGACAAAGCCGTCCCCTCCGAACACTGGGGCATCACGCTCTTCAGACCGGCTCCGCAAGATGGTCGGCATGTGGATTCCGCGTCACGTGACTCGGAGTCCGTAGACATATATACCACAGGGGGCCATGCTAATGCAATGCCAAAGCAAGAAGACATCCGCGTGCAGTTTGGGGACAGGTTGCGAGCGCTTCGCCGGCACCAGGGCATCTCCCAGGAGGAGCTGGCGGCCAGGGCCGGACTGGATAGGACATACGTCAGCGGGATCGAACGGGGCGTTCGGAACGTCTCCTTGCGGAACATCGCGCGGCTGAGCAAGGCACTCGCCGTCCCGCTCAAGGAGATGTTCGAGGGCGTGAAGGGGTCTTAGCCGCCCGCAGTCCTGCAACACCTACCCCGTGTCGATTTGAGCGTCGCCTCCCACATAGCAGTGAACGACCTCGGCGGCCTGCCGCACCGGCGATCCGCACCTACCGGTCCGGATGACGATATCCGGTCTCCGGGCGTAACCGCCCATCCCCACTGATGGCAGTGCGCAAGCTACCCCCGCCCACGCCAGCCAGCGTCCGGCCTCCACTCCCGCCCTGAGCGCGCTGTGGCATCGCCGGCGTGACCCCACGCCCTGCGCGCCTCCGCAGAAGATTCTTTCTCGTCGATCCAGCCGTCTCCACATCGCGCCATTTCCCAAAGACTTATGACCACGTAACGCGTTGCAGATTCAGCACTTGCGCGGAAGAATTGTCTTGGCTGACAGAGAGTAGTATGGTAACATCCTACATCATTATGCAGCCTCGACCAGCGGCCCAAGTGGGACGCAGTCCGAGGCCGCGCAGGGGCCGCCCGCCAGGGCCGGCGCGAGAGAATGGCGATGATCACCAGGTGCCCGAAGTGCGGGGGGAAGAAGATCGAGACCTGGCTCTGTGACCGCGAGACGGGCTGCACGGCGGGACCCAGGTGCGTCAGCGCCAAGCTGCGCCAGCCGCCTCTGCCCTTCGACGCCGACTACCACGCCCACCGCCGCTGTCTCAACTGCGGCGCGGAGTGGGCGTCGTCAGACCTGGGGCTCGACTGAGGAGCGACCTTTGGACATGCGCGACCTCAAGTTCGGCATCGAGATCGAAACGATCAAGCGCAGCCGCCAAGCAGTGGCCGAAGCCATCCGCGGGGTCGTGGGCGGAACGGTCCGCCACAGCGGCGTCCCGGCATCACACGACCCTTGGGAAGTGACCGACGAGCGCGGCCGCATCTGGAAGGTGGTGTCCGACGGCTCGCTCGTGTCGGTCCCCGACCACCTGCGCGCCGAGGTCGTCAGCCCCGTGCTCGGGTACGCCGACATCCCAGAACTCCAGGAGGTGGTGCGGGCCGTGCGCGACCTCGCCGGCGCCCGGGTCGACCAGCACTGCGGCATCCATATTCATGTCGGCGCCGGCCCCTTCGACACCCAGGCGCTGGTCAGGCTGGCCAAGACCACCTACGCGCAGGAGCCACTGATCATCCGAGCGCTCGGCCTCACGGGGACCCGCCTCCAGCGCTATTGCAGGCCGACGCGCGAGGAGTTCATCCGGGGCATCGAACGCCGCAAGCCGCGCACCAGGGACCAGCTTGGACTTCTCTGGTACGGTTACCGCAACAGCAACCCTATCCGCTACGACCAGACGCGCTACCACTTGCTGAACCTCCATAGTGTCTGGTACCGCGGGACGATAGAGATCCGCGCCTTCGATGGCACGCTCCACGCGGGCCGAATCAAGGGCTACATCCAATTCTGCTTGGCGATGGCGGCGAGGGCCATCAACACGCGAGCGGCGTCGAGCAGGCAACGGAGAGCCAATGGCCACAGCGACAAGTATGATTTCAGGGTCTTCCTTCTTCGCCTCGGCCTGATCGGCGACGAGTTCAAGTCGTGCCGCAAGCACCTGCTGGCGAACCTCGGCGGCAGCGCCGCGTGGAAGCACGGTAGGCCGGCCGCTCTGACGGCGCGCACAGCGCCCGACAGACCCGCAGAAGAACACCCTGCTACCCCAACCGAAGGAGGCAACCGGTGCTGAGACTCTCAATGCGAGACGGCGAGGACTTCGAGGGCGAGACACCCCTCGACCTTGTGCGCGCCATGAAGGGCGCCTCGATGTTCAGCGATGTGAAGGACGTCCTCCACTACATCGCTGTCGTCGAGGAGCGGCTCGACCGGGTCGAGCACATCAAGCTCGCGCTCACCGGCGATAAGCTGGACGACCGCTGTGAGTCGTTCATCCTCGAACTCGACCGCCTCGGGCTGGCGAAGCTCGAGCACTGGAAGACCCGCCGCCGACGGGGTCTCCCCAAGCCCAAGGGAGTGAGGGAGGCGACCGATGGGAAGGGTTAGGGTGCCACGCAAGGTGTTCGACGGCCTCGAGGCCGTCCGCACTTCGGGCTTGACGAACATGCTGGATCGGCCCGTGGTCGCCAGGCTGGCCTCCGAGTTCAGCTTCGGCGAGGCAGCGCGGTGGATCGAGGCCCACAGGAAGGAGTACGCGGAGGGAATCTTCCGCGGCTTCGAGGTGATCGAGGAGTAGTGGCATGTGCGGTTTGGCAGGCGTTATCCTGGGGTTGAAGCGCCGCCGACGCGACGAGCTTCGCGTCATCGGCGGCCTCTTCACCGAGCTGCTGCTCCTCAGCCAGCGGCGCGGCATCGACGCGGCCGGGGTCGCGGTAGTCCGCCAAAATGGGCGCTACGGGCTCCTCAAGCGCCCCGGGCCGGCGGCGGGCCTCGTCGCCGACAAGCTCTACTGGCGGGCGCTCGCCCTTGACAACAAGGTCACCGTCATCCTCGGCCACACACGGCAGAAGACGGTGGGGAGTGAGCGGAACCCGCTCAACAACCACCCCCTACGGTGCAACTCCGTCCTCGGGGCACACAACGGCTGGCTCTCCAATGCCGACCAGCTGACGAAGACGCTCGGCTTGCCGCGTGTTGCCCAGGTGGACTCCGAGGTCCTCTTCCGCCTGGTCGACCGCTCTCGTGACGACTATGAGTTCCGTTCCCTCCTTGCACACTGCAGGGGCCGCATCTCTGCGGCCTACGTGCGGCTCAACGAACCAGCCAAGCTCCGGTTGCTGAAGGGCGACATGCCGCTCCACGCGGCCCACGTGCCTGGCCTGAGAGCCATTTTCTTCGCCAGTGAAGCCTGGATGCTGCGATCTGCTCTCGACGGCCAGAGGCACGAGATGCTGGACCTCGCGCCGTTTAGCCTCTCGACCTTCGAGACCGAAAACGTTCTCGACTTCACCCAGCGAGAAGTGTTCTTCCTGACGCCTGATGCAGAGAACTATCTCACACTGTTGCGAACACACGTGGGCAGAGGGCCGTCAATGGGACGGCCCGCCACGAAGGCCAGGGCACCACGAACCGAAAGGAGGTCGCCATGCCCAGCCAGTCCTTGACCCTGAAGGACGCCGCGCCGCAGTACTTGGAGTACCTGCGGGCGGCCGGCAAGGACGCGCACACGGTCAGGACGTACGGGAAGGCGTTGGAAGTCGCCAGCGCCTTCTTCGGCGAGACGAAGGCCATCAAGGCGCTCCGGCCTGCCGACGTTGGCCGGTTCCTGAAGTCCGACGCCTTGCTCAAGAAGCCCAATGGCAAGGAGCGGGCGAAGCCGACGACCGACCAGATCACCAGGGTGTTCCGTCAGCTCCTCGAGTGGGCGCAAGCCCAGGGCCACGTCGAGAGCGTCGCGTTCCCGCAGGACGCCATGCCGAAGCGCCGCCGCAAGCAGCGTGGGACCCAGCAGGCGGAGACCACTGCCGATGCGGCCGGCACAAGCAGTTGAGCGCGTCACCGGCCCGGCGGCTCGCCACGGCGGAGCGGGCAGCACCGGCTGCCCGCTCTGCCAGGTGAGAGAAGAGGTGCACCACAGAGAAAGGCGGAGGGCAACCAGGGAGGAGACAGGAGTGAGCGCGATGGGTAGCATCGTAGACGAGCTGCGGGACCTGGCTGAGCGCAAGGGCAGCACGGACGCGCTCAAACGGGCGACCGAGATCATCAGGGACCTCGAGCACCAGCTCGCCGAGGCCAGGCGGGCGGCGTCGGGGGGCAGGGCCAAGCTCAAGGACAGCATCCTGCTCACTATCCACGGCGGCGTCCTCGTGGATATCGCCACGGGCTCTCGGGCGCTCGAGGGCGTCGGCGTCACCGTCGCCGACTACGACCTTGCAGCCGACGGCCTGGGCGACAACCGCGTGGTCGACAGCGAGGGCGCCGAGGTGAACCTCGACTTCCGCAAGGTCGAGTTCCTCCCTGAGCTGGTCGAGGGCATCGTCAACGGCAGGCCGGTCGAGGAGATCCGGACGTGAGTCATCTCGGCTTCGTCCTGTGGGCAGCCGTCTTGCTCCTCTGTCTCCTCTTCCCGAAGGAGGCGTAACAGTGCCCAAGTACCGCGTCCACATCTTCGTCGAGGCCCGCGTCCCCGTGGACGTCGAGGCCGACGGCCCCGAGGCGGCGGCCAAGCTGTCCGACGAGCAGACGGACCTATACGCCAAAGTCGAGGGCGGCGGAGCCTACTACTCCGAAAGCGTCCTCGGCTACTTGGTGGACACTCTCGACGCCGAGGGGCACATGGTCGACGACGAGAGCGTCGAGCTGGACAGGCACGGCAAACCTGGCAAGATCACCGGGTAACGGCAGGGGCAGAAAGGCGGCCCAAGATGAGACTGGACACAGCCATCCACGAGTTCGAGACTCACCTCCGCGGCAACGGTTGCTCGCGCCACACGATCCGAGCCTATCTCTGCGACCTCAACGGCCTCCATCGCTTCTACGAGAGCAACGGTTCGCGGGTCGAGGACGTCACACCCAGCGACGTGGCCCGCTTCATGGCCTCCAGGCACGCCTTGGCCGGCCCACGCGGGCGGACACGCAGCCCTGGGGCGGTCAACCGCGTGCGCGCGGCTCTGAAGTCCTTCTTCCGCTGGCTTGGCGACACGGGCCAACTGGGGGCGAATCCCGCCGCGGCGCTCCGAGTTCGCGCAGTGCGCCCCATCCCGCCGGCGGTGCTGACTCGCGACGACGAGGAGCGGCTCATGGCCGTCCTCGAGGGCACCGAGGGCGTGCTGGCCTTCCGGGATCTTGTCATGCTCCGCGTGCTTCTCGGGACGGGCATCCGGATCGGCGAGCTGATCGCCCTCGACACCGGTGACGTCGACCTGGCCAATAGCTGGCTCCGGATCCACAGCAAGGGAGGGGGCCACGAGGTCCGCTACCTGAATCATGAGTTGGCCAACTTGCTCTGGCGCTACATGGGCGAGGCCGAGGCGTCGGACCGGCCGCTCTTCGCGGCCCAGTCGGGCCGCCGGATCACGGCGCGCCAATTTGCCCGACGGCTGGACTGGTGGGCGAAGAGAGCGGGCCTCAGCCGCCGCATCACTCCGCACATGTGCCGGCACACCCTGGCGACGCGGCTGTTGGCCTCGACCGGGAACCTGCGGCTGGTCCAACGAGCCCTTGGACACCGACGGGTCGAGACCACGACCCGCTACGCACAAGTGGCCGACGAGGCCCTGGCCGCCGCGCTCGAGGGCATCTGCGCGCCTCAGGGGCGACGGGCCGGCGACGGCAGCGTGGCCGCTCGGTCGCTATAACGTCAGATGGAGTGTACAATCTGACCTCCAGGGCGGCGGACGCCGGCGAAACGCGAAAAAGGCCTCACATTTGATTGACGCGGCCCGCCGCGGCCCCATCGGATAAGACGTATCTCTTTGCGGCTCCGTGCGTTGTGGCTTGATTCCAGGCGGCCAATTGGCGCCCGTACTGGGCTCGGCAGGAGCCACGAGTGCCCTGGTCGGCCCCGGTTCGCTCATCCGCGCGCACCGCGGGGCGCATCGCCTTGCAGCATCCTCTCTCCGCCCGCGCATGATGTTCCTGAATCTCGCTCGCGTATGTCTGGGTGTGTTGCGAGTTTGCGCGCACGACTGCGTGGCCAACGCGCTCCACGGCGCTCCTCCTAACGTGAGCGCTCTCACTTTGCGGCTCCATTACCCCCGCTCGCCAGAACCTCAGATTTCATCACAAATGCGAGGTTCCGTCACGTGCCCTTCAGGGCGGTTGTGCGCGCCAGCGCACCCCCGGTTGCCACGTCCGAACCACACGAGAACGAGCCGCTCCCCGAGATTCAGCACCGTAAGTCATTGGCCCGCAATTGGATGCGTAGCGCTCCCGGAACCGCTCCCCGGCCCAGCCATGCTGTAAACCAGAGCGAGCATCAGTTCGCGCCCGAAAAAGTGGCTCCCCGACGAGGACTCGAACGCGTGCCACAGGCCGTCCGCATGGGTGAGCCGGCCCCAGAGCCGGTCCGCGGGCCCATTGGCACGGTCCACTGCGAGGAGAGCCTGGGCGGCCTGCTGAAGTCGTACCGCCGAGCCGCGTGATGCCCGTGAGTTGGAGCCCCGCCTCGGGGCACTCGGCGCTGGAACCGTGCAGCGTCCGTGCGCCTCGGCTCGTCCCGCTCCGTCCACGGAGACCTTCGCGGCCCCCCCACGAGGCAAAGCCGCCACCCGCCGGCAAGGCAACCAGCCTCTCGATCTCGTGGGACGGGTTTCCGGATAGTACGGGCTCCGCTTGGCCGCCTCATAGAGTCGGGGATTCCGCGGCTTTGGCTCTTGATGGTTCCCAGCAGCATGGACTACCCCATCCTTCAGAGGGGCCGCCCGCTAACGGCCACGTCTCCTTTGTCCCCTTTCTGTCCCCTTGGGGATCGACTTTCGGGATGTCCCCTTTGTCCCCTTTATGTCCCCTTTCTTTGCGAGCACGTAGCATGTGCCTCGGCCTGTGGTTCCCACCTTCTCGAAGACCCCCCTCCTCACCAGGTCATCAAGGTCGCGGGAAGCGGTCTTCTTGATGGCGCCCGTCAGTTTCTGGTAGTCGAGATTGCCAATTCGGCGGTTGACTCTCACGAACCGGACTGCGGCACGTTGCCTGTCGTTCAGGCTCAGCCGCGAGAGGGCGGGGGCAGTCAGCCAGTCACGCCAGATGGTCGTCACGAACTGGCTGCCGCGCTGCTCGAAGTCGGGGGCGGGGAGGCCGGTCTGCTGGCAACGGGCGATCATGTCGAGGGTGCCGCTGCCGGCTTTCTCGGCGTAGTGCGCGAGGAACATGGGTTCGCAGATGAGCGGGTTGCGCGGGATGGAGGGATGCTCGATGCGGAGGAGGTCCGGGGTGAGGCCTGGAGGCAACTCGCCGGGGTTCCAGACCTCCAGCCGGTCGGCGAAGAGCATCACTTGCACGGCCGCGTTGGAGTCGTAGTCGCGGTGGGCGACGGCGTTGACGATGGCCTCCATGACGGCTTCGCGGGGCAGTTCGTATTCCACCGGCGCTTGCGGGCCCAGCTCGCGGGTGCCCACCGAGCGGGCAAGCTTGGACATGACGAAATCCACGGCTTGGTCCACGAGGTCGAAGACGGTGCCCTTGTAGATGTGGTAGGAGGGGATGGGCTTGCGGACCTCGGTGCCGTGGAAGTGGAGGCACTTGATCTCGGCTGAGACGACGAACCGCTGGGGGGTCTGGCCGAAGAGCAGGATGGCGGCGTGGGTGGGCTGGCCGTCATGGAGCAGGTTCAGGTGGGCAAGGGCCTTGACGAGCGGCGTGTTCTCCCTCAGGACGTACTGGCGCTCCCGACGGGCTGCCCCCAGGAACCAGCGCAGCTTCTCGTCGGAGATGTCCTGCGACGACGCGCCGCGACAAGCGGCGGCGTCGAAGGGAACCGTTCGCAGAAGGCCCTTCTCCTCCAGGTGCTGAACCAGGCTGGCATAAAGCTGCGCCGTCAGGTCGTGGGTGCCGGCGAAACGGCGGCGGATGAGCTGGCGGCTCGCCTTGCGAATGAGCTTGAGCATCTTGGGGTGTCGCGCCTTGTCGTCAGCGCCCTTGACGAAGATAAGCCGGAACTTGCCTTGCTGTGTCGCGCGGTCGAACTCCCGTTCTGTGGCCGACAGCCCGTCGGCATCCTCCGCTCCGTACTCGTCGCCAAACAGGCCCACGTAGATGGCGGAGCGATCCACTTCGTCAAGGTACACCTCGTCGGCGCGGCGGTCCGTCGCTGGCAGGTCTTCGAACAGGAAGGCGTCGAAGTAGCGCCGCAGCAACGGGTCGCCCTGAACGAAGTCGGCGATGGCGCACCGCTCCACCTGAAGTCCCTTCTGAACGCTGCTGATGAAGAGAGTTGACTTCACGAATGCCTTGCCTATATCTGGGATGCTGCTCGAACGGCATCCGCGGGTATCTCGTGCAGCCGCGCCCCGGCCATGTCCCTCCGTGCCTGATCATGCCTTTCGGCCCGGTTCTGGGTGGGCACGGCCTCACGCGTGTCCCCCAGCCGATTCCATACTACACAAAGCCAGTAGGTCTCTGCAAGCTGCTGAGCCTTGTGCCATTCGTCGGTGGTGAGCCCGCAAGGAACTCGGAGGACCGGCCGCATAGCGCCCGGATACCTGGCTCCTGGTAGAACACCGTCACCCTCTCAGTTCGGGCATCCCAGACGACGCGCTCGACGAGGAGGCTCAGGGCGTGCCACTGCTCCAGGGGCTCCAACGAATCCCACCCTGGGTCGAAGACCAACAGGGCCTTGGCCAGGTTCCTCTCATCGAGCAGCTCACGGTGCGATGAGACGAGCTCTGCTCTGATGCTCTTCACGCGCGGCGAGGGGGGAGCTTCTGGGAGCTGGTGCATTGGCTTCCGAAGGCGCTGAAGCTCCTCGTTGAGCCTGTGCCGCCGCTCCTCCAGTTCGGCAGCGTGTCTTATGCTCTGTTCCCTGGCCTGGCGCATGGCTGCGGCAGCGCCCGAAGACCCCGCCGCATGTTCGCGGATATGCTTGAGCACGGCGGCGTCGAGGGGGCGGGAGCGCACCCAGCCGGCCGGGCACCTCGTGCCAGGCGGGCGCCCTGCCGCGGCGCACCTGTAGTACAGCAGCCCCTTGGCGGCATCCAGGGTCCTGGGCTCCGTCGGGCTGCCGCAGGCCTGGCAGTGGAGCAGGTCTTTGAGCAGGAAGCGGTGCATGTTCTTGAGGTGCCTGGTGGCCCCTGCCGCGTTCCGGTCGAGGACGGGCTGTGCGCGGCGCCAGAGCTCCTCGTCCACGATCGGCTCGTGCTCGCCTGGGTAGGTCTGGCCGTTGCACCTCACCTTGCCGATGTAGACGACGTTGCGCAGCACGCCGGCGACGGCGCATGGCCCGAAGGGGTTGCCCCCGCGAGCATTTCCCTTGGCCGAGACGCGGTGCCGGGTGCGCCGCCCCAGGCGGTTGAGCTCCTCGGCGACGCGGATGGTCGAGCGGTGCTCGAGGTAGAGGGCGAAGATGGTGCGGACCAGCTCCGCCTCGCCGTCGTCTGGGACCAGGCGGGGATTGCCCCGATGGAGCTCGTATCCCCGCGGTGCGCCGCCGACGCCCCACTGTCCTCGCCGGAACCTCGCGCAGACCTTGTCCCGTATCCTGTCGGCGATGATCCCGCGCTCGAACTGGGCGAAGGACAGGAGCACGTTGAGGGCCAATCTGCCCATGGGATTCGTCGTGTCGAGCTCCTGCGTCGCACAGGCGAAGCCGACGCCGTGCGCGTCGAAGATGTCCACCAGGCGCGCGAAGTCGACGAGCGAGCGGGTCAGGCGGTCGAGCTTGTACACCACGACGCAGTCGATGCGCCCCTGTTGGGCATCGTCCAGGAGGCGCTCCAGGGCGGGCCGTTCCATGTTGCCGCCCGTGAAGCCCATGTCATCGTAGTGCTCGGGGAGCGCGAGCCATCCCTCGTGCTGGCGGCTGGCGATGAATGCCTCTACGGTCTGGCGCTGGAGCTCGATGGAGTTCCGTTGGCGTTCCGGGTCTGGGGACATGGAGCGCCGCGCGTAAATCGCGCACCGGAAGGGAGCCTTTCGCGTCGCGGGCCCCTGCCGAGCGCCCACTATGGGGACAGCCGGCCGCTCGTCGCATCTCGCCAATGCATGCACCCCTTTCAGACGTCGGTGTCTGGGCCTGGCCCTTCAGGGCCGCCCTGGCCGCCGGCGGAGGCGTCACGCTCCGGCGCCGCTCGAGGCTGGCACTTCAGACGCTTGACGGATGGTACGCAAATCGGTATACTGTTGGTAGTCGTTTGGGTACTCGGCTGATGTGTGGAGCGACTTGCCATGAGATTCATGTCGATCCGTGATTTCCGGAGCCGCCCGATCCGCAAGGAGCTGGCCTCAGACCGCGAGATCGTCCTGACCGCGAACGGGCAGCCGATCGCCGTGGTGTCTGCGGTGGAGCCGGACACCGTAGAGGACGAACTCGTGGCGTTGCGGCGAGCTCGCGCCCGCGTCGCCATTGACCGCATGCGCGCCCAGGCCAAGGCACGGGGCCTGGACAAGATGACCATGGACGAGATCGACGCGATCATCGCGGACGTGCGGCGCAAGAGGCGGACGGCGAAGTGAGGCTCGTCGTGGATACCAACGTGATCGTCTCTGCCCTTCTGACGCCGGCCGGCGTCTGTGGCCAGATCCTCGATCTGCTGACGGAAGGCTCTCTCCAGCCCTGTGTGGACGAGCGGATTCTTGCGGAGTACGAGGAGGTTCTGTCTGAGCCGCGCTTCCCGTTCACGGCCAAGCAGGTGAGCACGGTACTGGAGATGTTCCGCGCCAGCGGAGCGCCCGTGGCGGCTCTGCCGCTGAACGCGGCCCTTCCGCACGAGGACGACAGGGCGTTTCTCGAGGTCGCCGTGACCGCGCACGCGGTTCTCGTGACCGGCAACATCCGGCACTTCCCGGCCCGCGCCCGCGCGGGCGTGACGGTCCTCACCCCCAGGGAATTCCTGGACCTCCTGAGGCGCCCGTCGTAGCGTTCCCCTTCGCAGGGTCAGTGGCATCCCGCACACTCCTCAGCCGCCGCGGGCCGGCCCTTGGCATCTGCCGCTGGGGCCGTCACGCTCCGCCCTGTCGCTCACGGGCGTGCCAGGCGGGCGGAGCGGACCCGTGCCAGGACGTGCCCGCCAAGCTCCTTCAGCCGCGCCTCGGCTGCCTCGGACAGGCCGCCCAAGGCCAGTGCCTGGAGTCTCCAGGCGATGCTCCTCTGCAGAAAACACCTCCGCCGGCACGGGCACCGGCCCCCGAAGAGTTCGGAGTACCTCCGCCCCAACTCTCCCGCTGCCATCCCGGGGAGGCGTTCGAGTTCCCCGCGCAGGCGGGCGTCCGCGTGGCGGTCCCGAACCGCTCTGTGTCCCTGCCCCGCCTCGTGACTCGGGCCGGGATGGGGACCCCTGGCGCGGACCGCGGCCCAGAGCTCCCACTGCCGGTCCCAGTCCAGCTCGTCGGCGATCCGGCAGAGGTCGATCTCTCGGACGTGGCGGAGCGCGTCCTCCCCGACCCAGAGGAGTTCCTGCTGGACGGCAGGGGCCAGGAAGCGCAGCTTGCTGAGCGTCACGAGGCGCCCCTCCGAGTAGTTCAGCAGCCGGGCCGCCTCGACGTAGTTTGCCGCGCGGCCATCTCGGATGAGCGCCTCGATTGCGTGAGCGAATGCGAGGCGCTCGGCGGGGGTCATGTACTGGGGCGGCGTCCAGGCCTTGGCCGAGGAGGGGCATCCCATGGCCACGGGGTCCACCTTCGCCTCCAGGCGCGCGCCCGCGAACGGGGGTTCAAGGCGTCCAGCGGGGTCCTCCCCGCCGCGGCAGGCGGGCCTCCCGGCCAGCCACTCGAGGCCCCTCGCGCTCAGGTTGACGCCGAGCGTCCCGTCCCGGGCGTCGTAGTCCGCTTCGGCGACGAGGGAGCGAACGGCCCTGGCCCGCTCGCGGCGGTCCAGGAGGTCCCAGCTTCGCCGTAACACCGACACCACGCCATGAACGGCGCGCTCCAGTTCCAGGGCGGCACTGGGGGAAGTCCCAGGAGGGGGACGCAGGAGGTCCCTGAGCGCCTCCGGGCCTGAGCCGGCATGGCGCAGCAGCTCAGCCACGGCGCGTTCCGCCGCCGGCACGCTCACCGCCTTGGTGGGGCAGGAAAGCCACCCGTGCCTCTTGGCGGCGGTGCAGGCGTAGAACCGCACCTCGCGCTTCCCGAGGCACCTGGGGATGGGCCTCATGGGCGCCTGGCACGCGCGGCAGCGGAGGCGCCCGAGCAGGGCCGGCGCGAGCCGGGGCGGGTGCTCGGTGCGGGGCGCGCACCGGTTCGCACTTCGGATGGCTCTGGCGTCGTTGAACGTCTCCTCCGGGATGATCGCCTCGTGCCGTGCCGGGAGGATTTCGGCGCCGCAGCGTGTCTTGCCCGCGTAGGCGACGTTGGCCAGCATCCTGCTGACCCCGGTGTCCGTGAACTCGATGCCGCCGACCTGGTCCCCCTCCCTGCTGAGCCACGCCTTCGTCCTTCTGCCCCGCCGGTTGAGCTCTTCGGCGACGCGGATGGCCGACCGGTGCTCGAGGTAGAGAGCGAAAATCTCCCGCACGACCGCGGCCTCCCGCTCGTCCACCACGAGGTCACGGCTCCCCGGTCGGAAGTTGTAGCCGAGCATTGGGGCCGCCACGACGTGTCTCCCGTTCCGCTGCGCCCGGCGCCAGCCGTCGCGCTGCCGCTCGGCGATGATCTCGCGCTCGAACTCCGCGAAGGCCAGGAGCGCGTGCAGCGACAGCCGCCCCACCGACGTGCCCGTGTCGAACGGCTGGGTGACGGAGACGACGCCGACGCCGAGCCGCCTGAGGGCCTCCGCCAGCCGCGCGAACCGCGGGAGGGACCGCGCCAGCCGGTCGAGCTTGTGGACCACCACGCAATCGAGCCGTCCGTCGGAGGCGTCGGCCAGCAGCCGCAGGAGCGCCGGGCGGTCCATGCGCGCGCCGCTGATGCCCCGGTCGTCGTAGCGATGGCCGACCGCGGCCCATCCCTCGTGCGCGCGCCGCGCGATGAAGGATTCTGCCGCGGCACGCTGCGCCTCGACGGAGTCGAACTGCCCCTCAGGCCCCCTGCGGCCGCTCTCGCGCGTGTAGATCGCGCAGCGGACGCTCTGCCCATGCGTGCTGCCGGCGGCCCCGCACTCCGCACGGCCCTCACGGCCTTCCGCGTCGCCCATTCCCGCCACTCCTCTCTGCTCCCAGCCTGATCCTGATGCCGGGCACGCCCGGCATCGCCGCCTCCCGGAACCGCACGGCGAGCTCGCGCGTGCGGCCGTTGTAGTCCGCCCGCTCGATGAGGAGTCTTACGCTGTCCCATCTCGCAAGCGGGTCGAGCGAATCCCACTCAGGGCCGAAGACCGCCAGTGCCCTTCGGACGCCTCGGGCGTCCACCAGCTCGCGGTGCGAGGAGACGAGCTCGCGCCGGATGGCCCGCATGCGCTCCTCAGCGGTTGGGGTGGTGGCCGCCAGCAGGGAGAGCTGCGGTGCGCTCTGGTCCCCTGGTGAGGCGACGGCCTTCAGGAGCGCGCACAGGCCCGCGTCGAGGCGCTTCAGCTCCTCCAGGGCGGCCTGGCGGCTCTCCTCCAGTTGGCGTGCTCTGGCCTCGCACTGCTCCCGCGCCCGCCTGAGGGCACCGGCCGCGGGGTGCGAGTCCACCCCGAGGCCGCGGATGGCCTCCAATGCCCTCCTCTCCAGCTCCGCGGCCGGCACCGAGCCGGTGGGGCACGTCCGCTTGAGGTGGCCCTGCTCGTCGACGCAGGAGTAGTAGCGATAGCTGGCGGGCGGCCCACCGGCGCAGTGCCTCATCGGCGCGTCGCACGCCTCGCAGTAGAGCAGGGACTTCAGCAGGCCCCCGTACTTGTTCCGGCGGGCCGTGCCGCCCGCCGCCCTGTTCTCCTCGAGCAGCTCGTGCGCCCGCCTCCAGACCTCCTCGTCCACGATCGGCTCGTGCCCGCTGGGCTGGAGTTGTCCCTCGGCCCTGGCCTTGCCGATGTAGAGGGGGCGCTTGAGCACCCGGTAGACGCTCCGCCTGTCGCACGGCCTCCCGCCCAGTTCCCTCCCCTTCTTCGTCACCTGGTGCTTGGTCCGCCAGCCGAGCCGCGTGAGCTCCTCGACGACCGCGGCCACGGTCCGCCGCTCCAGGTAGAGCCCGAAGATCGCGCGGACCTGCTCCGCCTCCTCGTCATTGACGATGAGGCGGCGGTCGTGCGGCCGGACGGTGTAGCCGAGCATGAGGTGCCCGCCGATGCGCGCCCCCCGTCGCAGTGCCCGCCACCTTCCCCGCGCTGCACGCTCGGCCATCAGCTCCCGCTCGAACTGGGCGAAGGCCAGCAGCACGTTGACCAGGAGGCCACGAAGCGGGCGCGTGGTGTCGAACTGCTGGGTGATCGAGACGAAGCCGACGCCGTGCGCATCGAGCGTCTCCAGGATCCGCGCGAAGTCGACGATCGAGCGGCTCAGCCGGTCGAGCTTGTACACGACGATGCAGTCGATCCCGCCTTCCTCGATATCCGACAGGAGGCGCTTCAGGGCGGGCCGCTCCGCACCCGCACCCGAGTACCCGCCGTCGTCATAGCGCTCGGGCAGCACGACCCAGCCCTCCGCCTGGCGGCTCGCGATGAACGCCTCCGCCGCCTCGCGCTGCACCTCCAGGGAGTTGCACTCCCGGTCGAGCCCCTCTTCGCCGCTCTTGCGGGTGTAGATGGCGCAGCGAAGCACCCGCCGCGCCTCGCGGCCCTCGGCCTCGGAGGCCCGCTGGTCGCTCAATACGATCTCCGTCACTGTGGCCACCGGATCTCTCCTTTTCCATCGTTCCGGGGCGCGATCGCCCCCAGGCCCTCGGGCGTCAGCCGAACGCGAAGGGCGCCATCCCGGCTCCCGCAATCCACCCGCGAGACCCGCGCGCGCAGCATCCCGAGCCGTTCGCCATGCCCCGCCCCGTCCCACCTCTGCCGAAGCGAGGGTAAGGCCTCGCGCTCCGCACGGCGGTCACGGCCTTCCGCGTCATTCACTGTCGCCATTGCCGCTCGCCCCCAATCGAATCCGAGTGTCTGGCACGCCCGGCATCACCGCCGGCCGGAACCGCACGGTGAGCTCGCGCGTCCGGCCGTTGTAGCCGACGCGCTCGATGAGGAGTGTTACGCTGTCCCATCTCACAAGCGGGTCGAGCGAATCCCAGTCAGGGCCGAAGACCGCCAGTGCCCTTCGGACGCCTCGGGCGTCCACCAGTTCGCGGTGCGAGGAGACGAGCTGGCCGCGAATGGCCCGCATGCGCTCCTCGGTGGCCGGAATGTTCGTCTCCAGCAGGGAAAGCTGCGGCGCGCTCTTGTCCCCGGGCGAGGCCGCGGCCCGCAGAAGCGCGCACATGGCCTCATCGAGGCGCTTCAACTCCCCCAGCACGGCCTGACGCCCTTCCTCCAGTTGGCGTATCCTGGCCTCGCACTGCTCCCTCGTCTGCCTCACGGCCTCTGCCACAGGGTGCGAGTCCGCCGCCAAGCCGCGGACGTGCTTCACGACTCTCCTCTCGACCTCGGCGGCCGGCACCGACCCGGTAGGGCAGGTTCGCTTGATGCGCCACTGCTGGTCGACACAGGCGTAGTAGCGGTAGCCGGCAGTCGGCCCGCAGGCGGAATGCCGCATCGGCGCGTCGCAGGCGTCACAGTAGAGCACGCTCCTCAGCACGGCCCCGTACTTGTTCTGTGCCCGCTTGCCACCCGCCGTCGCGTTGTGCTTGAGCAACTGCTGGGCGCGCCTCCAGACCTCCTCGTCGACGATCGCCTCGTGCCGGCCAGGGTAGAACTTCCCCTGGACCCTGGTCTCACCGATGTAGACGCGGTGTCTGAGCACCCAGCGGACGCCCTGCTCCTCGAACGGCTTGCCGCCCAGTTCGATGCCCTTCTTCGTAACCTGACGTTTGGCCCGCCAGCCGCGCCGGTTCAGTTCCTCAACGACGGCGCGGACGCTTCGCCTCTCCAGGTAGAGCCCGAAGATCGCCCGGACCTGTTCCGCCTCCTCATCGTTGACTACGAGATGGCGGTCGCGCGGATGGGTGGTATACCCGAGCATGGACAGTCCGCCGGCGTGCCCCCCTCGCTCCAGCACACGCCACTTCCCCCTCGCCGCCCGCTGGGTCATGAACTCCCGCTCCAACTGCGCACAGCCCAGCAGCACGTTGACCAGGGGCCCGCGCAGCGGGCGGGTCGTGTCGAACTGCTGGGCGACCGAGACGAAGCCCACGCCGTGCGCCTCCAGGGTCTGCAGGATGCGCGTGAAGCCGACGATCGAGCGGCTCAGCCGGTCGAGCTTGTAGACGACCACACAGCCGATCCCGCCCTCCTCGATGTCCGACAGGAGGCGCTTCAAGGCGGGCCGCTCCGCACCCGAGTAGACGCCGTCGTCATACCGCTCGGGAACCACCGTCCAACCCTCCGCCTGGCGGCTCGCGATGAGTGCTTCCGCCGCCTCGCGCTGCACCTGCAGGGAGTTCCGGTCCCAGTCCAGCCCCTCTTCGCCGCTCTTGTGAGTATAGATGGCGCAACGAAGCACCCGTCGCGCCTCGCTGTCCTCGAGTTCGCAGCCTCGTTCGTCGCCCAACACGATCTCGGTCACCGTGGCCATCGGATGCCTCCTTCTCCGTCGTTCCGGGACACGAGCGCCCCCAGGCCCTCGGGGCTCAGCCGGACGCGAAGGGTGCCGTCCCGACTCTCGCAATCCACCCGCGAGATCAAAACACGCAGCAGCCCATGCCGCTCGGCGGGCCCTGTCCCGTCCCAGTTCCGTCGGAGCGCGGACAGGGCGTCCCGCACGCTCTCCTCGCCCGCCGCGGCCCCCTCGACCCCACGACCCGCGGCCTCCTCCAGGACCAAACGGAGCTGCTCGCGGTCAGCCGCCAGGCCCCACAGGGCATCGAGGACGGCCCGCTCGACCGGTTCCGCGCGGAGCGGAGTCGCCGGGCAGAGTCCCCGGCTCCGGGCCCGGGCATTGCCACAGACGTAGAACAGGCACCGGCGGCCCCGACCCACGCTCTGGAAATGCCCCATCGCACCCCCGCACGAGCGGCACCGCAGAATGCCGCCCAGGAGTGCACCGTCGGGGTCCAGCGAGAGGTAGCGGGGGCCATGCAGGTTCCGGGCCAGGAGCTCCGCCGCCGCGTTGAAGGTCTCACTGGGGACGAGCGCCTCCTGCTCGCCGGGGAACACCCGGCCCTTGTGCACCACCTCGCCGGCATACGTCATCTGCGTCAGGACCGTCTGGACCCTCCCCGGGCTGAACGCGACCCCGCCTCGGCGGCGGCCCGCCTTCGTCGTCCAGGCCCGCGACCTCTCTCCCCGCCGGTTGAGCTCTGCCGCGACGCGGATCGTCGAGCGGTGCTCGAGGTAGAGCGCGAAGACCTCCCGCACAACCGCCGCCTCGCGCTCATCCGCGACCAGCCTCCCTGTCTTCACGTCTAGACGGTAGCCGAACGGCGGCAAGCCGCCGATGTGCTTCCCCTTGCGGCGCATGGCACCAATCTTGTCCCGAAGCCGCTCGGAAAGGGTCTCCCGCTCGAACTGGGCGAAGGCCTCCAGCATGTTCAACATCAGGTGGCCCGTGGTGTCCCGGGTGTCGAACGGCTCCGTGGCCGAGACGAAGCCGACCCCGCTGGCGCTCAGCAGCCCCAGGATCCGCCCGAAATCCAGGAACGACCGGCTCAGCCTGTCCACCCGGTACACCACGACGCACTCCATCGCGCCCCACACCGCATCAGCCAGGAGCCGGCTGAGCGCAGGGCGGTCCATGTCCCTGCCGCTCAAGCCGGTGTCGTCATAGCGCTCCGGCAGGGCGGTCCACCCCTCGCCGCTGCGGCGGGCAATGAGGGCCTCCGCCACCTCGCGCTGGGCGTCTGCGCTGAAGTGCCTCAGGCCCGACTCCGGCCCGATGCTGCTGCGCGTGTAGATGGCGCAGCGGATGGCGCCGTTGCGGGAATGCCGGCCGACGGCGGGGCCTCCTCGGCGGCGGCGTGCTGGCGCGAGGGCTTGTCCCAATGTACGCTCTCCTGCTGGTTGCTTACCCCAGGCGTCGGCTCTACGCCCGGCGGCTGCCCTGACATAGGGGCTTCGGGCTGGCTGGAAGTCAAGTGGAAAACCGTATCCCCTTTGGCAAACAGCACTTGCGAGCAGCCACAGCCGTTGCCGCCAGGTCCCCCCGTCGCTCAAGCCGTCGAGCGGGACCACGCAATGGCCAGAGTCGCCGTTCGGACACGGGCTGTGCGTGCGCCCGCGAGGCCCCCCGTCCAAGCCTGCTAGGGAAATCCCTGGCGCTAGAAGGGCATGATCCCCTAAGAAAGTCTGCCCGTTCCCAGACACCCAATGGGGGATAATCCTGATTGATCGTGGCTGAACAATTGCGCACAATGAGTGGCTCATAGTGGCACAGCTTGGTACGGGTTGAGACCGGACCGGTTAGAAGGCACCTCTTGCACACCCTGCGCAGGTGGCTCGCGCAGCGGTGGGGCGTGCATGGTTCGGCCCTCCTGCCCTGCTGTGCCGGCGGCGGGGACATTTCGCAAGCGCCAATGAGCGACCAGGGCTCCTCGGGCGCCGCGTCCGAGCGATAGCCGGACTGCCCCGCCACCGGAAGGTGCAGCGTGCGCAACTTCGCCGGTGCACCGACGGGGACGGAGTGCGCCCTGGTGGGGACACAACCGTGCTGAAACCCGATGACAATCCCCCCAGCCTGACCCCAGGGGCCGAAACGCCCGCGGCGCTGGAGGGCCAGTGGTGGGTCGCTCACACCAAGGCCCGCAACGAGAAGGCCCTCGCCTGGGACCTCTTCCACCACGGCATCGGCTACTTCCTCCCCATGCGCGAGTACGTGTTCTTCTCCGGCGGACGCAAACGACGCGGGATGATGCCCCTCTTCACTTCCTACGTCTTCTTCTGCGGCGACGACCAGGCCCGACGCCTGGCGCTGGCCACCAACCGCGTCTGCCAAACCCTCAATGTCGCCAACCAGCAGCTCCTCATCAATGAGCTTGCCGTCATCCAGCAGGCACTCGCCGCCAGCGCCGACCTCGAACCCTACGCCGGCGCCGCCGTCGGCCAGCGATGCCGAGTCAAGGCCGGCCCCTTCGAGGGGCTCGAAGGCGTCGTCGTCGAACGCCACACCCGCGCACGTTTGGTGTTGAATGTGGATCTGGTTCGGCGCTATCTTGGCCGGGATCGCGTTGCGATGGCGACCCTGAAGCAGTTGCGCGACATCGTGCCACATGTGGCCGATGCAATGGCACGCAAGGACCTGCCCGCGTTCGGCAAGCTCGTTGATGAGGTCTGGCGGCTGAACAAGCAGCTCGACCCCGGCTCGACCAACGAAGCGATTGAGGTGCTCCTGGAGCGTGTGCGGCCCTACGTTCACGGCGCGAAGCTCCTGGGCGCTGGCGGCGGAGGCTTCCTGCTCATGGTCTGCAAGTCGCCACAGGATGCAGCCGCAGTGCGGAGGATGCTCGAGGCCGAGCCGCCGAACGAGCGCGCCCGCTTCTTCGAGTTCGATGTCAGCCGTGAGGGGCTCGTCGTGACCGTGTGCTGACGAGCTCGACGGCTGAGATGCTCGGTGTCTGATTCGCAGGCCCGGTGATCTGGAGAGAGTTCCCTCTCCGGGTTACCGGGCCGTTGTTTTGGCGGTTGTAATTCGAGTCCTCGGAGAGCGCCAGTCAACTGGCATGGAGTAGCGGATGAGATTCGAGTCCTCGTCGGGGACCCTCTGCGCCGCCGAAAAACGCCCTCCGGAATGCCCGAAACGCCGTTCGTGTGGTAATATCCGCTGTGCGGCGCATTCGAGTCCTCGTCGGGGAGCCACGATTGTTCGTATCCGTCCAGCGAACTGCACCCCCGGCTCCTGTGCGGAGGAAGCCGCGGCCTGAGCTGCAGGGGAGCCACCGAACGGGTGCTGGGCAGGAGGCGGCCGCGGGGGGCTCCAGTGGCCGTCGTTCACAGCGGCGGGCA
>DATKZY010000203.1:0-19201 GCA_035527715.1 Planctomycetota bacterium | reverse complement strand
CGAAGGATTGAGAACTACACGGAACGGCCTCACCCCCTCGCCCCCTCTCCACGAGTGGAGAGGGGGATGGGGGGAGAGGGTCACTCGCAGTAGGTGTCAATCCCTTGCTCCACCGACACGAGGTCGGTGGGGGCAGGAACTTCAGACGTCTGAAGTCCTACGAGGTATCAGGGACGGCGGGACGCGCCGCTTGCCGTTTGATTTGACTCGCGCCCTTTTCCCCAGCCCTGGGGCGCGAGTCAAGTCCTGCCCCGACGCCTGCCGGTGCGACGCCACAAGTGTCTATTCGTCAACAGGTTGCATCGCTGCCCATCGCGGCTGCATGGGCTGGTGGGATTGACTCGCGCCCTTTGCCGGGGCGCGAGTCAAACTCGCAGGCGACCCGTCCCCTGCCCCCGAGCAGCCACGCGGGGCAGAGACGCCCCGCCCACAACGCCGTCGCCGCCAGCGACGGGCCTGCGAGTCTCAGTGCCCCACGCCCAGAGCTGACCCCACCGTGCCATCGCGGGCACGGACGGCAGCAAACCAGAGCGAAGATCACTCCGAGGCCGGAAAAGCGGCTCCCAGACGAGGACTCGGACTTTTTGGGCACTACGGGCTTGCAGTGTGAGCTAAGCTCCGGTATAATGACAATATAGGGCCGCCGGCTCGATTTGAGAGGCCATTCTGGCCGGTTGGGGCGCTGCCTCCTGCGGGCTTTGCCTCTGCCAAGTGTCACCCACACTATGACCTGCCTTGCTGTCCCTTCCTCGTCACCGGGGAGGCAGTGTCTCCCCGTTTGACCGGCACGGCGGGTGCCGTGACGCGCCGGCCGTGTCGCACGGACCGTGACCGAGTGTCTTCGGATAGGAGAGAAGTCCATGCGTACGAGTGCAGTAGCCATCTGGCTGGCGGCGGCTCTTGCCGCGGTCCTTCACGCTCCGGCCGCGCAGGCGGGCACCCTCACCGTGAAGGCCTCCTGGTCCACCAGGGCCGCCATCGAGTTGAGAGTCCTCGGCCCCACGGGGAGACGGTACCTGCCTAGATCGGATCCCTTCAGAGGCCCAGCTACCGTAGTCTGCGACATCGCCGATGCGGCTGGAGGCGATTACAGGGCCATGTTGGAGTGCAAGAGCATAAAGGGGTCGGGCCCCACGACGGTGACGGTGGAGGTCCACCGCGACGGCCAACTCGTCGGCACGGCTCAGGTCGTCCTCCAGAAGCGGGGCGAGACGCAGTTCGTCAATGTCGCCAATCCGGGTGCCCCAGCGCCCCCCCCGAAGGAACAGGTTCCCCAGGAGGAGCCGCCGGGCCTCGCTGTGAAAGCGATCTGGCGGACCGCGGCCGACATTGAACTGCGGGTCGTTGACCCCGCCGGGTCCAGATACGGCGTCCTGGAGGACTGCCTGAGAGGCCCCGGCTCCGAGACCTGCGCCATCCTCCGCCCGAAGGCGGGCAAGCACCGGATCGAGCTGAGGGTCCTCACCGACCGTGGCGTGCTCGCCACTCCCGTCATCATCGAGGTGTGGAAGGCGGGACGGCTCACCAACAAGGGCGAGATCGTCCTGGGGCGGCGCGGCGATGAGAAGGTTCTGGACGCGGGTGCGGAGCTGGCCGATCCGGGGCCTGCGCCGGGCAAAGGACTCACGGTGACGGCGCGGTGGCTGACTGAGGCAGATGTTGACCTGCGGGTCATTGGCCCGACGGACGCCAGCTTCCCGCCCGTGCAAGACCTCCTGCGCGGCCCCGGGCACGAGGTCTGCAACATCCCGCAAATCACGGCGAACAACTACGGCGTCGAGCTCACGTACGTCAACTCGCGGAACCTTCCCGCGACGGTGGTCTTCGTTGACGTCCGCGTGGACGGGAAGCTCATCCGCACGGTGGAACACACCCTGGTGAAACCGGGCCAGGTTCTCCGGGCGAGCACGGGGTGGCTTGCGCCGCCGGAGTGATGCGCGCCGCCGCCCGTGGGGTCCGAGAACTCACGCGCTTTCTGTGGCGTTGTAGGGCCGATGCTGTCACGGCGGCAGATCCAGGAGATCTCACAAGGGGAATCGAATGGCACAGCATGCCACAAGGCGGTTCAACTGGGCTCGTCTTCCGTTGATCGCGCTCTCCCTCATCGGCCTGGGGCTATCGGGCACGGCCCGGGCCCGGCCTGCGATGGGGAACGCCGTTGAGACGGAGGCATTCAAACCCCGTGACTCGTGGCCCCGTGCCACGCCGCCTGACCCGCGAGCCGAATTCCTCCTGCCCGTGAACGTCGTCCGCATCTACTCCGACGAGCACTCGGCGGAGCAGATGGCGCCCAAGGCCTGGGTCATCGGCCAGATCGAGCTGGCCAACCGCACCTTCCGCTTCAGCGAGCAGGACATGGCCAGGTTCGGCCCCGGCCGGCCCGCGCCCTGCCTGCAATTCCAGTTCCACAGCCTCTACGACGTCCACGAGAGCGAGGTGTCGCAGATCATCGGGCGGCCCTTCGACACGGAAAACTGCTACGGCGCGACGCGTGACCGCAACGGCGTCGTCCGCACAGGCACAGCGGACCTGCGCCACCTGCGCGTGACGGAAAACATGCGCAACCTCACCATCTTCTGCGTGTGGGACATCAAGGACCCGGACCACGAGACGGGCGGCACCATCGGCGCCGAGTCAAACATCGGCTTCGCTCTGCGCCTCGACACGGGGCCCCGCCGTGTCCTCACCCGCGTTTCCCGCTCAGAGCCCTCACTGGGCATCGTCGTCTCCAGGCAGGCGAACACCTATATGAACACCGTGGCCCACGAACTGGGCCACTACTTCAGCCTCCCCCACGCCTGGGAGCAGCAAAAGAACCGGGCTCTGGGCATCACGGACCTGGGCACCGGCCCCCAGGGAGCCGTGGACGCCGCGCCCGAGTGGGCGAACGTGATGGACTACGACTTCGGGGAAGGCGCGAAGTTCTACTTCAGCCAAACCCAACTGCGCGCGATGCGTGAGTTCACAGTGAAGCGCGCTCGCTCCGTCATCGTCGTCCAAGCAGCATCCGGTGGCGAGGTGGCCCAGCCGCCCACGACTGGCAAACCCGTGGCCCGCATCCACCGTGTGTGGCTTGACACGCCCTCCCCAGGTGGCGAGGTCGTGGCGCATGTGCACTTCGAGGTGGACGATCTCCGTGGCAAGGAGTGCTGGGCCAACGTCTGGTTCGGCAATGCGAGCGGCCAGAAGGTCCAGGACACCGACGGCAAGTATACCACCGAGGACGGGCAGGTGGCCGTGAACTGCGCCTTCCAACCCCCCTACGACAACACCACCTACTCCGACTTGCGCATCGTCCTGCCCGCCGGACAGCTCCACCTCCCTCCGGGACAGCACCACCTCCAGGTTAGCGTCGGTTTTTACTACGCGGGCGAGAGCCTTGCCGGCTCTGACCCTGTGGCGTTCGACTATGTCGTGCCGGGCACGCCGCCCGGGCAGCCGGGGGGAGGCGAAGCGGCAGGGTGGGTCACGGGAGCATCGGTGGACCCGAGCGTGATTCACGAGAATGCTCAGTGGGTCCGCATCCGGGCGGACCTCCTCCTGGACGGCCTGCAAGGGCAGGAGGTATCCCTTCAGGCTCTCTTCCAATTCCCGGGGACCGGCACGCTGCTTCGCGACTTCGACAAGCGATTCTATTCCACCGATGGCCTCGTCTGCTCTGAGGCGAAGACCATCCCACCACACCCGCGCACGAAGGTCTCCGGCCTCGAAATCTGGATTCCCGTGAGCCAACTCCACCTGACCCAAGAGTCACTGGCAGCCCCCCTTGTGGCCCTGCTCACGGTCGTCCACAGGGGCCGCGCGCTCGCCTCCGTCACGACCACTCCCTTCACCGTTCAGGCCGGCCCCCCCGCCGCGGCAGGCCCATCCGCCGAGGTGAAGGCGATCTGGTTCACCCACAACGTCGTAGAACGGGGTCAGCGCGGCATGATGATAAACGTCCAGTTCGTCGTCAGCGGCTGTGTCGGCCGCGACGTCACCGTGGCGACGTGGTTCTGGCGCGAAGGAGTTCCACTGAAGGACCGCGACGGTCAGTTCGCAGCCGAGGACGGTCAAGTGGGCACCTCGGTGGTGGGGCGGCCCATGTACCCCGTGACCGTCTACAACGACTGCCGGCTCTTCATGCCGTACGGCCAACTTCACATGGCCCGCGGCGCGCACAACATCCAGGTCACTGCCGGCATCTTCTGCGACAAGCTCCTCACTCAACCCCACAAACCAGTTCCCTTCCAGTACACCCAGCCCTAGCGCTCTGTGAGACCTAGAATGGGCCATTCGTGCCTGGCACACTGAGGGGACGCACACATCGCCCACACTCCGCGCACCGCCCACCGCACTTGGCAGCATTCTGTCATCTCAGCACTTGACACCCCTCGACGCGCGCGGGGTCCTCCGCTCGGCGCGCAACGGATTCTCAGTTCGGGGACTCAGTTCGGGGCTCAGTTCGGGAGGCTCAGTTCGGGAGGCTCAGTTCGGGGGCTCAGTTCGGGGGACACCTTACTTAACTCCTGCCGCGGCCTCGCGGCTGCGCGAGGCATCTTGGGAGGCCAAGCCGCATCTCAGTTCGGGGGACACCTTACTTAACTCCTGCCGCGGCCTCGCGGCTTCGCGAGGCATCTTGGGAGGCCAAGCCGCATCGCCATGCGGCAGTTCCGATCCTACGCCGGCGACATGCGGGAGTCAACCGCCGCCGCACCCCGTTCCGCCCTCGCCACGATTGCCCTCGTAATCGTGTATGGTGTCACGAATGGCACTAACTTAAGCGTAAGTCAATGCCATCACAGCGTTTACATTTCGGCCAGCCCACAATCACCGCGCCGCGGGTTCCACCGTCGTCAGCCTGGAAGCCCGACGTCAGCCTGTTCGGCGTCTTCAGCACGCGCATCGCGCCGTTCAAAGGGTGGCGAAGGGCGATCCGCTGAGATCATAAGACATTGCGCCTGAATGAGTTACACCTTAAGTTAGTGCCATTCTATGGTGTCCCCCGAACTCCGAACTCACCGAACTCAGGGAGCGATAGAGGTCCTCGTAGCGGCGGACGACCTGGGGCCACGCGAACCTGCCTGCAAGCCGCTGGTTCGCCGCGGCGTAGTCCTTGAGCTTCTCAGGATGATTCGCGAAGAAAAGGATGCCCTCGGCGAGGCCCTCGGCCGTGGGCTTGCACAAATAGCCGTTCTGGCCGTGGGTCACCACTTCAGGGGTCCCGCCCACAGAGGTGGCCAGAATGGGCTTTCCGAGGCCGACGGCCTCCATCAGCGTGTTGGCAATTCCCTCCGTGCGCGAGGGGAGCACGAACAGATCGTTCCGCGAGATGTGGCGCAGGTGGTCCCCGCCGGGCACGTAGCCCACCAGCGTGATGTAGTCCTGGAGCGAACACCGCTGGATGAGCGAGTGCAGCTCGGAGCCGGGGGACACGTCCCGCAGGATCTCCAGGCGCACGTTCCTGACGCCGCGCTCGTGGACGACGATGCGGAGGGCATTGACGAGGAGGTCGCCGCCCTTCTCGTGGCGCACACCGCCCAGATAAGTCATGGTCAAGATGTCATCCTCCGCCGGGGGCTCGCGCTTCGCGGCGACCAGCTCCTGGTTGATGCCGTTCTCGATGATGGTGGCCCGCTCCCTGACACGTATGCCGAAGGCATCCAGGCGGTCGAGGAAGTAGCGGCAGGCGGATGTCACGTGGCCCGCCCGCGCCAGGACCCGCCCGAGCAGTCCCGGGTGCATCTGGTCGTACAGTTCCACGTCGAGGTCCAGCACTCCGTGCACGGTCATGACCTTCTTCAGGTTGCGCACCCTCAGCCGCGCGGCGAAGCGCTGGTCCTTGGTCAGGTGGGCGTGCAGGATGTGGACCTGGTTCTGCGTCAGGAAGTCCGCCGCGGCCCGCAGCTTGGACGGCAGGAAGGCCCTCCTGGAGAACCTGCTGGGACACAGCCGGTGCAGCCACTTCATCAGCTTCGCGCGGCGGTCAAGGCGCCGAAGCGGCCCCAGGGAGAAGACCGTGGTGGCGCCGATCTCGTCGAAGTACGCGCGGTGCTCGTCCGTCGTGACCAGGAAGCAGTTGAACAGGGACCGGTCCAGGTGGCGCAGAATCTCCCCGACGACGGCCTCGGCCCCACCGATCTCGGCGGGGAAGATCATCATGGCCACATTCACCTTGTCCATGCCATCGCCTCCGGCGGGCGGCGGCTCCCGCCACGTGCGCCCTCGCGGCGGTCACTCGAGAGTGCTCCCGCGCGAGCGCCGTTCCGCGGCGGCGCGGAACTGCTGCACGGCCGTGCGCCCCGTCAGGCACTCGATTCCGCCGACGATCTTCCCAAGGCCGATGGAAGAACGGGTGTCAAGTGGAAGGACGGGTGTCAAGTCTTCAAATATCAATTATCTGCTCCTTGGACTGCCGAGGCGTCGGGTCGGCGCGTCGGCAACCCGTGCGGACGAGAGACGTGCCCACAGCTCGATCCTACATCTGGGGCCGGCGGGAAGTCAAGAGCGGATGGGGACTATTGGCCGGCCTTGGACATTTCGGCGGCAAGGCGAATGGCCGCGATCATCGAGTTGGGCGAGGCGAGGCCGCGGCCGGCGATGTCGTAGGCGGTGCCGTGGTCCACGCTGGTGCGGATGATGGGGAGGCCGAGCGTGACGTTGACGCCGGTGTCGAAGGCGAGGAGCTTGAGGGGGATGAGGCCCTGGTCGTGGTACATGGCGATGACGGCGTCGAACTCGCCCGGGGTCACATCTTCATTTCGCAGTTCGCCGCCAACTGCCAAATGAAGATGTGACCCCCAGGCTCGGTGGAAACAGGTGTCGGGCGGCACGGGGCCGCGGGCGACGATGCCCGCGTGGCGAAGCTGGACGACGGCCGGCTCGATGACGCGGAGCTCCTCGTCGCCGAAGCGGGAGCCGTCGCTCGCGTGAGGGTTCAGGCCGCAGACGGCCAGGCGCGGCTCCGCGATGGCGAAGAAGCGGCGCAGCGCGGCGTCCACGACGCGGGCCGTGGCGACGATGGCCTCGGTCGAGATGGCGTCGGGCACGTCGGCCAGGGCGATGTGGTGGGTCACGAGGGCGACGCGGAGCGGGCCGCCGACGAGCATCATTACGGGCTGCTCGACGCCGAGGAGGTGGCCGAGCAGGTCGGTGTGGCCGGCGAAGGGGGAGCCGGCCATGGCGATGGCCTGCTTGTTGATCGGCCCCGTGGCGACGGCGGCGACGAGGCCGTCGCGGGCGGCCTGGACGGCGGCCTCGACGTAGCGGAGTGATGCCACGCCGCCTTTGCGTGTGGGCCTGGCAGCGAAGAGCAGGCCCGGGGGGCATCCGCCAAGGTCGAGGACCTGGGCCGGGGCGTCGGGCCGCAGCTCGCCAAGGGCCTTTGCGGTTGACCAGTCGGTGGGGAGGCCGAGTCCGCGGGCGGCGTCGCGGAGTGCGGCGTCGTCGCCGAAGACGACCGTGCGACAGGCGGCTCGCACGCGCTCGTCGGCGATGGCCTTGACGACCACTTCCGGGCCGATCCCGGCGGGGTCGCCCATGGTGACCGCGATGGCAGGCTTCGCCCGCATTCCAGATTCCAGACCGAATTCGGCAGCTCACATGGTGAATTCGTGGCCGAGGTAGCGCTGCTTGACCTCGGCGTGCTCGACGATCTCCTCGGGGGAGCCGTGGGCGAGGATGCGCCCCTGGTCAATGATGTAGGCGCGGTTGGTGACGCGGAGGGTGTCGCGGACGTTGTGGTCGGTGAGCAGGATGCTCATGCCCTTGGCCTTGAGGCCGAGGATGATGTTCTGGATGTCGGTGATCTTCTTGGGGTCGATGCCGGAGAACGGCTCGTCGAGGAGGAACACGAGGGGGTTGGTGATGAGGGCGCGCGCGATCTCGAGTCGGCGGCGCTCGCCGCCGGAGAGGTTGGAGGCCATGTTTCCGGCGACCTTCACGAGGTCGAAGTCTTCCATGAGCTGCCCGAGGCGTCGGAGGCGCTCGGCGCGGCCGATGGGCAGGGTTTCCAGGATGGCGAGGAGGTTGTTGCGCGCGGTGAGGCGCTGGAAGAGCGAGGGCTCCTGGGAGAGGTAGCCCATGCCCAGGCGCGCGCGGCGGTACATGGGCAGGCGGGTGACCTCCTGGCCGCGGAAGAGCACCCTGCCTGCGTTGGGGCGGATCATGCCGATGGTCATGCGAAACGAGGTGGTCTTGCCGGCGCCGTTGGGGCCGAGGAGGCCGACGATTTCGCCGGGCTCCACGTCGAAGCTGGCGTCGTCCACCACGCGGCGGCTGCCGTAGACCTTCACGAGGTTTTCGCACTGGAGGAGCGCCATGGGACTCCTTTTCCGAAGAGCGGGTCAGCGCACGAGCTTCATGCGCCCGAGGGGCCAGAGGATGAGAAACGCCTCGCCGACCAGGTAGCTGCGCGGCACCTTCTCCCAGGCCCGGCTGTCGTTGGAGTTTGCGCTGTTGTCGCCCAGGACGAAGAACTCGTCGCCTCCGAGCTGGTACGGCTTCCGGACGGCGAAGGCGCGGGGATTGTCGGTATAATGCACGTCCACGTACACGCCCGGGTCGCGAATCGTGACGTGCGCCTGGTCGAGCCGGAGGAGGACGTGTGCCTCGTTGGCGAAGCTTGCCGATTGGTTCATGCGGTCGCTCGGCTCGTATTCCTTGCGGACGACTTCGGCCCCGTCCACGCGCACGAGGAACGTGAGGTCCACGTTGCACACCTGGACGAGGGTGGCCTTTCCCTTCGGGAGCCTGCACGGGGTGCCGGCCGCGAGGAGCGTGCCGTCGCGCCAGACCTCCGGCGCGAGCTCCGGCCGGTCAAGGGGGAGCTTCACCTCCCAGAAGTCCAGCACGCTCGCGCGGCTTTCGTCCTGGCTCTCGGGGAACACGATGGGGATTTCCACGCTCAGGGCGCCCGCCTGCTCCCTCGGGATGAGGTGGAACTCGACCATGATGTCGTCGGTCACGTCGGTGGGCAAGGGGCGGGTCGGCGGGCGGTTGGCGGGCGCCTCGTAGGCGAGGATTCTGGGCATGTACCGCAGTTCCGCCTCGGCGCCGGCGCCGCCCGTGCAATCGAGCGTGAACTCGGCGTCGGCCGACTGCTGCTGCGAGCCATCGGGGAATGTGACCCGCCAGGGCTTCGGGTCGGCCTCGGGGCTCCGCGAGTGGGGCGTGAGGCGCCAGAGGGACTCCTGGACCCGCCAGGGCTTCCGGGCGATGGCACCGTTGATATACACGTCGCCGTACCGCACCAGCACGGTCTCGCCGGGCAGGCCGATCACCCGCTTGATGTAGTTCTTCGCCGTGTCCTGGGGGTACTTGAAGACGGCGATCTCCCAGCGGCGCGGGTCGCGGAAGTCGTAGGCGAACTTGTTGACGAGGATCTTGTCGCCGCTCCACGGGTCGCCGAGCAGCGTGGGCTCCATGGACTTGGTGGGGATCTTGAAGACTTCGAGGACGTAGTGGCGGATGATCATGGCCAGGATGAAGGCGATCGCCAGCGAGTCGGCGACCTCGCGCGCCTGGCGGCGCAGGTCGCGGGGGGTCTTGGGTTGTTCTTCCTGCCTGGCCATTAAGCCTTTCCGCATTCGATCTTTTCGGCCTTTGGTTGCGGCTTTGTGCCGCCTTGGGCCCCTTGTGCTCCACCCCCCGGCCTCGAGGCAGCGAAGGGACCCAAGGGACCCGAGGGACCTGAGATCACATCACGTTTCACGCGTCACGTTTCAGGCTTTCCCCAGGAGGTGCATTGCGGAGATGGCGGAGCCGATGACGCCGGCGTGGCCGCCGAGCTTGCTGCGCACGATCTTGCAGCGCTTGGCGCCGACCTTGAAGCAGCGGCGCGCCACCTCCTTGCGGAGAGGGCCGAAGAGCTGGCTTCCGGCCTTCGTCATGCCGCCGTAGAGCACGATCATGTCGGGATTGAACGTGTTGATCAGGCTGGCCATGGCGGCGGCCAGGTACACGATGGTGTCGGCCACGATCTTCGCGGCGAGGCGGTCGCCCTGCTTCGCCACCTGGAAGACATGGCGGCACTTGTCTTCCTTCGCGACTTCCGAGAGGTCGTTTTTACTCCCCTTGGCGAGGGAGCTTCGGGTGCCGGCCCGGAGGGCCTCCTGGGTGCGCTTGACGACGCCGGTGGCCGAGGCGTAGGCCTCGACGCAGCCGATGGAGCCGCAGTTGCAGCGGCGGCCGCTGTGGCAGATGGAGACGTGGCCCAGCTCGGCCGCGATGTCGTCGGCCCCGTGCCACACGCGGCCGTCCAGCACGATGCCGCCGCCGATGCCGGTGCCGAGGGTGAGCATGAGCATGCAGGGCAAGCCCTTGCCGGCCCCGGCCACGGCCTCGGCCAGCGAGGCCGCGTTCGCGTCGTTCTCGAGCACGGTGGGGTAGCCCGCCCGCTTCTGGATTTCGGCGGCGAGGTAGAGGTTCGTCCAGCCGGGCAGGTTGGGCGCCTCGTAGATGAGGCCCTTCTTGATGCTGAGCGGCCCGGGCGAGCCGATGCCGACGCCTGCGATCCGTTCGGGGGGGATGCCGGCCTGCTCGCGCGCGACCTCGACCAGGGCGGCGATGCGGTCGAGCACGTGGTCGCGGCCCTTCTGCCCCTCGGTGGCGATGCTGGCGAAGCTCAGCACCTTGCCCTTGGGGTCCACCACGCCGCCCTTGATGTTCAGGCCGCCCAGGTCAATGCCCACGTAGTACTTCTTGCCCATTGGCTTGCTCCTGTTTCGCCAAGAGCCCGGGAAGCTGCTGAGCGAGAGCGCGGATGGCGCGCCCGCGATGGCTCACGCGGGTCTTCTTCTCCAGCGGGACTTCGGCGAAGGTCGCGCCGAAATCGGGGTAGAAGAACGCAGGGTCGTACCCGAAGCCGTTGGCCCCACGCGGCTCGACGGCGATTCTGCCCTCGCACACGCCCTCGACCTCGAGGAGCACGCCCTCCGGCGAGGCCAAGGCCAATGCGCACACGAATCGGGCCGTCCGCTCGGGCTCCGCAACGTCGCGCAGTTCCGCGAGCAGCCGGGCCACCTTCTCGGCGTCCGTGGTGTGCGGCCCGGCGTAGCGGGCGGAGCAGACGCCTGGCCGCCCGCCGAGCGCGTCCACGCACAGGCCCGAGTCGTCGGCGAGCACCCAGGTGCCGAGCTGCGCCGCGAGGACAGTGGCCTTGAGACGGGCATTCTCGGCAAACGTCTCGCCCGTCTCCTCGGGCATCTCGACGCCGGGGTGCTCGTCGAGGCCGCGCAGCTCGACCGGCAGCCCCGCGAGCGCGGCGCGGACCTCGCGGGACTTGCCCGGGTTGCGGCTGCCCAGCACGATCACGCGTCGGGCGCCATTCATTCCCATGGCTTCCGCCGCCAGCGGAGGGCCTTGGACTGCAATTCAAAGAGCCGCCGAATGCCTGCCTTGGCCAGGCTGAGCATGCCGAGCAACGCCTCGTCGCCGAAGGCCCCGTGCTCGGCCGTGCCCTGGACCTCGATGAACTCGCCGCGGTCGGTCATCACCACGTTCATATCCACGTCGGCCGCCGCGTCCTCGGCGTAGCAGAGGTCGAGGACGGGCTGGCCCCCGGCGATCCCGACGCTGACGGCGGCGACCATGCCGGTGAGGGGCTCGGAGCGGACGAGCTTCTGCCCCCGCATCCAGGCCACGGCATCGGCCAGGGCCACGTAGGCGCCCGTGATGCTCGCCGTGCGTGTGCCGCCGTCGGCCTGGAGCACGTCGCAATCGAGCCAGATGGTGTGGCCCACGAACGCCTTGAGGTTGATGGCGGCACGCATGGCTCGACCAATGAGGCGGCGGATTTCCACGCTGCGGCCGTCCACGTGCACCCCCGTCTCGCGCTGCTTGCGGGTCGTGGTGGAGCCGGGCAGCATGCCGTACTCGGCGGTGACCCAGCCCTGGTTGCTGTTGAGGAGGAACCGCGGCACGCCCTGCTCGACCATGGCGGTGCAGAGCACCTTGGTGGCGCCGGCCTCGACGAGCACGGAGCCCGGCGGGTTCGCCGTGTAGCGGCGGCGGATCTTCACCGGCCGCAACTCGTCAGCGCGGCGCCCATCGGCTCGGGCTGTGCCCTCGGTGGCCAATGCGGCGTCCCTCAAGAGGCGGTGAGCGCCTGTTCCAGAATGTCCATTCCCTGGCCGATCTCGGCCTCGGTCGCGGCCATCGAGGGGAGCAGGCGGAGCACCGTGTCGTGGGTGCAGTTGATGAGCAGGCCCTGGGCCATGCACTGCTTCACGATGTCGGCGCCCGGCCGGTCGAGCTCGATGCCGATCATGCAGCCCATGCCACGCACGTCGCGGATGAAGCCGACCTTCTCCGCCACGGCGGCCATGCGGCTCTTGATCTGCTTGCCAATGCGGAGGGCGTTCTCGAGCAACCCCTCCTCCTCGATGGCCTCGAAGGCGGCAATGCCGGCGGCGCAGGCGATGGGGTTGCCGCCGAAGGTCGAGGCGTGGGTGCCGGGCACGAGGCTCTTGGCGATGTGGGGCTTCGCCACCATCGCGCCAATCGCCAGTCCGCCGCCGAGGGCCTTGGCCAGGCTCATGATGTCGGGCTCGACGCCCCAGTTCTGGTGGCCGAACCACTTGCCCGTGCGGCCGACGCCCGTCTGCACCTCGTCGAAGAGGAGCAGGATGCCGCGCTCGTCGCACAGCTTGCGGAGGGCGGGCAGGTAGCCGTCGGACGGCACGTTCACGCCGCCCTCGCCCTGAATGGGCTCGATCATCACGGCACACGTCTCGTTGTCAATCAGCTTGGCCACCACGTCGGCATCGTTGTAGGGCACGTGCACGAAGCCGGGCGGCAGCGGGTAGAAGCCGGCGTGGTACTTCGGCTGCGCCGTGGCTGCCACCGTGGTGAGCGTGCGGCCGTGGAAGGAGTTGTAGGCGGTGATGACCTTGTAGCGCACGGGGTGGGCGCCCGCGGCGGCCTGGTCGGCGGCGTAGCGACGGGCGAGCTTGATCGCCGCCTCGTTGCCTTCGGCGCCGCTGTTGCAGAAGAAGCACTGGCCGCCGAAGCTCCGCTCGGCGATGAGCTGGGCCAGGCGGCCCTGCTCCTCGATGTAGAACGGCACGTTGGCCACGTGGAGGAGCTTGCCCGCCTGCTCGCGGATCGCGGCCACCACGCGCGGGTGGCAGTGGCCGATGCCGTTCACGCCCCAGCCGGGGAAGAGGTCGAGGTAGCGCTTGCCATCGGCGTCCCACAGCCAGCTTCCCTCGCCTCGGACGGCGACGATGGGGGAACGGGCGTAGTTGGCGATGACGTGTTTCCCAAAAAGCTCGATTGTTTCCCGTGTGGTCATTGTGCCCTCAAGTGCGTGGTAGCGACCGGCTTCGCAGAGGATGATTGGATGGGTGGATGAGTGGATGAGTGCCAGAGAAGACGAATCCCGCTTTCATCCAACCATCCATTCATCCCCGGTCTCGTTGGCGTCACCCTCTCGCGCGGATGATCTCGGTGCCCACGCCCGTGTCGGTGAAGATCTCGAGCAGCAGCGCGTGGGGGATGCGGCCGTCAATCATGTGGGCCTTGCGCACGCCGGCCTCGACGGCGCGGATGCAGGCGTCCACCTTGGGCAGCATGCCGCCCTCGATGACGCCCTCGCGCTCGAGCCGCTCCGCCTCGTCCTTCGTCAGCGTGGTGACGAGCGAGGCCTCGTCCTCGCGGTCGCGCAGGATGCCGGGCACGTCGCTCAGCAGCACGAGCTTCTCGGCCTTGAGGTCGGCGGCGACCTTCCACGACGCCGTGTCGGCGTTGCAGTTGAGCACCTGGCCGTCCACCGTGACGGCGAGCGGGGCCACCACCGGGATGCAGCCGGCGTCGAGCACGTCGTTGATGACGCCCGTCCGCACGGAGAAGACCCTGCCCACGAAGCCGAGGTCCACGGCCGAGCCGTCCTCGGCGGTTTCGAGCAGCTTCTCGCCGAGCAGGGGGCGGCCGTGGCGCGAGTGGAGGCCGACGGCGCTGCCGCCCAGCTCCTCGATCTTCGCCACGAGCTGGGTGTTCACCTTGTTGATCAGCACGTCCTCCACGATGGCCAGCGCCGCCGCGTCGGTGACCCGGCGGCCGCGCACGAAGGTCGGTTGCAGCCCCCGCTCCTTCATCGCCTGGCTGATGAAGTGCCCGCCGCCGTGCACGAGCACGGGCCGCACGCCCACGTGGCTCAGGAAGACCAGGCTGAACAGGATATCGGCCAGGTCGCCCTGGGGATCCATCGCCGCGCCGCCGAACTTCACGACCATCGTGCGGCCGCGGAACTGCTGGAGATAGGGCAGCGCCTCGATCAGCACCGCCGCCTTGGCCTTGGCCTCTTCCACCGTGCCTTCCTCTCAACGCCGGAGCATGGAACCCCTGATTATAGGCAACCACCCCCAAAAGTCAATTGAGGGCAAAGTCGCGGGCCACGGGGCCCTGGCGCTCCCATGGCGTGGCATGCTCAGCAATGGGTGGGGACCAGGTCCGTCGGCATCGGGCCGGCTACCAGGTCTTGTCCTCCGTGGCGTCCTTCGGCTTGCGGGCGACGGGCGTGAGCTTGCCGTCCATGACCTTGATGACCACGATGACGCGGCACTGGTGGCACTCCAGCTCCTGGCCCTCCGTGACCGGCTCAGGGACGTGGAGGTGGGCGTAGCATTCGGGGCAGACGACCGTCCTGCCGCCGTCGCGGATCATGTCCACGGTCGAGGGCTCCTTGGTGTTGGAAGGGGGATGAATGGAGGATTGGATGGGTGGATGGATGTCAGACAATCATCCAGTCTCTCATTCATCCACTCATCCATCGATCCATTCATCCAACTGCTCGGGTCACAACTCGTCCTGGTCCACCGCGGCGCGCTTGTTCTTGAAGGTCAGCACCTCGCCCGACGCGGTGCCCACGGTGAGGCGCTCGCCGTCGGCCGAGAAGGCGAAGGCGCGGATCGCGCCGTCCACCGGCTCGGTCTCGACGACGACCTGGCCCGTCTTGTTGAGCAGCAGGACCCGGCCGGCGAGCTCGGCCGCGGCGACGAGCGACCCGTCGAGCGACGAGGCGACGTAGCGGAAGCCCAGCGGCGAGCGGTGCGTCCACAGCGCCTTGCCGTTCTTGTCGTAGCACGTCAGCGTGCCGTCCAGCGAGGCGGCCAGGATCTCCTGCGACTCGCCGCGGAAGCACACGGACGTGACGCAGGCGTCGGCCTGGTTGCGCCAGAGGACGGTGCCGCTGCTGATGCAGGCGACGAGGCCGGTGCGGGAGCCGACGGCCACGGTCTGCTCCTCGCCGAAGCTGGAGGCGACCGAGGTGACGCGATTGGCGTCGGCGGCGGCCCACAGCTCCTCGCCCTTGGGGTCCACGCCGATGGTGGCGAGCTCGCCGCCCACCACGATGTTGCCCGTCCTCGGCGAGACGCACAGGTCGTTGATGCAACCGAGGCGCGACTGCCAGCCCTCCTTCTGCTCGTCGGCGTCCGTGTCGCCGATGGCGAAGACCTTGTTGCCTTGGAGGTCATAGGCCGTCATCACGCCCTTGCGGGTGCCGGCCAGGGTGAGCGTGCCATCGGGGGAGAGGGCGACGGCCGTGTGGTCCGCCCGCGGCCCGGGTTCCTCCATGGGGACCCCGAACTGGAGGCGCCCCTGGGCCGAGACGAGCAGAACCTCGGGGAACGAGCCAATGGCGGCCCAGATGCCGTCGAGGCTCCTCGCCACGGCCCGCGTGCGGGTCGTGCACCGGCGGCGCCACATCTCCTTGCCCGTGCTGTTGAAGGTGAAGACCATGCCGTCGTAGAAGCCCACCGTGACGTCGGTGCCCTGGAGCGGGGCGGCGGCACAGGTCGGCACGTCGCTGCCGCGGTACCGCCACGCCGGCGCCAGGCGCTCGGGGCTCGGGGCGCGCGGCTGCGGCCTGCCCGATGCCAGCTCGCGCGAGGTGGACACCGCGCGCCAGGCGACGCGTGGCACGGTGCCCCGCGAGGCCGCGAGCAGGGCCTCGATGGCCGCGTCCACCCCCGCCGGGTCGGCGGCGGCCGCGACGATCACCGGCACGTCGGGCTCGAAGGCCGACACGACGCAGCACAGGAGCGCGCCGCCGGGGCCGGGGCAGTCGGGCGTCACCGTGCGCGGCACGACGCCGGAGTTGTGCACCTGCTGGATCAGGGGATGGGTGGCGGCCTCGCCCAGGAGGATGGCGGCCTGGCGGATGTCGGGCATCAGAGCATTGTCCGGCGCCGCGCTCAGGTACCGTGCTGCTTCCGCCGAGCTGAGGGTGCGCGGCTTGGCGAGCTCGGCGGCGAGGCGCACCTCGACGGTCCGCTGGTCGGTGCGCAGTGCGGCTGCCAGGGGCTCTGCCTTGGCGGCCTCTTCCTCGGTGCCGACGAGGATCAGGAGGGGCTCGCCCGAGCGCAAGAGAGCCGTCGTTCGTTCGCCGTCGAAGACGGCCAGCGGCCCGCGGCGGCTGGCCCACGACGCCGAGCCGCTGCCGACGCGGAACGTGGTGCTGGCGCTCTGCCCGCTGAGCAGCTCGGTCACCCTCAGCGTCCACCTGCCCGGCTGCTCGAAGCGGCCGAGCGGCAAGGTCTCCGCGTAGCCTTTGGGGCTGTGGGCCCGGTAGACGCGCAGGCGCTCGCGCCCCGCGGGGTCGGCGACCGTGACTTCGAGCGGGATGGCGGCGTTGATGGCCTTGGATCCGAAGAATGCCCGGGCCTCGCCGTACACCGTGGCGGACACGCGGAGCCCCTCGCGCCCCAGGCTGGCGCTGCCGATGCGCACGCCGCGGATGGCCTCGGGCAAGAGGGCGTAGAGGCGCAGGGCGCCCGACGGCAGGATGAGGCTCAAGGTGGGATGCCCCTTGTCGCGCATGGGGTAGACGCGTTTGCCTTCGATGGCCTCGTAGACGGCATACTCGCCCTCGCGGAAGGTCACACGGGTCCGCGCGGCGGCCAGCTCCCACTTCAGGCCGCGGTGGAAGTCGGTCCGCTGCGTGTTGTTGATCAGGAAGATGTAGCGTCCCGCCCCGCACTGCTGGTCGCACACGATGGTGTCGGGGTCCGACGACGTGTAGTCGCGCTCGATGTGCTGCTTGAGCACGGTGCGCAACGTGCCCAGCAGCGGGTAGAGGAGCCTGGCCTGGACGACGGCGTCGCGGCGTTCCAGGTCGGGGGTGGACTCCTCGTCGCCCTCTTTCACCGGGGGGTTCTGGTGGTACTGGTGGAGGTCGGGGAACTCGATGCCGAGCGGCCTCGCTCCCTCGATGGCCACCTTGGTCGTGGTGTCGGTGAGCACGACGCCGCCGGCGGCGATGTGTTGCTCGAGGGCGCCCTTGACCTCGGGGCGGATGCGGGTGAGCCCGATGGCCAGGATGACCTTGTTGGTGGTCCTCCGGCCGCTGAGCAGCTCGTCCTCGGTGACGAAGACGGCGGGGAAGTGGGCGAACATGCAGGCGTTGTAGGCCGCGACGAGGGTCCAGGGGTAGGCCGGCGCGTCCGGGTTCTTCACGGGGTCGCGGCCCATGCGCTCGATGTGCTCGGTGGCGGAGTAGAGGATGGCCACGTCGTCGCGCGGCTTTTCGAGGGCGAGCAGGAAGTCGCCCAGGCGCGTGAGCAGGTGGTTCACGCTGCTGATGCTCGCCTGCACGTCCATCGGGCCCGGCCCGGTGGCCGGGCGGTCGAGATGGTAGTCCACGTTCTTGGGGTAGACCACGCCGTCAATCTTCCGCGCCAGGGCGAGGAACACCGCGACACGAATCTCGTCGAGGTCCGCGTCGTCCGCCACCTCGGGCGCGAACCACAGGGGCTTGCCCCAGTTGCCCGCGCGCTCGAGGTCGGCCACGACGGCCGGCATCATCATCCCCGCCGGCCCCGTGAGCGACGCGCTGGTGGTGATGACCGGCAGGCCCTTGGCCTGGAGGGGCGGATACACGCCGTTGGACAGTTCGGTGGGCGACGCGAGCAGCGAGGTGGCGATGCACTCGGGGCTCACGGCTCGCGCGGCCGCGGCCCAGTCGGCCAGGCACTCGCCCAGGATGCCCGCCCGGAACATCACGTAGGGATACCAGTCGTCCCAGCGTTGCGAGCCTTGCTGCCAGGGGACGTCTGTGGCGTCGAAGAGCTTCTTGTAGGCGGCGATGTGCGCGGGCACGCCGAAGGGCGTGGTGCTGTCGCCCGTGCTGGCGCGGGGCAGGAGGGTCTCGTCGGTGAACAGCACGCCCGCGAAGTTGCGGAAGCGGCGTTCGGCCTGGATGCGCTGGTGGATGCGGTGATGGGCGCCGCGGACCACCAGGGGGTCCGTGAGGTCGCGCCCGGGCATCAGGGGCCCCTGGCTGCCGCCGCTCACCGCGCAGGCGTTCAGCCACTCGAGGCCGGCAGCCGTCAGGCGATCGCCCGCCTGCACGAACGGCGGGGGCGCCAGGCCGGCCTCCATGGGCCGGGCGTCCGGCATGGCGCCGATGCCCCGGCTGGTCGCCGAGAAGGCCGTGTCCATCACCAGCGCGCTCTCGGCCCCCCACGCCGACCGGTCCTGGAGCAGCACCGTGTTGAGGCCCAGGAAGCGGCTCCACCGCTGCGCGTCAATCTCGCCCTTCGGCGGCTTCGACAGCCAGCCGGCCAGCCGGAAATGCGTCCGCGGCGCCGCCGGCGCCACGACGAGGGCCAGGGCCTCCGACTGCTGCTCGCCCACGCGGGCGCTGACCTTGTAGGCGCCCTGGGGGAAGCAGGCCACGTCCACCCCATACGTCACCGAGTGCCGCCCCGCGGCCAGCGGGCCAAGGGCGTCGGTCGCCGTCCACGTCTCGCCCGCATCGCTCGCCACGGACAGCGTGACCACGGCGTCGGGCACGTCGGTCTCCGAGGCGACGACGACCGTGTACTCCGCCGTCTCGCCTGGCGCGTAGCACGTTCGCGGCAGGGAGGAGACGAGGAACGGCCCACCGGCTCGTTTCGGCTCGGGCGGGACAGGTTCCTTCGGTGGTTCGGGTTTGGGCGGCGTGGGTTCCTTCGGCGGCTCAGGGCTGGGGGGCGTCGGCTCCTTGGGCGGTTCGGGCTTGGGTGGCTCGGGTTTCGGTGGCGTGGGCTCCGTGGGTGGCTCGGGCGTCGGCGGGGTCGGCTCTTTCGGGGGTTCGGGCTTGGGAGGAGTTGGCTCTTTGGGCGGCTCGGGCTTGGGTGGCGTGGGTTCCTTGGGTGGCTCAGGCTTCGGTGGGGTCGGCTCTTTCGGGGGCTCGGGCTTCGGCGGCACGGGCTCCTTCGGGGGCTCAGGCCTTGGCGGC
>DATKZY010000202.1:0-28546 GCA_035527715.1 Planctomycetota bacterium | reverse complement strand
GATGTTGCTGTTGTTTGAGTTGAGCGTGACGGAGCCACCTGCGGTGGTCAGTGATAAGAAGGTGAGGTCGTCGTAGCCGCTGAAAGTCAGGCCGTCGAGCCACACGTCGTCGGGCAGGTTCGTGCCCGTGTCGCCGTCGCCCAGCGTCACGTCCTGGTCGAAGCGGACATTGCACGAGGTGCCCTGGATGCCGGAGTTCGCGTTCACGGTGTTGTAGAACCGAACGTCCCCAAGTGTACCTGCCTGGATTGTAAGGGCGGCCCCGGTGCCTGTGCCGAGGTTGGTGATGGTGCTCTGGAAGTTGGTCTGGCCCGCGCCGGCGTTGACGGCCAGGTTGAACGGCCCGGAGAGCGGGCCGATGAAGTTGATGGTGCCGCCGCCGCTGGTGACCGTGGCGTCGGCAGTGAGCGTGGTGGCGCCGAGGTTGATCGCGGCGTTGGTCGTGTTGAGGTTGCCCGCGAGGTTGGTGCCACTCGGCCCGTTGTTCGTGGCCACGCCGCCGGTGAAGTTGCAGGTGTCGCCCACGCCGTTGCCGAGGGTCACGGTGCCTGTGTTCTGGAAATTCGTGTTGTCGGCGATCGTGTTGGTCGTGCCGTTGAAGGCGACGTTGAAGCCCTGGGCAGCGACGGTGAGAGCGGTCGTGATGTCGGTGGTGGTGCCGTTGAAGGCGATCGTGCCCGTCGTGTTGTTGAGAGCGACGGTCCCAGCATCGAAGGTGTCGTTGAAGGTCACGCCGCTGCTGTTCGAGACGGTCACGGAGGCAAGTGCGGTCGAGGCGCCGACGGTGCCGTTGAAGGTGGCTGTGCCGCCCGACATGTCGATCGTGAGGCCGCCGGGGCCCTCGATGTCGCCGGTGGCGTTCGTGGCGAAGGTGCCGGCGCCGGCGAGGGTGACGCCGTTGTTGAGGGTGAGCGTGGCGCTGTTGAAGTTCAGCGTGGCGCCGCCGACGATGTTGAAGGTCTGCGTCGCGCCGGCATCAATGTCCATCGTGATCGTTTGGGTGCCGGTCGCCGTGCCGAGTTGGACGTCTATGGCGTTGCCGGTGCTGGAGAGCTGGACGCGGTTGCCGACGAGGGTGAAGTCGCCGCAGGCCGCGTCGAAGGTGATGGAATTGAAGGTCGTGCCGTTGGCAAAGTCGTTGTCGGGAGAGGGCTTGGTGGTGCCGCTGAAGATCAGGTCGTCGCCCTCGGAGGGGGCGGTGTCGCCGGCCCAGTTCAGGTGGTTCTTCCACTTGCCGTTGCCGACACCGGCGTTGGGGGAGTTGCCGTCCCAGGTGCGGGTGGCCTGCTGCTTGGTGAGGACGATGTCGTTGCCGTCGCCGGCGACGTAGCTGACGAGGAACGTGTGGCCGTCCACGGTCACGGAGCCGCCGCCGGCAAAGGTGCCCGTGATGGCGTCGGCGGCGTCGTTGCTGAGGAACGTGAAGGCGCTGTTGGCGGGGGGCGGGTTGCTCGTGTCCACGAGGTTCCCGTTGAACGTGGCGTTGTTGAGCGTGACGGTGCCGTTGACGATGAGCTGGTCAATCTCGCCGGCTGCGGTGCCGATCTGGGCAGCGACCGAGGCGCCGGCCCCGAAGGCCAGGTTCCCCGCGATTATGAGTTGCTCGCCGGACACGGTCGTGTCGCTCCCAAGGCTCAGGGAGGTGTTGAAGGTGACGGGGGAGCCGGTGAGGGTGCGCGTGGTGCTGCCGTTGGGGACGGTGACGGGGCCGGTGAGGGTGATGCCTCCGGCGCCCGCGTCGATGTCGGCGTTGAGGGTAAGGCCGCTGACGCCCGCCGTGGTGATGTCAACCAGGCCGTTGGCCGCAATCCCGGTTGTGCTCCCCACTGTTCCCAGGCTCACCGTGTCGGTATCCTGGTAGGTGATAGCGTTGGTGGTATTGGCCGCCAGTGTGGTGATGGCGTTGCTGGAATTAGAGAGTGTGTATGGTCCGGACCCCAGGAGTTCCAGCCCCGAGGCTACCAGGGCCTGGCTCTGGGTCACTGCCGCACCCGACTCGAGCGTCACGTTGCCGCTCGACGTCAGCCCCACAGTGGTCACCGTGCCAATGTCGAAACCATCCAGGTCGCGGAAGCTCACCGCGCCCGTGTTCCCCGCCAGGGTCGTGATGTCGTTCGAGGCGTTCGTGAGCGTGTAGGGTCCGGTGCCCAACAGTTCGAGGCCAGTGGCTATCAGGGCCTGGCTCTGGGTCACTGCCGCACCCGACTCGAGCGTCACGTCGCCGCTCGACGTCAGCCCCACAGTGGTCACCGTGCCGATGTCGAAACCATCCAGGTCGCGGAAGCTCACCGCGCCCGTGTTCCCCGCCAGGGTCGCGATGTCGTTCGAGGCGCTCGTGAGCGTGTAGGGTCCGGACCCCAGGAGTTCCAGCCCCGAGGCTACCAGGGCCTGGCTCTGGGTCACTGCGGCACCCGACTGGAGCGTCACGTCGCCGCTCGACGTCAGCCCCACAGTGGTCACCGTGCCGATGTCGAAACCATCCAGGTCGCGGAAGCTCACCGCGCCCGTGTTCCCCGCCAGGGTCGCGATGTCGTTCGAGGCGTTCGTGAGCGTGTAGGGTCCGGTGCCCAACAGATCGAGGCCAGTGGCAACCAGGGCCTGGCTCTGGGTCACTGCCGCACCCGACTGGAGCGTCACGTTGCCGAGGCCGGCGTTCACGCCGACGGTGGTGCCGACGGTGCCGATGCTGAAGCCGCCGCTGGGATCGGTGAGGTTGATGTCCTGGCCGGCCGCGCCGCCCGTGCCGGCGGCGAGGGTGGCAACGTTGATGGAGATGTGGGCGACGCCCGTGTCGCCATAGAGGGATGCTTGCGCAGCCGAGAGTGAGCCGTTGGTGTGGCTGATGGAGCCGACGTGGGCGACGACGGTGAGGAGGTCATCGCTCGTCACGTTGCCGCCGCCGAAGGCGACGTTGCCGCTGATGCCAGTGGGGAGGGCGACGCTGGCCTCGAGACAGATGGCGCTGTTGTCCGTCGCGTTGTCGGTCGTGAGGCTTCCGCTGCCGGTGAGGATCACGCTCCCCGTGCCGTCGCGCCCCGCACGCAACTGGATGAGGTCGTCCGCCGCGATCGCCGCCGCCACGTTGATATCGTCGTCGGAGTCCATCAGCACCTGCAAGGGCGGGTCAATGGCGCCGTTGATATTGATGTCGCCAGTCGCGGTGAAGCTGAGGATGCTGCCGGTGGCAGCGGTGATCTTCTGGCTGACGGTGATCGTGCCGCCCGCGGTGTTGAGGGTGAGGTCGCCCGTTCCGATGGTGCTGCTAATAGCGATGTTGCCGCCCGAGAGGATCGTCGTGGGGTAAGCGAAGCTCAGCCTGGGGGTGCCATCGTCGTCCTGGACGCCCACGGCGCCGGCGGTGGCGTTGCCGAAGGTGAGGCCGGTGGAGCTCACGAGGTTGCCAAGCTCGGCCTCGCTGATGTCGAGGTTAGCCGCGCTCGAATCGCCTATGTTGATGGGGCGCCCGGACGTGTAGGGTATGATGGTCAGGCCGCCGTTAGCGGTCAGCGTCGTGGCGAGGTTGGTGATCTCGTCCACCTGGATGGTCATGGCGCTGGCGTCTACGGTGTTGTGGTCCTGGTCGTAGCTTCCGCCGATGACGTGGAGGGCGTAGCCGACGTTGACCGCGGCGTCCTCGGCGATCTCGACGACACCGTTGTTCGTGGTGCGGCCGATAGTGACCGTGCCAGTGCTGCTGAGCAAGTCAAGCTCCGCGTCGTCGAGGACCAGGCCTGGGCCGGAGCTCGCCAGGCGGATGTTCGTGACGGTCGTCGTGGGGTAGATCGTGATGCCGCTGTTGCCGGTGACGGTCGCGCCGATCGCGGCGTCGTTGGCGCTCAACTGCACGGTGCTGGAGCCTGCGTCGAGGGCATTGCTCACCGTCAGCGTGTTGCCCGCCGCCAGGGTGAGCGCGATGGGGTTGTTGCCGCTGGCGACCCCGACCGTGTTGACGGTGCCGACTGTGAGCGCGTTGGAATCGGTGTAGGTGATCGCCCCGGTCGTGTTCGCCGCCAGGGTCCCCACGGCGTTGCCGCCATCCGTCAGGGTGTAGGGTCCCGCGCCGAGGAGCTCGAGACCCGTCGCCCCGATGGGCTGGGTCTGGGTCACCAGGGCGCCGGCCTGAAGCGTCACGTTCCCCGACGACGTCAGGCCCAGCGTGAGGTTCACCGTCCCGATGTCGAACCCATCCGTCTCGGTGAAGCTCACCGCTCCCGTGTTCCCCGCGAGCGTCGTGATGTTGTTGCCGCCGTTCGTCAAGGTGTACGGCCCTGCCCCGAGCAGCTCCAGGCCCGTCGCCGAAATGAGCTGGGTCTGGGTCACTGCGCCCCCGGCCTGCAAGGTCACGTTCCCCGACGAGGTCAGGCCCAGCGTGTTGACCGTTCCGATGCCGAACCCATTGATGTCGCGGAAGCTCACCGCGCCTGTGCTCCCCGCGAGCGTCGTGATGTCGTTGCTCGCATTCGTGAGGGTATACGGCCCCGTCCCCAGCAGCTCCAGGCCCGCTGCCACGATGGGCTGCGTCTGCGTCGCTGGGGCGGCCGCATTGAAGGTCACGTTTCCCCCAGGAGCGGAGATCTGTCCGTTGACTGCCAACGAGGGGCCCGCGTCAACGAGCAAGTTGGTGCCGGTCGGGAGCGTGAACGCGCCGTTGAAGGTCACGCCGGCCCCCTGAAGGGTCAGCCCGCCCCAGTCCTGCCCGGCGAGGCTGCCTGCGTTGACGGCGATCGGGCCGGTGGTGGCGTCGCCGATCGTCACCGTGGCGCCGTTTGTCCAGAGGTTGGTGAGCGTGAAGTTGGAGAGGTCGCCCGGCGGAGGCGGCCCGACGCCGTTGAGCGTGAAGCCGAGGCCGGCGGTCAAGGGCGCGATCGAGATGCCGCCGGGCGCGGACACGAACCCACCCGGGTTCACCGTGAAGTTGTCCGTCGTCACCGCCAGGTCGCCGCCGTTCAGCTGCACGAAAACGCCGATGTTCACCGTCGGGGCGTTCATCGTGATCCCGCCCGGCCCTCCGTTCCACAGCGGGGCCGCGACGGTGATCATGTTGTCGGCGTTGAGGATGAGCCGGAACGGGGTCAGATAACCCGCAGGAATGTCGAAGGGGACGACGACCGCGATGTTCCCCAGGCCGCCGGCGCCGGGTGATGTTGCGATGGTCACATCCGCCCCCACGAGCAGCGCCGCGAGTGTGACGGTGCTGATGTTGGAGATGGCGGGTCCTGGGTCCGTGACCACGTATCCTGGGGGTGAAGGAGGAACGAGTGGCAGAGGCGGAACTATAGAGAGCAGTGGCGCGTCCGGCGGGGGGCCGATGTTGATGTCTGTCGGGTCGAGGAGGATTGTGCCCACATTGCCGGCGGGGGCGCGGAGGTCGGCTGAGCCGGCGAAGTCGAGGTAGCCCTTGCCGGAGACCTCGGCGAACCCGCCGTCGCCGCTCAGGGCGCCGCCGCGGGCCGAGAGGCTGCCGTAGAAGCCTGTGGCGCCATCGCTCCACACGATCACGCGGCCGCCGTTGCCGCTGAGGCCCGCATCGGCGCGCAGCACGCTGTCGGGGCCGACCCAGGTGAAGAGCGAGTTGCGCTCGGGGCCGCTGCCCTGGTAGTTTCCGCCGACGAGGATTTCGCCGCCGCCCGTGGCGCCCGAGGCATCCACCGTGGCGCCCACGAGGCCCACCTGCTCGCCGAGGAGTTTCACATTACCGCCCTGGCCGGTGGGGCTCGAGGCGTCCACGGTGCCGCCCACTTCGACGGCGCCCGTGCCCTGCCCCTCGACCGTCACATCGGCGGCCTTGACGACGCCTGTCGTGCGGATGGCGAGCGAATAGGCGTCGCCGGCGCCGAGCACGGCGGTGCCGCCCTCGGCGTTCACCGTGCCGGCGTTCTCGACCGCTGGGGCCTCGCCGCTCGCGGCGGCGCCCTCGATCTTGACGAAGAGGTGCCCGTCGCGCCTGCCGATCAGCACGTCGTCGCCCGCGGCCATGACCACGGTGCCGCGCTCGGCCAGGATCGAGCCGTAGTTGGCCACGCGGCTGCCCACGAGGGCGATCGAGTTGCCCACAATGGTGCCGCGGTTCACCACCTCGCCCGCGGCGCCCGTGAAGCGGTCTATACCGGCCAGGAAGTCCGAATCGCTCAAGTTGCCCGCGGCAGCGTAGATGCCCCCCACGTTCACGAAGCAGTTCTGGCCGAAGATGATGCCCGCCGGGTTGACGAGGTAGACGTGTCCGTTGGCCAGGAGCTGGCCGTCAATGGTGGTGGGGGCCGGGCTGATGATGCGGTTGAGGACTCGCGCGCTGGCGGAGGGCTGGAGGAAGCGCACCGTCTCCGGCGCGGCGATGTTGAAGCCCTGGTAGTTGATGATGCTGTTGTGGCTGGCCGTGATCGTCGTGAGGTCGCCCTGGCGCTGAAACGCCACGTCCCCGCGGATCACCTGCTCGCCGATGGGGCCGGCCGACACGGCGGCCAGCGCGGCGGCTAGAACCAGGGGCACGCCGAACGCCCAGCGCGCCGGCGCAGCGGAGCAAGAACCGTGAAACCGCATCGAGTGGTCCTCCAGTGTGTCCCCTTCCCTGCCGCTGAGGATGCCTCAGAAGGACAGGGTGCAAATGGTGTGAATCCTGTGGTCGCCCGAGTTCACACGCTTCTCATCGGTCACGGGATCGCGGATGTCGTCCAGTGCGACGCCGTAGTCGCACCGGAGGCTGAAGTTGTCCTTGATCCGCAGCTCGACGCCGACGCCTGCGCCGCGGATCGTGCGGTCTACCTCGAACTCTTTTGCGCGGGTGTTCTCCACGTGGCCCACGTCGTAGAAGGCGCGGAGCACGAGGTCCCAATCGGGCCGGCCGTAGACCTGTTGGGGCGCGAAGCGGAACGGCTGGTTGAACCCCGGGAGCTTCGCGACCTGCGCCTGCGGCCTGAACACGCGCGGCACGTGGAAGCGGTACTCGGCCGAGGCGACGCACGCCGAGTCGCCGACGGCGATCGACTCGGGGTAGCCGCGCACCGTGTAGGCGCCGCCGATGACCATCTCGTACTGGGGGATCAGGCGGGAGCCCATCGCGCGCTGGCCCCGCACCGAGAAGGCCAGCTCGTGGGCCAGCGTCGAGCTGCGCCACGTCGTCGGGTCCTCCCACGCCGTCGGGTTCAGCAGCGGCTCGAGGTAGAACGAATGCGACAGGTCGTACTTCAGCACGTGGAACGTCCGGTCGGGATCCGTCCGCCCCAGCTTCTCCAACTCGTCCACGTGCGTGCCCGCGGCGCCCGGGTGGTTCTTCTCGAGGATCACGGAGCCGTACGTGGTTGCCAACTCGGTGAGGCGCTGGAACCGCAGGCCGCAGTACGTGATCAGCAGGCGCTCGTCGCCCTCCTCGCCCAGCAGCATGTCCTCCACGCGGAGGTGCTCGCACCGCCCGCCGAACACCGCGTCCACGAACAACGCCTTGTGCTGGAAGAAGTTCCAGATGAGCTCGGTGCCCACGCTGCACGACTGGCCGCGGTACTCGGCCTCGGCGATGCCGACGTCGGACGCCGTGTACTTGCTCCACGAGGCATAGGTGCGCCACCGCAGCCGGTCGAACTGAAAGACGGGCACCTCGTACGACAGCGTGACCGCGTGGGCCGCGTCGAACCCCGCGGTGGAGTAGTCGAGGGTCAGAACGTCGTCGTGGTTCGTGAGCTGGTTGTGGACGAATCCGAACCGCTCGCGCCAGGGGCGCGTGTACTGCGTCCCCGTGCTGGAGACCTGGAAGTACGCGAACCAGGGCTTGCTCTCGCTCACCAGGTAGTCGAGCACCACGCCGCCCGGCCGGTCGTCCGACGACAGCGCCGCGTCCACCCGGCGCCCGGGGTGGCGGCTCAGGAAGCCCGTGTAGCGCTCCAGCGAACCCTTGTCCATCACGTCGTGCCGCTCGGCGGCGCCGGCCGCCGCCGCCTGCACGGGGGAGAGCTGCCGGATGCGCTCGTGGAGCGGATGGTCCATGCGCTTGTCCTGCGGCACGCGCGCGCCCGACGCGACGGTGCGCACCTTGGTCACCAGCCCCACCCAGACGACCAAGCGAAGGTCCTTGCGGTCGCCGCGCAGGTCCTCCAGCCCCACCACCTTGCGGGCGCGGTCGAACTGCACGATCATGTCCGCCGGGTGCGTCGCCACGAAGACGCCGACCACCCTGCGAGCGTTGAACCAGGCGACGATCTGCTCCTCGATGCTCACGATGGCGCTGGGGTAGAACCTCTTGAGCGGCAGCTTCGGCACGTCGCCCAGGGCAAGCGTCACGGCCTCGGCCCCATTGCGGAGCGCGACGTAGCCATCCGCGGCCTTCCCCAGCCGCATCGGAAGCTGAGCCACGTCCTCCAGCTTGGGCAGGCCGGGGTGCTTCTCGTACAGAGTGTGCTTCGCCTCGGCGGCCGCGGGGTACGAGAGCTTGAACTCGCTCACCTCCACCGCGCCCACCGGCTCCCCCGGCGGCGGCCCCGCCGCAGGCGGCGCCCCTTCACCGCCCCAGGCCAGGCCGAACACCCCCGCCAGAGCAATCAACCCGGCACACACACGGAGGAGCGGCGACCGCCGCCGAACCCCGCCGTGCTGCGCCCCTGTCGTGCCTCCGTTCATCCGTGGGATTCTCCTGCGAGATGGTGCCGGTCAGAGTCCTCCCCTCCCTCATCGTTGCCGGCCCACAACATCATGTCGCCATGCAAGACAAGGCGTATGGAGACTATACGAGCCGCTGCCCCAATTGTCAAGTGCAATGTCTGATGTCGGGAGGACGACCTGGCACGCGCGTCGGGCGGGCATGTGCGACAGAGGCCCCTGTCGCGAGAGGAAACGCCACAGGCAAGGTGCCTGTGCCGCCTCCTGAGCAGGAGCGGTGGCACAGGCTTCCAGCCTGTGACCTGGCCCAAGGGAGGCGGTGATACACAATGGGCAGAATGGTGAGAATCGGCGGTTCTCGCGGCTTCACCCATATTGCACCAGTGTATCAGGTGATACAGAATGGGTGGAAGGGCGAGGATCGGCGATTTGCGGCCGACCAGGCGTAAGTGATGCGCGCTGCTGGACTTGTGGCGTCGGAGTCGGCCAGCTTGTGTAAGTGTCGAATCGGTGGGAGCTTAGAAACTATCCCAAAACCCACACGGGCTGCGACGCCAGCGGTCCGCAGGTGGCGTGGCAGTGGCGTCCATGCTATGATGGTGCCCCGTGTTCGGAGCGCTCCGTCCGTCGAAGCCAGGAGGAAGTACAGTGATGACAAGGCGTTGTGGGTGCTGGGCCGCCGCGATCGCGGCCCTGGCGTGCGTCGTCGCCGCCAGCCACGGCCGGGCCGGCGAGCCCGAGGGCTGGACCGACCTGTTCAACGGCAAGGACCTGGCCGCGTGGGACGTGCTGACGTGCGAGGCGGTGGTCGAGGACGGCGCGCTGCTGATCAAGAGCGGCAACGGACTCGTCCAGACGAAGGAGCAGTACGCCGATTTCGTGCTGGACCTCGAGTGGAAGGCCCTGAAGCCGGACAAATGGGACTCCGGCGTCTACTTCCGCTACACGTCGGTGCCGAAGGGACGGCCCTGGCCCGCCGGCTACCAGGCCAATATCCGCCAGGGGATGGAGGGCAACGTGTCGGACCTCAAGGGCGCGGCCAGCAAGGGACTGATCAAGTCGGGCGACTGGAACCGCTTCGTCCTCACGGTTGCTGGCACGACGGCGGCCCTCGAGATCAACGGCAAGCCGGCCTGGAAGGCCGATGGCGTGAAGGTCCCCAAGGGCTACCTCTCGCTCCAGGCCGAGGTCCCGCAGGGCGGGCAGTTCCTCTTCCGCAACGTCCGCATCAAGCTTCTGCCATGACACCTGTCGCGGGCATCGCCTCCGCGCTGGTCGCCTTCGCCACGCTCGCGGCGGGGGCGGGAGCAGGCGCTCTGCCTCCCGAGGCGGCGGGCGTGGAGGCGGGCCTCGCCGTCCACGTCGGCGCGACCGACGGGCAACTGGAGATCGCTCTGGCCCGCGGCGGCCGCCGGCTCGTGCACGGCCTGGCACGCTCGGACGCCGCACGCGACGCTGCGAGGGCTGCCCTCCAGGCCAAAGGGCTCTATGGCCTCGCCACGGTGGAAACGTGGCACGACACTGAGCGGCTGCCCTTCGGCGACAACGCGGTGAACCTGCTGATCGCCGAGGTGCCTTCGCCCGACGACAAGGAGCTCTTGCGGGTGCTGGCCCCGAAGGGCGTGCTCCTCGTTCGGCGAGACGGGGCCTGGACCAGGACGGTGAAGCCGCGTCCCGCGGAGATGGACGACTGGGGCCACTTCGACCACGGCGCCGACGGCAACGGCGTGTCGCACGACCACCTCGTGCGCCAGCCGCACCACATGCAGTGGATCAGCGGCGTGAAGCCAATCGAGCTCGGCGGCAACCCCGCCGGCTACTTCCCAGGGGCCGGCGTGCGCGTGGCCGACGGCCGGCTGTGCATGGACTACAACCTCACCGATGGCAAGCGGCAGACGGAGAGCCTGCTCGGCGGCTTCGACGCCTTCAGCGGCGTGCCGCTCTGGAAGCGCCCGCGCGACCGCGCCGCCGCTCATCGCCGATGGCAGCTCGTGATGGACGCGGCGCGCGTCTACACCTTCGTCGAGAAGGACGGCCCGCTCGTCGCCCTCGATGCGCGGACCGGCGAAACGACGGTGCGCTACGCCGCCGCGGAAGGCAAGCCGCTGCCCGAGGAGGGCACGCAGGTGCGCGTGGCCGACGGCCTCGTGCTGGTGAACCTCGACACGGGCCTCTTCGCCCTGGAGGCCGACACCGGCAAGCTGCGGTGGAAGTTGCCCGCCGAGGGCGTGGCGCTCCTCTTCCCGTCGGTGGACGCCGCGAATCGGCGCGTCTTCACGGTCGTCGCGGAGCCGGCCTCCAAGCTCCGCTCGCGGTGGCCGTGGGCCGTCGCCAAGGCCGTGCTCTGCCTCGACCTGGTGAACGGCAGGGAGATCTGGCGGAATGAGGAGGTCGCGGGCAAGCCGATCGGGCAACTGGTCGCCGCGGGCGACTACGTGGCCGTCTTCTGCGGCAGCGCCATCGGCGGGCGCGGCGAGGGCGGATGGGTCGGCTCGATCCGCGTGAGCGACGGCAAGCTGATGGGCGAAGGCACCTTCAAGGTGGCCTGGAACGACTCGATGTACAACGCCCTCGTGCGCGATGGCACGATCTACTACGCAGGGCACACGACGATCTACCAGGCGCCGCTCGACACCGTGCAGGTCACGAAGGCGGCCTCGCTGTCGTACAACCAGCGCTGCAACCGCTTCGCCGCCACGCCCGACCTCTTCATCGCGGGCTACGTGACCTATTGGGACAAGGCGTTCAACGGCACGCTCCAGAGCGTCGTGCGATCGGGCTGCGCGATCGGGGCCACGCCGGCCAACGGCAGGGTCTACTTCACGCCGTCGGCCTGCCGCTGCTTCACGCAGTTGCGCGGCTACACGTGCCTGACGCCCGAGCCGCTGCTCGAGGCATGGCCCGAACCGCGGCGCGTGCAGAAGGGCGACAGCACGCCGACCCCGAGCGCGCCACCCGCGACCACGCAACTGCCCGGGGGGCCGATCGCCGACGAATGGCTGCGCTGGGGCGAACGCGCGACGGCGGCCGAGACGGAGCCCGTGGACGCGTCCGACGGCCTGCGGATCGTCAGCGTCATCCACCAGCATCGGGTCGAGGCGCGCGAGGCCGATGGGAGAGTGCGCTGGAGCTTCACCGCGGGCGGCCGGGTGAGCGGCAAGCCCCTCGTCGTGGGCGACCGCGTGGTCTTCGGGTGCCACGACGGCCGCGTGTACGCGCTGCGGGCCAGGGACGGCGCGCTGCTGTGGCGGAGCCTGGTGGCGCCGCGCGAGCGGCTGATGGTCGCCTATGGCCAGATCGAGTCCACCTGGCCGGTCTACGGCGTGGCGATGCACCAGGGCCGCGTCGTGGCCTCGGCCGGGCGGCACCCGGAGATCAGCGGCGGGGTCCACGTCGCCGCGCTCGACCCGGCCACGGGCGGCGCCGTGTGGCGTCGGCGGCTGGCGAAGCCCGTCGCGCGGATCGTCACGGCCAACGGCCGGACCACGGGGAACATCGTGCCGCGCAGCTTCCTCAACGCGCCCCCCGTGGTCGAGGGCGACGCGGTGAAGATCGGCGAGTTCGCCTTCACGCCCGATGAGAGCGACGAGGCCATCCAGCAGCGCCTGAACACGGCGCCCAGCAAGAAGAAGTGACGCGGAGGCGCGCCCCGGCCGCTCCGGGTTACTACACCGCCGCACAGGAAACGGGACGGTAGTGCTCGCTCGGCCTCTCTTCCCAGTCCCGAAGGGACGACAGGGTCTTGCCGGCGGCTTCAGCCGCCGGATCAGCCGCCAACCCTCGGGGCAGTCCCGAAGGGACGGCAGAACCCTCTCGCGAGGCAGCCCGAGAACCTTTCTTAGCTCATCCGCCTCGAGCGATCCTCTGCCTGGCCGTCCGGGCCCCACCCGCCACACGCTCACCCATGCGCAACGGGGGGTGAGCGCCTGAGCGAGGGGGGTGGGGTCAAGGTACTCAAGATCCCCACGCGCGCGCAATGGGGGTTGGGGATCTTGAAACCATAGGCGGCACCCAGGGCGCCATGCCATAACGGCTGTGGCCGCAAGCGCATGCGGTGCACACACCTCCTTCGCAGGCTGCCTCCCCGGACCCATCAAGATCCCCACCCCGTCGCGCGGCATCCTTTTCCGCCATCCCTTCGGGACTTGGGGTAGTTGGGCGCCCGTTCCCGGCGGCTGAAGCCGCCGGCTACCCCGCACGCTCCCTTCGGGAGCAGGACACCCGGGCCCGCAGGGATTCTGCGCTCTCTCTTGTGTGGCGCGTACTCAAGGGCAGGGGCCGCCATCGTCCACGAGGCAGCAGGAGGCGGGCTTCGCCCCGGGCATGTCCATGCGGGGGCGCTGCTTCATCAGCTCGTGGATGGGCAGAAAGGTCTTGAGGACGGCCTGATAGTCGGGGTCGTCCTTCGAGGCGAAGACCGGCTTCCCACAACGCTCGGCGCCGCCGGCGGCCCTGGCCAGGGGAGCCAGGAGAAAGGTGTTGAGTTCCGGGTGCTCGATGCGGACACCCAACTCGCCCCACTTGTGGCCCCGCCAGGGGGTGGCGACCCGCAGCTTCGCCGCCGCGTGGCAGTCGTTGCAGCGGCGGGCATACACGTCGTCCATCGCCTTGCGGAGGTCATTGGGCAGCAGTTGGCGGCAGGCGGGCAGCTCGGGGAGCGCGGTGTCGGCAGTGGCGTAGTAGGGCACGTTGAGGTCAATCCACATGAAGATACGCCGGCGGCTCGGCTCGTCGAGCTGGACGCGGGGCTTCCCGTCGGCGTCGGGGTGGCTGGCGAGGACGATCTCGGCGAGCTTGCTGGCGTGGGAGCCCCACTTCTTCGGCGTGATCTCCAGGATGTTCCACTCGTGGCCGTTGTAGCTGGGGGTCCAGTTGACGTAGGGACTGCCGGTGCGGCCCTGGTCCTTGCGGGCGAGGCACTCATAAGACATGTTGAAATAATCCGTGCGGTCGCCGGTCAGGTCAATGCCCTTCGGGGGGACGCGGGACGCGGAAGTCCCGCCCACAGGGTTGTGGCACTTGATGCAATGCTTGTCGAGGACGGGCTGGACGATCGAGGCGTAGTCGAAGCCCCTGGCGCCCCACTCGGGCGAGACGAGATCCTGCGGCGGGCGGGCGAGGACGGGCAGGAGGCGGTCGCGCTGAGGCGGCTCGTGGCGCTGCTCGTGGCAGCCGATGCAGCCCTGGACCTCGCCGGGCATGAGCGCGGTGTGGCTGCGCATGCGCTGGACGGCGCGGCCCTGGGCGTCGAGGGCGATGAAGTAGAGGGGTAGCTGCGCGGGCACCTTGAAGCAGGCCGAGCCGTCGGGCGCCACGTCGGCGAAGCCCCACACCTTCTTCGGCACGTAGGTGGCGCCGCACGAGATGAGCACGCGCTGGAAGTCGAACGCCGGCCTGTGGATGCCTGCGCTGGAGATGAGGGTGCGGCGCAGCTCCTGCACGACGGCGATCTGCTTCACCTCGCCCCGCTCGACGTGGGGGGCCAGGCCGTTGTAGATGTCCTGCACGAACACGGTGGCCCACTGCTCCGTGCTCTCGGGCGCGGCGTAGGGCGAGCGGACGGGCGGCCTCGCGCGGGAGCGAAGGGGGCGCGGGTTGTAGAAGCCGAGCTTCGTCGGCTTCAGCACCACCGCCTGCTCCTTGCCCTCGTAGTCGCGCAGCAGAATCGTGCCGTCGTGGGACACCAGGAAGTGCGTGCCGTCCACCGGGTAGGGCGTCTGGTAGGGGCCGCGGGGGCCATTGGAGCTGACGGCGACGCCGCGGAGGCGGATTTCGGGGGTGACGTTGCGGATGGAGCCCTGCGAGTTGTCGCCGTTGGCCGGGTGGACGATGCCGATGGCGCCGCGGCAGGAGCCGTTGTGGCCGGTGAGCGTGCACAGGATGGCCGTGGAGCCCGGGATGGCCTGGGGCTCGATGAAGCTGGCGGGGTCGAGCACGCGGTTGCCGAAGAAGCCCTGGAGCATCGTGCCGTCGGGGTTGATCGTCCACAGGCTCTGGATGGGGATGGCGGGGCGGTCCACGTATTCCCAGCGGCCGTAGATGATTCGCCCGTCATTCGTCACGGCCGGCGTGAAGTCGTTCAGGTAGTTCGCCGAGATGCGCCGCTGGTCCGAGCCGTCGGCGTTCATCGTGTAGAGGATGCCGACGGGCGTGAAGAAGCAGTAGGCCGCCTGCGAGATGCGGGTGGAGAGGAAGACGATGCGGCCGTCGGGCAGCCAGGCGCCGTCGTAGTTGTAGTAGTCACCCTGGGTGAGTTGCGTCAGCCCCGAGCCGTCCACGCCGATGGTGTAGAGCTGGTAGTAGGGGGAGCCTTTCTTGCGCCAACTGAAGAGGATGGCCTCGGCGTCGTAGGACAGGTCGCAGCCAAGGATCTGCCCCTGGCTCGAATCGAGCAGTTGCTTCAGCGAGCCGTCGGCGAGGTCGGCGAGGAAGATGCCGCCGCCGTCGCGCTGGCCCTCGCAGTGGTAGGTGTAGACGTGCGTGCAGTTGATGTGGTGGCGCTGGACGACGAGGAGCTTTGCGAAGCCGAGCCCGCCCGCCTTGAGCTTCGCCACCAGCGCCGGCGAGTCCTCGATGGGCGGAGGCGGCGCGAACGTGTCCTCCAGGCTCGTCGGCGCGACGAACTTGCCGAGGGCCACGTCGGGCAGGCTCTCCGCGTAAGCCTGGATCTCCGACGCGCCGGGGTTGGGGCCGCCGTAGGAGTTGAGGAATTTCAGCGTGAGGCGCTGGAGCCGCGTCGGAGCGGGAAGCTTGATGCGCTGCCCGCCGTGGCCGGCCTTCAGCGTGCCCTTGACCGCGGGCTTCGCCGACGCGCCGTCGAGGTACAGCTCGTAGTCGCGCCAGTTTTCGCCCCAGACCCAGCCCGTGCGGCCGTAGTAGACGACTTCGGCGACAGTGACCGGCTCGGGCCATTCGAGGGTAAACGTGACGCCCTTGGGATGGTCGTTGCCCTTGGCGACCCAGGCCTTGCCCACGTCCGCCTTCGAGATCGGCGAAGGGATCTCGCCGTCGCAGGCGCGCTGTGCGGCGTACTGTGCGTTGTATTCCGACGACGCGGCGGCCTTGGCCTTCCTCGCCAGGTTCTCGGGCGCGGACGCTGCCGAAGCGAGGGGTGACATCAGGAGCAGCAGAAGCCCGAAGCAAGGCATCGCTCTACGCGACATGTTGGCCCCCTGGTAGAGTGGCCGGCCCATGGCCCATTATAGGCGCCGGCCTGTGGCGCCGGCAAGTCACTTCGGCGGGCCGGGCTCGAAGCGCAGGCCCTGGATGGGCGAGCCATCGGCGGCTCGAATCCGCACGCAGGCGGCGAAGCCCATGTTGTTCTGCGTGATCTTCAGCAGGAAGTCGTTCGCGCCCTCCTGGAGCGTGGCCTGCGCCTTGTCCTGCCCGGGTACGATGGGGCGCATGACGTTGTTCGAGTGAACGAGCTTGCCGTTGATCCAGAGCTTGATGCCGTCGTCCGTGCCGATCTCGAGTCGGCCCTTCAACTCGCGCGGCGCGAACACGCGGGTGCGGAGGTAGACGACGCACTGGTCGCCGCCGGCGATGGGGAGAAGGTCGGCCTGCCAGAAGAGCGCGGGGTCGGCGGGCGGGGGCAGGGCCTTCCACTCGACCTTGGCCCCCTGCTGCTCGGGCGGGAAGGCGATGTCGAACAGCTCCTGGCACTGCTTGCCCTGTTGGCGATAGGGGCCGGCGACCTGCCAGGCGGTGACGTAGCCGACGTGCTGGTCGAGGGCATCGAGGGCCTTGCGGGCCGCGGCGCGCGTCGCGGGGCTGGCGTTGGCAGCGAGGCGGTCGAGCGCGGCCTTCGCCTCGGCCCGGTGGCTGCCGAGCAGCGCGGCGGCGATGCGAACGGCTGCCGCCTCGGCCTCGGCCTTCACGGCCGCGTCGGCGCACAGCGATTCCGCGAGCTTGAGCGCGCCCGGGTGCGGCAGGCTGGCAAGCTCGGTGAGGCCGAGCTTCTTCTCCTCGGGGCGCTGCGAGGCGGCCATCGCGGCCTCGCACATCCTCCAGCGCTCCTCGAGCGGCTTGTCACCCGCGAGGCCCGCGAGGCGCCAGTAGCCGCGGAGCGCGAGCACGCGATGGGCCGGTTCCGCAGCCTCCTTGGCGAGTCGAAGGAGGTCGGGTGCTGCATCGAGGCCCGCGTTCTCGGCGAGGGTGCGGATCGCGGCGTCGCGGACGGCTGGCTCCTTGTCCTCAACGCCTGCCCGCAGGGCCTGCGTGGCCCCCGGCACGTTGAGGCGGCCGATGGCGCGGAGCAGCGAGGCCCGGGCGGGGGCGGCGGCGGACTTCACCGCGGCCAGGATGGGCGCGGCGCAGGCGTCGGCGCGCTGGCTCCGCGAGCAGATGGCCCCCAGCGCCTTCTCGATAGCCTCGCGGTCGGCGTCGGCCACGGCACGAACGAGCAGCCCGACGAGTTCCGCGACCGCGGTTTCGTCGGCGAGTTGGCCGAGGGAGCGGAGGGCCGCGGCGCGGGCCGCCGCATCGTCGCCCTTCGCCATCTTGAGGAGCGCAGGGACGGCCGCCGTGTCGCGGCGGACGCCGAGGGCGCGCACCAGCTCGGCCTGGGCCGCGGGGCTGGCCTTGCCCAGTTGCTCCGCCATCGCCTCGCGGACGCCTGTGCCCCGAATCCGCGCGAGGGCCTCCTTCGCGGCCTCTTGTGTGGCTCCCTCGCTCTTCGCCGCGGCCTCGGCCAGGACAGCGACGGCGGCGGGTTCCCCGAGGAAGCCGAGCGCGCGGAGCGCTGCAACGCGAACCGGTGGCTCGGTGCTCCTCGTGGCCTCGATGATTGCGGGCGCGGCAGCGGCGTCGCCCCGTTGGGCCAGCACCTCGATGAGGGCGACCTGGACTTGTGGCGATGCCTTCGCAATCTGGGCCGCGGCGGCCTTCGTCGCCGCCTCGGTCTTCAGCTCGTGGAGGGCGTCGAGCGCGGCGCGTTGGGCCGCGCGGTCGCTGCCCGTCAAGCCGCTGGCGAGCAGTGGCGACGGGTCATCGGCCGAGAGGATCATTCCGAGAAAGGCAGCGGTGCGGACGTGCTCTGGCTCGGAGGGTTGGTAGACCTCTTTGTAGAGGGCAGCGGCGCCCGCCTTGTCCCCTCCCCTGCCCAGGTTGTCCGCGCAGAGGAGCAAGGCGTCGGCGAAGACCTGTTTGAGCGCCGCCGGGGCCTTGGGCCTCGCGGCCTTGAGCGCCGCGGCAGCCTCGGGTCCGCCGATCTTGCCGAGCGAGCACGCCGCCGACGAGGCGATATGTGCGTCGGCGTCGGAGACGAGTTTCACAAGTGCGGGCACGGCCTCCTTGTCGCGGCGCTCGCCGATGGAGTCAATGATGCCGGCCCTCGCGAGCCCCGTGGCCTTGTCGAGCGCCTGCCGCAGCGCGGCGCCGGCCTCGGGGAAGGGCATGGACTCCAGGGCGTAGCGGGCGGAATGGGCGGTGTCCTTGTCGCCCAGGCACGCGGCGAGGGCGGGCACGGCCTTCACCGTGCCGATCTGCTTGAGCTGCCGGCAGGCGAATGCCTTCTCGTTCACCGGCCGGTCGGACTGGAGGATGGCGATGGGGCCGTCCTCGGGTGTCGCGGCGAATGCAACTGTCGAGAGAAGAAGGGCGAAGCAGGAAGCGATTCGGGCCATGGGGGTTCCTCCCTCACAGGCGCCAGGGTTCGCGGCAGGGGGCGCTGAGCATTCGGTCGGCCTCGGGGTCGTTGAGGAACTGCTCTTTCTGGGGGTCGAACTTGAGTGGGCGACGGAGCTTCTCGGCGATGCCGCCAAGGAGAATGATGCTCATCGCGCGGTGCCCCGTCTCGGCGTCGCAGATCGTGCGCTTGCGGGTGCGCACGCAGTCGAGGAAGTTCGCCGAGTGGCTGTTGGAGTAGTAGAGGGGCGACTCGTCGCGGCGCGGCGGGTCGTTGAGGATCTCGGGCGGATAGGAGACGATGTGCTCGCGGTCCACCGCCACGCGGCCCTTGGTGCCGACGAACGTGCAGCCGCCCGTGCCGCCGACCCGCTCGCCGGGATAGGGGCAGCCGTAGACGACGACCCCGCTGGCGTAGCGGTAGGCGAGCTTGCCCTCCTCCCAGCCGATCTCGACCGGCCCCGTGTCGTCGGCGTTGATGCCCCACTGCACGATGTCGTAGTGGTGCTGGCCCCAGTTGATGCTGCCCCAGCCGAAGCGGTGGGCGTCGGCGTGGCCGTCGAAGGGCCGCCACGGCACGGGGCCGAGATAGAGGTCCCAGTCGAAGCCGTCGGGCACCGGGCGCCCCGTGGCCGCGGCGGGGCCGCCATCGGTCCAGCCCCCGCCGCCGAGCATGGCGTAAACGCATTTCAGCTCGCCGAGCCGCCCGCAGCGGGCCAGCTCGCAGGCGAGGCGGAACTTGCCGCCGTACTCCGACCGCTGCTGGGTGCCCGCCTGGTAGACGCGGCCGTAGCGGCGCACCGCCTCGGCCATCGCCCGCCCCTCGCGGACGATGAGCGAGATGGGCTTCTCGCAATAGACGTCCTTGCCCGCCCGCGCGGCCATGTTTCTCATCAGCGCGTGCCAGTGGACCGGCGTGCCGATCAGCACAGCATCAATATCGGGGCGGGCCAGCACGTCGCGGAAGTCCACGTAGGCCTGGCAGGCCTTGTAGCCGTCCTTGCCGAACTTGCTGGCGTAGTGGTCGTTCACGCGCTTGGTGTAGGCATCGCGCTTGTTGCGCCACACGTCGCACACGGCGAGGATTTGCACGTCGTCGCGCCCGAGGTAGCCGCCGGGCAGATAGGTCCATGCCCCGCCGGCGAGGTGTCCGCCCCCTTGCCCTCCGACGCCGATGAAGCCCATCGTCACGCGGTCGCTGGGCGCGACCTTCCCCTCGGCCCCGAGCGCCGTGCGCGGCACCACCCACGGCGCGGCGACGCCAGCGGCCAGCGTCCTCAGTGCTCCTCGGCGGGTCGTTCGGCTAGGCGTTTGCAGCATCCTGGGCTTGCCTCCTTCGGGTGGTGTGAGCGGCGCCCTCACTTCTTTCCCTTGTTCCGCCGGCCCTTGTCGGCGGGGTCTTTGCCCCTTTGCGGGCCGCCCCAGAGGGGCTCCTTCAGCTCGGCCTGCCACTTGGCGAGGGCGTCGGCGAGGTCCTTGAGGACGTCGGGCTTCTGAGCCGCGAGGTCGGTCTTCTCGCCGATGTCGGCGGCGAGGTCGTACAGCTCCGCCTGGCCGCCGCGCGCCTGCACGAGCTTCCAGTTGCCCTTCCGCGCGGCGGCCTGCGCGCCCATGCGCCAGAAAAGGGACTCGTGCGGCGGCGTCGCCTGCGCGCCCTTGAGGAAGGGGAGCAGGTTGACGCCGTCGAGGGGACGCTCGGCGGGCGGCTTGCCGCCGGCCGCGGCGAGGGCGGTGGGCAGGACGTCGAGGCTGATCACGGGCTGGTCATAGGTCTTGCCCGCCGCGAGCTGGGCTTTCCACTGCACGATGAAGGGCACACGGATGCCGCCCTCGTACACGGTGCCCTTGCTGGCGCGGAGGGGGTCGTTGCGCGAGGCATTGGCGGCGGGCGGGCCGCCGTTGTCGCTGAAGAAGACGACGAGCGTGTTCTCCTCGATCCCCGCCTCGCGCAGGGCGGCGAGGACGCGCCCGATCCCGTCGTCCATCGCGGCGAGCATGGCCGCATAGGTTCGGCGCTTCGGGTTGGCGATGGCCTTGAAGCGGTCGAGGTACTTCGCCGTGGCCTCCATGGGGGTGTGGACGGCGTTGTAGGCGAGGTAGAGGAAGAAGGGCTCGGCCTTGCGGCGCTCGATGAAGGCCACGGCCTCGCGGCTGAAGGCGTCGGTGAGGTACTCCTGCTCGTGGACGGGCTCGGTGCCGCGCAGGATGGGGCTGTAGTCGTCGGGCGCGAGCTTGAGGTAGGAGTGGCCGCCGTGCTGGAAGCCGAAGAACTCGTCGAAGCCGCGCTTCATCGGATGATATTTCGGCCGCATGCCCAGGTGCCACTTGCCCACGGCCCCCGTGGCGTAGCCGGCGGCCTTCAGCGCGTCGGCGATGGTCGTCTCGCTCAGCGGCAGGCCCACGTGCTCCCCGAGCGAGCCCGGCGGCGGGCCGGTGTTGAACTCGTAGCCGAAGCGCTGCTGGTAGCGCCCGGTCATCAGCCCCGCGCGCGTCGGGCTGCACACCGGGCACGACACGTAGCCGTTGGTGAACCGCACGCCGTTTGCCGCGAGGGAGTCAATGTGGGGCGTCGGGATGTCCTTGCAGCCGTGGACGCCGACGTCGGCATAGCCGAGGTCGTCGGCGACGATGACCACGACGTTGGGCTTTCGCGGCCCGGCCTCGGCAGCGCCGAGGCGCCGCGCGAGCAGCCCCAGCGCCCCGACGCCCGCGCACGCCAGGAAGTCGCGCCGCTTCATCTCTCCCAGCATCGTGCTGCTCTCCTGTGCCAAGGGTGGCGGCCTCCCGCTCGTGTGGAGCATAGCCTGATGGGCGCGGCGTGTCAAATCGGCTCGCCCGGCAACTCACTCTTTCGGTTTGCCCTCCGCGTTGCGCACGTAGGCGCCCTCGCGGAGGTCCTGGCCGTCTGCGAGCTGCCAGCCCTGGGGGCCTTGGATTTCGCAGCGATAGCGGCCACGGAGCGAGAAGTGGGCGTGGTCGAGGAAGGTGAAGTGGATGTGGGGCATGCCCGAGGCGCCCGAGTTGCCCGCGCGGGCCAGCTCCTGGCCGGCCTTGACCCGCTCGCCGGCCTTCACCTTGGCCGAGCCTTGCCGCAGGTGGCCGTAGAAGCCCAGGATGCCGCCGCCGTAGTCCACCGCGACCGAGTTCGCCTTGTCGTAGCCGCCCGACTGGTTGATCGGCACGTCGCGGAACTGGTCGGCGACGCTCCGCACCACGCCGTCGGCCTGGGCGAGGATGGGCTGGTCCCAGGCGTAGTGGTCGGCGAGGCGAAGGCCGCTGCCCGAGTGGGGCTTGCCGTTCTTCTGGATGATGAAATCATAGGCGAAGGCGGCGCCCGCCTTGATGCGGTGGTGGCCCGTCCTGTCGGGCGCGACGAACCACGTGCCGCGGAAGGGCAGAGGAAAGCTGCAGGCCACCTGGCGGCGCTGGGCGAGCTTCAGCCAGCGGGCCGCGAGCGGGCCGTAGCCGGGGTCGCCGAAGCTCTTGAACGTGAGGAGCTTCGCCCGCAGCTCGAACTCCGCGCACGCGGGCAGATGGCGGCTCAGGCACCAGTCAATCAGGCCGTCGAGCTGGCCTTGCGGCAACAGCTCCTTGCGTTTCTGGCGATACTCCTCGTGCACCGCCTGCCAGGGGAGGATTTCCCACACCACCCAGTCGCGTTCGGGGTAGCGGACGGCATGGGAGCCGGCCTTGGCCTTGATCGGCTCGGGGAGCACATTCGTCGCGTGGGCCTGCGGCAGCACGAGCGAATCGGCGTCGAGCACCTTGTTCCGGGGGCTGACGGCCACCCGCTGCTCGTAGGTGGAATCGAGCACAAACGGCCACTTGGGCGCCTCGCCCGCGAGTGGGAGCGACAGCACGATGAGAAGCTGAGCGAGAATCGCCATTACGGTCCGCTCACGCCTTCAGGCCCGTGAGGTCCACGTCGAGCTTCTTGTTCTCCTTGACCAGCTCGTCCATCGTGAGGTAGCAGCGGCGGGCGGCGGCCTCGCGGCCGAGGATGGCCGTGAGCGTGCCGTCCACGGCGCGCTGGGCGGTCGGGTTGTCGAACTTGCCGGTGGTGACGTTGTCGTAGAAGTCGGCGATGTTGCGGATGGCGCCCTGGTCGTAGACGCTCCCCGCGTCCTTCACGAAGTGCTTGGGGCCGCCCTTGACGTAGCACTTGCCCCAGTAGGCGAGGCGGGCCGTGGCCGAAAGGCCGTAGATGCTCGCGGTGAGCGAGCCGACGTCCATGTTGTTGTTCAGCACCTGCGTCACGTGGGTCCAGAGCACCTTGTCCTCGTACTCGAAGACCACGCCGGCGCAGTCGGTGCGGTCGCCGTGGGGATTCGGGCGGCAGGTGCGAGACACGCCGCAGGCGGCGACGGGGCGCTTGCCCATCAGCCACTGCACGCCGTCAATGATGTGGATGTCGTAGGCGACGATGCCGTCGCCGCCGAGGGCGACGTGGGACAGCCAGGCGCTGCGGAGCAGGTTCTCGATGGTCTTGCCCTTGGGCGGGTCGCCCCAGGCGCCCGCGAAGCCGTAGGAGACGATGTGGGCGATGGGGCCGAGGGCGCCCTCGCGCACGCGCGTCGCCACCTCGATGTTCGCGGCGTCGAGGGGGAGCTGGTAGTCCACGAGGACGCACAGCTTCTTCTCGGTGCCGAGCTTGCCCGCCGCGCCGATGGCGAGGACGCCGGGCACGTCGGTCGCGCACGGCTTGGCCATGTAGACGTGGACGCCGGCCTGGACGGCAGCGGTGGCCTGCTCGGGATAGAAGTAGGGCACGTCAATGATGATGATGGCCTCGGCGCCGCTGTCGAGGAGCTTCTTGTAGCCCTGGAGGCCGCCGAAGCAGCGCGCCTCGTCGGCCCCGAGGGCCTTGCCGGCGGCCTTGGCCACGTTCTCGAAGTAGTCGGCGACGCCGTGGATTTCGTAGCCGCCGTGCTTCTTGAAGAGGTTGGCGATCCAGCGGCCGCGTCCGCCCGCGCCGAGCAGGCCGATCTTGATCTTGCGGTCGAACTGCTTGGGCGGCGGCGCCGGCTCGGCGGCGAGCGCGAGCCCCGCTCCGACCAGCGGCGCCGCGGCCGCCACGGCGCCGACGAATTGGCGACGGCTCAATGCCTCCGGCTTCTTGTCTTCCCGCATGGCGGTCCTCCTTCCAGATCAACTCCCGATCACACTGCGGACGACGAGGCGGCTGACCGCGGCGATTCTAGCCGCCCTGTCGCCTGGTGTCAACATGGGCATTCAGCACCTCCCACCGATTCAGCACCTCCCCGGCAAGGCGTGCGGCCTTGCACGCGGAACCCCCTGCGCGTAGAATGTAGGGCGGTGATAAGGTGGTAGCTTGGGGGTGTGCCATGAGCACGGTCACGATTCCCGACGACTTGGTCGCAAGACTCCGCGCACTCGAGGGTGCCGCGGGGGCCGACCTGGACCAACTGGTCGCCCGCGCCCTCGCGGACTACGTGAGCATGCCTGAGGCCAGGCTGCTCGTGCGCCGCGCGGAGGACCTGGAGGCCGCTCTCTCCCGCGCAGGCGTCACGGAGGAAGACGTTGCCGAGCACTTCGACCGCTGGCGCCAGCGGCAGCGTGTTCGCCGTTGACGCCAACGCGCTGATTGCGGCGTTGCTGCGGGGCAAGGCCATGCGCATCGTCACCGCGCCCCGCCTTGCCTTTTTCACCACGGTCCGCACGACGTGGGAAGTCGAGCGTTACCTGCCAGAACTCGCCGCGGAACTCTCCCGACGCGGCGTCAGAATCGAAGCGGAGGAGGTTCGGGCAACCTTTCGCTCCCTGCCCATCGTGGCCCTTCCTGAATCGTTCTACGAGAGCCAACTCGCGCAGGCGCGGAGCCTGATGGAGGCCCGCGACCCCGACGACGTGGACATCCTCGCTCTCGCCCTCCGCCTCCAGGTGCCCCTCTGGACCAACGACCGGCACTTCCGCGGCCTGAGCGGCGTCCAGGCCCTCACCACCGTGGACATGCTTTCCGTTCTGCAATCGTCGTGACCTGTCACGAGTAGCCGGTCTTCCGCACGCAGCGGGAACGAACTACCCTGTTGCCTCGACGTGGAAGGTGGCGGCGGCCTCTTTGCTGTCCTTGTAGCCGATGCGGATGGCGCGGGCGCGGATGGTGCTCGTGCCCTCGGGCAATCGCAACGGCGCGGTGTAGAGGAGCCAGCGAGTGCTCTCGCCTGATTCGAGGGTGTAGGCGATGGAGGCGCCCTGCGTGGCGCAATGGAGTTGGAGGGCGACGGGCGGGCGGAACGTGCCGCCCTCGGGGGCAGGCTTCTGCCCTGGGCTTTCCTCGCAAATGGGGATGAAGAGGGGCAACGACGTCGCCGGCTGCTCGCCATCGGGATACCAGCGGCGAACCATCTCGGATTCGGGGATGCTGCCCAGGTCGCCCACGTCGTCGAGCCAGGCGTCGAGCACGAGGCGGAGGCGGTCGAGGTCGGCGCGACACGCCGGGTCGCTCGCCAGGTTGCGCGTCTCCCACGGGTCGGCCTGCGTGTCGTACAGCTCCTCGACGGGCCGCGGCTGGAACATCAGGAGTTGCGGCCCCGTCAGCTCGCCCGCGAGGTAGAGCCGCCACATTTCCTGGACGATCGGATGGCGGTTGTGGTAGGGAATCCAGAGGAGATACGGGAGGTCGGGACGGCAGTTGCGGATGTACTTGAAACGCTTGTCGCGGGCGGCGCGGACCATATCGTAGGCTTCGTCGTGGCGGTCGCGGGCGGCGAAGACGTATTGGCGGGGCGGGGCCTTCTGGGGGCCGAGGAAGGCCTGGCCCTGCATGTGGCGCGGGATCTCGACGCCCGCGAGCGACAGCACGGTCGGCCCGAGGTCAATCGTGCTCACCAGGTCGTCGCAGGCGCTGCCCGGCTCGAGGCCGCCGGGCCAGCGGACGATCATCGGGATGCGAATGCCGGAGTCGTACGGCCAGCGCTTGCCGCGCGGCAGCGGCCCGTGGTCGCTCCAGTGGAAGACCACCGTGTTGTCGGCCAACCCGTCCCCTTCGAGTTGCGCGAGGAGCTGGCCGAGCAGCCGGTCGCTGTTCTCGATGTGCGTGTACATGCGGGCCATGGCGAGGCGGACCTTCGGCGTGTCGGGGAAGTAGGGCGGCAGGGGCATCGCGGCGGGGTCGAAGGTCGGCTCGGGGCACTTCTCGGGCCACATCCCGCTCTCGTGGGTCTCGGTGGGGTTGAAGACGGCGAAGAAGGGTTGCGATGCGTCGCGGCGGTTGCGCCAGTGGGCCTCGGTGGTCAACTCGTCCCAGGCCGTGAGCGGCGGGGCGAATTGATAGTCGGTCTTCACGTTGTTCGTGCAGTAGTAGCCTGCGGCGCGGAGGTACTCCGTGAAGCATTTCACATAGTGCGGCACGACCGCCGAGTAGGGCGTGGGCATCTCGGGCGTGGCGGGGTGGGTGTGAGCCGTCCGCATGTGGTGGGTGCCGATGGAGATGGGGTACATGCCCGTGATGACGGCGGAGCGGGCGGGGGCGCAGACGCCTGCGGTCGAGAAGGCATTGGGCCATCGGCAGCCCTGGGCGGCGAGGCGGTCGAGGTTCGGTGTGCGCGCCGCCGCGTCGCCGTAGCAGCCGTAGAAGGGATTGGTGTCCTCGAACGACACCCACAGGATGTTCGGCCCACGCTTCTCAGGCATTGGTGATCTCCAGGGCCTCGAATCTTGCTCGTGCTCTGCACGTTGCTAGCGGGCCGCCCACCGGTTCATGCAAAGAGCAGCGCTTGGACCGAGGCCCCATCCAGGAAGCGCCGTAGCTGTTGACGGTCGGGCTCGGAGCATCTGCTGAGCAAGGCGTTCAGGTCGGCCTTTGTCCTGATGGTGCTGCACTCGTGGGTTGGCGAGAAGTACACGGCCACCGGCTTGCCTGATTCGACCAGTCTCAAGACGTTCAGGAGCGTGCCTTTGCTCTCAGCGTCCCAGATCATGAACCCGAAGTCGGCGTTGCGGGCCATCTCGGCGTCCTTTAGCGCGTAGTATTCGAACCCGCGCTCTCCGTTTGCCTGGACGACGTGTTCGGGCCATCCGCCAAGGTTGTTTCGGCATTCGGCCTCCATACGGTACACAACAACGTCTGGGTATCGCCGCTCTGCGAGAAACGCCTGCACGGCCCGATCGGCGCCGTTGGCATCTCCGATAGCGACGCGAAGGCCACGCTCAACAATCTTGTCCAGCCTCGCCCGGATGACGCTGTTCAAGCGTCCAATGTGTCTTGAGCCCCCGATGAAAACGGTGCTCATGAGGCGCTCCGGGTGCGGGTGGGACAGAATGCGTACACGACCGACACCTTGCCCTGCTCATAGAGCGCCGCAGTAACGGCGTTGAGGGTCGCACCGGATCGGTACAGGTCGTCAACGAGAAGGACCGACTTGCCACGAACAGCGGTCCCTGTCACGTCATGCGCGTTCTCGAGCAGCTTGATCCGCTCACCGTAATCGAAGACGTCCTTGAGCTGCTTCGGGCTCGGTTTGCGCCGCACAACGTCGTGCAGCGGCAGACCGAGAGCCTGGGCGAGCCCCGTTGCCAGCCGCATGACAGGCTGGGCTGCCCTGGCTTTGGAGGGGGGGACAGGCACGATGGCATCGAGCGGGGGCGACCACTCCTTGATGAACTTGGCGGCAACCGCTACCAGTTCCTCCAGGGCATCCTTGCGGCCTCTGTACTTCAAGCGATACAGCAGTTCGCCCACCTCCGTGCGAACGGTGTCGAAACGCGGGTGTCCGTACTCATCGTAGCCGAGGAAGTCACTGCTCTTGGTATGGTAGTCCAGGACATACCCTCGCTTCCACGACCCCGGGATTTGCATTGGGTGTATCAAGACCGCCATTGTGCGCCTCCTCGGCTTGCCAACGTTCCGGCTCAGACTTCCGGGGTCAGGTCGTCGGTATCTCGAATCTGGGCGACGCCCTTCCGTTGAGCCAGAGGGGGGCCAGTCAGAACCTCAGGGACCTGAACCTGACCGACCCGGCTTGATCAAGCCCTTATCTGCCAGCCACTTGTTTACTTCCTTGGGCAGCGACGCCTCTACCTCGAGTGTGTCGAACTCCTTGTACAAGCGACCAGTTAGGTCCGTTGGCAACGTTTTGAGAGTTCGATCCTTGAGCAGCAGAACGTCCTTGCCCATGCCCAGCATGTACCCGACCTCGAGGGACACGTTGGGATTGAAGTCGTCGGCCACAATCCGCTCGAACACAGCGATCCCGAATTCGCACGCATGCATGTACACTTTCACGTTGGGGAAGAGATCGTCCAAATACTGTTTGTCATCTGCTCGCAGACCCAAAATCCCGTGGGCATCCAGGCTTCGTTTCAGCACGCGAGCAATCTCGTCATGCGCCTTCGTGTTCGTGAACTGCATCATGATGAGCGCCACCCGACGGTCGCCATGGTCCTGGCGAAACTTGTCGAGCCCCGAAGCGATCTCAGGGGGGTCTGAAGGTTCACAGGTGATCTTCTTGAGGATCCGCGGGTCCAGATTGAGGGCGTCGAAAGGGGCAGAAGGGGCCGGCGGTTTGCGTGCTGCCAGCAGGTCCTCCCGCTTCTCCTTGAGCCGCTCGATCAAGCCGTTGAGGATCACGATCTTCTGCCTTCGACCAAGCTCCATGCCATTCAGTATCCCCGCCTGAGACATGCCCATGTAAGCTGGGCCGGCCCAGATGCTCTTGTGGCCGTGCTCACGGAACTCTGGCGAATCAGGGCCGAACACCTCGCGTATGGTATCCGTCACGTCACTTCGCACGACATCATCTGCGCCGGTGTGATTGAGGAACGCAGCGGTCACATCCAGCTCATTGAGATCTCGAATCCGGCGCTCAAGCTTCGCAATGCCAGAGTCGTTCTCCTCGACGGATCTGAACTCTCTCGGGCGTATCGGTGGTGGCTCCACACGTCGCTTGGTCATGAGGTTCTGCCCCAACGATGGTCGCCTGATCCGCGCGTAGGGCCTGGGCCGCGGAGTGATGAGCGGCATTCGAGAGCATTGGCGATTGTAGCCCCCCGGGCCCGTTTGTCAAGTGGATTCGCGGCGGACGCGCTGGAGGACGCGCTCGAGGCGGCCCCCCGGCTGGGAGTCTCGAGCGATCTCGGCGTCCCACTCATCGCTGTGCTCGAGCTCGAACTCGGCGAGCCAGGACAGGAACTCCTCCCGCTGGTCGTCGGGAAGGGCCTTGACCTGTTCCGCGATTTTCTCGACCTGTGTGGTCATGGTTACTCTCCTGTGCGCACACGGATTGTAGCCCGCCGCGCGCGGGTTTGTCAAGGGCATTCGCGGCGGAGGTGCGTGTAATCTCCTTCGAGATAGGTGGCCGCGTTCTGAGCCTCCGAA
>DATKZY010000201.1:0-20003 GCA_035527715.1 Planctomycetota bacterium | reverse complement strand
AGGGGTTGGCACTCTGAGAACTCCCTGCCGGACGCAGCCGGATAGCCGATTTGCTCACAATGCCAGGCCCTCCCGGGCGAGGGGGTTGGCATTCTGTGGGGTCGGGGGCGCGGGAAACGCCTCCTGGGGCCATTCTCGGCCCTGTCGTAGCTCCAGGAGAGGTGCCTCGACTTCGCTCGGCATGACACGCTAATGCAGGCGCCGCCTGGACTTATGATGTCATTCCCAGCCTGTCGAGGAATCTCTCTTGCCTCTCCTTCAGGTTGCCACGGCCCGGCGGACTCCCGCGGCCTCCCAAACGGACCACGTCCAGTTGATCTGGCACGAAATGCTCTCTCGTTGGGGTCAGGTCGCAGATATCTAGCTTCGTAACACTTCAGCCGTCTGAAGTTCCTGCCCCCACCGAGGCAAGCTCGGCGGGGGCGAGGACACCCGGCGGACCTCCGGGCACTTCAGATGGCTGAAGTGTTGACTAGTTCCTTCCTCAAGCGTCTGTGTTGTAGAAAAGTGGATTCTTGCGACCTGACCCCGCTGTCCGCTGCCCGCTTGACAATCGGGGGGCCGGTCGGCATGCTCTACCGGCGAAAGGGGGAACTGCCATGAATCGGATGCTGCTGTGTGTGTTGTGCCTTGGGGCCGTGGCGATGGGCGGCGCTGTGGAGAAGCGGTACGTGCCGTTCTGCAAGGCAAAGTGCGTCCTGCTCTATGAGGTCAAGGACGTGCACATGCTCGTGTACAAGTGCGCCAGCGATACGACGGGCAAGCTAGCCATCATGGTTACGTTCATTCAGCGCAAGGCCGCCGTGTCATCCATAAAGGTGACAGCAGAGTACACGGATACTGTTGGGAAGCTCGTGAGCGCCTCGGTTGACATCCAGAAGGTCAAGGCCGAAGAACCGACCGTTGCGCGAATCGTGGCCGACCTGCCCCTCGTGACGGCTGCCCATTTTTCCGATGCGTACCCGCGCAAGGTCAACATCACCTTCGGGCGAGCCGACTTCCAGGAATAGCGCGCCAGCCCTCATTCTCCGGCCTTGTTGACGCGCTTGAGCCAGGCCACGCCAAGTGTGGTGTGTTGGGTGTTGGGGTCAGGTCGCAAATATCTAGTTTCTTCCTCAAGCGTCTGTGTTGCAGAAAAGTGGATTCTTGCGACCTGACCCCGCTGACCGCTCGCGATCGGGTTTCAGACACAGCCGGTGGGCCTTATCTGTGCGAATCTGTGTGAATCTGTGGACAAGGCTCTTCTCGGCTGCGGGCGGAAGAGGGGGTCCACAGATTGCCACAGATTTTCACAGGTGAAGAGAAGCCCAGGATCGGGTTTCAAACCCAGTTGGTGGGCTTCTCTTATCCGCGGCCATCCGCGTAATCCGCGGTAGGACTCCCTCTCTTCGGCCGAGAAGAAGGACTCGACCGCGGATTACGCGGATGGGCGCGGATAGGCAGGAAACCATAGCGTTCCGCGTGCAAGTATGCACGCCCTACCTGACTCCATCCGTGCCCATCCGTGTCATCTGTGGTTGCCGGTCAGGCTTGAAGAAGGGTGCGGTAGGTGTCGAGGACGAGGCGGTTGCCGCTGAGGACGGCGTCGTGGGCAGCGCGGACGCGGCGGGCCATGGCGGGGACGAAGAGGTCGGCGAGCATGGCCTTGCTCTCGGACTTCTCGCCAAACTGCATGAGGCGGAAGCCGCAGTAGACGTCGATGGCCATGTCGGCGAGGTTGCGGGCGACGAGGTCGGTGTAGTCGCGCTCGGCACGCTGCTTGACGAACTCCATCGCCTTGTTGAAGCGTTCGAGGGCTTCGGTGACGGCGCCGAGATGCTTGGCCGTGCCGCCCGTGTAGGGCCTCGCCGCGAAGTCGGCGAAGAGGGGGTCGAGGTCGCCGCCGAGCAGGCCGCTGAGGATGGCGATGACCTGGAGCTGGCTGGTCCCCTCGTAGATGTTGGTGATGCGCGCGTCGCGCAGGTAGCGTTCGATGGGGTAGTCGCGCATGAAGCCGCTGCCGCCCAGGACGGCGAGGGCCGAGTTGCTCAGCTCGACCGAGGCCTCGGAGGCGTAGTACTTGGCCATCGGGGTGAGGGCCGAGGCGTAGCCGTGCCACTTCCTGTAGAGGGCCTTGTCGGCGGGGCGGCTCTCGTATTCCTTCTCGAAGTCCACGGCGACGCCGCAGTCAATGGTGAGGGTGCGGGCGAGCTCGAGCTTGAGCCGCATGCCGACCAGGAGGTCGGCCAGGGCGGGGAAGTGGACGATGGCCTTGCCAAACTGCTCGCGCGAGTGGGCGTAGGCGAGCGCCTCGCGGTAGGCGGCCTCGCAGATGCCCACGCTCTGGGCCGCGATGGCCAGGCGGGCGCCGTTCATGAGGTCCATCGTGTACTTGATGAGGCCGAAGCGGCGGCGGCCGACGAGGTAGGCGGGGCAGTTGGTGAACTGGAGCTCGCAGGTCGGGGAGCCGTGGATGCCGAGCTTGTCCTCGATGCGGCGGACGCGGAGGCCGGGGCCTTTCTCGGCGAGGAGGAGCGAGAGGCCGCGGCCGTCCCTGGTGCCCTCCTCGGAACGGGCGAGGACGAGGAGGATGTCGCCGCAGCCGTTGGTGATGAAGCGCTTGACGCCGTTGAGGCGCCAGAGGCTGGGGTCGTCGGGGTCGGGGCTGGCCTTGAGGCGGACGGCCTGGAGGTCGGACCCCGCGTCGGGCTCGGTGAGGACCATGGCGCCTGTGGCCTCGCCGGAGGCGAAGCGGGGGAGATACTTGTCCTTGAGCTCGTCGGAGGCGAAGCGGAGGATGGTTTCGGCGATGTCGCCGAGGCCGAAGAGGGTCATGAGGGCGGCGTCGCCGCGCGAGACCATTTCGATGGCGGCGGCGTAGGTGGTGTGGGGCAGGTAGATGCCGCCGTATTTGCGGGGCAGGGTGAAGCCCATGAGGTCGGCGCCGGACAGGCGGTCGAGGGCCTCCTGGGTGCCGCGGGCGTAGGTGACCACGCCGTCGTGCCAGGTGGCGCCCTGGCGGTCCACGTCCTCGGCTCGGGGCGCGATGCAGTTGCCGGCGACGTCGCCGACGATGCGGAGGGTTTCGTGGTAGTTCTCGATGGCGTCGGCGGCGTCGCGGGGCGCGTAGGGGTATTGGCCCGCCTCGGCGAAGTCGTGCTCGCGCAGGCGCGCGATCTCGGCGAGGGGCGCCTGGTCGAGGTTGAAGCGGATGTCGGGGTTCTCGTCGTAGAAGTTGGGCATGGCTCAGTTATCCTTGTAGGCGACCGCACGTATTGAGGAGGATGAATGGATGGGTGGATGGGTGGATGAATGTCAGAGAAGACGAGGCCGTTTGGCCATCCTGCAATCCTGCCCGCTGCCTCTGGCTTCTTTCATTCATCCATTCATCCAATTGCTCAGGCCTTGCTCTTGTATGCCTCGATCATCTTGGGGATCACCTCGAAGAGGTCGCCGACGATGCCGTAGTGGGCGAAGGAGAAGATGGGGGCCTCGGGGTCGGTGTTGATGGCCAGGATTTGGCCGGATTCGGCCATGCCGGCTCGGTGCTGGATGGAGCCGGAGATTCCGGCGGCGATGTAGAGCTTGGGCCGCACGGTGGTGCCGGTCTGGCCGACCTGGTGGTCGCGGGCGATGTAGCCGGCGTCCACCGCGGCGCGGGAGGCCCCGACCTCGCCGCCGAGGGTGTGGGCGAGCTCGCGGACGAGCTCGAAGCCCTCAGCGGAGCCGACGCCGGCGCCGCCGGCGACGATGACCTTGGCGCCCTTGAGGTTCACCTTCCGCTCGGCCTTGACGCGCTCGATGATGCGGACCACGGTGGCCTCGGGGCCGAGGGCGACCTGGACGGGCACGACCTCGCCGGTGCGGGCGGGGTCGGCCTGGGGCATGCGCATCACGCCCTCGCGGACGGTGGCCATTTGGGGCCTGTGCTCGGGGGTGACGATGGTGGCGATGATGTTTCCGCCGAAGGCGGGGCGGATCTGGTAGAGGAGGTCGCGGTATTGGGTCTTTCGGACGGGGTCGGTGTGGTCGCCGATCTGGAGGTTCGTGCAGTCGGCGGTGAGGCCGGTGCGGAGGCGCGAGGCGACGCGGGGCGCGAGGTCGCGGCCGGCGGGGCTTGCGCCGAAGATGACCACCTCGGGCTGGCGGTCGGCGACGACCTCGCTGACCACCTGGGCGTAGGGCAGGGTGGTGTAGACGGCGAGGCGCGGGTCGTCGGCGACGTAGACGGTGTCGCAGCCGAAGGCGATGAGCTGGCGAGGCTGGTCGGCGAGCTGGTGGCCGAGCAGGATGGCGGCGAGGGACTGGCCGAGGTCGTCGGCCAGCTCGCGGCCCTTGCTGAGCAGTTCGAGGCTCACTTCGGCGATCTTCCCGCCGTCCTGTTCCGCGAAGACTAGAACGCCGCCGGTGCGATCAGGCATGACAGACAACCCTCAGGTCGGTTGATGACGGGATTCCCTCAATCGAAGACATGCTCTTCGGCCAGCTCGTGGATGAGGGCGCCGACGGCCTCCTTGGTCGGCTCGACCTTCTTGTGCTCGGAGGCGACGAGGACGACGCTCTCGATGGTCTTGACCTTGGTGGGCGAGCCGGCGGCGCCGCAGCGGCTTGGGTCGGCCGCGACGTCGGCGGGGGCCCACACGGGGATGAGGAGGCCGTGGCGTTCGAGGTCGGCGAGGATCGGGTTCACGCGTTCGGCGAGGAGGGCGGGGTCGGGCTTGCCCTTCTCGGGGTCGAGCTGGAAGGCGGCCGCTTCGCGGACCTCGATGCGGGTGCGGGCGCGCTTGAACTGTGCGGCGAGCTTGGCGCGGCGGGGCCTGGGCTCGTTGGCCTCGCCGACGACGGTCAAGAGGCACGGCAGCGGGGCCTCGACGACCTCGGTGCCGCCCTCGATGAGGCGGCGGACGCAGATGCGGCCGGGCGCGAGGTGGAGGATTTCGCGGGCGTAGGTGATCTGGGGCACGTCGAGGGCGCCGGCGAGCTGGGGGCCGACCTGGGCCGTGTCGCCGTCTATGGCCTGGCGGCCGCAGAACAGGAGGTCGAACTCGCCGATGCGGCGGATGGCGCACGACAGGGCGTAGGCGGTGGCGAGCGTGTCGGCGACGGCGAAGGCGCGGTCGGAGAGGAGCGCCACGGCGTCGGCCCCGCGCATCAGGGCCTCGCGCATGGCCGCGGCGGCGCTGGGCGGGCCCATCGAGACGATGGTGACGTGGCCGCCGTGGGCGTCGCGCACCCCGAGGGCCATCTCCAGGGCGTTGAGGTCCTCGGGGTTGAAGATCGCCGGCAGGGCCGAGCGGTTCACGGTCCCGTCGTCGTTCATCGCCTTCGCGGTGATGTTCTTGGTGTCGGGGACCTGCTTGATCAGGACGACCATCTCGTAGGGCATTGGAGAGGTCCTAGAACGTGGAACGTAATACGCGAATTCTCAAAGGTTCTCTCGTGCTCGTCGTCGTGCTCGTCGTCGTCGTCGAGTCTCTTGTTCTGCGCAAGAAGAAGGAGTTCGAGAACGACGACGAGGACGACGACGATAAAGAATCAGAATCGGCAATCAGCGGAGCTTGCCGATGAGGATGGAGGCGTTGTGTCCGCCGAAGCCGAAGCTGTTGCACATCGCCACGTCCACCTTCATCTCGCGGGCGACATTGGGCACGTAGTCGAGGTCGCACTCGGGGTCGGGGTTCTCGTAGTTGATGGTCGGGGGCACGAGGCCGTGAGCGATGCTGAGGGCGGTCTGGGCGAGCTCGACGCCGCCCGAGGCGCCGAGGAGGTGGCCGATCATGGACTTGGTGGAGTTGATGGCGAGCTTCCGGGCGTGGTCGCCGAAGGTGCGCTTGATGGCGCGGGTTTCCATGGCGTCGTTGAGCTGGGTGGAGGTGCCGTGGGCGTTGATGTAGGTGACGGCGTCGGGGGCGAGGCCGGCGTCGCGGAGAGCGACGGCCATGGAGCGGGAGGCGCCCGTGCCCTGGGGCTCGGGTGCGGTGATGTGATAGGCGTCGCACGTGGCTCCGAAGCCGAGGACTTCGGCGTAGATGCGCGCGCCGCGTGCCTTGGCGTGCTCGAGCTCCTCGAAGACGAGGATGCCGGCGCCCTCGCCCATGACGAAGCCGTCGCGCTCGCGGTCGAAGGGGCGGCTGGCCCGGGTCGGCTCGTCGTTGCGCTTCGAGAGGGCCTTGCAGGCGATGAAGCCGGCCAGGCCCAGGGGGGTGATCGTGGCCTCGGAGCCGCCCGTGAGCAGGACGTCGGCCATGTCGCAGGCGATGTTGAGATAGGCGTCGCCGATGGCGTGGGACGAGGAGGCGCAGGCGGTGAGCACGGTGGAGTTGGGGCCGCGCAGGCCGAACTGGATGCCGAGGAGGCCGCCGGCCGAGTTCGCCATCATCTTGGGGATGAGGAAGGGCGACACGCGGCCGGGCCCGCGCTGGAGCAGGATCGTCTTCTGCTCCTCGATCTCCTGGAGGCCGCCGATGCCGCTGCCGATGATGACCCCCGCGCGGTCCAGGTCCTCCCGTGCCAGGTCCAGGCCGGAGTCCCGCACGGCCTCGTCGGCGGCGACGAGGGCGAGCTGGGCGTAGCGGTCGATCCGCCGCGCGTCGCGCGGCGGGATGAGCGGGTCGGGGTTGAAGTCGGGGATCCAACTGGCGATGCGGACGTCGAAACCCGCCGTGTCGAACCGAGTGACGACCGACACGCCGCTGCGGCCCTCGCAGGCGGCCTTCCAGAAAGCCGGCTGGGTCTGGCCGATGGACGTGACACAGCCGAGGCCAGTGATGACGACTCGCCGTTTGGGCATCGCTTGCGAGCACTCCTTCGTGGCAGGCGGCCCTGGCGCCGGTGGCGTCGCGGGGCCGTCGGACCCCGCGCGCCGGCGCCGTGCCTCAGGACTGCCCCTGGTGTTCCACGATGTACTTGATCGCGTCGCCGACGGTCTGGATCTTCTCCGCCTCCTCGTCGGGGATCTGCATGCCGAACTTGTCCTCGAACTCCATGACCAGCTCGACCGTGTCGAGCGAGTCGGCGCCGAGGTCGTTGACGAACGAGGTCGCCGGGGTGACCTGCTCGGGTTTGACGCTGAGCTTGTCGCAGATGATCTGCCGAACCTGTTCCTCGACTGCGTTGGCGTCCGCCACCTGATCTTCTCCTAGATTAACCGACTGCGTGAGCCCGGGGGGCGTGGCCCACCCGTGGCGCGCCGGGCGTGTCCACGCCCGGGCTATCCGGAGACCATTCGTGCGAATGGTTTTGCTCTCACACGGGAGCGATGCTTGCGGTCCGTCGAGCGGCTGGCAACCGGGCTCGCCGCGCGTCTCCTCTCGTCGTCAAGGTTGCCTCGGATCCGAAACCGGGCCTCATGGGCCCGCGACAGGTATCTAGATGGCCAGCCCGCCATCCACGCGGAGGCACACGCCGGTGATGTAGCTGGCCTCGTCGCTGCACAGGAACCGGACGGCGGCGGCGACGTCCCCGGGGGTGCCCATGCGGGGGATCGGGATGTCCTTCAGGATGGCCTGGCGCGCCTCCTCGGGCACGCGGGCCGTCATGTCCGTGGCGATGTAGCCGGGGGCGATGGCGTTCACGCGGATGCCGCGCGAGGCGACCTCGCGGGCGATGCTCTTGGTGAAGGCGATGACGCCGCCCTTCGAGGCCGCGTAGTTGGCCTGCCCCGCGTTGCCCATCAGGCCGATGACCGAGGCGATCGAGACGATGCTCCCCGCCCGCTGCCTCACCATCTGCCGCAGCACGGCGTGGGTCGCCACGTAGACGCCCGTGAGGTTCGTGCGGATCACGGCGTCCCACTGCTCGGGGGTCATGCGCAGCAGCAGGTTGTCGCGGGTGATGCCCGCGTTGTTGACCAGGATGTGGACGCCGCCGAATGCCTCGATCGTGGCCGCGACCACCTGCTCCATGCGGGCGGGGTCGGCCACGTCGGCCTGGAAGGCCAGGGTGCGCACGCCCAGGTCGCGGAGCTGGGCGGCCGCCGCCTCGGCCGACGGCCCGTTGAAGTCGGGCACCACCACGTCGGCGCCGCGCTCGGCGAGGCGCCGGGCGATGGCCAGCCCGATCCCGGCGCCGCCCCCCGTCACGATGGCCGCCTTCCCGGCGAACTCTCGATCGGTCGCCACGAGTCTCTCCTCACGCCAGCGCGGCAATGTCGGCCGGGACCTCGACGTTGCGGGCCTCGACCGTGGGGTCAATCTTCGCCAGGAGCCCCGAGAGCACCCTGCCCGGTCCCACCTCGATGAAGCGCCGCACGCCCGTGGCGAGCAGGAACCGCATCGAGTCCTCCCACAGCACGGGGCTGGTGAGCTGCCGGACGAGGAGGCCGCGGACCTCCGCGGCGGAGACGACGGGCTTGGCCGTGACGTTCGACACGACGGTCGGGTGGAACTGCGAGATGGCCGCCTCGGCGAGCGCGCGGCTCAGCCGGTCGCTGGCCGGCGCCATGAGCCGCGAGTGGAAGGCCCCGCTGACCCGGAGGCGCATCGCCCGTTCGGCCCCGAAGTTCCGCGCGTTCCTCGCCAGCCAGTCCATCGCCGCCACGCTTCCGGACACGACGACCTGCCCCGGGCAGTTCAAGTTGGCGATCTCGGCCACGCCGAACTCGTTGGCGCCCTCGAGCGCGTCGTTGAGCCGCTCGCGGTCCATGCCCATCACGGCCACCATGCCGCCCGGGTTCTCGCGCCCGGCCTCCTCCATGAACTGCCCGCGCTGGTGCACGAGCCGCACGGCGTCCTCGAAGGGGAAGGCCCCGGCATAGACGAGCGCGGTGTACTCCCCCAGGCTCAGGCCCGCGCTGGGCGCGTCGACCGGGGCCGTGCCGTGGGCCCGCCAGGCCTCGAGGGCCGCGACGCTCACCGTCAGGATCGCCGGCTGGCACAGCGAGGTGCGGTTGAGCTCCTCGGCCGGCCCCTCGAAGCACAGCCTCGCGAGGTCGAAGCCCAGGGCGGCCTTCGCCCGCCGGAAGATGGCGCGGGCCTCAGGGCTGGCCTCGGCCAGCTCGCGGCCCATGCCCACCCGCTGCGCCCCCTGGCCGGGAAACAGAATCGCAATCGAGGTCTCAACGGCCAATCCGTGCCCTTTCCAGGTCAGGAACGCGGGCCGGCGACGGCCCGCCTGCCACCCCAACGCGAGGGGCTCGCCGCTACCAGCGCAGCACGGCCCCCGACCAGCTCAGCCCGGCGCCAAAGGTCACGAGCACCACGAGGTCGCCCCGCTTCAGGCGGCCCTGGGTGTGGGCCTCGTGCAGGGCGATGGGCACCGTGGCCGCGCCCGTGTTGCCGTAGCGGTCGATGTTCACGAACACCCTCTCCATCGGGATCCCCAGGCGCTCGCCGGTGGCCTGGATGATCCGCAGGTTCATCTGGTGCGGCACCAGCAGCGCGACGTCCGCCGTCGTGAGGCCGCAGGCCTGGAGGCATTGCCGGACGACCTCGACGATCTTGCGGACGGCGAGCTGGAAGACCTCGCGGCCGCGCAGCTTGATGTAGTGGAGCCGCTCGTCCAGCGTGTGGCTCCCGGCCGGGTGGCGCGAGCCGCCGCCCGGGAGGGTCATCGAGCCGCTGTTCGCCCCGTCGGCGCCCAGCGTGGTGTAGAGCACCTCGCCGCGGGAGCCGGGCGCGGCGGCCGACACCACGGTGGCGCCCGCCCCGTCGCCGAACAGGATGCAGCTCGTGCGGTCCTCGTAGTCGGTGAACTTCGTGAGCACCTCGGTGGCGACGACGAGGACGTGTCGGGCCTGGCCCGAGGTCACCATGGCCTGGGCCACGCTGAGGGCGTAGACGTAGCCGGAGCAGGCGGCCAGGAGGTCGAAGGCCGCGCAGGGCACCGCGCCCAGGGCCCCCTGAAGGAAACACGCCGTCGAGGGAAAGAACATGTCCGGCGTCATCGTCGCCACCACGATGGCCCCCAGGTCGGCCGGCGCGATGCCGGCCTCGGCCAGCGCCTGCCGCGAGGCGGGCACGGCCAGGTCCGATGCCGCCTGCTCGGGCGCCGCCACGCGGCGCTCCTTGATCCCGGTGCGAGTCGTGATCCACTCGTCGCTCGTCTCCACCATCTTCTCGAGGTCGGAGTTCGTCAGCACGCGCTCCGGGAGATACATGCCACAGCCTGTGATGGCGGCCCGAGGACATTCGCCCATGCCGGTGGTCCCTCGTTGTAGCTAGCTCGCGCGCCGGGTCCGGAGGCCGGCGACGATGTGCTGGTTGACCTTGTGCGCCGCTGCCTCGGCGGCGATGCGCACCGCGGCGGCGATGGCCCGATGGTCGGAGCCGCCGTGGCAGATGGTCACGGTGCCGTTGACGCCCAGGAGTGGCGCGCCGCCGAACTCCGCGTAGTCCACCTTCGCCTTGAGCTCGAGCATGGCGTACTTGCACAGGAGTGCGCCGATGCGGCGGCGCAGCGTGCGCTGGATGGCTTCTTTCATCATGCTCAGGATCGTCTCGGCCATGCCCTCGCTCACCTTCAGCAGCACATTGCCCACGAAGCCCTCGCACACCACCACGTCGGCCTCGCCCGAGAACACGTCGCGCCCCTCCACGTTCCCGATGAAATTGAGGGCCGAGGTCTCCAGGAGCTTCTGCGCGTGCTTGACCAGGCGGTTGCCCTTGATGGATTCCTCGCCGATGTTGAGCAGCCCGACCCGGGGGTGACTCGCGCCGAAGACGTGCCTGGCGTAGGCGGATGCCATGATCCCGTACTGCAGCAGGTGCTCGGGCGTGCAGTTGACGTTGGCGCCGCAGTCAATCACCAGGGTCCGCTCGGCCCTCCGGGTGGGCATGGCCACGGCGATGCCGGGGCGGCGCACGCCCTCGAGCAGCCCCAGCTTGAAGGTGGCGAACGCCACCACGGCCCCCGTGTTCCCCGCCGAAACCACGGCGTCGGCCTCGCCGGTCGCCATCATCTCGATGCACCGGGCGATCGACGAGTCGGGCTTCCGCCGCATGGCCTCCACCGGGGGGTCGTCCATCGTGACGACCTGGGAAGCGTGGCGGACCACGATGCCGCTCGGGATGCCGCCGAGCCGCGCGGCTGCCTGGGCAATCCTCGCCTCGTCGCCCACGAGGACCACCTCGTGGCCCTTCAGCCCCGGCGCCGCCCGGATGGCGCCCTCCACCTCGGCGTCGGGAGCCGAGTCGGCCCCCATCGCGTCCAGAGCGATCCGCATGCCTCAGGCTTCCTTGGCTTTCACGACCTCGCGGCCCGCGTAGTAGCCGCAGTTGTGGCACACGCGGTGCGGGAGCTTCGGCGTGTGGCACTGGCGGCACGGCACCAGTTGGGGCACGCGGAGCGCGTCGTGCGCGCGGCGCGTCCGCCCGCGCGTCCGCGAGTGCTTCCGCTTGGGATTCGGCATCTGCCTTCGTCCTCCATGCGTATCCCGACCCGTCCACGTCTCACAAGGACAAGCCAGGATTTTACGGAAAATGCCCCGGTAAGTCAACTCAAATCAACGCCCCGCCCGATCCGCCCAGGCCCGGGCGGGCGCGCCGCGGCGGCGGCGAACCAGGCTGCACGCACCCGCGCCCATCGCGTTCGTTGACAAATGCGGCCGCGTCCTGTACACTCTGTCGCGTAGGGCGTGGAGTTCCTTGCCGCGAAGAGAGGTCGCAGCCATGGCTCAGAAGGCGAAGGTTGCCGGGGTGCCCGAGGCCAAGAAGATCTGGATGGATGGCGAGTTCGTGGACTGGGAGGCGGCGAAGGTGCACGTGCTGGTGCATGCGCTCCACTACGGCTCGAGCGTGTTCGAGGGAATGCGCTGCTACAGCACGCCGGGCGGGCCGGCCTGCTTCCGCCTGCACGACCACCTCCACCGCCTGCGCCAGTCGGCGAAGATCTACCGCATGGAGATCCCCTACACCACGGAGGAGCTGGCGGCGGCGACGAGGGAGCTGATCCGCGTCAACGAGCAAAAGTCGTGCTACGTGCGGCCCATCGTCTTCCGCGGCTACGGCCCCATGGGGGTCAACCCGCTCGACAGCCCGCTCCAGGTGGTCATCGCCACCTGGGAGTGGGGCGCCTACCTGGGCGACCAGGCCGCGCAGACGGGGATCGACGTCTGCGTGTCGTCCTGGACGCGGCTCGCGCCGAACACCGAGCCGTCGCTGGCCAAGGCCGGCGCCAACTACATGAACTCGCAGCTCATGAAGATGGAGGCCGTGGTCAACGGCTACGCCGAGGCCATCGCACTCGACATCCACGGCTACGTGGCCGAAGGCAGCGGCGAGAACATCTTCATCGTCAAGGACGGCGGCATCGTGACCCCGCCCTCGGGCGCCTCGATCCTCCCCGGCATCACCCGCCACTCGGTCATCGTGCTCGCCAGGGAGCTCGGCCACGAGGTCCGCAAGCAGATCATCCCGCGCGAGGGCCTCTACATCGCCGACGAGGTGTTCCTCACCGGCTCCGCCGCCGAGATCACCCCCGTGCGGTCCGTGGACCGCATTCCCGTGGCCGATGGCACCCCCGGGCCGATCACGACGGCGGTCCGCAAGGCATTCATGGATATTGTGACGGGCGCCGTCCCGGACCGCCACGGCTGGCTGGAGCCCGTCTGAGCAGTGGAGGGCTGGCGGAATGCGGCAGCTCCTGGCGTCCCTACTCGTGCTGGTCGTGGCCGTTCTGGGCTGCGAGCGGGACCACGTGGAGGTCACCGCGGAGCCCCGGCCCGACGGCTCGTTCGTGCGCACGATCCACCTGTGGCACACGGACACGGAGAAGAAGGGGCAGATCCTCGCCCCTCCCGCCGCTCTGGTGGACCAGGCCAGGCCGCAGTATCCCAAGCGCCTCGACACCCCCGACGCCTCGGTGGCCTTCCAGGGCGAGTTCCGCGTCGTGCCGCCCGACCTGCGTCGCGCCGACCAGACGAATCGCGGCGAGTACACCGTCTGGCCCTCGCGCCTGGGCCACGTGGGCTACTACCGCGAGCGGCGGCCCGGGCGCACCGACCACTTCACCCGCTTCCGCGAGGCGGCCGACGCCGCCGACCTCCTGGTCCGCCTCGCCGCCGCCATCGCGCGCCAGCAGCTCCAGGGCGAGAAGGGCCTCGACCCCCTCGTGGAGTTCATCGAAGGGCCGTTCCGCAAGGACTTCAAGGAGGCCCTCTTCTTCGTCGCCCACGCCGACCTGGGCGCCTCGGCCCAGCTCGGCGCCCAGGACGCCGAGAAGGTCCTCGTGGGCGCCGCCGCCTTCCTCTTCCAGTTCGCCGAAGAGCGCGGCTACCTGGAAGCGGCCGACCTCCCGCGCCTCCTCACCGGGCAGGGCGCGGTCGGCGTGGCCGCCGCCCTCGTGGCCAGGAAGATGGGCCGCCCCCTCGACGCCCCGCTGCGCAAGAAGCTCCTCGGCCTCCTGGAGCCCGAGACCGCCCGGGCCGCCTACCAGGCCGCCCTCGGGGAGCTCACGCTCACCGAGAAGCAGTTCGACGAGGCCCTCAAGCCCCTCACCGAGGGGCTCCTCCACCTGCGGCTGTTCTCCGCCGCGCCCGAGCTTCGCTACACCCTCGTCCTCCCGGCCCAGGCCGAAGTCCTCCACACCAGCGGCGTCAAGGACGAGAAGGAGAACCGCATCCACTGGCGCGACGAGCTCGACGACCGCCCGGTCGCCGGCCTCTACTTCGCCTTCTGGTCGGCCCCCGATGCCGAGTGGCAGACCGCACACCTGGGGCGCGTGGCCCTGCGCGGCAGGGAGCTGATGGACTACGTGTTCTGGGAGAGCTCGCTGCGTCCCGAGCTGGCTGCCGCCTGGCGCACCGCGCTCGACCGCCTGGACCCCAAGGGCGATCTCGCCGCGCAGCTCGGCGCCATCCGCCTCGCCCCGCCGGCCAAGGAGGGCGAGCCCGACGAGGGCGCCCGCCTCCTCCTCGAGGCCCTCAAGCCCAAAAAGCCCTGAAGCACTCGCCGGGATTCACTGCCTGTGTGGGCGGGGCCTCCGTGCCCCGTGCCGGGGCCGGCAAGGCGCTCAAGATGCTCACCTGCGCAACACGGGGGGTGAGCATCTTGACCGCGCCAGACTGGCAGGTGGGTTCAAGCCATAAGGTCTTGCTATACCAGCACATGTGGCCTGGCGCCGCCGCGCGGCATCGGCCTCCAGTGCCCCGTCAAGATGCTCACCTCCCCGAAGATGACCTGCTACTTCTTCCCGTCGGGCTCGGGAAGCGGCTTGAGGCTGCGGAGGTCAACGGGGGGGATCTTGATCTCGAAGGTCCGCTGGGGCGAGGAGATCCAGCTCTGCTTCGAGAGGTGGTCGGCGGCCGCCTCGAACTGCTTTCGCACGCGCTCGGTCTCGCCGGAGATGCCGGTGTGCTTCTCGCGGGCGAGCGCGTCGAAGGTCCGCCAGAACTCGCGAACGCCGCCGAAGTGGGGCTGGCGGGCCCTTGCCGCCGACTGGGCGCCCTCGGCCAGCGCGGCCTGAAGCCCTCCCTGCAGCCCCCGCGAGAGCTGGGCCAGATACCAGCCGAGTTGGCCCTCCCTCCCCCAGTCATCGAGCGCCTCGTGGATCCGGGTGAGCCCGATGGCGGCGTCGCGGCGGAGGCGTTCGCTCTGGCCCTCGTCGGCCACGAGCCGCTTGAGGGTCTCACGCGCCTCGCGAAGCGCTGCCGCGTCGTCCGCCGACAGGCCCGCGACGCCGCCGTCGGGTAGGGCCGCCTGGCCCGCCTGGGCGGCGGGGAGCAACCCCGCGACGAGCACGAGGACAAGGCAGTAGACAGTGGAGCGTTTCATTGGCATCACTTGAGCAGCGGCTCGAAGGGGTTCTTAAGGTCGTCGGCCGTGCCGGGCTTGCCGTCGGGGCCGGCGGGGCCGCAATTGACGTAGTCAACGAAGCCCTTCAGGCCCACGGCATAGCCCCGGACGGCTCGGGCGCCGATGACGATCATGTCCTGACCTATGGCCTTGTAGTCGTCGCCCGTCGAGCGGGCGAAGGCGTCGAGGTAGCATTTCAACGCCTCTTTGGGGTTCCCGGCGTAGATGTGGGTCAAGGCGCGGTAGCGGGATGCCTGGGCGGTGTCGCCGGCCTTCTTCCGGGCCTCGGCGAAGGCGCGCTCGCGGTCGGGATACGACGGGCGCGGCAGGCCGGCGAGCGGGTCCTTGAGGTCGTCGGGCGTGCCGGGCTTGCCATCCTCGCCGTCGGGGCCGTAGCGCTGGAAGTTGATCATCTGGTTGGCGCGGCCGACATGGCCGTCCATCGAGCGGAAAATCTCGGCGATGACCAGGGTGCTCGAGGCGATGGCGCTGCGGTCGGCAGAGGCGTCGAGGCAGATGCGGGCCGCCTTGAGGGCTTCGGCGAACTTGCCCTGCCTGCGCAGCGCGTCCACGATTGCCGCCTGGGCGCCGTGCCACAGGTCGGGCAGCTCGGGGTAGTCGGCGACGACGCGTTCGAGGGCCTTCAGCGCCACATCGTGCTTGCCGCCTTCGAGTGCGGCGCGGCCGGCCAGGAGGCAGCACTCCTGGGCGAAGCGGCGGTTGGCCGTGGCCTTCTCGATCTTGAGGAAGTGGGCGGCGGCCCCGTCGTAGCGCTGGAGCCGCAGCAGGCAGTCGCCCGGCCGCTTCAGACAGCCAGGCTGCTCCGCCTCGCTGCGCTGGCCGAGGTACTTCGGGTCGAGGAAGCGGGTCGCGGCATCGAGGGCCTTCTCGATCTCGCCTTTGGTCCACGCGGCCTCGTACATGATGAGGAGGGCCTCGCCGACGAGTTTGTCGTCCTGCGGGGCCAGCTCGGAGGCCTTCCTGGCCTCTTCGTAGGCGTCCTCGGGCTTGCGCGTGCGGTGGAGGAGGAAGCGGGCGAGCCACAGGCGGCCCGCCGCCTCGCACGCCTTGTCGCCGGCGCTGGCGGCGATCAGCTCGTTCGCCTTCTCGACGCCCTCCTTGGACTTATTCCAGCCCCACAGGGCGGCGAGGTGGTCGAGGAGGGCATTGCGGGCCAGCTCCTTGTCGTCGGGGAAGGCGGCGCGGAGGCGGTCCAGGGTCTGCACCAGCTCGGCGAACTTGCGCCTGCTGCGATAGGTGTCCGCCATGATCCCGAAGGCGGCCACCTTCTGCTCCTTCTTCGCCAGGGGGCTGGTGGCGACTTCCTCGCAGGCGCGCAGGACCTCGACCTGTTTCCGCGAGTCGCCGCTCCAGGCCCTGGCCTGTTCGAGGAGCTTGGCGACCGGGTCTTCAGCCGGCGCTTCACCGGCGGCGGCAAGCGCCGCAAGGCAGAGGAGCAGTGGACAGTGGACAGTGGACAGTAGACAGCGGAGAGTCGTCATCGGGGGTCCAGCCTCATATCGGTTTCCAGGTCTTCCTTCGTGCGGAAGAGGCGAATGTCGTCCACCCACCAGGTGCCCTGGGCGCGGCCCTCGCCGGAGAAGACCACCCAGCAGAACAGCCGCGTCAGGAAGCCCGGGGTCCTCGCGAGCAGCGGCTCGAGGGGGATGACCACGCGGCGGAACTTCGCCGTCACCGCCCCGGCGCCACCCAGGCTGACGGGCGGCGTGGTCGTCGGGGCAATGTAGTCCGGCTGGTCGCGGAACTGCACGCGGAGGTCGTCGGGGCTCTTGCCGTCGGACTTGACCCAGAGCGACACGGCGTGGAAGCCCGTGATGTCGCGCGGCACGTACGGGTTGCCGATGGGCAGCGTCCACGGGCCTTTGCCTGCCTTGATCCGCCAGCTCGACTTGCTCGTGGGCGGAGGGGCCACGTGCGGATCAACTGCGATCGAGACCTCGCCCGTCGGGTTGCGGACGGAGGGCGCGGAGTCCTCTTCCCAGTAGAGGAAGCCCTCGGGACGCTTCGCGGCGAAGAGGACGCCCACGGCGCCCGAGAGCGCCCCGTCGGTCCCCACAGCCGTCACGGTGAGGCCGAGGGGGCCGGGCCACTCGCGGCGCCAGTCGCGCCCGTCGCGATGGATCTCACGAGACCGCAGGACGATGGGTGCGCCGTAGACGTTGTCGCCCGCGGCGCCGTCGCCGTGCTGGCCGTCGTCGAGCAGGGGCGTCCTGGGGGAGCCGCCCAGGCGGCTGAGGTCGGCCGTGACCGACTTCGGCTTGCCCCGCTGGTCCATAACCATCGCCGTGATGGTCACTTGCTTCGGGGAGAGGGCCTCCTCGACCACGGTGGTGAAGCGGGCGATCTGCCGCCCTATGTCCGCCGCGTGGGCCGCCTTGGGCAGGATGTCGAGGCATCGCTGAAGGCTCCGCGTCCCCTCGCTCCAGGTCACAGGGGCGAAGGCGAAGGCAGGGGGCGCGAGGGCGACCTGGCTGATCTTGAGCGACCCGTCGAAGCGATAACCCTTGGAGAGCACGCCATTTGCGGCGGCGTAGAAGACGGTTCCGCTGGCGTTGGAGCGAAGGTGAGCGCCCTCGGTGACGAACGGGCTGGCGTAGAGCCCCTGACTGTGGGTCGTGAAGGTCTTGAAGCCGTCTGCCGACACGATCATCCCAAGTCGCGTGGGCTCGTAGGCATAGAAGAGCTGGTTGTCGGCGTGGTGGCCCCAGGTGACGCCGATGCTGGGGAGGCGTGCAAGACCCTCGGGGCCGACTTTCTCGAAGTTGGCGCCGTTGTTAGTGACCAGGTGCACCCCCGCGTCGGCGGTGGCCCAGTAGACGTCGCCCCGCAGCACCGTAGTGGCGCCGTCGGTGGGAACGACGTCGCGGACGACCACGTACCAGGGCTCGCCGAGCGAGGCGGCGGAAAGGATGTCGCGCACCTCGGGCTTCTCGCGGGTCGAGGCGGACATGTAGAGGCGCAGGCTGTCGGCGCCGCAGCACAGGAGCTTCCAGGCGTGGTAGCCGGGCGACGCCACGCGCCAGGTCCGCCCGCCGTCCTCGGTCACTGAGATGCCCGAGGCGGCACCGCCATGGATGGCCAGGAGCGTGAGGAACCGCATGTCGGGCGGGTAGAGGTGGACCGTCAGGACGGTGTCGGCGGCCATGCCGCTGGCCTTCGAGCCGATCTGGCGAAAGGTCTTGCCGCCATCGGTGGTCGCCCAGACGCCCCTCGCGTCGGTGGCGAGGTAGAAGACGTCGGGCGACGCGGGGTCGAAGGCCACGTGGCGGACCGCCCCCACCTTCGCTGGCGCGGCCTCGGGCAGGGGTGCCCAGGTGCGGCCCGCGTCGTCGGAAAGCGCGAAACCGGCGGCAGTCGCCGCCGCAACCCGTTGCGGGAGCGTGGGATGCGGAAAGACGGCGGCGACGCCCGTCAGCCGGGCCTCGCGGACCCAGGTGATGCGAAAGGGAGGATACTTGCCCGTGTGGCGCCACTCGCGTTGGGGGTAGCCGTGGGTTTCCACCGATTCGAAGGGGGGGACGCCCTCCTCGCCGGCCACGGCCAACGAGCGGAGCGCCAGCGCGACGAACAGCGTGAGGAAAGGCCGTACTCGGTGCTCTCTCTGCCTACTGTCCACTGTTCACTGTCCACTGCCTACTGTCCACTGGGCTCCAGCCGCGCCGGCCTCCCGAGGACCACGCGTCGGGCCAACCCGCCCGGCTCGCCCTCCTTGGCGCCGCTGATGGGCTTGTAGCCGTCGCCGCCGAGGGGCGACACGCCGCGCTCCTCGCCGCAGTCCTCGAGCACGGCGTGCTCGGCCACGATCCGGCGACCGAACCAAAAGTCGTTCAGCCCGCCCTGGGGACGCAGCGGCACCGGCTCGTCGGGGGCGTCGGGGTTGCTGGCGGGCGAGAGTTTCCTCACGGCCGGCTCGCCGTCGGGGCCGCCGTAGAGCTTCTTGAAGATCTCGACGCTCTCCTTGCCGTCAATCCTCCAGCCTTCCTCGGTGGACTTCATCCGCCCGACCCACATGGCGGCCTGGTAGCTTGCCCAGTTGGAGGCCTCGAGCAGGGTGATGGTGCCGTCGAGAAGGCCCGCCTTCGGCGCCCCCTCGCCGTCGGCCCGCTGCGATTCGAGGCCGCGGAGGAAGAACTCCGCCAGCACCGGCTCCGTCACCTCGGTGGGGCTGGTCGCCGCAAGCGTCACCCGGCCACCGCGGGCGAGGAAGCGGACGGAGTCGCCCGCGCTGGACGTGAAGTTCAGCACCACCTGGGTGCGGGCGCGAATGGCAACAAGGGCATCGGCCAACTCCTGGGCATTGAGGTCCTGACCCGGGAGGATGATCGAGGGGAGGGTCTCGGCCACGGCGCCGTGGCCGACGAGGATGAGGACGAGCTGGTCGTCGGGCTGCGTCCTCTTCGCCAGGTCGGCGAGGGCCTGCTTGATGGACTCGCGGGTCGCCTTCCCGCTGACGATGGGGTCCTTGAACGCCTCGTCGCCGGAGAGGACGACGATGTTTTCGGCAGGCACCTTCGCCGCCTTGGTGAGATGGGCGTGGAAGCGCTTCAGCCAGTCGGCGTAGCGCCGGGCGTAGACGGGCGGGCCGGGCATGCCGCTCACAAGAAGGGCGTGGCACGCAGGGCTGGGTGGGGGCGGTTCGGCCGCCGTTGCAGGGCAGGCGAACGCAAGGCAGAGAGAGAAGGCGAATATCCAATATCCAATATCCAATATCCAATATCGAAGTGAAGAAGGGGAGCCGTTTCGGGCGCTTGCCTTCTCTCTTACTTGGGCATTGGTCATTGAGTGTTGGTCATTGAAGATTGGGCTTCGAGCCTTCATCGGAGGGGTAACCTCAAGTCGCGGCCCAAGGCTAATGGCTCAGGAAGTAGACAATGATGTTGATGCCCATCTTGATGGCTTCGAGGTTGCGGCCGTCGCTCCAGAAGCGGTTCTGCCAGCCGCAATGGATGTCGCCGGGGCAGTTGATGGTCATGATGCGGCCTGTGCCGCGCTCAAAGAGGCCGTGGGCGCCGTGGGGCACGCCCTGCATGTGCGGGCAGCCGTTCTTGAACTGGAAGTAGATGTGGAAGATCTCGTGGTCGTAGGGGATCTTGCGCATCGGGTTGTCGGGGAAGAGCTTGTCGACGAGCTTGTTGTAGGTGCGGAAGAAGCGGTCCTCCTTGGCGAGATACACGCAATCGTCGGCGAGGACGAAGCCGCCGCGCTCGAGGAACTCGCGGAGGTTCCGCTCCTCCCTCTCCTTGAGCTTGAAGTAGCCCTCGGAGGTCATGAACA
>DATKZY010000200.1:0-7602 GCA_035527715.1 Planctomycetota bacterium | reverse complement strand
CGGACGCGGACGACGCGCGGCGGGAGGTCCTCGACGGGCACGCCGGTGACCTCGCTCATCGTCTCGTAGAGGAGGCGCCAGAGGGCGTAGACGCTGAGGGTCTTGCCCGTCCCGCTGCGGCCGGAGAGGAGGCGCATCTGGCAGCGGCGCAGCCGGAACAGGCGGCGGCAGGCGGGGTCGGTCATCTCGGTACGCACCGCCTCGGCCAGCTCGAACAGGTAGGCCGGCGGCGAGCCGATGTCGCGGGCAGCGTGCACGTCGGGCACGCGGCTGCGGTCGAGGTACTGGTAGTGGCCGAGCGTGTCCTGGACGGGCAAGGCGTCCCACGCGATGCCCTGGCGGGACGAGATGAGGAGCGAGGCGCCGGGCGCGACCTCCTCCTTGTCGAGGCGGTCGGCGAGGGGCTGCGAGGCGTAGATGACGAGGCGCTCGTCGCCGCGGAGGGTGACCTCGACGCAGTCGCGGCCGATGCGGCGCTCGAAGCGGGCCTCTTCGCCGGTGGTCTCGGGCACGGGGTCGGCGAAGAGCACGCAGCGGGCCTGGGCGTCGAGCATCACGCGCGAGCCGCGGTGGAGGGCCGCGGCGAGCTCGGGGTCGGGCACGACGGGGGCGGCTGAGGTGCCGTCCTCGAGGCGCACGAGAGCGCGGAGGGCGGGGGCGCCGGCCCCGAGCATGCGGAAGTAGGTGGCGTTGCGCAGGGGGCCGGCCTTCAGCTCGGCCATCAGGGCGTCGAGGGCCTTCACTTTCTCGTTGAAGATGCTTTCGGCGCTGCTGGCCGCGGCGGCCTCGAGGATCGCGGCGACGACGGCGCGGGCCTCGTCGCTCTCGTGGATGCACAGGTCGAGGAGCATCTGGCGGCGGTGCTCGAAGGGGATGCCGCTGTTGAGGAGCATGAGCTTCATGGTGGCGGCCTTGGCCTTGCTGGGCATGGGCTCTCCTTTCAAGTGGCTTCGGGCGGGGCGAAGTCGGGCAGCACATAGTAGCCGCGCTCGGCGAGGGCCCCGTGGCGCAGCCCAAAGAGGGCCTGGGCGTGCCCCCCGCGGGCCGTGATGCCGAAGATGTGGCAGATGGCCCACGGCTGGCGGGCGAACACCGCTCGCGTCCACCGCCGGTCGGCGACCGAGGGAAAGACGCTGGTGAGGGTGCAGGTCGGTTGCTGGTCGCACTCGCCGCATTTCTTCTCGCCGAAGTGCGGGGGGAAGTTGTGGCCATGGGCCTGGCCGACGATTCGGTAGCTGTGCGTGGCCGGCCCGGCCTGCACGGCGCGGACGGTTGCCTGGACATGTGCCCAGGTGGCCCCCGAGTAGGTGAGGCTGTACTCGGTGCCCTCCGCCTCCAGCAGCTCGATGGCCTCGCACGCGACGACGAAGAACTCCCCCGTGCTGGGGCACGAGCAGAGCGGCCCGACGAGCACGCAGCCGGTCTCGACCGGCTGCGGGGCGAGGGCGCCGCGGCGGGCGAAGCGCTCGGCCTTCTCGAGGGCGGCGCGGGTGAAGAAGACGGGGACCCAGGGCTCGCCCACGTCGCCCACGGCCTCGGCACGCTCGACGAGCGGCGGCAGAGGCACCGAGAGGCGGGCAAGCGGGGTGGGCCTGGCCGTGACCGTGAACGGGGCGGGGCTCGCCGCCGAGCGGGCAAGCGTGAGCTCGGCGACGGGACGGCGGTCAATGACGACATCGTAGAAATACAGGTCGCCCGACTTGAGCTGGCCGGCGCGGATGAGCTCCTGGGAGGCGCGCCAGGCCACCTCCTCGAAGGCGGCGGGGGGGAAGGCGTGCCGGGCCGTCGCCCCGTCGGGGCCCACGCCTTCGATGATCAGGCCAAGGCACAGGGAGTCGTGGCCCTTCTCCAGCACGGGCACGAGGCGGACGCGGAGGTCGTCGAGCGGCGCCTCGGGATGCCCCTTGCGCAGGCACGTGGCGAGCCACACCTCGGCGTAGAGGTCGAACAGGTCGCCTTCCGTAACGGGCTGGCAGAGGACGACCGGCCCGTCGGCCTCGGTGCGCAGGGCAACGGCCAGGGTGCGGGCGCCCAACGCCGAGGGGCTCTGGGTTGCAGGCGATGCAGTCATGGCAGCGCTCCAGTTCGCGCGCGGGCCTCGGCGCGGGCACCCTCGATCGCCAATGCGTGGGAGGGCGCCCGCACCTCGGCCTCGCGGCACTTGGGGGTTCAGCCCAAGTGCGTCCGTGGCGTCACGGTGAGCTTCGCCTCGGCCTCCTGGCCGAGTTGCTGGCCGATGGGAACCGCGTCCTCGAGGAACGCGCCCGTCGAATCGTCCCGAAGTGCCCACGGCACATTCTGGGGCAGATTCATCATCGAGGCCAGCGACTGCGCGACTGCCCCCGCGGGCAGGGCGCGCTGCACGTCGCTGACCGCGACCGAATGCGTCCCCGTGACATCGGTGGCCTGGAAGCTCAACGTCTCGGCCGCTGACGGCTGTGCCGCGACAGCGGCCTGTGCACCCACACTCATGTTCTCACCCCCTTTCTGCCTCGGTTGCGGGGAAAAGACACCAGGAGTCTTCTCCCGAAACGGCCCTACCCGCCGGCCGCGGAAGATGCTCCTGGTGCCCGGCTCCCGCGACACATAGCCAGCGCTCGTGGCTCCCGGGCCGCGTGGGCGAGGAAGGCGCACGGGCCGACCACCCACGACACGGCGCAGCGCAGGGCCGTCGCGGCCACTGCCGCCAAGCCATCGAGCAGCAGCGGCGGCGCGCCGGTCAGGTCCACCTCCGCCTCGACCGGGCTCTCCGGCCCGTCGGGCACGGGGCCCACGCGCACGAGGCGCCATCGGTCCTGAGCGTCCAGGAGCACCTGGCGCAGCCACGACAGCCGACACTCCGACAGGCCCGCCGGGCGGCGGGCCAGGATGGGCATTCGCAGGGCGAGCCGGCCCCCGTCCGCCACCACCTGGCCCTGGCGGGCATGGGCCCCGCACTGCACGGTGAGCGCGCCCGGCGCCAGGCGTGCTTCCACTTCCTCGCGCGAAGGCGTCTGCCAGCCCGGGGGGCATTGCCCCTCGAGCGTGGCCAGCCCCCACGCGACAAGCGCCCCGAGCGGGGACACGCCGCGGCCCGCATCGAGCGCATCGCCGCCGTCGTCCCCCTCCCCCTCGACGAGCAGCGACAGCGGCACCTCGAACACCCGGCGGAAGCGCCGCGGGGTCACATCCTCACTTCGCACATGGCGGCTATGCGCCAAATGAAGATGTGACCCCGAAACCGCCTTCCACGGCCCGGGCTGCCCCCAGAGGTCGGCCAGCGGGTCCCCCGTGGCCGGAGCGGTGGCCCGCAGCACCGCCCAGGCGCCCTCGGTGGCGAACGACACGCCGTTGTGCCGCCAGGCACCGGCCCCTGGCACACGACAGAAGCCCAGCTCGGCCAACTGCTCCGCCATCCTCACGCTCGTCGTGAACATCGTGGACCTCACTTCCATCGCCTAGTCGCCGGGGCTCAGGAACGGCGTGCGCGACAGGGGCACGAGGTCCATGCGCTGTTGCCACCACAGCGCGGCCTCGGCGTTCAGCACGCCCTCGGCGGCCCGTTCGTCCATCTGCACGGACTGCATCGAGAGGGCCCCATACGTTGACAACACGAGTTCCTTCACGAGAATGCCTGCGGGCAGCTTCGGGCCGAGGCACACGGCCTGCGCGGGGTGCGTGGCGACGTTTGGGTGCCACACCCCCGACGGCTCGAGGACTGTCACGAAGCCATAGCCCGGTTGGGGCTCATACACGGCTTCCTCGACGTAGGTGATGCCCAGCAGGGCCAGCCGCTCGACGCGAAGCTGGCCGTGGGCGTCGGGCGTGCAGGGCACGGGCACGCGCAGCAGGGCGAGCGCGCGGAAGGTCTCCCGCAGGTCCATCTCGCGCACCTTGAAGCGCGGGGCGATCTGGCTCAGCGCCAGCAGGTCGCGTGCCTCGGCCCACTTGCGGTGCCGCCACGAGCGCGATCCCCCGCACCGCGCGGCACACCAGTCCAGCAACTGCTGGTTCCCCACGCTCAACGCCACCTTGTCGAGGGCCCACAGGCCGCCCTGGGGCACCACCGGCACCACGTCCTGAATCCGCATCGTCACGCTTTCCACGAGAGGACCTCCTGCATGCTGCGACGGGCGCTCGGGTCACATCTTCATTTGGCACCTAGCGGCCATGTGCGAAATGAAGGTGTGACCCCCTCGGGCCGGGAACGCCGCTCGAGAAGAAGCACCGCCCTGTCGTCCCCGCGGACCGCGACCGAGCGGGCCGCCCCGGCGCCCAGGGCGTGCAACGGCCGATCGAGCACCGCTTCGACCACGGATGCCGGCACAGGGCGGTGGAGGTAGAACGGATGGGCGACGATGGGGTGCTGGCACTTCGGGCACTCCCCCACGGCCTGCCCGGCGAGCACAAACTTGCCCAGCGGCACCTGCCCCGAGCAGGCGCAGCCGGCCATCTCGGCGAACGCGAAGCGGTCCACCGTGAACGACAACGGGGCACGCCCGGATGCCGGGCCAAGCCCCGCCGCCGCCGTCAGCTCGCGCAGCGTCAAGGCCCCCAGTTGCCCCCCCAGCCTCACCTGCCGATAGGCCGTATGGTCGCAGGGGCAGGCGGGGTTTCGGGCCAGGGGCGCGACCACCGTGCGATGGGTGTAGCCGCAGTGCTCGAGGAAGGTGTCCGCCACCGGCGCGCCCAGGCCGAGGGCGAAGCGCAGGATCTGCGTCATCGCCAGGTCCGCCGCCAGCGAGCACAGGAAGCTGGTGCTCATCGTGGGCGGCGGCGCGTCGGCGGCCCTGCGCGCGCCCGCGGCAAAGCCGGAGCAACTGAACGTCGTCTGGTCCGCGAGCGCCTGCCACTCGGCCTTCGTGTAGCCACAGGCCGGGCAGCCGGCGTCAACTCGGCCACTGAAGAAGCGCACTTGACTCACCAGAGTCTCCCCATGCACCGACGCATGGACGAGTCCCTTCCCCAGACGCAGGCACACGCCGCCGACCCACAGCTCGGTGCGCAGGTTGTCGGTCGCCAGGACCACCAGGTCGGCGTCGGCAAAGGCCGCGAGCGACAGGTCCTCGACGGGCCCGTCGTGGACGAAGAGCTGCCCGCGGAATCCACACGCCCGCAGGGCGCGAGCCAGGTTGCTGGCCTTGGGCTCCCCAATGTCGGCGGGGCCGGTCAGGGGGTGGGTGAGCAGGCTCTCCGGCTTCAGCCGGCCGCGGTCCGCCAGCCACAGCGTGCCTCCGAAGCGGGCAAGGTGCAGGGCGATGTTGCGGCCCACGCTGCCGGCGCCGACGAGGGCGACCTTGAGGCGCCGCAGTGCCGCCGCCGCATCGGCCCGTCCCCCCACGAAGCGGGGCAGGCGGGCACGAAGACTGGGCGGGGCCGGGCATCGCGCGCGGCAGGTCCGTGTGCTCATTGCAGGTCATGCCTCCGGCAGGTAGCTGAAGCCCTCGCTCAGGGCGATCTCCAGGTCGCACGAGGGACATGTCACGCACCGCTGGATACAGTCGAGTTCCTCGCGGCTCGCAGGGGGCAGATGCTCCCGTGGCGTCTGGCGGCCCGGCGCGGGATGAAGTTCTGCCGCCGGGTCTGGCTCGGCGAAGTGGACGGCAGCGCGACAGTTCCAGCAAACGTAGACGGGTTCCCCCGCCGTGAACCGTTCGAGGCAGATGGGACACTTCCTGCCCGCCAGGGCCTCGGGGGCCGGCCCCACGCAGGGCGGATGGTAGCGGGTGACGTGGAAGACGTAGGGAGAGCGGGCGAACGCCACCTGGTCGCGGAGGTCGAGCAGGGCAACGCGGGGGGCCGGCTGGCCGTTCACCACGGCCGTGGAGCCGGGCGGGCCGACGAGGAGGAGCCGGGGATGGGCGGCGTCCCACACGGGCTCGATCGCGAAGGCGCCCCTGGGCGCGGGGCCGGCGCCGAGCACGGGGCGCTCGCCCGAGCCGGGGACGAGGAACGACACGCCCTCAGGGACCTCCAGGGTGTCGGGCGCGGGGGCGCCGGCAGCGGTCGCCCTCGGGCCGCCAGGCTCCACGAGAGCATCGAGGACGAGGTGGAAGCGGGCCGCGGAACTGGACATGCGATGACTCCTTCAGGTCCTGGCGTGGGCGCCAAGCTGCTGGAGGATGACCTCCCCGCAGCCGTACAGGAGGCGCCGGCGCCAGGCGAGCGGGCGCGCCGTAGCGTGGGTGCCCACCCGCGAGCAGGCGTTGAGGACGTGGTACATCGTGTCGCCGCGCCCGAGCTCGTCTTGCTCGATGGCGCGGAGGATCTGGCAGCGCTCCCTGCTGCTCAGCGTGAGCCCGCCGCGGCGCGCCACCCCGTCCACGGCCTCGGCGGGATTGAGGACGCGGACACACATGAGCTGCTTGAGGGCGCCCAGCTTGGCGTCGAGGCCCTGCCAGGCGAGCGCCGCCATCCGCTTCACCCGCCTCTGCATCTTGCGCAGGGCTCCACAGGACGCCGACCGCGGCCTGCGGAACCTGACGGTCCGGCCATCGGCCCGCGCCCGCACCAGGATGCCGTTGCAACACACACGGCGGTGCAGCACCGCGCTCACCCGCGTGCAGGGCTGGCCGTGGGCGTCGTGGTGGATCTCGATGCCGGCCACCACCGCGTCCCCGGCCTGGCATTCGATGCTGCTGGACGGCACCAGGAGGGTAACGGCGATGTAGCCGCGCTGGTCGAAGTCCAGCACCTCGATCCCGTCGGCGTCGTTGAGCAGGGCGCGCGGCGCCTGCGACAGAACGGCGGCGAACACGTCGCTGCCCGTCAGGAGGGCCAGATGCGCCTCGAGCACGGAGAGGACGGTTTCGCCGTCCTCGATCACGAGGCCCACGGCGCTCGGCACGGCGCCCTGTGCGAGGCGCTCGCCGAGGCGCCAGTTGAACAGCGTGGCCTGCACGTAGGGCGGGCACTCGAACAGGAGGGCGGCCGGAAGGCGCAGCAGATGGGCGAAGGCCGTGAGAGCGAGCGTCGCCAGCTTATAGCAGCGGCCCGACACGGCCAGGAAGCCATCCTCCGTCAGCCGCAGCGACTGCGTGGCGACCTGCTCGGACGCGATGCGCTGCGAGCGGAGCTTGAGTGCGCACCGCACGTCGTCCAGGCGCAGCCTCGCGGGGGTTCCTGCCGGCCCTGCTCCGCTGGACGCCGCGGCGAGCGCCGCGCCGTGCACTTCTGTGGTCGAGCAAGTGGGATTCCGCACGAAAGGTCGAGTGGCAATAGTTGGCATTTTCCGCTCCGTCCCTCGGTCACGCACAGAGCCACACCGCGCCTCCATCTATACCATGTGGCGATCTGCTTGGCAAGCGTTTTTACGCGCCATCTGGCATTTTCAAGGGGTTCGTCTTCCGAGCATTGGTAGCCTGAAATGGGGGCGTTTGTACGATCTAGTCGCCATTTGCTGGAAATCTAGATAGTCGCAGTGGCTCCCAACGGCTCCATTTGCGCACCCACGGGGCCGTTTCCGGCCCTCCCCGGCACGAAGGGTGGACAAATCGAGCGTCCGAGCGCCGGAGGGGCCGCCGTTATCTCCCGATCTGTTTTCTGCGGGTTTTTCCGGAGAGGAGGACGCCGCGCGGAGGCCCGTCCCTAAATGGCTTGCCACGATTCCTGGTCAATGTGGGC
>DATKZY010000199.1:0-130961 GCA_035527715.1 Planctomycetota bacterium | reverse complement strand
ACCCGGTCCGCGCTCACCAAGCATAGCTGCAGCCTGGATGCGGGGGCCATCCCGGCCAACGGCCTCATCTACATCGCGCCGAAGCACTGCACGTGTTACCCAATGCTCAAGAGTTACGTGGCCATGGCGCCGGCGTCTTCGCTGCCACCCGGTCCGGCGGCGAAGACACCCGAACCGGCAGACTTTGCGGTCGAGCGCGGCCCGGCGTTCGGACATGTTGCGCAGGCGGCGGCGGGCGCGGACGAAGGGTGGCCCTCCTACCGGGCCGACCTCTGGCGAAGCGCTTCAACAGCGACGGCGGTCCCGGCGAACCCGGAGATCCTCTGGACGGCCGACCTCGGCGACTGGCCCCGGGGCCCGCTGGCGCAGGACTGGAAAGAGAACAACCCCGGCGTGCGCGGCCCGGTCACCCCGCCGGTTGCGGCCGGGGGGCTCGTCGTTGAGGCGCAGCCCGACAGGCATCGTGTTGTCGCGATGGATGCTGGGACCGGCAAGATGCGGTGGGACTTCACGGCCGACGGCCGCGTGGACACACCGCCGACCCTTGCAGGAGGCCTGTGCCTGCTGGGCACGCGCAACGGCACCGTTTACGCCCTGCGCGCGAAGGACGGCCAACTCGCGTGGCGCCTCCACGTGGCGCCGGAGGACGAGCGCATCGTCGCCTTCGGCCAGGTTGAATCGCCGTGGCCCGCAGCGGGCAGCGTTCTGGTGGTCCGCGACACGGCGTACGTTGCGGCCGGGCGGCACCCGCTGGCCTACGGCGGCATCCGTATCCTGGCCCTCGACATCGCCACCGGGGCGGTCAAGTGGGTCACGCCCATCAATAGCGACAGCTACAATCGTCACAAGCAAGGATATGGCTTGGAGGTCGACATGTTTGACCTTCTGGTGGGCGAGGCCCGTCGGCCGACGGGCCTTGCGGAGCCCACGCCGGGCGTGGTGCCCGACTACATCACGATGGGACGCTGGCAGCTCGATCCTGCCTCCGGCGAGCTGGGCTCCAACTGGGAGCAAGGTTTTAACTTCTGCCGGACGGGCGGGGCGGGCGTCATGGCGCCGCGAGGTCTCTGGAGCTACGGACAGCGGGTGTATAAGGGGAATAATGGCTACCTGACGGAGAAGCGGCCTCTGGCGGCCTTTCGCGACGGGGCCATATTCACAAGCACCGATGATCACAGCAGCCTCTGCCGCGTCGACTTCACGCCCGAAAGCATCGCGACATTCGAAGGCGAATGGCACAACTTCCGCCAATGCAGACCCCCGGTCGAAGACCAGCAGACCGGCCGCGCCCCAAGGTTCGGCCGCATCGATTATCGGCTGCTCCGCCTGTACGACAACCCAAACAACGCCACGTGGACGGCCGCCAAGGTCTTCGGCGCAGCCGACAGCGGGCCTCGCATCCGGGGAGGGGGCTACGCGTGGACGCCCGACGAGGTCTTCGGCGGAGGCCGCGGCTTGAACGATCAGGTCATCGGGGCCGTGGTCCTGGCGGGCGATACGGTCTTCGTGGCCGGGACGCACGGGCGCCTGCTGGCGTACGCCGCCGCCGACGGGAAAAAACTGACCGAACGCGACTTGCCGCCGGTCGTCTGGGACGGCATGGCCGCCGCGCACGGATGCCTGTACGTCTCGACCGCCGACGGCAAGGTGCTGGCCCTGGGCCGCAAGTAGCGCCGCCGTTAACAGAGGAACTCCGTTTCGGCCCCCAGCGCTGGGAGTATTACCGGCTGACCAACCGCAGCCATAACACGCTGGTGATCCGGTGCTCCGGTGCATAGTAGGGCCGTTCCACAATCACCGGCGGGACCGGCCGAGGAATGGCAACCAGCGGATACGCGGCCTTCCACTCGTAATACCGCAGCAATCCCCCAAGCCGTTCGTGGCACACGACATCGTTTGGACCAAGGCACTCAACTGGGCCGAGTGGTTAGTCCAACGATAAGTCCCGCCGCCATGTCGCGCGCTCGCGCCTGCTGTTAACCGGATAGGCAAAGGTTCGAAACCCCCCGAAAGATGCTCTCCTGGGACGAGTTCGGGACGAGTTCGGGGGACGAGTTCGGGGGACACCACGAGTTCGGGGGACACCATACGAGTTCGGGGACAGTTCGGGGACAGTTCGGGGGACACCATACTTATCTGCCGCCGCGTCGCGACGGGGCTGGCGGTCGGGCCGGCGTCGGGGAATGCTGGCGGCGGCATTCGTCCGGTCTTTCACCATCGAGCCGCGTCCCGCAAGGTCGTATCCGAAACGGGGGCGTGCCGGCGCCCGCAATGGTGCGGCGGACGGGGCGGCTGTGCCACATTCACTTCAGACGGCTGAAGTGTTACGAGCGGATGATGGGTATGGCGCCCGGTTCTGGCAGGGGCACGATTCCCTTTCTCTCGTGCTCGTCGTCGTCGTCGTCGTCGAATCTCCGAGCGGGAGAAGCCCACAGACTCGACGACGACGACGAGGACGACGACGATTGGGGAAGACGGATGGCGCGAGGGCCCACGAGACCTCGCCCATGAACCGGCGAGTCAGGCGAGTCAGGCGACTCTAGGAGATGTTGTGTGTGCTTCGAGAGCGGACACAACATGCTGGGGGATGGGACCTCGCGCGAAAAAGTGTAAGAGTCTGCAGAGTCTATATGACTCTGAGCCGGAAGGGCGAGAATCGCCGATTCTCGAGTCGGGAACTCGAGAACACTGTATGACTCTGAGCCGGAAGGCGGAGATTCGCCAAACGGGCGCGCCGGAAAGCGAGAACCCCGTACGACTCTGAGCCGGAAGGCCGAGAATGGGCAAATGGCGATCGTGAGGGCGCCCGAACGCCGCTCCGCTCAGTTCGCCTTCACGTCGTAGCAGAAGACGTAGTTGGAGTGGCGCAGGTAGAGCTTGCCGTCGCTGATGACGGGGTGCGACCAGGCGGGGCCGCCCATGCCGGGCTGGCTCGGGGGCGAGAACTTGCCCTTGAGCTTGTAGCCGTCGGGCGTGGCCTCGATGAGGCAGACCTCTTTGCCCTGGTAGCGGATGATGAGATTGCCGTCGGCGTAGAGCACGGCGCCCGAGCCGCCGCCCGGCTGGTCCTGCTGCCACACGATCTTGCCGGTCTTCATCTCGATGCAGGTGGGCTTGCCGGCGTTGTGGCCGCTGCCGCCGTAGAGGTAGTCGCCGATCTTCACGAAGCCGCCGTGGTGGTTCTGGAACGTCTTGGCGTCGAGGAAATAGACTTGCTCGGCCTTGACCCCGTCGGCCTCCGCGGAGAGCTTGAGCAGGGCCGCGCCCGTGTTGTAGGCGGTCGAGACGAAGACGTAATCGCCATCCACGACCGGCGTGGGGATGTTGGCCGTGCCGTTGCCAATGCGGGGGTAGTGCCAGAGGCACTTGCCGTCGTCGGCCTTCGCGCTCAGGGCGCCGCGGCCGAACAGCGTGATGTACTGCCGCACGCCCGCCCCCTCGGAGATGACGATGGAGGCATAGCCGGAGCCGCCGACCGGCTTCGGGGACTCGCATTTCCAGATGAGGTCGCCGGTCTTCTTGTTCAGGGCGACGATGGCCGCCTTGTCGCCGCCGGGGGTGCACACGAGCTTATCGCCGTCCACCAGCGGCGATTCGCTGTACTTCCAGCCCGACATCATCCGGCCGCCGAAGTCCTTGCCGAAGTTCTTGCGCCAGACCTCCTTGCCGTCCGCTGCCTGGACACACACGAGGTCGCCATCGGTGCCGACGGCGTAGAGCAGGCCGTCGTCGAACGTCGGCGTGCAGCGCGAGCCGTCGCCGTGCGGGCCGCCGACCTTGGCAGTCCAGAGGACCTTCTGCGTGGCGAGGTCGAGGGCGATGACGAACTGTGCCTGGCCGCCATCGTCGGACTTCAGGTCGCCCATCGTGTAGAGCTTGCCGGCAACGATGGACATGCTGGAGTAGCCCTTGCCGACGCCGGTGGCCGTCCAGAGCAGCTTCGGTCCGTCGGCCGGCCATTCCTTCAAGAGGCCGGTCTCCGTGCAGATGCCATCGGACTTCGGGCCGCGGAAGTGTGGCCAATCGCCCGCCGTGGCGGGGGCCGCAGCCAGAAGCCCCAGTGCCAGACACCCGAGCACCACGCGCCGCGCGAAGGTCATCCAGCTTCTCCTTACCGTGTGGCGGCCGGGGCTCACTGCCCCGGCCAGTAACGTGAGGGGGGATTATCCCAGAACGCGGGCGGGAGATCAACTGCCGGTTGCCGCGAGCTGACGCATCGCTGGGTTTGACAGCGGCCGGCGCGGCAGGTAGCATATGTGCAATCCTACACCCCGCGGGAGCGCCCACCCGGGGACGGACGGTGCCAGGCAACGCTCCGCCGACGCGCCGGGAGTGGCCATACCGACGGCCGTGGCTGCCATGCGAGTGCTCACGTGCTCTTCAACTCCCTGACTTTTCTCGCCTTCTTCGCCGTTGTTCTGATCCTCCACAACCTGCCGCTGTCGTGGCGCACGCGGAAGGCGAATCTGCTCGTCGCCAGCTACATCTTCTACGCGGCCTGGAACCCGCCCTTCGTCGTGTTGCTGTGGGTTTCCACCCTGGTGGACTGGTTCGTCGCCAGGCGCCTCGCCGTAACGCGGCGGGTGCCGGCCCGGCGGGGTCTCCTGCTGATCAGCCTGGCAGCGAACCTGGGGCTTCTCGGCTTCTTCAAGTACGGCGCGTTCCTCACCACCAACGTCATTGCCTTCGCAAGGCTGCTCGGCGTGCACTTCCAGCCTCTCGCGCCGGACATCATCCTGCCTGTGGGCATCTCGTTCTATACGTTCCAGACGTTGTCGTACACGCTGGACGTCTACTCGGGGAAGCGGGAGCCGGGCAAGTCGTTCCTCGACTACGCGCTGTACGTGACGTTCTTCCCGCAACTGGTCGCCGGGCCCATCGTGCGTGCGGGGGACTTCCTGCCGCAGTGTGAGGAGCCGAAGCGCGCCTCGGCGGAGCAGTTGGGCTGGGGGCTGTCGCTGCTGCTGCTGGGCCTGTTCGAGAAGGTTGTGGTGGCCGATGGCCTCCTGGCGCCCGTGAGCGAGCAGGTCTACGACCCTCAGGCGTGCCCCGGCTTTTGCGGTGCGTGGACCGGCACGTTCGCGTTCGCGGGCCAGATCTTCTGCGACTTCGCGGGGTATTCGTCGTGCGCCGTTGGCATCGCGCTGTGTCTGGGCTTCGCGCTGCCCGACAACTTCCGGTTCCCCTACGCGGCGATCGGGTTCTCGGACTTCTGGCGCCGGTGGCACATTTCGCTCTCGACGTGGCTGCGCGACTACCTCTACATCCCGATGGGGGGCAACCGCGGCGAGGGCCTGAGGCCGCTCCGCAACCTCTCCGTGACCATGTTCCTCGGCGGGCTGTGGCACGGCGCGTCCTGGACGTTTGTGCTCTGGGGCGTCTTGCACGGGGTGTACCTGGCCATCGAGCGGGTTCTGCTGTGGGTCGTCCCACGAGGCGCGTTCTGGCGCCGGAACCCGGTGCGCGCGGGGCTGGCGCTCGCCACCTTCCTGATGGTATGTGTGGGGTGGGTGTTCTTCCGGGCGCGCAGTCTTGGGGCGGCCTCTGCGATGTTGGCCAGCATGTTCGGAGGGGGCGGCGCTCAAGGCCAGCCCGCGCTGGGCATGGGGAAGGTGGCCGTCGTGCTGGGCATCACGATCGGGATTCTGCTGCTGCACTGGCTCCTTCGCGATTCCTCGCTGGAGGCGCTTGTGGCACGCTGCCCCTGGTGGCTCCGCTCGCTCGTCCTCGCGTCGCTGATGATCGCGATTGTGACGCTTTCTGGAGAGGACCGTGCATTCATCTACTTCCAGTTCTGACCCGCGCGTGCCGCCCGGCCCCTGGGGCAGGACTCACGCGGTCGCCGCGCTGCTTGCCCTCGCGGTGCTCGGGGGGCTCGAGGCATTCTGGCGCGCCAGGGGCCACGTGCCGTCGGTGAACGACGACAGGGACTCGTGGTGCGTCGTGCGGGAGCGGGCCTCCGGCGCGGGGCGCGACACCCTGTGTGTCCTGGGCGCGTCGCGGATCCAGTGCGCCTTCGTGTCCAGGGCGTTCCTCGAGAAGTGCCCCGGGTATCAGGTCCTCAATCTGGCCGTCGCGGGGGCCGGCCCGTTTGCCACGCTGAACGACCTGGCGGAGGATGAGTCCTTTCGCGGCACGGTGCTGTGCGCCGTCACCGAAGCCGGCCTTCTTCCCGAGGTTGCCGACGCGCAGGAGCCGTTCGTGCGTTACTACCACTCCGAGTGGAGCCTGAACAAGAGGCTGAACCGTGTGATGCGGACGGCTCTCCAGGAGCGGCTTGTCGTCCTGCATCCGAACCTCGCCCTCGAGCGGGTTGCGCAGGAGTTCCTCGCGCGGCGGCGGCTGCCCACGCCGTACTTCGTCGTCACCCACGGCGACCGGTCGCGGGACATTGATTTCTCGAGGCGCGTGGTGGAGAAGGTGGAGGAGCAGAGGCCCGCGGAGGGCGGCGCGGCCCGGCGGCGCGGCCCCACGTTCGATCAGCTCACCATCTCGGATGAGGGGTGGCGCGCGCGCGTCGCCGAGATCGAGCGGAGGGTCCGCCGCATCCAGGGCAGAGGCGGAGCAGTCGTCCTCCTGCGGCCCATCAGCCGCGGCGAACGCAAGGCGCTGGAGGACAAGCTGTTCCCGCGATGGAAGTACTGGGACGTTCTGGCGGCCAACACGAGCGCCGTGACGATCCACCACGAGGACGTGCCGTCCTTCGCCGAGTTCGCGTGCCCCGACGATGTCCACCTTGACTTCCGGGACACGGCGCGGTTTACTGGGTACCTGGCCGATGAGTTGTGCCGGCGCGGCGTCGTGCAGGGGAAGGGCGCCGGACCGATGTAGGAGGTGGGACGGAATCGTGGCCGAGTCACTCCCGCGAAGCCCCGAGGCGATGGCCGCCGGGAGCGCGCGGCCGCGGAGGAGCTGGCGCGTGGTCAGGACGCTCGTGGCGCTGGGTTGCCTTCTGGGGGGCCTCGCCGCGTATTGGTGGCAGTCCGCCGGCAGGAACCCGCCGGCGAAAGACGCGCTGCCGCAGGTGCTGCTGATCGGGGACTCGATCGCCCTGGGCTACCACGCCCCGACGAAGGCCGCGCTGGAGGGCGAGGCCGAGGTCAGTTGCTTCTGCTCCAGGGGGACCCGGTACGCTCTGGAGCATCTCCACGAGTACCTGCCCAGGGCCAAGTGGAGCGTGATCCACTTCAACTGGGGGATCCACGATCTGAAGGGGAACCCCCCGCAGACCCCCATCGCCGAGTACCAGAAGAACCTCGCGGAACTGGTCGGGAAGCTCAAGGCCACCGGCGCCAAGCTCGTGTGGGCGGCCACCACGCCCTTCTACCCGAACACGGCGGCCTACAACGACGCGGCCAGGAAGGTCATGGAGGAGAGCGGCATCCCCATCCACGACCTCTACTCACTCGTGCTGCCGCGGCGCCGCGAGCTCCAGCCCCCCGGCGATTGCCACTTCACGAAGGAAGGCTACCAGTTCCTCGCCGAGCGGGTGGCCGAGAGGGTCCGCGCCATGCTGCGCGGCTCGCCCAAGAAGGATCCTGAGCAGGGGCCTGGCAGCAAGGCCGCTTCCCAGCCCAAGGGCAGTGAGTAGGCGCCTCGCGCCGTTCCCCCCGTTACTTCCTCGCGGCCCACTGGATGGCGTTGGCCAGGATCTTGCGGAAGTTGGGGTCGTTGTAGACCTTCTGGTCGTGGCCGCTCATGATATAGAGGACGCGCGACTTGCCCTGCTCGCGGCACCAGGCCACTTCCTTCTGGTTCTTCGGGTTGTCCGTCGTGAGCAGGAGCGTCACGTCCTGGCTCACGCGGCACTTGTTGTAGTACTCGTCCTGGAGCGTGAAGTCCTCCATGCCCTTGGTGATCGCGTGGTCCTTGGAGACCACGTGGAGGGCGATGGGGCCGCCGCCGGTGCCGGACTTGGGGGTCTTGACCCCATTGGCCTCCTCGTCCTTGAGGAGGAACTTGCCGCCGACGGCCTTCTCGAACTCCGGCCAGTCCTGATAGGTGGCCAGAGCGTGGTGGAGGACGATGAGGCCGACGCCCTTCTCGAAGAGGGAGAGGAACTTCGCCTTCTGCTCGTCGGTGATCTTCTGCCAGAAGTCGTACAGGACGACCACGTCGTAGCTCAGCAGGTCCTCGCGGCCGTAGACCTCGGAGGTCTTGTCGTGCTTCGCCTCGGTGCAGGTGATGGCGGGGTTGTCCTGGAACATCTTGAAGAAGGCGTCGTGATTGAAGCCGTGGCCGCCCCAGACCACGAGCACCTTGAGCTTCGCCCCGGCCTCGGCGGCGACTGCCGCCCCGGCCAGCGTTCCCGCGATGAGCAGCGCGACCAAAGTCCTCGCACGCATCGAGCATCTCCTTTCGGCCTATGTGCCTCGGCGGACCTGCGCCGCTCCCTGGCGACGCTCCCGGCTGGGAGTAGCATAGCGGAACCACGCGCCTGGATCAACCGTGGCGTGGGGTCGTGCTGGGCGCACTACCGCACGTGCGCGATGACCGCTAGCTTGTCCACCTCGTCCTTGGAAAGGGGGTTCTTGCCCAGGTAGAGGGTCTCCGAGCCGACCTTGACGTGGATATCGGGGTGGATGTCCACCGACTGGACCCATTGCAGGAAGGCGGCCGCGCTCTGGAACGTTGCGAACTCCATCTCGCCGATCCCCACCTTCAGTTTCTGGCTGTCTTCCATGAACGAGTCGGCGATCTGCCAGGTGGCACGCAATGCCTTGATCTCCTCCTGGTGGACGAGTGTGGCCCCATCGGGCGGGGCGCCGACCGTTCCGTGGAGGAAAAGCACGCAGTCGTCTCCCTCCACGGTCGAGTAGCCTCCCCAGAACACCTTCCTGATGCGGTACCGCCCCTCGACGGACGCCTTGACGTCGTGTCTCTGCGGCTGCCCCTGGACCTCAGCCTTAGCGGGCGGCAGGCACGGGATGAACAGCGGCAGCCTCTCGTAACTCACGTCCTTGGGATCGGTGTACCTGCCGTCGCCGCGCTTGAGCGTGCCGAAGCGGACCACCATGATGGGATGCTCCTCGCGGCGGAGGGCGAGGGTGAGATCGACTGTGGAGTTGCCCATCAGGTCAATCTCTGCGACTCCCTCTTGGACGATCTTGAGTTCCCTGGGTTGCAGCGCGCCGCTCAGTTGGACGTATTGCTGCCGCAGGGTCACGTCCTCCTTGAGGGAGCGTTTGCCTGTGTACTTGGCCTCGCCGGAGCCGCCTTCGCCGCTGCCTTTCAGCAACGCTGATATCTCGTCCGAACTGTCCGCCGTGAGCTTGCCGATTTCCACTGTCTTGTACTCCGTCTGGAACTTGTTCCATGACCGGAAATCGGCCGCGTCGTTCGGGAGCTTCACGGTCAGTTCCAACTGGTCAAGCCTGTTCGCAGGTCGGAGGAAGAGCTTCTTCCCCACGGAGAACACCAGGCGCTTCTTGATGATCGTTCGGTCAATCTCCGTTGCGCCGGGGCGCTCGGAACTGGGGGGCTGGCTCAGGGCTGCCAGCAGGTCGGCCGGCTTCTGGCAGTTGACGGCGATGGCCTTGATGAGGGCTTCTTGCCCCGCCGGGCTGAGGGCGAGCAACACCGGCGAGGCCCCACCGGGTGCCTCAGGTTCACAGACGAAGACTGAGACGGTCGCATGCGGATCCTTTGTCCATGCCCGCATCGAGAGCGCCGCCCAATACCGGTTGGTCAGCCACGGCCTGGCGCAGCCCGCAACGGCCGCCAGGACCACGCACACCACGAGCGCACAGCGTCGTCCGTTCATAGCTCCTCTCCTTTGGGCCTGCATGGCAGCTAGCGGGGGCCTTACGCTTTCCTCCGAAGCTCGAAGATGCCTCCGTGGTGAGTCCCCGGCGGGTTGACGAGCGTCAATTCCTTGTTCTCGAGGAGGATTGCGGTGTAGGCAGACCGCCGTGCGTAGACCACAGTGCCCGGGTACGACCCGAGCTTCCGCAACTTCTTGATGTCGTCCGAGCTTGCTACGAGCGGCCAGCGCTCCGGCTCGCTGTCGAGCATTCCCCACATCATGATGTGATACGTGAGGTCCGGGTCTGGATCCGGATACTTGGGGCTGGGATTCGGTTCTGGACACGTCATGCCTGACCTCCTGAAACGCTCGCCCTGGGGTGAGAGAGGTGGGCAGCAGGTTGCCCCGCTGCCCATGTCACGACCACGGGAATCGTACTTCGCGAGGAGCCGGAAGTCAAGCGCTTCTTACGCGAGAAGACCCTGGCAACCCCTGGGGCGAGGTTGCCCCACTTCCGCTCCGGGAACGGCTGTCGCCACTCGGTGCAGAGGGCCGGGCCGCGAGGGTCCCGCCCGCTGCTTGCTTTCCCCCGGCATCGTGTCTTACTATGGGCGTGCAGCAGGGCGTGACTCCGCACGCTGGGCGCAAGGAGAAGGGGATGCGGCGGACGCTGGCACTTCTGGCAGTCGCTGTTGTTGCGGCAGGCGCAGCAGCGGCGGAGCCGGCGGGCATGGGGCAGGTGGTCCTGGACGGGGGGAGTTTCTGGCGGTTTCACGTGACGTTGCGGAAGCCCGTCGTCCCCGCCGCCGAGGGGAGGGCGGCAGCGGTGCTGCCGGTCAAGGTGGCCTACCGGTCGTATCCGGGCATCCAGTTCCTCGAGACCGAGCCGCCGCCGGCCGAGTGGCCGAAGCCGGACTTCGACGACGCGGCCTGGCCGCGCGCAAGGGCAGGGGAGAAGCTGCCCGGCTCGATCGCCCAGGCCGTCTTCCGCCCGGGGGTCGAGTTCTCGACGGGGCTGCTCTGCCTGCGGGGGAAGTTCGAGGTCACGGACCCCGCATCCGTCGGCGCCCTGTCGCTTTCGGCGACGTACCGCGGCGGCGTGGCCGTGTACCTGAACGGACAGGAGGTGGCGCGCCGGGACCTGCCGGCGGCCGGCCTGGCGCCCGCGACGCCCGGCGCGCCCTACCCGCCGGATGCCTTCGTGGACTCCGCCGGGAAACCCATTCCCGGCCCGTATCACGCAGACAAGCGGATCAAGGCCGGGGAGAGAGACCTGGCCGAAAGGGTGTCGAAGCGCGAGCGCCGCCTCGGACCCGTGGAACTGCCCCTCAAGCACCTTCGGAAGGGGACAAACGTCCTGGCCATCGAGCTGCACCGCAGCGACTACCATTCCTCGGCGCCCCTGTGGTTCCAGGAGCCTCACAGCGGGCGCGAACCGGGCTGGGTCCCCGTCGGGCTTGTCGAGGTGAGCCTGACGGCGGCCGGCAGCGGTGCGACGCCGAACACCGGCCGCCCGAAGGGCCTCCAGGTGTGGAACCACGACGTGAACGACCGGGTGACCGTGCTCGATTCCGGCGACCCCTGCGAGAAGCTCGAGCCGATCTCGCTCGTGGGCTGCCGCAACGGCGCCTTCTCCGGGCAGATCGTGGTCGGCTCGACGGAGCCGGTCAAGGGCTTGAAGGTGCAGGTGAGCGATCTTGTGGGGGAGGGCGGCCAAGAGATTGCCGCGGCACAGGTGCGGGTGCGCTTCCCGTTCCTCAACGGGCAGGCGTATCAACAGCCCGACTGGTTCGACGGCCTGCGCGAGGCGGCACCCGTCGAGGTGCCCGTGCGCAAGGGCGGCGGGGCCGTGCAGCCCATCTGGGTGACCGTGTGTGTGCCGCGTGAGGCCGCGGCGGGCGACTACAGCGGGATGGTGACCATCACGGCGGAGGGCGCGAAGCCGATTCCCGTGTCCGTGCGGCTCCGCGTGGCCGACTGGACGCTGCCCGATCCCCGCGGCTTCCGCACGTTTGCCGGCGTCTACCAGTCGCCCACCAGCCTCGCCCTCCGCTACCGTGTGCCCGAGTGGTCCGAGGAGCACTGGAAGTTCATGGAGATGAGCTTCAGCCTCCTCGGCCAGCTCGGCAACAAGCTCGTCAACATCCCAATCTCCGACCGCACGCAGTTCGGCAACGATGAGGGGATGGTCTACTGGGTGCGGCAGGCCGACGGAACGTTCGACTACGATTTCCGCGTCTTCGACCGCTACATCGCCCTGGTGAAGAAGCACCTGGGCGTGCCCGACTTCGTGGCGCTCCAGGTGTGGCACTCGGGCGGCTGGGAGACCCGCAAGGCCGACCAGCAGAACACCGTCACCGTGGTCGAGCCCGATGGCAAGCGCACGCACCTGCAGGTGCCCACCTTCGGCACCGAGGAGAGCAAGCGCTTCTGGAAGCCCGTGCTCGACGCCATCCGCGAGCGCTTGGCCAAGGAGGGGATGGAGAAGGCGTTCTGCCTCGGCATCCTCTCCGACGGCACGGCCCCTTCCGCCGTGTTCAAGGCATTCGACGAGATCGTGCCCGGCGGGGCCGGGTGGACCCGCGGCTGCCACAGCTCGACCCGCGCGGCCGAGCCGTATCGTGCCGACAGGGGGGGCGGACGCGTCGTGTGCCACGAGTTCTGCTACGGCATGGCGATGGCCGATCCTGCGAAGGGCCTGCCACCCGTGTGGAAGCAGCGGACCTGGCCCGGCGTCGCCTTCATCCGCCACAACTTCGACGACACGCTCTCGCTGCTCAAGTACCGCACGCTGGCCGAGCGGTCGCTCTACTGCGGCACGCGCGGCTTCGGGCGGATGGGGCTGGACTACTGGTACGTGGTGAAGCGCCCCGACGGCAAGTACGACCGCATCTTCAACCGCTGGCCGCACTCGAGCTGCGCGCAGCGCGAGCCGAACCTGTATCGCCTGGCGGATTCGGCCCCCGACGGCCCGGCGCCCACCGTGCGCTTCGAGCAGGTGCGCGAGGGGGTGCAGGAGGCCGAGGCGATGCTGGTCGTGGCCGAGGCCCTCGGCGAGCACGCCGATAAGCTCGGCCCCGAGTTGGCCGCCGAATGCCGCCAGCTCCTCGTGGACCGCCTGAACTACTGCCGCCGCACGTGCCCCGAGGCCTACGGCCGCATCGGGTTTGCCACGGACCACTTCGGCTGGCAGGCGCTCACGGCTCGGCTCTACTCCACGGCGGCCCGGGCCGCCAGGAAGCTGGGGCAGACCCCGAATGCGCCCGACGCACGCAAGTAGCATGACGCTGGTCCTCGCGCTAGCCGTGGCCGGGCAGGCCCATGCGCTCATCAACCCCAGGTTCACACCCATCCACCTCGTCGAGCAGTCGCAGCAGATACTGCTGCTGAGGCTGGCGCGGCCCGACGGACAGGGCCGCGTGGCCGCGGAGGTGCTGCGCGCGGTCAAAGGCGAGGCCGCGGCCCGGAAGCTCGTGATTGACCTCGCCTCCGCGCCCGGGAAGGAGCAGGCCAGGGCCATCCAGGAAGTGGCGGCGCGGCTCGGCGATGGGCCGGCCCTGCTCTTCGTCGGCCAGGACGAGGCGAAGGACGACGCGGCGTTCCTTCACCTGTGCGGGCGCTGGCTGCGACTCGATGCGGGCAAGGCCGCCGGCGCCTGGGAGATGCGGGCGCTCGACGTGGGAATGGAGGGCACTTGGGCCGGCGGCACCGACATGCTCCTGGGCGTGGTCGAGTACATCCTCCAGAACCCCGGCGAGGCCACAGTCCCGGTCGCCGTCGGCCTCGGCTGGGCGGGGCGGATGAACATCGCGACCGTCAAGGGCGAGGTCCTCGGCGCCCAGGCCGTTGACCTGGCCGGCGAGGGCAGGGACATCCTCTTCATCGCCGCGGCCGAGGGCGACCGCCTGTTCGAGTTCGACCGCACGCGCAATGCCTTCGTGGATGTGACCGGGAAGCGCCGACTTGCCAGCCGCTCGCGCCGGGCGGCCTGGGGCGACCTGGATGGCGACGGGCGCCTCGACCTCGTCTCCTGGGACGGCCAGGCGCTGCGCCTCTGGCACCAATCGGCGGCGGGCGGCTTCGGGACCGAGTCGCGGGGGATGCCCGTGCAGCTCAAGGGCGGCTGCCGGGGGCTTTCCATCCTCGACGTCGGCCTCAAAGGTCGCCCCGGCATCCTGGTGAGCGGCGACGGCGCTCCCCTCCTTCTGCGCCCGACGGGCGACGGAGCGTTCCAGCCCGGGCTACTGCCAGCGGGGGCGACGGAGGAGTTGGGGCCGGCCGGCGGGTGCCTGGTGGCCGACCTCGACGGCGACGGGCAGCTCGATGTCCTCCAGCCGGGCGCCTCGCGGAGCCTGTTGTTCAAGGGGAGGGGAGGGGGGCAGTTCGCCGCACCCGTTCCCTGCGCGGTGGCCCTGGGCAAGGGACGCTCCGGGGCGTTTCTGGGCGACTTCGACCATGACGGGCGGCTCGACGTCTGGGCCTATGCCGAGGACCGCTGCCGGCTCTGGCAGAACCGCGGCGCCCGGGGCTTCGAGGAGGTCATGACCCTCTCGGGCGAGACCGCCTACTATGCGATGCCGGGGGCGGTGTGCGGCATCACCTGCGACATCAACAACGACGGGCGCCAGGACACCCTGATGGCCTACCGCGAGCGGCCGGCGCTCATCTTCTTCAACCGCGGCTTCCGGAGCTTCGGCAAGGCCCTCGAGCTGACCCGCGAGGACGTGATTCCCGAGACCGCCGAGGGGCAACAGGCAGGGACCATCGGCGACTTCAATCGCGACGGGGCGCAGGACATGGCCCTGGTCCTCAAGAGCGGCGTCGTCCGAGTCTTCCTCCGACAGGTCTTCGACGGCGAGGCGCCGCTGGCCCTGCGCGCGGCCTTGCCGCTCGGGGGCGACGTCGCCGGCCCCGTGACCGTTACAGGGTGGGCCGACGCCCGTTGCCTCGGCGCCTGGAACGTCGTGGCGGGCTCCTCAGAGGCATTCTTCGGGCGCTCGGAGCCCGGCGAAGTGACACTGAAATGGCGGTTCCCCGGCGGCACGGAGCAAACGAGGGCGGTGGCCCTCGAGCGGAAGGCTGTCCGCGTCGTGCTCCGGCCCGAGAGATAGGAGAAGCCCAGGCCCATGCACGCACTGTTCGTCCATCTGTTCTCCGTGGTCATCGGGGCCGGTGCGCCCGGTCCCGGACAAGTGATCCTCGACGAGTGCAGCTACTGGCGCGCCTTCTTCACCTGGAAGACGCCACTTGTCCGAAAGGACGCGGAGCTGAGGGACGGGCCGAACGACAGCTATGGCCCAAGCTTCGTTGTCCAGACCGAGCCGCCGCCCGACGGCTGGAGGGAGCCGGCCTTCGACGACTCCACGTGGCTCCGCTGGCGACTCGACCGTGGCCGCCGCAGGGAGACCGATTACGGCTTCAAGGTGTTCGGCGGGTACAGCCCGCCGCTCGCCCTCCTGGTCCTCCGCGGCAAGTTTCGGGTGGACGACCCGGCGGGCGTCCGTGGCCTGAAGCTCTCGCTCGGCTACCGCGGCGGCGTCGTCGCCTACCTGAACGGCAGGGAGGTGGCCCGCGGCCACCTGCCCAAGGGCGACATCGCGCCACAGACCCTGGCTGAGGACTATCCGCCCGAAGTCTTTCTGCGGCCCGACGGCCAGTGCATCCGAGCGGAGTTCAGTGACCCGAAGAAGTGCCGGGACCGCGTGGAGAAGCGCATCCGAGCGATCGAGCCCGTGGAGATACCCGTCCCGGCCCTGAGAAAGGGCGTGAACGTCCTTGCCGTCGAGCTTCACCGCGCTCCCTACTTCGGCAACGGGCTGGAGAAGGAGAACATGAACCACGAATCGGTCTGGAGCACCTGCGGCCTGGCGGGCCTGGAGCTTCGGGCCGAGGCGGGGGTGGAGCCGAACGCCACGCGGCCAACGGGCCTCCAGGTCTGGAACTCCAGCGTCATGAGCCGCCTCACGCCGGCCGAGTATGGCGACCCCAACGAGCCGCTCGGGCCAATCGTCATCCCCGGGGCGAGGAACGGGACGTTTACCGGGAAGCTCGTGGTGACCTCGGACGGGCCGATTCGTGGCCTGAAGGCCGTTGCCTCCGACCTTGCCGCCGGGGAGGGCAAGGCGAAGCTCCCTGCCGCGTGCGCCCAAGTGCTCTACACCACGCGCTGCGACTACATTCTCAACCGCTATCGCGCTCCCCTGGGCTTCTGGGATGCGCTTTCGGATGCGCCCCCCGGCGACGCCCAGCCGGAGAAGGGGAAGGGAGCCGGCCCCGCCGCGCTCGTGCCCATCTGGCTGAAGGTCAAGGTGCCTGCCGATGCCGCGCCGGGGGACTACACGGGCAAGCTCACCCTGAGCATCGAGGGCGAGAAGCCGGTCGAGGCCCCCGTGCTCCTCCGCGTGGCCGACTGGACGCTGTGCGACCCCCGCGACCTCTCCGCGCACATGGCACTCATCCAGTCCACCGACACCCTGGCCATCCACTACAAGGTCTCCCCCTGGTCCGAGGAGCACTGGCGCCTCATTGACAAGTCCCTTGCGCTCCTGGGGGAGCTGGGGAACAAGTACGTGTTCCTCCCGATGATTTGCCGCACGAACTTCGGCAACGAGCAGAGCATCGTCCGCTGGGTGAAGGAGGGCGAGGGCTATAAGCCCGACTTCACCCTGTTCGACCGCTACCTCGACCTGGTGCAGAAGCATATGCGGCCCGACGTCGTGTGTCTCTACGTGTGGGACCGCTACACCGGCGAGTTCCACTGGGCAGGCGTCGGCGAGAAGAAGGGGCGGGCGCCGCTTGTGACCCGCCTCGACCCCGCCACGGGCAAGGCCGAGGACCTCGAGACGCCCGAGCTGGGCACGCCCGCGGCCAGGGCATTCTGGGAGCCGGCCTACCGCGAGCTGCGCGCTCGGCTCGAAAAGCGTGGGCTCCTCGGCGCCGCCATGATGGGGATGAACGGCGATGCCTATCGCCCGACCGATGCCATGGGCAGGATGTTCCAGGAGCTGATGCCGGGCACCATGTGGGTCTCGAACTCCCACTCGGACGCGCGCGGCAGCAAGATGGCGGGCATTCCGGTCGGCTACAACACGGCCGTCTACGTGAACCTCTTCCCGCCGCCGAGCGCTCTGCCGTGGGACGCCACTCGCAAAGTCGGCTGGCGGCTCGCACACAAGGCCGACCTCTTCACCCGCTCAAGCGGCCCGGCGACCAAGCAGCCGCTCTACCACACGCAGCAGCTCGGGGTCTACCGCCTCACGGTGGAAGCGGCCCTGCTGGCCAACTACAGCGGCCTGGGGCGCGCAGGATTCGACTTCTGGCCCGTGCTGGGCAAGGACAGCATTCGCGGCGGCGTGAAGCACTCCGCCACCGTTGCCGCGCGCTACCCGCCCTGTTGGGACCAGCTCAACATTGACCGGGCGACGGAGAACCTCGTGGCCCCCGGGCCGGACGGGCCGATCCCCACCGAGCGCTTCGAGAACGTCCGCGAGGGCATGCTCGAGGCCGAAGCACGCATCTTCCTCGAGCGCGCGCTCCTCGACCCCGCTCAGCGGGCCAAGCTGGGCGACGAGCTGGCCCGGAAGCTCCAGAAGGCCCTCGACGAGCGTGCCTGGCGCATTCGCGCCGCCTGCATCGGAGCCGTGGGCTACGAGCTTGCCGATAGCGAGCCGTTCCGCCACGAGTTGTTCACCTGCGCCGCAGAAGCGGCCAACAAGCTGGGGGCGAAGTGATGAGACACGTGCAGACTCCTGCGTGCATGTTGCTCCTCGTGGCTGTCGCGCTGGCCGGCGAAGTCGAATTCGCCTCGCCGCCGAAAGCCGTGCGAGCAGCGGACAAGGTGGCCATCGCCTTCGCGGCCTCCGCGCCGACGGATGCCGAGGTGACCGTGCTCGATGCGAAGGGCGGCGTGGTGAGGCACCTGGCCGCCGGCGTGCTCGGCGGGCCGAAGGCGCCGCCGGCGCCACTGAAGCCCGGGCTGGCGCAGAGCATCGAGTGGGACGGCTGCGACGATCTGGGCAAGCCGGCCAAGGGCGGACCCTTCAAGGCCCGGGTGCGCCTCGGCACACAGGCGACATTCGGCGCCGCGCTCGGCGACCCCGCGATCCTCGGCAGCAAGGTCTACGGCCTCGCCACCGACGAGACGGGCGAGGTCCTCGTCGCCACGGGCGGCGGCTACGGCGGGAACGTCTTCACCATCAAGGCCTTCGATCGGGTGGGCAAGTACCTGCGGACGATCTACCCCTATCCCGCGAACGTGAAGCCGGCCGACGTGGAGGGCTTCGGCAAGCAGGAGCTTCGCGACGAGAAGCTCAGTCCGCCGCAGTACAACGCGCTGCTTCCCTGGATCCACCGCGACGCCATCGGCGGCTTCATCGGGAACCGCGTGCAGAATGGCGTCTTGTGGCTCACGAATGGCCGCGGCGAGTTGTGCCGCATCCGCACCGCCGACGGCGCCTGCATCGCCTGGGGCGGCACGAAGTCGCCTGCGCCGCCGGCCCAGGGGCCGATCTGCTGGGCCGCGTCGCCCGACGGCAAGAGCCTCTGCCTCGCCGGCTGGTATCACGAGAGCCGAAAGGTCGCCGACGGCCAGGTCTTCAAGGTGGACCCCGCGACGGGCGAGCGCTCGCCCTTCCTCCAGATTGACGTGCCCGCCGACAACTTCTGGGCGAAGGAGAAGAACGGCTGGTACCACTACACCAACTGGGGCCGCAAGAACGGCCTCAGCGCCCTCCACGGCCTCGCCGTGGACAAGGAGGGGCGGGTCTACGCCTGCGACCGCGTGAACCAGCGGCTCGCCGTCTACGACGCGGGCGGCAAGTTGCTCGGCTCGACCGCCGTCGAATGGCCCGACCTCGTGGCCCTCAGCCCAAAGGGGCAGGAAATCTACGTCACCACCCGCCGCATCGTCAACGGCTACAAGAGTGTGAACGAGGTCAAGGTGCTCAAGCTGTCCGGGTGGAAGGACGGGCGAGTGCTGGCCGAGCTGACCCTGGGCGGCCTCAACGCCCCCTCGATGGCGGTGGACGCCACGCAAGACCCTGCCGTGATCTGGCTCAGCAACGTGTGCCAGGAGGCCATTCACCCCGAGGGCAGAGGGATGAAGGCCGACGGCGTGACCCGCATCGAGGACCGCGGGAAGGAACTCGTGGTCACCGGCAAGCTCGGCGGCGAGGAGGCCGTGATGCCCGAGGCCGTCGTCAAGGTCTGGGCCGACCCCCTCTCCGACGACATCGTGGTCAGCGACGGCTGGAGCGGACTCGTCCGCTGCGACGGCCTGACGGGCGAAAGGAAGCCCTTCCCGCTCAAGGGCATGGAGCTTGCCTACGGCCCCGACGGCAACCTCTACATCTACGGCCAGCAGGGCTGGCACGAGCTGGTCGCCCGCTTCGACCGCGACTTCAAGCCCGTGCCCTTCCCCGCGACTGGCAAGAACACCACCACGCTGACGACGACGGGCAAGGACGTCTACGGCCGCTACGGCCACGGCTGGTGCAACAAGGGCCTCTGGGTCGCCCCCAACGGCCGAATCTACGTCCACAACATGTTCGACTGGTGCAAGTACTTCGTCAACGTGTGGGACGCGGCGGGCCAGGCCGAGAAGCACGCCGGCCCCGCCGACGGGATTGTGGGGCCGACCGACCCCCAGGGCGGCGGGCTGTGCGTGGACGCGGCGGGCAACCTCTACGTCGGCCTCCACGGCGCCCCGGCCGGCTCGGCTGCCGCCGGCGACAAGCGGCTCACCAAAGGCGCCGTCGTCAAGTTCGGCCCCGAGGGCGGCGGCTACGTGAAGCTCGAGAAGGGCGAGGAGCCGGACGGTAAGGGCATTGCCTGGGCGAAGAGTCACGTGGGCAACTTCGTCAAGGGTGGCCTCACCGCTTACCCCATCCTTTCCCCGCAGGTCGAGGGCGGCTGCGTGTGCAAGGAGGCGCGCTTCGACCTCGACCCCTGGGGCCGCCTATACATTCCGAACGGGCTCGACTACTACGTGGCTATCGTGGACAACGCGGGCAACGAGATCCTGCGGTTCGGCTACTACGGCAACCCCGACTCCGCCGGCCCGAAGAGCCCGCTGCCCGAGCCGGCGATCCCCCTCGGCTGGCCGATGGCCGTCAGCGCGGGCCAGATCGAGAAAGGTCGCCTCTACGTGGCCGACGCCATGAACCGCCGGGTGGTCCGTGTGGACCTCCGCTTCGCCGCCGAGGCCGAAGGCCCGATCGAGTAGGGGTGGGTCGCTACGCGCTTCGTCACATCCGGTTGACAATCCGACCCTGGCAGAGGTATACTGACCTGGGAGGCGATCGCTAGAATTCGCGGAGTGCGAGACCGATGGAACAGAGGTTCGCGCAGCGCATCAACCTCGACCCCCGCGTGATGGTGGGCAAGCCAGTGATCCGGGGCACACGGATCCCCGTCGAGCTGATCGTGCGCATGCTGGCACAAGGCATCCCCGAGGCCGACATCCTCGCCGAGTACCCCCGCCTGACGCGTGACGACATCGGCGCCGCCCTGGCCTACGCTGCCGAAGTCCTTGCCGGCGAGGAAGTGGCCCCCCTCGACTCCCTCGTCCGGGTCTAGCCCATGAGATTCATGGTGGATGCCTCCACGGGCACACGGGTCGCGGAGTTCCTGCGCTCCCTGGGCCACGACGTGCTCAGTGCCGACGACGCGATGCCTGCCGCTGCTGACGACGTCATCCTGGCCCGCGCCGAGGCCGAGCGGCGGATTGTGGTGACCAACGACAAGGACTTCGGTGAACTCGCCTTTCGCTCGCGCAAGGCGCGCCAGGGGATCATCCTGTTGCGGCTTCGTGACGAGGGGACGCCCAACCGCATCCGCGTGGTCGGCGCTCTCCTGGCGCGGGCCGGCGACAAGCTCTCCGGCCGGTTCACCACGGCCGATGATTGGCACTACCGCATCCGTCCCATGCCCGCGGACTGACAGTGACCCCGGAAAGCGGGGGGCCTCTGCGCCCAAGGGGGCCTCAGGGAGGCGCGTGGAGGCGCTTCACAGCCGGCCGCAGGGCCATCAGCTCCTCACCGCGCATGACCATCCGGAAGCCCTTGGGAGCCCCAGGCAGAGCGCTCACGTCCGGCGCTGGCGGGTCGCCAACTGCCGGTGCAGCGCTCAGGTGGGGCGCAGCCAAGGAGAAGACCAGGAGGCCAAGGGGGAGGAGCGTGCGTGCCATCGGGCTGCCCTCCGTCTCGCCGTCACTCGCGCCGGGGGCGGTCGAGCAGCGCGATCAGCTCGGGCAGGCGCTGGGCCGCCTGCCGCAGCAGCGTGATGAGGTCGCCCTTCGTCATGTGCGAAAGCCGGGCCAGCGTCACGTCGAGGTCGTGGAAGGTGTCCGGCGTATCGAGCCAGGCGAGGCCCAGGGCGATGACGTGCTTGCACGCCTCGCGCTTCCCGCCCAGGGGGCAGGTGCACTCGAACTGGAAGGCGCGGCCGCTCACGTCTATCCGCGTCGTGTAGATGCCCCGCGTGCCGTGGAATCGCGCGCTCAGGGCCGCGCCGATCCGCAACCGGTCCACCACGTGGGCGCTCTGGGCGTAGCGCACCGCCTGCCGATAGGCTTGCGGGTCGGACGCCGCCTCCAACTGCGCCGCCGTCAGCGGCATCAGGCGGTGGAAGCTGGCCGACTCCTCCGGCATGTCGGACTCCTCTCTCAGCGGCACGGGAAAAGACACCCGCTGTCCTTCGTTCGAAGCACCCGGAGGGCCGTGGACGGCAAAAGACGGCGGGTGTCTTTTGCCACTCAGCGTCCCACGAGCTTCCGGGCCGCCGCCACGATGGTGGCGACGCTCGGCAGGTATGCCTGCTCGAGGACGTAGGACTGCGGGGACACGCCGTCGAGCGCGCCGATGCGGCCGACCGGGGCGTCGAGGTAGTCGAACGCTTGCTCCTGGATCTGCGAGGCGACCTCGCCCGTGTAGCTCCCCGTGCGACAGGCCTGCGAGGCCACGATGGCCCGCCCCGTCTTCCGCACCGATCGCAGCACGGTGTCGAGGTCGAACGGGATGAGCGTGCGGGGGTCAATGACCTCCGCGGCAATCTTGTGCTCGGCCTCCAGGACCCCCGCGGCCTTGAGGACGTCGAGGGCCACCTTGCCCCAGGCCACGATCGTGAGGTCGCCGCCCTCGCGGCGGATGGCGGCGGAGCCGAAGGGCACCGTGTAGTCCTCGGCGGGCACCTCGCCGGCCTCGTTGTAGAGCGCCTGGCTCTCGCAGAACATCACGGGATTGTCGTCGCGGATGGCCGTCTTCAGCAGCCCCTTCACGTCGCAGGGCGTCGAGGGGAACACGACCTTGATGCCCGGCGTGTGCGTGGAGTGCGATTCGAGGGCCTGCGAGTGCTGCCCGCCGTAGCCCTTGCCCGCGCCGACCGACGAGCGGATGACGATGGGCACGGCGAGGCTGCCGCCCGACATGTACGACCACTTCGCGGCCTGGTTGTAAATCTGGTCGCCCGCCTGGTACTCGAAGTCGGAGTACATCAGCTCGACCACCGGCCGCAGCCCGGTCATCGCCGCGCCGACCGCGGTGCCGATGATGGCCGCTTCGGAGATCGAGGTGTTGAACACGCGGTCGCGCCCGAAGATGTCAATCAGCCCCTTCGTGACCTTGAACGCCCCGCCGTAGTCGGCCACGTCCTCGCCGTAGAAGATCACGCGGTTGTCGCGCACCATCTCCTCGATGAGGGCCTCCTTGATGGCCTCCTTGAACGTGATCTTGCCGTCCTTGCGGGCGATGGGGGAGGGCGCCGCAAGCTGGCGGGGGGCCTTCGCCTCGGCGGGCACCGTGTCCGACGTGCCGTCGCTGTACATGAACACCAACACGTCCTCGGCCTTCGGCTCGGGGGCCTCGGCGGCGCGGCGCGTGGCGCGGCCCTGGCGGGCCTCGACCCGCTCGTGCATCGCCGCGATCTCGTCCTTCGTGCACACGCCCGCCTCGACGAGCTGGCCCGAGAGCTTCACGATGGGGTCAATCTCGCGCCAGGCCGCCTCCTCTTCCTTGCTGCGGTACTCGGTGCGCGGGTCGCTCAGCGAGTGGCCCTGGTAGCGATAGGTCACCAGCTCGCGCACGACCGGCCCCTTGCCCTCGCGCGCCAGCTCCGCCGCCCGGCGGATGCCGTCGAGCACGGCCAAGGCGTCCATGCCGTTGATCACCTCGGCGTGGAGGTTGTCGGGCCGGAAGGCCGCGCCGCGGCGGGCCATGTGGTCCACGCCGGTGACCTCGCCCGCGACCTGTCCCGTCATGGCGTACTGGTTGTTCACGATCGCGAAGATGGTGGGCACGCCGAAGGGGCGGGCGGCCAGCTCGTTGGTGAACTGCCCCATCGAGGCGATGTTGAGCGACTCGAACGAGATGCCGTTGCAGTAGGCGCCGTCGCCCGCGAAGCAGAGGCACACGTGGCCGTTCGCGCGGTAGCGGGCGGACATTCCCGCCCCCGCGCCGATGCCGATGCTGCCGCCCACGATGGCGTTGGCCCCCAGGTGGCCCACGCTGAAGTCGGCGATGTGCATCCCGCCGCCGCGGCCTCGACAGTAGCCGGCGTCGCGCCCGAACAGCTCGGCCGCCGTGCGGAACAGGTGGTGCTCGAGCGCCCGCTCGCGCAGCGCCGCGTCGTCCAGCTTCTCCGTGTCCGACAGGCCGAGCACCTTGCGGAGCGTTGCCGCGTCGCGCTGCTGGACGGCGAAGCAGCCCTTGGCGATGCCGTCGCCGTGGCCGCGGTGCGTGCTCGTGATATAGTCCGTCAAGCCGAGGGCGGCGCACCCGCCCACGCTCGTGGCCTCCTGGCCGATCGAGAGGTGCGTGGGGCCGCGATACTCGAAGTCCAGCCCCTTGATCGCGTCGTAGGCCTGGTTGCGGACGGCCATGATCATCTCTTCGAACGCGCGGATGGCCATCATGTATTCGAGATACCGCTTCACCTCGTCGGCGGTGAGGCGGCCGTCGGCAAGCTCCTGCTCCAGCGTGCGGCGGTACTGGTAGACGGGAATCTGCCCAAGCTCCACCACCTCGGGCTCGAAGCTCGGCAGCACGCTCAACTCGCGGACCATTCGGTTCCTCCAGGGAATCCCAGTGGGCGAGGCCATACGTCGGAAAACCGGATCATACACATTGCTGCCCGCCCGATCAAGTCGTGGCGAGGCAAGGAGTGCGCCCGGGTCGGTGAGTGAACAGCTCCGGCCGTGGCACGGCTGGCTTGCCCAGCCGTGTTCTTCCACTGAGCCGCGGGCGGGGGGCGGGGGCCGCCCGCGTCGAGTCAATCCCGCCCATCACGACCACCCGCGCAACACAGGGGGTGGTCGAGATTGGGGGAGGGGATGAGCGCCTAGCAGAGCAAGCTGTGTCCGTTTCCCCGAGAACCGCAACCGCCTGATTGCCAGTAGGTTACGGCTACAACCAAGTCTGCTCCTGCCCCTCTGACGCGCTAGGCGCTCACCCGCGCGCCATAGGGGGTGAGCGCCTAGCCGGGGGGGGCAAGAGCCGGAGTCGCGTCTTCCCATGCCCTGGGCCCCCTTCAACATGCTCAAGATGGCCACGCGCGCGCAAGGGGAGGTGGCCATCTTGACGGCATGAATCCCAGCAGGTGCCCACTTCCACAAGGGTCGTCACCATAGGCACATGCGGCCATGCGTGGCCTCAGGCCCGACCGCTCCAGCCGTGCGTCAAGGCGGCCACCCCCTTTTCCCGCCGCCATCTCCACCATCTCGACCATCTCAACCATCTTCACCACCCCGCGCCCCGCGGAAAGTGGTCAGGATGGGTGCTGCCCCATCTCTGCCCCCGTCCCGAGGGCTGTTGCTCGGACGAGCCAGCCCTGTTCCTGTGCGGCTGCGCCGCGAGCCAAAGCGGCATCTCCGATGCCGCAGTCCACACTCCACCCGCGACCAACGGAGGCGCACTTTGGAGTGCGGCGACGAAGTCGCCGCTTTGCCTTCCCGCGAAGCGGCCGGCCGGCACGGACCTGCACCGACGCACACGGACCGACCCTTGCCGGGAAAAGCCTGGCTGTCCGTGTTCGTCCGTGTCTGTCCGTGTGATTCGCCGACGGCGCCACCCGTGTGGCACAGCCGCCCTCGGCTGTGCCCGGCGGGCGGGGCCGCGGGCGCGGCGGCCTACTTCTTGTCCACGAGTTCCTTCCGCAGCTCCTCGACCTTCGGCTTCAGTGCCGGGTCGAGTTCGGCCGCCTTCTCCAGCTTCTCCATCGCCTCGGCCGCCTTCCCAAGGAACACGAGCGCCGCGCCCCAGCCATAGTAAGCCTTCGCGAGTCGTGGGTTGCTCTCGACGGCCTTAGCGAACTTCTCGCACGCCTCCTCGTGCCTGCCCACCGCGGCAAGCGCCGCGCCCCAGTTGGAGTAGGCCTCCCAAAGTCTCGGGTTGATCTCGACAGCCTTCGCGTACTTCCCGCACGCCTCGGGCGCCTTGCCCACCGTCGCCAGGGCGCAGCCCCAGCAGTAGTAGGCCCTCGCGTATTGCGGGTTGATCTCCACTGCCTTCGCGTATTTCACGCAGGCGTCGGGGGTCTTGTTCATCGCCTCCAACTGGACTCCCCAGTTCGTGTATGCCTCCGCGAATCGCGGGTTGATGTCGACGGCCTTTGCGTACTTCTGGCAAGCTTCGGGGGCCTTGCCCAGCGCGGCTAACGCGATGCCCCAGTTGACGTAGGCCTCCGCGAGGCGCGGGTTGATCTCGACCGCCCTCGCGCACCTGTCGCAGGCCTTCGCAGGATTGCCCATATCGCTGAGAAGCTTGCCCCACCCGAAAAACAGATGGCCCAAAGCACTCGGAACTGGCAGGCTCGCAAGATGAGTTCCACCGACTTGGCTGAAAGGTTGCGCTCCCAAGCGTTCCCTAAGGTAATCGTCCGTGTCGTGAAGCTTCCCCTTTTGGGTTGTTTCGATGTTGAAGCCTTCGCCGCGGGCTTCGCATCGGACGAAGACGTGATCGGGTGCAGCGACGAGGCAAAGTGGCATTCTCAGCCTCTGGCCAATGCATAGATATAGGAACGAGAAGCCGAAGCAATCGCCCTGCTTCAGGTGGAGGAGACGGTCCGGCGTCTTCACGTCAACCTTCTTTGTGAACCCCTCGCGCTCAAAAAGCTGCACGCCGATCAGGCGGGCCTTCTCTCGCGGGGTCTCGCCGGCGGCGGCTGCGGCGGCGACACGGTCAATGAGCGCGTCGAGCTTGGCACGGCAGGCGGCAACATCGAGATTCGGGTTGAGGTCCTTGGCCATCTTGAGCCATTCAGCGGCGAGGTCAATGTCGTCGTCGGTGAGGAACTTGACGGCGGAGGTGGGGAGGGTTCCGCGCAAGACGTCGTTGCCGACGCAGACCTGAATCTCGACGAGGTCGCCTCGTCGCTCGATGACGCCGAACATGCGGCCCTTCTCGACCGTGGCGACCACCTTGTCGCCGGCCTTCACCTCCGCCTTGTCCACGATGACGGCAACGGTTTCGAGCTTGGCTGCGGGCGCGTCGGCGGCACGAGCGTGGCCGATGAAGGCCACCACAAGGAGCGCGAGACGGGAGGGAGCGCCAAGTCGCACGATCGTCCCCCTGAACGAACGCTTGTCGCCGTGCATCATCGCGCGGGTGGGCGCGGCTGTCAAGCGCAAGTAGGCATCGGCTGGAGGACAGAGGACGGACGTCGTGGACAGGGTGGACACAGTGGACTGGATGGACGCGGGCGGCGAAGAGGCTCAGCGCGTGTCCATTCAGTCCATTCTGTCCATCCTGTCCACGTTGTCCACTGAAGCTCGGCGTGTGGCCTGCCCTTCTCCCGCCGCTTGACACGTCCCGTCGCGCAGCATAGGATGGCGACGGGGGAGGGTGGGCTGCGTTCCGGGGCGAGGCATGGAGGTTGCAATGAACAAGAGCCTGTGTGCAGCGGGATGCGGCCACGTTCACAAGGTTGGGCGGCGGGGGTTTCTGGGCGCGTCGGGGGCGGCGCTGGCCTGGATGGCGCTGCGCGACGTGGGGTTCGCCGCCGAGGCCACCGGCGCCGAGGAGAAGCTTTTCCAAGGGCCAGGGGCACGGTGCGTGCCCACGGTGCGGGCGTGCTTCGTCCGCAGGAAAGGCGACTACGGGATGCGCTGGCCGGGCGCGGTCTACGACGGCCAGGCGGCGCTGAAGAAGTACACGGATGAACTCGGCGCGGCAGCCAAGGAGCTGAACCTGAAGCTCGACCTGCGGGCCGAGCCCCTTTACAACCCGCAGGAAGCCGACGCCTGGCTCGCCGAAGCCGCCGAGGCGAAGCCCGACGGCTTGCTGGTCGTGCTGCTCGACCGGCAGGAACACGCCTGGCCGACGGCGACGAAGGCGATTGACACGAAGCTGCCCACCGTGGTCTTCTCGCCCATCGGCACGTCGTTCACGACGAACACGGCGGCGCCGTCGAAGAAGCTTGGCTGCTTCATCTGCTCGACGGACGACTTCCGCCAGGTGAAGTGGGGCCTCAAAATGCTCCACGCGGGGGCCAAGATGCGCGCCACCCGCTGCCTCGTCATCCGGGGCGGCAAGGAGGCGGAGGGCGAGATGGAGCATCTGGGCATCAAGCTCCGCTACATCCCTGCCAAGGCATTCCTCGATGAGTACGGAAAGACGCCGGAGACGGACGAGATCCGCACCCTGGCCGAGGACTACATGAAGCGCGCCCGCCGCCAGGTCGGGGCCACGAAGCAGGACGTGCTCAACGGGGTGAAGAGTTACGTCGTGGCGCGGACGCTTCGGGCGCGGGCCGAGGCCGACGCGATCACGATGGACTGCCTGGGCGCGCTGGGGCGGACGAAGGTGAGCCTGCCCTGCATCGCCTGGTCGCGGATGAACGACGAGGGGATTCCCGCCGCCTGCGAGGCCGACCTGGGGGCCGCGGCCACCCACATCGTCGTCCAGTACCTCTTCGACCGCCCGGGCTTCCAGCAGGACCCCGTGGGCGAGACCGCCCGCGGCGCCGTCATCGGCGCCCACTGCTCCTGCCCCACGCGGCTCAACGGCTTCTCGGAGCCGCCCGAGCCGTTCGACATCGTGCACCACCACGGCATGCGCGACGCCGTGCCCAGGACGCTCTGGAAGGTGGGGCAGCGCATGACGTGTCTGGACGTCGAGCTGGCGGGCAAGGGCGGGAAGCCGCGGATGCTCATCTCGGCCGGCGAGGTGCTCGAAAACGTCTCGGTGCCCCCGGCCGGCGGCTGTGTCGTGTCCGTCATGGTCAAGTTCGACGGAGCGGCGGACGTCTTGGCCTTCCCCGGCTTCCACCAGCTCTTCTTCTACGGCGACTTCAAGACGCAGCTTGTGCAATTCTGCCGCCTGTTCAACATCGAGCCGGTGATCGCGTGAGGCGGAACATCGAACTGAAGGCGCGGTGTGCGGACCTCGCCCGCGCGGCGGCCGCCTGCGAGCGGCTGGGCGCGCGGCGGGTGTGGACGCGGCGTCAGGTGGACACCTACTTCGCGGTGACCAAGGGGCGGCTGAAGCTGCGGGTCGAGGAGCCGGGCGACGCGGCGCTTGTGCGATACCAGCGCGACGACGTGGCCGGCGCCCGCGAGAGCCTCTACGAGGTGTCGCCAGTGGCCGACGCATCGGGGGCACTGGCCGCTCTGGCCGCGAAACACGGCATTCGCTGCCGCGTGGAGAAGACGCGCACGCTCTATCTGCTGGAGAACGTGCGGATCCATCTGGACGACGTGGCGGGCCTTGGCACGTTCGTGGAGTTCGAGGCGGTGATGGGGGGCGGAAGCTCGGACGCCGCGTCGAACGCTCTCCTGCGCCGGCTCCGCAGCGAATTGGGGATCGGCGACGCCGAGCTGGTGGCCGCGTCGTACAGCGACTTGTTGGCAGGGGGTGCGGAGGAATGAGCGGGGGTTCGGAGTGCGGGCTTTAGCCCGTACCGTCAAGATACGGCCTGAAGGCCGCACTCCGAACGGAAGATACGGCCTGAAGGCCGCACTCCGAACTACCCGCTTCAGAAGGGCTTGGCGGATGCGGTATCGGCTGGTGATCGTGGTGGTCGTGGGCTTGTGGGCCGTGATGATGGCGTCGCTCGTGCGCCGCTGGCTCCTCGAGGTCAAGCCGGAGTTCGTGCCCGGCACGTACCGAAGCGTGCTCACGCCGGAACGGCAGAACTACCACTGCCGGATGGGCATCTTCTGGCAGCAGAAGAAGGTGGGCTACAGCGAGACGGTGTTCTACTACTCGGACGACGAGAGGTACCGGATCACGAACATCACGCGGGTGCAGGCGGCGGTGCCAGGCGATCTGGAGAAGCTCGCGGCGTTCGGGCTCGACACGAACGTGGTCGTGGGGAAGGGGCACGCGCTGGAGAGCTTCGCGGTGGTGCTGAGCTCCCCCGTGATGGGCGCGGAGTGCAAGGGGGAGGTCGTGGAGGGGGAGCTGGTGCTGCGCGCGCGGGTGGACGGCGAGGAGGACCACGTGCGCAGACTGCCCTTGCCGCCGGGCGGCATGGTGGCAAGCGGGCTCTCGCCGCTGTTGGCCCTGCCGCCGCTGCGGGTGGGGCTGCGGTGGACGACGCTGGTGCTGAACCCCCTGACCCTGGAGCCGAGCGAGGTCGAGCTCCACGTGCTGCGGCTCGAGCCGCTCGTGTGGCACGGGGAGACCTGGAACACGCACGTCGTCGAGATCCGCTCCGGGCTCGTGACGGCGCACGCCTGGGTGTCGCCGAACGGGGAGGTGCTGAAGGAGACGACGCTGTTCGGGCTGACGCTGGTGAAGGAGCCGCTGCTGGACGAGGCCCCGGAGAGAGAGAAGGGGAGCACGCGCGGTGCCACGGACAAGAAGGGGTAACGGCACGATGGGGCAGGGGCGCTCAGCGGACGCCGGTGACGCGGCGGCTTCGCAGCCAGTTGTCCCACTGCTCGCGGGTGCCTGCGCCCAGCTTGACCTGGGCGCCGGCGCCGGTGAGCCTCAGGAGCGCATGGTGGGCGGCGGCTCGGGCGCCAGGCGGCTCCGACACGTCGGTCATGTCCACGAGGCGAGGGATGGCCTCGTGGACGCTGAGGGTGCCCATGGCAGTTGCCAGGGCCTCCTTGACCAGCTCGGGGCGGTCCGGGTCTCCGAGCATCTCGGTGAGCTTGGGCAGCGCGCGCCGCTCGACCTTCTCGGTGAGGGTCTCGACGGCGAGCGCCTGGGTCGCCGGGCTCGGGCTATCGAGCGCGCGGAACACCATCCCATAGTCCCGGGCCGAATTGTAGACGACCATGATGCGGTGCTTGAGGATCGCCTGGCGCGCCGGCTCGGCGTGGCGGTGCTCGCGCATCAGCTTGCCCAGGTCGCCGCTCTCGATGTCGGCGAAGAACAGGCCGTACACGTAGTATCCCCCGGCGCCCAGGAGCGCCAGGGCCACCGTCGTCCTGAAGTTCATGCTCAGTTGCATGGGTCCTCTCTCTCCTGGCCGGCGACGAGGCATCTGCCTATAGTATAGCCCATTCTGGCCTCATGGCAAGGCGGGTTTGCGCTGTGGCAGCGGTGAAGTTCCTCAAGCCCATCAATCTGCTCGACGAGCGGCCCTATCGCCCCGATCGGCTGGCGGTGTACGACGCCCTGTGCGACATCTTCGTGACCGTGGGGCGCGAGTGGCTGCCGCCCGTGACCGACTATGGCGCGTGGCGCCACCCCGCCTACATGGATGAGCAGGGCTACATGGTGCCCTACCTGAGCGTGAAGTGGTACATCGAGCACGCGCGGGAGGCCCGCCGTCGCCGCGTGGATGGCCAGGCCCTGCTCGCCGCGTTCCGCGACGAGCCCTGGCGTCGCGAGGACGCCCTGGGCGACCACTACGACGTCCTCCTCGTTGACCAGCCGGTGTTCGACCCCGCCGAGGAGGAGCACTTCGGCCTCGCGGCCACGCCCGGCTGCGCCCTGGTCGGGGTGGCCGCGGTCATCTCGATGCACGACATCGCCGCGCTGGACCGCGTGTCGTACAGCCTGCTGAAGACCCTGGCGATGCGCGAGATGGCCCACCTGTTCGGCGCGCCCGCGATGCGCAGCGAGGCCCTGGAGCTTACCCCTCGGCTCGCCTGCACGAACCCCTGCCTGCTCGGCGCCTGCACCCACGTGCCCGAGGACCTGGAACGGCTCACCGACCTTCGCCTCGCCGGCCCCCCCTTCTGTGACCTCTGCGTGGCCGACCTGCGGGCCAACCTGGCCTCGGAGGAGGCGGACGGTTGAGCCAGGGGCCTCACGGCAGCGGGCACTCCGCCGTCGCCGCGTGGTCGAAGCGCACGACGACGACGCGGCGATTCACCGAGTCGCACACGTACAGCTTCTCGCCGCCCGCCGACGCGAAGGCGGGCCAGGCGAAGGCGATCTCGGGCTCCGGCACCCTGCTGTCCGGGCCGGCGCTGTCGGCGTTCCCATAGTGGCCGATGCGGCCGAGCAGGTTCCCGTTCGTGTCGAGCAACTCCACGCAGAACCGGAACACGTTGGGAGCGAAGACCCGCCCGTAGTCGTCCACGGCCAACTGGCTCACCATGCACATGCAGGCCGGGTCGCCCCAATTCACGTCCGAGGTGGGCACGATGCCGTAGCCCGCGTGGCGCCAGAGGGCGCCCTTGACCTTGATCTCCCTGGCGAGGTAGCCGGACCAGAGCGACAGGGCGTCGGGCGGCGCCGCCGCCAGCAGCAGGGAGGCGGGGGGCGGGGTCTTCGAGCCGTTGGGGGCGTGGCCGTAGAGGGTGCCGCCGTCGGGGCCGAACTTGAGCACCGCGCCCCAGTGGTACAGATAGGCGTTGGCGTAGGGGTAGCACCAGGGCACTTCGCGCTTCCCCTTGCGCCACCAGACCCAGGGCTCCTGGGGCACCTTGCCCATGAACTCGGGGGGGAAGGGCTGCTCCTTCGTCTTCAGGTTGCAGCCGAGGAACACGTTGCCGCGCGGGTCCACGCCCAGGCCGCAATCGCCGTGGCCGAGGCCGTCCACGAGCGTGCGCTTGCGGGCGCCGTCGGGCCCGTAGACGTCGAGGCGTGCGGCCGCGCCGTCCTCGAGGCCGTAGTTGTGGGAGCGGATGAGATAGATGTCGCCGTTGTGCCCCACGCACAGGCCGCGCAGGCCCAGGTCGGGGCCGTAGGCGCGGTACTTGCCGACGGGCAGCTTGTGGGAATTGGCCGAGGCGAAGGGCAGCGGCTTCCCCGACGGGTCGTAGCGCGAGATCGTGTTCGAGTCGTAGCCGTCGGCGACGTAGACATTCCCCGCTCGGTCGAGGGCGACGGCGGTGCCCCGGACGAATGGCGTCTTCTTCCCCGACCCCAGGTCGAGGGCCATCAGGGGCAGGCTGCTCGCGAACGAGTCGTCAATGAGGATTCGATTCCGCTCCACGTCCACCGCGAAGAACGTCGGGAAGCTCAGGCCGTTCGTGTTGCTCACTGGTGCGCCCAGCTCGAGCGAGATGCCCCGGTCCTCGACGGGGCGCAGCTCGGGGCGGCTGTAGCGGTCGCGGCTCGTGCCTGTCCGCAGCGCGCCGGCGTAGGCCCAGAGCCGAGGCGGGGTGGCCTCGGGGTCGAGTGCGATGAGGTCGAGGTTGCTGATCTCCAACGCGGCCATCTCGCGCGGGGGATTCGCAGCGAAGGGGGAGAGCTTGAGGAGCTTGCAGTCGGGCACGATCCTGCCGGCCTTGCGGCAGGCCACGTAGACCTCGCCGGAGCGCGGGTGAACGGTGATCTGCTCCGGGTCGGCGACGGGGAACTTGCCCAGGAGCTTGCCATCGGGCGAGAAGGCCACGACCCGGTTGTTGCCGCGGTCGCACACGAAGAGGTTGCCTGCCTTGTCGGTGGCGAGGCCCTGGGGGTCGTTGAAATGAGCGTCGTCGTCGCCGGGTTCGTCGTGGCCGAGGAAGGGCGCGCTCAATTCGGCATCCGTCCACTTCAGGCGGAACACGGCGTGGCGGGGCTTGAAGCGCCAGCCTTCGCCTGCCAGCGTCAGGTAGATCCACTCGCCATCGGGGCTGATGGCCAGGTGATCGAAGAAGCGGCTGGACCCTTCGCCCGCGCCGCCCATGAAGCCGACGGGCTGGCGGATCTGGGGGCCAACGAAAGCCATGTCCCTTGGCGCGCCCCCGTCCGGCGCCAGAGCCAGGAGATGGCGGGGGGGGCCGTGCTCGACGATGCTGCCCACGGCGCTCGCCATCAGGAGGCAGCCCTTCGGGAGCCCATTGCCGGCAATGGGCGCGAAGGCCATGTTCTGCTTCTTCATGCCGCTCGTGAGGGGCAGCAGATTGCCGCCGTGGCCGTTGAACACGATGGGCAGGCGCTCGCCCTCCACCTCGAGCTGGCCGAAGGGCTCGGTGCGCTCCTTCGGCAGGTTCGATGGGTAGGGCACGAGGGTGCGAAGGTATCTGCCCTCGCGGTCCAGCACGCGGAGCGTCGAGCGGCCGCGGGAGCCCTCCGAGGTGAGGACGAACAGCTCGCCCTTCGGGCCGACTGTCAGCCCGACCACGGCGCTGCCGAGGGTATTGCCGTCCCAGCCGACGATCTTGTCGAGCTTCGGCCTGGTTCCGGCGGATGCCCTGACGCGGAACGGCCCGCCGGCGGCGGGCTTCCCGAAGTCGTCGAGACCGTCCCAGACGATTTCCTGGGCGAGGGAGTCCTTCTTGAGCGGGGCGGGCGCATTGGGCCCCAGAGCGCCCGCCACGAGGTGGCGAACGACGCTGCCCTTGGCATCGAGAACCGCCACCTCGACGTCGGTTGGGGCCGACAGGGCGAAGGCGACCTTGGTCGCGGCGCCGTCCCTGGCGGCTTTCGGCGGCGAGGTGAAGGCGAGTTCGCCGGCGAAGGAGAGGCCGGTGGCGACGGCGAGGAGGAGGGCGACGAGGTGTGTCACTGGGGCGCTCCCTGTGCGATGGGGCAGAGGGCTTCGGCGGCGAAGGACTTGGCGACACGGACGACGCGGTGGTTGAGGCAATCGCCGACGTAGATGAAGCGGTCGCTTGCGCCGACGGCGAGGGGCCAGCCGAGAGGGATGTCGGGCTTCGGCTCCTTGCTCTTCGGCCCCTGGGCGTCGAAGTTCCCATAGGCGCCGAAGCGGGCGATCTCGTTCCCCGCGTTGTCGCGCACCGAGACCTGGAAGGTGATAGCGTTGGGGATGTAGAGGCGGCCGAAGGGGTCCACGTCGAACCGTGGTTTGGTGCAGGCGCAGGAGCCGTCGCAGCGCCAGCGGCTGATCGGCCCGCAGCCGGGGTAGACGGCCTGCACGCCACTGAACCCCATGACGGCGTCCTCCGCCTTCGAGCGCTCGCCGCCCTTGGGGCCGAACTTCAGAATGGTGCCGACGGCCTGCCGATACGCCTCGTCCTTCTCGTAGCCGCGCGGCGGGGTGAACCCCTTCGGGAGGCCTGCCTGCACGAGATAGAGGTTGCCGGCGAGGTCCACGCGGATGCTGCCGCCGTAGCCCGAGACGCCGGTGATGAGGGCGGGGGCCTCGCCCTTGTGCTCGCCCTCGCCCCGCGTCACCGTGCGCTCGGTGGGGAGGGGCTGGCCGGCGGCGTCGTAGGCGACGACGTGGCAGTCGTTGGTGCCCCAGGTGGCGAACACGCGGCCGCGGGCATCCACGTCGAGCCCGCACACGCTGCACCCGCGGCCCGCCCGGCCGTAGAGCGAGCCGTAGGTGTGCTTGCCCGTGGCCTCGAGGGGCGCCGGCTCGAGGTCGCGGGTGTAGCGGACCACGGGGCCGGCGTAGCCGCCCGTGCCCCAGGCGTAGACCATCCCGCCCGGGCCGACCGCCAGGTCCACCGCCTTGATTTTCACGAGCCCCCCCTCGCCCGTGTCGCCCTGGTACCGCCACACCAGGTTCCGCGAGCCCGTCACGTAGACCAGTTCCGCTTCCGCGTCCACGTCCATGTAGCCGAGGAACTCGATGGCGTTCCTATCGCGGTTCAGGAGCTGGTCGTCGGTGATCTCGAAGCGTTCACCGCGGTCTTCGACGCGCAGGAGCTTGGTGTCGGAGGCCGTCGTGCCGGCGAGCCACAGGACAGCGCCCGCTTCGCGGGCACCGGCGGCGCTCGTGTCGAGGGCGAAGGAGCCGCCGACGGTGCCGCTGAGCGACAGCTCGGCCACGACCTTGGCCTGCGCGCCGCGTCCGGCGATCTTCGAGAGCTTCGCCGGGGGCAGGTAGCCGCGGGAGACCCCCCGCGAGATGATGTAGAGGTCGCCCGTCCTCGGGTGCACCATCACCTTGTCGGGCCAGGGCACACTCGTGGCGCTCAGCTTCTTGCCCTCGGGACTCAGCTCGACGACCTGCTGGTTCACGAGGTCGCACACGAGCACGTTGCCCTTCGCGTCCACCGCGATGCCTGCGGCGGCGGTCTTCTTGTCCCAGGCGCTGGGCATCCAGTACTTGGCGGCCCCCCAGTCGGGCAGCTCCAGGTCGAAGAAGCGCTCGGGCGGCGTGCCGGCCTGGATGTCCTGCCGGTAGATTCGGCCTTGCGGCCACTTGGGATCGACGTCGGCTGGCGTCTTGCCATCGTAGGCGGTGCCGGCGACGTTCGAGTAGTAGGCGGTGCGGCCGTCGGGCGAGAAGGCCACCTGGATGTCGAGCCAGCGGGGGCAGTTGAGCTTGGCCTCCGGCGGCCACATCGTGACGGTTCGTAGGGCGTTCGAGCCGTCGAGCTTGAAGAAGTTGAGCTGCCGTCGCTCGCTGTGGACGAAGACCAGCGCGCCGTCCACCAGGCGGTTGACGACCTCGTTGCCGAAGACGTAGAAGACCGGGTACAGGCTGTTCTCGTTCGCGGGCGTGAGCCCTCCGTCGCCGGTGTCGAGGAGTCGGAAGCCGGTCGCCTTCGCGGGGTCGGTCGAGGGCGGGTAGGGCAGGAGGGTCACCAGATACTTCCCCGTCTTGTCGAACTTGCGGACGTGCCATGGCCAGCGGCCCGAGTTGCCGTGGCTGCCGATGGACGACTGCATCTTGACGTAGAGATTGCCCTCGGCGTCCACGGCGAGGCCGTTGACGGGCGCGCGGTAGGGCATCTGGTCCACGCTGCCCGTGTAGGGGCTGCCGCCGATCATCCGGCCGAAGGCCACGCTCATCCCCGCCCGCACCCGTGCCTGGAACGGGCCGCCGCGGGCCGGCTCGCCGAGGTCGTCCTTGCCGTCCCAGGCGACCGCCTGTGCAAGCCCTGGCTTGAGGGGCGGCGGGGGCGGGCTCTCGCCGCCGAGGGCGCCCGCGGCGAGGTGGCGCACCACCTTGCCCTTGGCGTCGAGGATCGCCACCTCGACATCCGTGGGCGCGGAGACGGCGAAGGACACGACCGCGCCGTCCTGCTGCCTGGTCGCCCTGGGTGGCGTGGAGAAGGTCAGCGCCTCGCCGCCCAGGGCGCAGAGAGCAATGGAGAGGACGAAACCGAAGACTGCTTGCTTCATCGCGCTGGCTCCCAGGGGCAAAGGGCCTCGGCGGCAAACACCTTGGCGACGCGGACGACGCGGCGGGCGTAGGTGTCGTTGATGTAGAGGTGGTCCTCGCTGAATCCCGCGCCCGTGGGCCAGGCGAGGGGGATGGCCGGAACGGCCACGCGGGGCAGGGACGCCCCGCCTACAGGGTCGCGGGGGACAGAGCCCCCGCCCACAGGAGGGATGAACTGGGAGTCGAAGTTGCCGTAGCGGCCGATCTGGGCGAGGCGGTTGCCCGCGTTGTCGTAGAGGAGGACGGAGCAGGTGACGGCGTTGGGGAGCGCCAGGCGGCCGTAGCGGTCAACGTCGAACCTCGGCCCGCGGCACACGCAGCAGGTGTTGCCGCCGAGGCCCGCCTTGCTGAAGGGCGCCAGGCCGGGATACGTGGCGACGACGCCGCGGAAGCCCTCGGCCCGCTGCTGGCCGTCGTCGCCCAGCATCTCGCCGCCCTCGTCGGGCCGGAACTTGACGACGCAGCCCACGGTGTCCGACCACATCCTGTCCATCTTGAAGCCGGCCGGCAGCGGGGTGTCCTTCGGCCAGTGGAGGACCCCGACATAGATGTTCCCCGCCAGGTCCACGCGGATGCCGCCGTTGGCCTGCGGCAGCGGGCCGATGACTGCGCCGTCGAGCCCCTCGGGATACTTGCCCTTGCCAGGGAACTGGCCCTTGAGATACTTGCCGGGCATCGGCTTGCCGTCGGGGCCGAAGCCGGCGATGGCGTAGGCGACCCACTTGTACATGAAAGACAGGTAGGACTCTCCCTTCGGGCCGACGCCGATGCCGCGCTCGGCGAAGCCGATGCCGTAGCGGCTGTAGATGTAGGGGCTGAGGACGTGGCTGCCTGCGCCGCCGAACGGCACGGGGTCGAGGTCGCGGTTGAGCCGCCAGAACGGGCCGCTGTAGTCGGCGGCCGAGCCGTCCCACTTGCCGCTCACGCGGACGTAGAGGCTGCCGTCGTAGCCCACGGCCAGGTCATTGGCGAGGAACTCCTTGCCGCCCTTCTTCAGCACGCCGCCCTCGCCCGTCGTGCCGTCGTAGCGCCAGATGCGGGTCGTGCCGTTGCTCACGTAGACCTCGTTGCGGTCGTGGTCCACGGCCAGGCGATTCCAGTCGCGCGGCACGTCGGGGCGGGGGGCGAAAGCGGTCTTCCTCTCCTCGAACTCGGTGCCCTTGTCCTCGACGGCCAGGAGGCCGCTGCGCACGCCACTCAGCCACACCACCGTCGTGTCTTTTCCCGCGGCGAGGGCCATCTGGGGTAGCGAGCCACGATCTGTCCCCAGCTCCAGCACGGCCACCTGCTTCGCATCCTTCCAGCCCGAGAACTTGACAAGCGACTTCTTGAACTGGCGGTAGCCCTTGATCTCCTTCGTCAGCACATAGAGCGCGCCTGTGGTCGGGTGGATGGCCAGGAGGTCGGGGTAGGGCACCTGGATCTTGCCCATGCCCTTGCCCGAAGGGTCGAAGACGGCGACGCACTGGTTGTCCTGGTCGGCGACGTAGACGTTGCCCGCCGAGTCCACGGCGACGTCGTGGATGGGGCCGTGAGGCACGGTGTAGTGCATGGGGTGCGAGATGTGCTTGCTGATCCAGCCGTAGCCGGCCTTGGCCGGGTTCTCGCCGACGGTTGGCAGCTTGGCGAAGGGCTCCATCGTGCCCTTGCCGACCTCCATGCGATAGACCTGTCCCGGCGGGAAGCGCGGGTCGGCGACGTGGCCGTAGGCGGTTTTCGACGAGTAGGGGCCGGAGAGGTAGAGGCATTTGCCGTCGGGCGACGCCTTGAGATGCGTCGGCCCGCCGCCGGTGTTGTGGAGGGCGCCCTTCGGCGGCCAGAGCGAGGCGAAGGCGAACTTCGCCTCGGGCACGCCGCCGCGCCGGTCGAGGCGGCACAGGCGGCTGCCGTCGGTGAGCAGGACGCCGCTCTTCGCCGAGGCCGAGACGACGTGGAGGCAGCCGTGGCGATTGCCGTCGTAGAAGTCGGGATTCAGGTTCTTGAGCTGCTGGGGGAGAAAGGCCTTCCGCTCCTCGTCCCAGCGGGCGACGTCCTTGACGGCCTCCGGCGGCAGGTTGGCGGGGAAGGGGAGGAGCTCGCGGAGGTAGCGGCCCTCGGCGTCGAAGGCGCGCAGCACCATGTGCCCCTGGTTGGCCTCGCCGCCGTAGCCCATGAGGTAGACGTTGCCCTCCTCGTCCGTGGCCAGCGAATCCAGGGCGCCGACGTTGCACGGGTCCTCGCCGATGAAGCGTCCGAACCGGAAGCCCGTGCCCGCTCGCACGCGGACCTTGAAGGGCGCACCCGCCGCCGGCTTGCCGAAGTCGTCCTTGCCGTCCCACGAAAGCGATTGCTCGAGCCCTGTCTTCAGGGGGGCCGGCGGCGGGTTCTGAGCGCCGAGCGCCCCGGCGGCCAGGTGCCGAACCACCTTGCCTTGCGCGTCGAGGATGGCGATCTCGACGTCGGTGGGGACGGATACGGCGAAGGTCACCCTGGCGCCGCCAGCCTCCCGCGCAACCTTTGGCGGCGTGGCGAACGTGGCCTTCTCGGCGGCGAGGGCCGACAGCGAGAGCTGAAGACCGAGAACGAGGACGATACTTCTCACTGTGGCTTCTCCTCTTCCTCCCGCACGATGCGGGCGATGATGAGGCACTTGGCCACGTCGGAATCCGCCTGGTACGCGAGCAGATACTCGCCCTTCGGCCCGACCGCGATGGCGGGATGCCCCACGCTCTCGGGGCTGGTGGCGGAGGCGATGAGCACAGGCTGGAAGCCTGTGCCACCAGGCCCTTTCTCAGTTGGTGGCACAGGCGTCTTGCCTGTGAGAGCGTCGGTGGAGACGCGGAGGGCGAGGACGGCGAAGACGGGCCGCTTGTCGCCCTTCTTCTCTCGCCAGGCGTATTGCATGGCGACGAGGGTGCTCTTGCCATTGAAGGCCGCGCACGATGGGAAGCTGGCCGTGGAGCCCTTGCCGACATTGTAGCCGCCGCCGAACGCCTTCACGACATCCACGGTGGCTCCGGCCTCTTTGGTCTCGACGGGTGTCTCGGGGAGCAATGCGGCGCCGAGGAAGGGGGTGGGCGTCCACCCGCTCTGCCACGCGGGCCCGCCGAGCGCCCAGCCCTTGCCCGTCCACGCGGGCGAGGGCCCGCCGGCCACTTTGACGGGCTGGGACACGGTGGCATCGGCGGCGCGGACGAGCGTGGCGGCCAGGCCGGGCCGGCCCGAGCCGGCGAAGGGATACTCCTTCGTGTAGACCAGGAGGACCGATGTGCCGTTCGAGGCGGCGGCGGGGCAGACCCGCGAGGCGAGGTTGTGCCACCAATAGTCCTTGTCGCCCATCCAGGTCTCGCCCTGTGGCTTGACCTTGGCGATCTTGGCGGGGTCCTCGATGTCCGCGGGAAGCCCCTCGGGGTCCAGCACCTTGCCCTCGGGCGTCACGCGGGCGAAGTAGATGCCGTAGACGGGATACTGGCGGGCATCCATCCAGGCGACGATGCAGTGGCCCGCTGCGAAGGCGACCGCGGGCCAGGCCTGGTTGTTCGGGCGCTTGATGACGGGGAAGCCGTCGGGATCGAGGACCTTTCCGTCCTCGGTCACGCGGGCGGCGTAGACGTCGTGGTCGGTGCCGCTCCGCAGGTCCTCCCAGGCGATGAGGAAGTTGGCGCCGTCGAAGGCGACAGCGGGGCGGCTCTGGAGGTTCTCGGCCTTGCACACGACGATGCCCCTGGGGTCCAGGCTCTTGCCCGTGCCCGGCTCCACGCGCGCGCAATAGATGTCCGCCGTCTCCTTCCCCAGCATCCGCGAGCCGTCGGACCACACGATGAGATACACCCTCCTGCCGAAGGCGACGGCGGGGGTCGCCTGGACGAGGGCGCCGTCGCGGACGCACTCGGGCGCCACGGCGACGGGCTCGCCCACGGTGAGGGCGCCCGGCTCGCCGGCGGCGGCCGCAGCCGCGAAGGTGAGCGCGGCGACGAACTCGGTCAGGTTTCTCATCAGGCTACTCCTTGGCGAACTTCACGCGGACGAGCCAGCCGGCCCACGCGTAGATGCCGCAGAAGGTGTACAGGTCGCCTTCGGGGCTGAGGAACGCGACCTGATAGAGGCGCCAGTTGTCGCGGTCGCGCTCGTGGGTGGACTTGAACGTGCCGTCCTTCTGAAGGTGCTTCACGGCTCCCTGGTAGATGCGGCGGGGGACCGACTCGTCGCCGCCGCCGGTGTAGATGACCGCGGCGTCGTTCGAGTACACGACGTCCACCGTATGGAAGCCGCTCTCGCGCACGGTAGCGGCGTCGGTCTGCTTCGGCCCCTCGCCTGCGACGACCTCGGCCTTGCCCGTCCTGGTGTCGAAGCGGTAGATCTCCTGGCCGCCAGGCACCCAGTAGAACACACCGTCGGGCGTGATGTGCGAGCCGCCGACGTGCCAGTCGGCGATGGCCTTGCGCCCGCCGAGCTGCGCCGTGAGCTCCTCGGGGGTGGCAAGGCGGGTGCCCTTGCCGTCCTTGACCTGGTAGATGCCGCCCCAGTTTGCGTAGTAGATCGTCCCGTCGTCCGCGACGGCGAAGCGCGAGGCGCCGCCGACCTTGAGTTCCGAGGCGGGAATCCACTCGCCCTTCCTCGGCTCCCGGCCTTTCTTGGTTCCGCCCGAGACGGTCTCCACCCACCAGCGCCCGTCGGGCTTCTTGAAGATCCTGCGGATGGCGTTGTTCATCATGTCCGAGACGTAGATGTTGCCGGCGGCGTCGGAGTTGGTCTCGACGTCGCAGTAGGAGCCGACGCCGAAGTCGAACATCGCGCGGTCGGCCGGCCCGTCGCGGTAGCCCTTGACGCCGCAGCCGGCGACGATGCGGGCCTGGCCGTCCTGGATGCGGTAGACCAGGCAGTCGCGGGAATCGGGCACCCAGATGGCGCCGTCGGGCGCGAGGCAGCAGCGGATGTCGCGGTTGTCGCCCGCGGCGCACTCGCGAGCCGGCCCGACGAGTCCGCCCACCACGCCGCTCCGCACGAAGGCCACGTGGTCCGCGCCCAAGGCGTTGCCTGTCGCCACACTCCCGGCTCTGGCAGGCAGCGACGACGCCAGGACCACGAGGGCAAATGCCCGTCGGCTCGCCAATCGCATCGCGGGGCTCCTGTTCATTGGTCTGCGAACTTCACACGGCAGAGCCATCCGGACCAGCAGTAGGAGCCGGGGATCACATACAACTCCCCCTGGGGACCCAGGCAAATGGGCTGGTTGAGTCGCCAGTTCCCACGGTCCTGCTCCTTGCCGGGCTTGAACGACCCGTCCTTCTGAAGATGCCGCACCGTTCCGCCGTAGAGGCGGCGGGGGACCGATTCGTCGCCGCCGCCGGTGTAGAGGAGCGAGGCGTCGCGCGAGTAGACGACAACGACGGTGTGGAAGCCGCTCTGGAGCAGCGTGGGGCCATCGGCCTGCTTCGGGCCTTCGCCTGCGACGACCTCGGCCTTGCCGGTCTTCGTGTGGTAGCGGAAGATTTCCTGGCCGCCGGGCACCCAGTAGAACACGCCGTCGGGCGTGATGTGGGAGCCGCCGACGTGCCAGTCGGCCAGGGCCTTTCGGCCTTTGAGTTGGGCGGCCAACTCGTCGGTGGGGACGAGGAGCGTGGCCTTGTCTTCCTTGACCTGGTAGATGCCGCCGTAGTTGGCGAAGGTGAGCGTGCCGTCGTCGGCCACGGCGAAGCGGGAGGCCCCGCCCACGTCGAGGTCCGTGGCGGGGATCCATTCCCCTTTCTTCGGTCTCCGCCCCTTCGGGGCACCCCCGACAACTGTGGTCACCCACCAGGTGCCATCGGGTTTCTGGTGGATCTTGCGGATGCGGCGGTTCATCATGTCGGAGGCGTAGACGTTTCCCGCCGCATCGGAGTTGACCTCGGCATCGGCATAGGAGCCGACGCCGAAGTCGAACATCGCGCGGTCGGCCGGCCCGTCGCGGAAGCCCTTGACGCCGCAGCCGGCGAGGACGCGGGCCTGGCCGTCGCTGATGCGGTAGACCACGCAGTCGCGGGCGTCGGTGAGCCAGACTGCTCCATCGGGAGTGAGGCAGCCGCGGGGGTTGCGGGGGTTGGAGGCCGCGGCCTCCTTCGCTGGCCCCACCATTCCGCCCGGCACCTCGGCGCGCACGAAGGCCACGTGCTCGGCCCCCAGGGCGTTGCCGACACGAAGTGGCGCCTCCTCGCCCGCCAGCGCCGCGGCTGTGCAGAAGAGCAGGGTGGGCACCCAGCGGGTTGGAGTCACCGTCATCTCACCGCCTCACTGCGGAATGGGGCAGGTCCCCTCGGAGGCGTAGACCAGCTTCGCACGCAAGAGCCGCCGGTTCATGCTGTCGCCCATGTAGGCGTAGCGGTCGGTGGCCGCCACGCCGATGAGCCACGCGAAAGCGATGTCGGGCTCGGCGAGCTTCGTGTCCTGGCTGTCGTGCCCGCAACTGTCCGCGTTCCCGTAGGCCCCGAAGTGGGTGATCCCGTTGCCGCTCGTGTCCAGCACGCACACGCGGAAGCGGCCGAGGTCAGGATACCACACGCGGCCGAACTCGTCCACGTCGAAGCGGGTGTTCTCGCAGTTGCAGCCGATGAGGTCCACGTGGCTGATGCCCATGCGGATCCATTCGGCGCCGGTGACGGTCGTGGGGTAGAGCCGTTCGCCGTGGAAGCTGGCCGCCGAAACGGTCTTCAGCATGGGATCGAGGCTCGGCTCGCCTTTGAAGGGGTTCTCATCGCCGAAGCCGATCATGCCGCCCTTCGGGCCAAACTTGACGATGCTGCCGTAGATGGTGGCGGCCTGCCCCTTGTCGCCGCTGACTGGCTCGCTGCGGGTCCCGTTCGGCCCCAGCCGCAGCTCGCCGAAGAGCTTCACGAACTCCTTCGGGAAGGGCTGGCCGAGCGGCTTGACCTGCTCGGCGATGTGGATGTTGCCCTCGGGGTCGAACTTGGGGCCTACCGCGGTGTCCGACACCTTCCAGAGGATCGGCCTCCCGACCCGCTCGCCGGTGGGGAGGTACTCGATGAGCATCTTGGGCGGCCGGTCGCCGTGGCGACCGGGCTCGAGCATGAAGATATGCCCGTCGTGGCGGATGCCGAGAGTGTGGGTCATGAAGGTCATGCTCACGGGCACGTGGATGCCGTGGGGCAGGCCCTTGACCGCGTCCATCTTCCCCTCCTTGCCGAGGGCGAGGGCAGGATACCGCCCCTTGCCGCCGGGCCAGGGAAGGGGCTTGCCGTCCCGCGCGTACCGCAGCAGATGATAGGGGTAGGCGGGCAGATAGAGATTGCCATCGGGGCCAGGCGTCAGGCACGAGCCGGCGGCGCTGGGGAGCTCCAGGCGGATTCTGACCGTCTCGCCCGTCTCCTCGTTGTAGCGGAACCAGCTCCCCTGGCCGCAGCGGACGTAGATCTCGCGGTCGGGACGGAAGCGGTCCACCGAGATGTCTACGAACGCCGAGTTGCCGAACTTGGCGGCGTTCACCTTTCTGGACACGAACGTGTCGCCGGCGTCCTCGATGCGGAGGAGCGTCCCCGCGTCGCTGCCGAGCCACACGACCGGCGGCTGCGCCGTGGCGTCGAGGGCCATCACCCACGGGAAGTCCCAGTTCCCCTCCGACTTGACGCGAAGCTTCGCCATCGGCTCGGGCTGCTGCCAGCCCTTGAGCTTGACCAGCTCCACCGCTTCCCTGCCGATCAGGCGGGTGACGTAGACAGCGCCCGTGGCCGGGTCCGCCGCCACGGTGTCGGGCCGCTCGACGGGGAGGGAGCCGAGGAACTTGCCGTCGGCCTCGCCCACGACGACGACGCGGTCGTTCCCCTGGTCGGCGATGAGGAGCCGGCCCTTGCCGTCGGTGGCCAGCCCACGGGGGCTGGTGGACAGGCGCGCCGTGCCGTTGCCCGGCTCTTCGGGCTTGCCGAAGAAGGGCTCGGCCGCCCCCCGCTCCGGCAGCTTGACCCGATACACGCACGAGAAGCACACGAGACCGGGATCCTTGTCCACCCTACGATCTGCCACCCCGGAGAGATATGCCCACTTGCTGTCTGAGGAGACTGTGACGAAGGGCCGCGTGAAGTGGAGGCGCTTGCAGGCGGTGAGAAGCTGCGGGCCTGCCTCCTTGCCCCAGGGGGCCGCGCCCGAGGTGGCGATAGCGGAGATGCTGGGCGCCACGCCTGTCATGTAGCCGCCGATGGGCCGCAGGAGCACCCCGTCGCCGGTCAGCGCCATCCCTGCCTTGCGGAGCGTGAGGCCCGAGTGGAACCGCCGCTGGCTCACGCTGTGGAGGAGGGGAGCGGGACGCCCTTCCAACTCGTGGGTTCCGTAGCCGGCGACCTCCTCCTTCTTCAGGCTGGCCGGCCAGGGCAGCACCGCGCGCTGGTAGGCGCCGTCGCGGCTCACGGCGATGATCCGCTCGCCCGACCAGTTCGGCACCTCGGCGCCGAAGCCGGAGCAGACGTAGAGCGTGCCGTCCGCCGCCACCGCCAGGCTCTTGACGTTCCCGATGCTCTGTGAGTCGTGCATCAGCACGCGGTCATACTTCGCCCCGAGGCCGAGCGCCACGCGGGCGCGAAACGGACCCTGCCCGGCCGGCTTGCCATAGTCGGCCTTCCCGTCCCACTCGACCGACTGCGCGAGCGAATTGGGCTTGAGGGGTTTGGGCGGGTTCTCGCCCAGCCGGCCGGCCACCAGGTGCCGCACGACCGCGCCCTTCGCATCCTCGATGAACACGGCGATATCCATCCCGCTGTCCACGGCGAACTCGATCCTGGCGCCCGCGCCGGCCTTGGTCGCCGTGGGTTCGCGCGTGAAGGCCGGCGGCTGCTTCTGAGCGCCCAGGACTTCACTGACCAGGAACAAGCCCATCAGGCAGAGAGCCCTTTTCATGTCCGTGCCGTCCCCCTTTCTGCTTGATTCTGGAGCGTCAAGGCTGCTTTCCCTCGAAGCAGAGCAGTTTCCCCTCGCGCGTGGCTACGAAGAGCTTGCTCTGGGCCACGGACATGCCGTTGTAGACTGGGAGGCCCTTTATCTCGTGCGTCGCCAGCACCTTGCCGTCCTGGGGCGCGATCGCTCGCAGTTCGGGGGGCCTCTCTCCGCTCTCGTAATGCCCCGCACAGTAAACCGTGCCCGGGGTCAGCACGATGTCGTCCACGTTCATGTCGGTCGGGGGCATCGTCCACTTGACCTGTCCGTCGGTGCTCGCGCCTGAGAGCGTAATCTTGTCCACGTAGAAAACGGTCTTGCTCAGTTTCCCAACGTTGAAGCCGACCTCGAACGTGTCGCTGAAGGCGATCAGCCTGCCCTTGATCCCTCCGGTGCCGGCGTTCAGCGTCACAGGCCCCATGTCCTCAGAGAGTCGGTTGCGGTTGTTGGTGGAGAGCCAGTCGTCCATGGAGTCCAGTGGGACGTGGAGCATGCCTCGGTCCCGGTGCGCGGCGACGGCCTGCCCGGTCGCCGCGTCGAACGCAATGCGGCCCATCTGAATGGCGTTGCGGGCCTTGTTGTAGACGAAGATGTCAGGCTGGGACTCCACCTCGTTCCTCGCCGGCGGCCCGTGATGGCAGACTCTCCAGACCACTTCGCCGGTCCGCGGCTTGAAGGCGACGACCTGAATGCCGCCGTGGATGCTGGTCGCCAGTCCCGCGCTGGCGTAGGCGACGCCGTCGGCGACCAGCACGTCGCCGGCCGTGGGCCACATGGACTCGGACTTCTCCTGCCCGCCGATGTAGCGCTCGGCCGGGGCGATGAGGAGCTTGTAGATTGGCTTTCCTGTCCGCACGTCGAGGCAATAGACCCATCCGTCCTTGGCCCCGAAGAGGCACAGGCCGTCGTGGAGCGCGGGCGAGAAGTCCACCCGGCTGCCCACGTGGAAGGCCCAGGCCGTCTTGCCTGTCTCGGCGTCGAGGGCAACCACGCGCTGGCCCTCAATGTCCGCCACGACCACGAGGCCCCAGGCGCTGACCGGCTGGGTCAGGCCGGTGCGCTGGGAGTCCATGGCGCCGTACGTGTGCCCGCCAAGCCCCACGGCGGTCTCCCACTTGGGGGCGAGTGTGCTGCCGCACGACGTCCGCCCCGAATTGCCGCGTGCGGGGCTCGCGCGGAACATCGGCCAGTCACCCGGCCCGGCCGGCTCGTGAGGGCCTGCGGCCACGCCGTACGTCTTCAGGACGCTGCCGCCCGGCTCGTGGTTGAACTCGAGGTCACGCGGGGCCAGCGCCGCGAGGCCCTTGATCGCGCCGCCCTTCCTGCCCGGGAATCCGTAGATCATGCCGTTGGCAGGAAGCGGCCCCATGTCGCACTTGGGCCTGAACAGCAGCGCCGCGGTGCGCTCGCCGCTCTTGAGGTCGAGCCAGACGTTGTGATGGTAGAGCAGGTAGTCGCCAGCCTGCCTTGGGGGCCAGCAGCCGCCCGCCCAGTGCTTGCCCTCCGCGTACCTGCCCTCTTGCACGATCCTCCCTGTCGCCGCGTCGAACGCCCTGAGCACGAAGTCGTGTGGCTCCTTGATCGCCGCGTCGTCGTAGACCATGTAGACTCTGTCCCCGAACGGGTAGAAGTGCGTCCGGCCCTTCGCAGGCGGGGTGGGATACGTCCAGAGCGTCTCCCCTGTCTTCATGTCCATGCTGGTGATCGAGGCGGGGTAGAAGCGGACGACGTGAAGCGCCTTCTCGGTGCAGAAGAGGTTCAGCAACTGGCCGCCAGGGTGCTGGTCCTTCGCGTTGACGGTCCAGATGGCCTCTCCGCCGGGGATGCGGCAGGCGGTGAAGGTCCGGGCGCTCACGTCGCACCCGTAGAGAACGTCGCCTGCCACGGCGATGTGATGGGCCGTGTACTTCCCGAGCTGTCGGCCGCTCTCGATGTCCAGAATCCGCCCGCCCGCCAGCAGGTAGCGGTCCTTGTGGATCAGGACGGTCCCGGGGCGACCGTCCTCAGTCAGGGTGGAGAGGACCTTCCCTGTCCTGCCGTCCAGGCAGACGAAGTTCTTCCCCTGGCCGGTGTAGACCTTGCCATCGCTGGTGATCGCGGCGCCCATCCGGGAGCGCAGGTAGCCCTTCCAGTCGTCGTCGGTGAAGGGGGCCTCCTCGATCTTCCAGAGCGTGCGGCCGTTCCAGGCGTCGCGGCAGACCAGCTCGAACCGCTGGCCGCCTCGAGGCGTGGCTACGGTTTCGCGGTAGAGCAGCTTGCCGTCGCCGGATGCGATCGAGGCGAAGTCGTGGTACATGATTCGCTGCCAGCGCGACCCCGCGCGCCAGCGCAGGCTGTCGCACGGCGCGATGGGCAAGGGGTCCTTCGGTTTCCTCCAGAGCGTCCACTTGCCATCCGCGCCTCTTGTGGCGAGCACGCCGCCTGGGGCCAGAATGCGCTCCACCTCCTTCAGCCCGTCGCCCGCGGCCAGGCCCGCGTCGGCTCCATCGAGGATGATCAGGTTGAGAAGATTCGAGGCGTAGTCGGTGGGCTGGAGGCGGGCATTGCGGATTCCCAGCCGCTCGCGGAGATCACCTGCCGCCACCTGCGCTCCCCATTCTGCCGCGAGCTTCTCGTCCGGCTGCAAGACCTGGACGTAGAGGGCGCTGGACCGCGCCAGGCTGGCGGCGAATGAGATGTCCTGGACGCCGGAAGCCAGGCAAAGGCCGCCGTGGACACCCGCCGCGTCCAGGAGCCCCTGCGCGTCCTGCTCCCTGGCGCCCGCGACAGCGAGGGCAACGTTCAGGGCGCACGCCAGCACGAGCCGCTCGCGGGTTCCTCTGCCCATTCTCATGGCTCCGATTTCAGGAGTTCCATCGCTCGCACCAGGTGGAGCACCTCGAGCCCCTGCGCGCCGTGGATGGAGAACCCGTTCTTGCGATACAGATAGGTGCCGTAGCGATCCCAGTCCTCGGCGCTCCGGTAGTCGCCCGTGGTCGTCAGCCCCTTCTCGCGGAAGCGCTTGAGGTTCGTGTTGGCCCAGAGGCGCTGTTGGAGCAGGCGCTTCAGTTCTGTGTGGTTCGGGTCGAGGTAGGCCAGGCCGAGGTAGAGGGCCTCGGGCGAATGGTAGAGCGGCTCCGGGCCGTTCGGGATGCTCCCCTTCCCGTGGAGCTTCCCCTGGAGCAGGACGGCGTCCACCGCGTTGGGGTCGCCCGTGAGGGCCGCCCACTCCAGGCAGAGGTCGTCGCCGCCGTAGGTGAGCCAGTAGCCGAGCTGCGCCCCGGGCTTGGCGAGCTTGTAGCCGGTCGGCTCGCCGTCCTTGAGGTCGAAGAAGACCCAGCCTTGCTGCGTGGCCTTGCCCTCCTGTCCCGCGGTCTTCCAGAGCTTCACGATGGCGGGATGGGCGCGGGCGTAGCGCCAGTCGCCCGTGGTGATCCAGCAGCAGTGGGCGAGCAGGTGGCTGGCGCAGTGCTGGTAGTCGTAGCCCACGCGCACGTCCTTGTTCTCCACGCGGAGGTCCATCATCGTGCGTTGGGCAGGAGAGTCCAGCCCTTCGAGGAGCATGAGGCGGCCGACCTCGGGGTCGCCGGTGAGCCAGTAGTAGTTGTGCCAGCCGCGGTAGCCGCCCTGGCGGGTGCCGGCGTCGTTGTGCCGCCAGTGGACCTGGTTGTGGCGATGGTAGGCGCCGTGCTTCATGTCGCCGCCGGGGTGCTCGGTGTCAATGCCGATGGTGTGGTGGACCATCGCCCGGCCCAGGTCGAGGAAGCGGCGGCCGCCGCCCGCGGCGTAGTGGTAGAGGTAGGGCGCCATCGCCCGCTCGCCGTTCGACCAGCCGACCCCGCCATCCATCTCCATCTTGAACTTGCCGCCGCTCGGGCTGTTGCACATCGGCAGGTCGCCCCAATCCACCCAGCCGTAGAGACCGTTCGCCTCGTGGGTCATCGTGAGGCCGTCGAGCATCACGGAGAAGTAGCCCTTCAGGAAGTCCCACTTCGGCTCGCCGTAGACCCCGATGTGGCCGAGCGCCCGCGTCTCCTTGAAGCGTTCCGCGCCGGGCCACGGCACGAGCGGGAGCTGATGCGCCTTGCCAACATCCGCCGCCGGCTCCTTCCCATCCGACACGTCAACCAGTATCTCGTGAATCTTCTTGAGGCCGCGCGCCCGGCCCCGCATGGACTGCGTGTTGTTCGAGGAGTAGTACAGTGTCAACTCATCTCCGAAGAACATCGAGTGGTTGGCGATCTTCCGCAGCGGCTCGCCGCCTTCCTCCTCGTAACGCAGATCGAGCGCGCGGTCGTGACTCTCGGCGAGCAACCCGACGAAGAAGTAGCCACGCCTGTCGGCTGCGAAAGCCAGGGGCCAGTTTTGCCAGCCATCGCGCACGGCAAAGAGGACGCGCTTCTCCTCTCCCTGAACGGCGGCCCAGCCGCCGAAGCGCTTGCCCTTTGCTCGGGCCTGCCCTGTCAGCACCCATTGGTCGTGGGCGAACTGATTGAGGCGGACACCGAGGGGCACCTCCGCCGCCTCGCCGCCGTCTCGTCCATAGACGAACTTCGACGCTTCAGGCACCTGGACGGTCAGACCGTAGCTTTGCACGAAGTCGTGGTACTCGTCACCGTTGTAGCCGAACGTGTGCTCGATGTAGACGCGGCCTGTGCCATGATGGAACCGAACGAAGATTGAAGCCGGGTAGCGCCAGACATCCTTGTCGTTGGGGTCAGCCGGTTGGAACGCCTTACCGCGGCCGTAGTGGCCTAGGAGATGGTGGGTGGTCTGCACGGGACCTTGCTCGACAATCCGCTTCTCCTCGATGTCGAGCTCGTGCGTCTCGAAGTTCTCTCCCTTGTCGTTTCCGCAGACGACGGCCAGTCCTGTCAACTTCGCCATCGTCTCGGGCGCTTCCAGTTTCCTGCCCCCGAACTCCGTGCCGTATTCGAGGGTGAAGCGCTTCTCCTCGTTCGGGGCGAGGTCGGTGAGGAAGTCGAGGCACAGGAAGCGGATGGTCTTCTCGGGCCAGAAGGCGGTGGCGAGGCCCTGGACGGGGATTTCCTTGCCGGCGGCGTCGAGGAGGCGGATCGCATTCGGGTCCTTCAGCTCGCCGCGGAAGAGGGGGAGGGCGCCTCGGACGGGCCACCTCTTGCGGGCGACGCCCGAAGGCTCGGTGACGGTGAAGGCCACTTGCGCCTTTGTGGCCAATGGCCTCGGCGCGATGTAGAGGCCGCTCTGAACCGCTCGCGGATCGGGCTTCCAGGTGACGGGCGAGGGCCATTCCTCGCCCGCCCAAGCCACAGCACCCAGGACCAGCAAGGCAAGACATGGTCGCTTCATTGGCTGCTCCTTGCGTCGCTGGTTTCCTGGGCCGCGTAGCCTATCTTGCACCGCAGGACGCGGCGGTTCGCACCATCGGCCACATAGACGAAACGGTCCGACACGGCCAGCCCGACGAACCAGTTGAACGCGATCTCGGGCTTGGCGAACGGGCTCTCGATGTCCGCCGCGTCGTCGGGTTGCCGAGGCCGCAGGAGCCTGGTCTTCGGGTCCACCACGTAGCTACTCGGGCCGCAGTAGTCCTGGTTGCCATAGGCTCCGAAGTGGAGGATCTCGTTGCCGTTGGTGTCGATGACCTCGACGCGGAAGCGCCCCTGGTCGGGATAGAAGACGCGGCCGAAGTCGTCTACGTCGAAGTCACAGGCGGTGCAGTGGCAGCGGTCGGTGCCGCAGTGGGACATGTCGAGGAGGTAGGCGAAGCCGAAGCGCCACCAGAGCGCGCCCTGAAGGTCGAACGGCTCCTTCGTCAGGTGCGGCCCGCGGTTCCCGCTGACCTTCTCACGAGGGAGGTTGGGGTCGAGCTTCGCCTCGCCTTCGAATGGATACGGGAACTGCTTCCGCGTATTGTAGTCGTAGTCGTAGGGGAACCAGGCGGCGCCGCCCTCAGGGCTGTACTTGACCAGGCTGCCATACATCCAGGTGTACTCGCGCTCGGCGTGCTTCGGCAGCCGGCCGGCGAAGAGGTCGGGATAGGGCTTGCCGATAGGCTTGATGCACTCGCCCATGTATAGGTTCCCCCTGGGGTCCACCCGGGGACCGAGCGAGCCGTCGCAGGTGAGCCAGATGGCGGTGCGCTTGTGCGCGCCGTCGGGGCCGTAGACCTCGACGGTCATCAGGCCGTGGTAGACCTCGCCGCGGTTCTTCACGTAGATGTCGCCGCGGCGGTCAATGAAGAAGTCGCGCTCCCAGGATGTCGTGCCGGAGGGCCTGTTTCGGAGGCGGCCCTGGCGTTCCCTGTCGGGGTCGTTGGCCGTCGCCTCGAAAGGGAGGGTCTTGCCCTTGCGGTCGTAGCGGACGATGCCGGTCTTGCCCCAGTGGTGCATGCCGTAGACCTCGCCCTTGGGGCCGAGGCGGCACACGGTTGCGTGGTCTGCCCTTATCCGCTCCGTGCTGCCCGTCGCCTCGTTGACGATTTCGAGGCTGCCGTCGCCGACGCGGCAGGCGACGTCCTGGCGGGTCGGGTCCACCGACAGGTTCCACAGGTAGGGCGCGTTGTAGCAGCCGGCGGGCGTGAAGTCGGAGAACTCGTCGCGCAGGTCCTCGCAGCGGCGCAGGGGATCGGCGCCCCGGCTGCGGCCGACCCACAGCACGGGGCGCTCGGCGCCCGCATCGAGGGCGAAGAAGAGCCGCAGCCGCTTCTTGTCCTCTCCCTTCAGCCCCTCCTGCGCCCAGGCGAGCGAGGCCGCCGCCACCTGTTTCGGCTCACGCCAGCCCGAGAACTTGACCACCTGGTCGTTGCTCTGAACGTACAGCTCGCCGGTTCGGGGGTTGACGCCGACCCATTCGGGCGCCTCGACCTCGACGGCCGCGACGAGTTTCATCTCCTTCTCATCGAGCACCACGACGCGGTTGTTGGCGAAGTCGGCCACGAAGAGGTGGGCCTTGCCATCGCAGGCGATGCCGCGGGGGTCGTCGAGGTGGGCGTCGTCGTTGCCGGCCGCCGCGGGGTCGCCGAAGACCGGTTCCGCAGGCCCGAGGGCGGGAAGCGTGGCTCGGAAGACGGCTGGGGCGTTGAAGGCCATCGTGCCCACGTTGCTCACGTGGCGTCGCGGGCCAATGCCCGTCAGGTACACGGTCTTGTCGTCGCTGCCCATGACCAGGTGAACTCGGTCGAAGCCGTGCTTCTCCCGCAGGAGCGGGCCGGCATAGGAGGGGAGGGGGATGCCGCCGTCCGCGTCAATGGCGGCCAGATGCGCGCTTTCTCCACGAGTGACCGCGTTCAGTCCGGGGGCGACGGCCGCCACGACGAGCATGCCATCCCGCGTGACCGCCATCTGCTGGCCCGACCGGTCCTCATAGGGGTAGAAGGTGGTGCCGAGCACGCGGTGGATGATGGGAATCAGGTCGCCCTTGTCGCTCTTGAACGCGCCGAGGGCGGCCACACGCTCGGGCGCCAGACTCGGCGGGAACGGCTTGATGGTCTTCTCGTACGAGCCGTCGCGGCGGTAGATGGAGACGGCGGTATTCTGCCAGGAGTAGCGGGACCAGCGGTTGCCGAGCGCATAGAGCCGCCCGTCGGGCCGGACAGCGAGGCCAGTAACGTCCACGATCGCGTTCGGGCCGGCCTCCTTGGCGAACGCCACGCCACCGTATCGGACCTGCATCCCTGCGCAGACCCTCACGCGCACCGGGCCGGGCGCGACGGCGTTGCCCAGGTCGTCCGTGCCGTCCCACATGAGGGTCTGCTTCAGGGAGTCCTTGCTTAGCGGCTCGGGCGCGTTCGGGCCGAGTACGCCAGCCGCCAGGTGACGCAGCACCTTGCCGCTGGGGTCCTCGACGTAGACCGCAACGTCGGTCGCGCGGTCAACCGCGAACTCGATTGCCACCCTGTTGCCGGCACGCCTGACGGTCGGCTTGCTGGTGAAGGAGAGCTCGCCAGATTCGACGACAACGACAAGGACGACGACGGGAACAAGTGCACGCGAGAGCATTGCCGTGACCTCACTGGATGGGGCAAGACTCCTCGGCCGCGCAGGCGAGCTTCACGCGCACCACGCGGCGATTCAGGCGGTCGCCAACATAGACGAACTCGTCACCCACGGCCACGGCGTGGGGCCAGCACAGCGGGATGTCGGGGACTGGCACGGCGCTGCCCGGGCCGGCCGAGTCCTGGTTGCCGTACGTTCCGAACCAGCCGATCTCGTTCCCCGCCGTGTCAATCACGCCGGCGCGGAAGCGGCCCGCGTCGGGGAAGAAGCTGCGGCCAAAGCCGTCCACGTCGAACCGCGGCGACTCGCACAGGCAGATGTCGGGTTTCACGTAGGGCGTGCCGGTGCGCCAGGAGGGGACGTTGCTGGCCCCTGGGAAGATCCATCGTGCGCCCTTGACCTCGGTGGTCAGGCCGACGTTGTAGTTGCACGGGATGCCGCCGGCTCCCTTGCGGATCAGGCCGCCCTCGGGGCCGAACTTGGCGATGGAGCCGTAGATGTAGGGATAGAAGTTGACGCCGGCGACGGCGTCGGGGTCCGTGGCGCCCGCGGGGAGTTTCCCCTTGAGGCCGGGCGGCAAGGTATCGGTGCCGGGCCGGAGGCCGAGGGCGAGGTAGAGGTTGCCCTGGAAGTCCACTCGCACGGAGCTCAGGCTGCGGATTTCGGCGTCAACGAGCTTCTCGTTCTTCACCTTGCCGTCGGGGCCGTAGACGGCCAGGGCATTGGCATCCTGGGCGTCGCCGGGCGACTGGGCCTCCTTCGGCTTCTGCCAGAGCAGGTACACGTTCCCCCTCGGGTCGGCCGTGATGCCCCGGCCGCGGAGCCGCAGGGAACCAGCGTTCGGGATGTAGCTTGCGTCCGCGCCTGCAAAGGGCGCAGGCTTGAGGTCGCGGTCGAAGCGGTAGACCCCCTTGTCCTTGCCCGAGGAGTGGAGGTAGAGAAAGCCATCGAGCCCCGCGGCGATGACGGCGCCCTGCTTGTAGGACGTTCGGGGGATGGGGACGGAGATGCCCTCGCGCTTCCCCGTGCGGCCGTCGAAGCGTGGCCCCGTGTTGGCATAGAGCCATTCCCGCTCGCGGTCGAGGTTCAGGTCAGTCACGGCGCCGACGCTTGGGCTGGCCTTGACGGCGAGCGCCCCAACGTCCACCTGTTCGCCGAAGGCGGCTCCCTTGTCCTCGATGCGAATGAGCGTGAAGCGGGCGTAGTAACCCTGGTGCGAGCCGACCCAGAGGACGGGCGGGTCCGCCTGGTCGTCGAGGGCCATCGAGGCCCGGTAGCCGTCGTGCTTGAATGTCGGGAGCTTGGCGGTTGCGACCGGCTGGGGGTCCTTCCAGGAGTTGAATTTCACAAGCTCGTTGATCCCGGGGCCGCCGAGAACGTAGAGCGCGCCGGTGGCGCGGTGGACTGCGACCCGCTCGGGCCGCGTGGTCTTCAGGGCGCCGACGAACGCGCCGTCGGGCCGGAACACGGCCACGCGGTCGTGCCCCTTGTCGGCCACGAAGAGGCTCCCCTCCTTGTCGCAGGCGATGCCCTTGGGGTCGTCGAGCGCGGCGTCGCCCGCCGCATCCGGCCCGCCGAGGAAGGGCTTGGCCTCCTGGTCGTCCCAGCCGAACCTGTAGACGATGTTCACTGGCAGGCCGTAGTGGGCCTTCGACTTCCGCACGTCCGAGGCGTAGATGGTCGTCTCGTCGGGCGAGAGGGCCAGCGTGGCCGACACGCCCTTTTCGAAGATCCTGGTCTTGAGGGGCTGCTCGGGCACACTCCCATCGGCGCGGAACTCCACGACATGGATGGGACCTGGCTGAGCGTAGCGCAGGACCTCGAGGCGGCCGACGAAGGCCACACGGCCATCGCGGGTCGCCACGGCCTCGTGGTTCTCGATGTCGCCGGCGCCGGGCACGAGCGAGCGCGTCTCGGCCTGGTAGAGGAAGGGCACCTTCGCGCCGTCGCCCAGCTCGATGCGCTTCAGGCCCTTGAGCCTCTCGTCGGGCAGATTGGCTGGATACGGCAGGATCGTTCGCCGGTACGTGCCGTCGCGGCTGAACACCGAGCAGGCCAGCGAGTTGTCGCTCGGATGCAGGGTGCCGAAGCAGTGGAACACGAACAGCTCGGAGCCGGGGCCCACGGCCAGGGCGCGCACCGAGCCGACGGCAGCGGGATTGAAGCCCAGGAACCCATCGAAGGCGGGCCTCAGCCCCAGCCGCACCCGCGCGCGACACGCGCCGTCGGGCACCGGGCGGCCCAGGTCATCCTTCCTGTCCCAGAGGAGCGCCTGGGCGAGGGAGCCTTTGGCGAGCGGCTCGGGCGCGTTGGGCCCGAGGACGCCGGCCGCCAGGTGGCGGAGGATGCGGCCCCTCTCGTCCTCGATGTGCACCGCCACATCAGTTGCCCGGTCAATGGTGAACTCGATTTTCACCTTGCCGGCGTCGAGCCGGGTCGCTGTGAGCTTTCTGGTGAAGGCCGGCGGCTGGCCGGCTAGAGCGGCCGGCCACGGGATGATGAGGAGCGCCAGGAGGGCCTGTCTCATGTTCACTTCCCCTCGGGCTCGAAGCAGTAGAGGACGCCGTTGACCTGCGGGTTGACGAACACGCGGCCGTTGGCGGCGATCGCATTCGAACAGGTGCGCGGTGCGAAGCCCTTGCTCAGCCAGAGCAGCTCGCCAGTCCTCACGTCGCGGACGTAGAGCCCGCCGACGGTGACCGCGATGGAGATGCCGCTGGAGGCGAGGAGCGCCGGGCCGCAGGCGTGCTCGGGGCCACCGAGCTGCACCGTGCGTCCCTGGTGGCTCTCCGGCTTGCCGTTCGTCAGGCTCCGGCGTTCTGCCGAGCCCGAATAGCCGCGCGCGGTGAGGCACTCGGGGCTGACGGCGGGGCTGTGGAAGAGCAGGCCGACCCGCTCCTTCCAGAGGAGCTTGCCATCGGCGGCAGCGAGGCAGAGGAGCTCCTCGTTGTCGATCAGGTAGAGCTTGCCGCCGTGGATCGTGGGGGTGCCGGAGGCGCTGGCGTGCGCGTCGCTGGCCGTCCAGAGGATCCTGCCGCTTCGTCCCTCGATGGCAACGGTTTGGCCACGGGGCGCGTCGCCCTCCTGCTTCCATTGCCACTTGCCCTGGCCGACGCTGAAGTAGAACGTGGCGCCGTCGGCGCAGCCGTTCGGGCCGGCCATCTGGTCGCCGCGGGCGTCCAACTCGATGCGCCAGAGGGTCTTGCCAGTGATGGCATCCCAGGCTTCCACGGCCGGCCCGCCCTCGTACCGGGAGCCGAAGGCCACCACTCCGTTGGCGAGGGCGGGCGCCGCTCGCGACGAGGCGCACATCCCGATGTCGGCCTGCCAGAGCGTGTCGCCGGTGGCGGCATCGAGGCAGCAGAGCGCGCTGAGCGTCGCCCCGGGTTTCACGCCTTGTCGCGGTCGGGGCACGTAGATGCGCCCGTTTGCGCACAGCGCCCCGTGCCTCGCCCAGGTCTGGAGCGGCAGGCGGCGGCGCCAGCGGATACGTGCCGTGTCCTGCTCGAGGCACACGACCGTGCCTGCGAGGGAGACATAGACGATGTCGTCCTCGGTGGCGCTGGCGGGCTGCTTGAAGACGCCGAAGCACCGCGCCGCCCAGCGGAGCCGGAACGGCGGCTTCAGCCCGGGGTCATCCACATAGTTGGTGTTGGCTGGGTTCCCATAGGGGGAGGGCCAGGCGTAGCGCTTGCCGGTGGCAGAGGTCGCGTGGCTTCGGCGGTCGTGGAGGGTCAGCTTCTCCTGCCGTGGCTCGCGGTCGCCGCCTGGGCCGAGGACGTAGAAGAAGCCGTCGTCGCAGCCGAAGTAGACACACCCGCCGGAGATCGCCGGCGAGGAGGCGATGACCTTGCCGTGCGGGGTCTTGAAGCGGAACGGCTCGGGCTTGATCTTCGCCAGGTCGCTGCCGCGCGCGGCGAGCGGCACGGCGATCAGCTCGCCGTCGAGAGTGGTGAAGGCGCAATGGTCCTTGGCGAGGGCAGGGGAGCTGATGGTGGGGGTGAAGCCTTGGGGGCGGGCCCAGTGGAAGGACTCCCAATGCGTGCCCTTGCCGAACTCGCAGGCGCTCACGCCGCGGACGTGGCGGCCCGCGTAGGCAACGTTCCCCCTCACGGCTGCAGTGCCGAGGATGGCCCACTGATCGCTCCGCTGGTCGCCTTTGTGAAACGAGCCGTCGGCCAGGGCGAAGCGGACAAGGCTGCCCGCGCCGTCCACGCCCGGCCACGCGGTGTAGACGTAGCCGCCCGCAATCGAGGGGGCAGCGGGGATGCCTTCGTCTTTCCCGAGCGCCGCTCGAGTGCCCCAGACGACTGCCGCGTCGTTCCCCTTGTCCTCGAGGCACACCTGGTCCCAGCCGAAGGCCGTGACGATCTTCCTGCCCGCGACGGCCACCTCGCCGCCGCCGTAGTGTGGGCGGTCGTAGCTGCGGGGGTGGTAGTGCTTGAGCTTGTCGGGGATTGCCAGGCCGTAGCGGGTGTAGTGGTCCCACGTCCACCGCACGTTGCCATCGAGGTCCAGGCAATACAATGTGGGCTCGACGGTTTGGAGGTAAACCGAGTCGTTGGCCAGAGTGGGCGAGCAGAGGATCGGGGAGCCGAGGGCGAGGGTCTTAATCACCTTGCCATCGGCGGCGTCGAGGATGTGGAAGCTGCCCGCCGTGGTGCCGTAGCAGACGCGGCCGTTGGCGACGCAGGGGGAGGAGGTGTTCGAGCCCATGGCCTTCGGGCCGTCGGGCGCGGCCTGCCACAGGATGCGGCCCGCCATGGGGTCCACGCAGTAGGCCGTGCCCATCTGGTCAACGATGTAGGCCCTGCCCGCCACGATGGCCGGCGAGGTGGTCACGGCGTCGCCGAGCTGCACCTGGGCGACAAGGCCGAGGGGGAGGCTGAGCTCCTCGTCGGCGGCATCGCCCGTGTGCTCGGGACAGCGCATGAACTGCGGCCAATCCGCCGCGAGCGAGCCGATTCCCAAGGCGAGCACGAGGGACGCTGTGGCGGATGGTCTCACCTCAATCTCCTCCGATGCGTTTCGCCACCTGGGCGGCAGCCGAGTACAGCGCGGCCTCTCGGGCCTCCCATCCCGAGCTGGGGAAGTAGTCCCAGCCCCGCGAGCGGGCGTAGTTGAGGGCGCGGACGCGGTCGTCGAGGAGCTTCTGGACGCGCGCGGCGAGGTCGTCGCCCAGCTTGGCCTGTTTCGCCGGATCGGTGAGGGCCTTCTCGATGAAGATGCGGGCCTCGGCCTGCTGCTGGGCGCAGCGGATCATCTCGAAGCGAAGCGTGGGCAGCGCCCCGTCCTGCCCTGGGGCGAGGACCCACGAGGCGGAGTTCGGGACGGCCAACTGTGCCCACGTGCTCTCGGGGAAGCGGCCGAGGATGGGCTTGTTTCGCCTCTCCGGCCCTGGGACGACCGGCCAGAAGTCGGCGCCCATTCGCCCGAAGCCGTGAATGCCCGCCGCCTGCATCGCCTCGAGCGACAGGTAGTACATGGCCAGCGGGGACGTGGGTCTCAGGGACCCCACCGTGTTGCTCCCCGCCCTGGGGAACGTGGCGCGGAGGAAGGGGTTCTTCCAGCCATAGCGGCGTTCGGGCGGGGCGGGGGCGCCCGGGGCGCCCCACACGTCGCACAGGTAGCCGACCGGCATGCCCCAGAGGTTCTCGGCCGTCGCGTGCGAGTGGACGACCCATCTGGCCTTCGGCGCGACGGCGAGAAGGTCCTCGCCGGCCTCCTTGGTGGGCCGCGTGTCGCCCGCGATGCCGACCATCATTGCGCTCTCGAGGCCGCGCTTCGCCAGGAGCGCACGGAGCCCCTCCATCACGGGCTTCCAGAACTCGCGGACCGCTGGCTCGCCCCAGCCCGGCCCCTCGGCCTCCTCGAGCTTCCCCGTCGCGGGGTCGAGGACGGTGAAGCACATCCCCTTGCCGCCGCCCTTGGCCGCGTGGTCGAGATACTTGCCGCCCGTGTAGTACTCCCAGCAGTAGAGGCACACGACCTGCGGCTTGCCCTGGTGCTTGATCGCCAGATCGAGGTACTTCTCGGCAATCGAGAAGTCGTGGCGATAGCCGCCGTCGGCCTTCACCCACCGCACCATCCCGTGCTCGTTGCCGAAGTGGGTGTGGCGGATCAATGGGATGAAGACGACCTTGTTGCCCACCTCGCCAAGGAGCTGGAACGAGCGCTCGATGAGCTTCCAGTGCGCCTCCGACCACATTTCGACGCCGTAGTGCATCGCCAGCGTGTCGGGCGACTGGACGAGGCCGACGTGCGCCGTGAAGTCCTGCGGCGCGGGCATTGTCCAGTCGCAGACCTTGAGCTCGATGGGCACTGCGATGGGCTCGGCCCCCTCGCAGCTCAGGATGAGGTTGCCCGCGTAGTCGCCGGGCTTCGCTTCGGCGGGCACGCGCACGCGGATCCAGACCGGCTGCACCGTGTTGCCCTCAGACGCTTCGGCGGCCAGGCTGCCGAACGAGCCGCGGAGGTCGCCGTCCAACTGGAGGTAGCGGACCTCGATAGCCGAGGTGCGGAGCGCCCCCTGGCCGCCCTTGAGGCTGAGGTCTTGCGACGCCTTGAGCCCCTTGATTGGCGCGGTCGAGCCCACGACCACCAGGCCGGACAGCACCGCGTTGCGCGGCCCGGCCAGCCGCACCGGCCGCAGCGGCTCGCACGGGTCGCCGAAGTCGGCAGCGAACGGGCGCTCGACGATGGGCTGGTTCCAGACCTGGAGCCCAGCGGGCCGGGCGACATTGGGCGCGGCGCCATCGCCGCTCGCCGTGAGCGTGAGGCTTCCGAAGCCGAGCCGAGGCCACCAGTAGTAGCTGCGGCCCCGCCAGGCCTCTTCGCGCCATTTCAGCGGCTTGACCGTGAGGAGCAGCTCGCTGGCTGGAGCGCGGTGGATTTCGAGGGCGATGACGTTCGTCCCCTTGCGGAGCAGCTCCTGGGGAATCCTGACGCCCTCAACCTGGCGGACGCGGGCGCGGAGGCGTTCCTCGAACTTCTTCTCGTCGCCCCAGCCGATGCGGTAGAGGTTGCCCTCGGGGTCGAGATATGCCTCCTTCGGCAGGTCCTCCGCCTCGGCGTCGAGCGCAACCGCTCCCTGGGGGAGGCCCGCGCGGGCGACCTCTTTGCCGTTGACGTAGAGCACTCCGCCCGCGGTGATCGCCGCGGACACACGCAGCTCTCCCGCCTGCGCCGGGTCCTTGACCTGGAACCGGCTGCGGAGGCAGAGGAGCGACATCTCGCTCGACGCGGCCTTCAACGGGCCGCGGTGCCGCGCCCACGAGGAGTCGTCGAAGTCGGGCGACGCCCAGTCTGCCGGCGGCAGCTCCGAGGCGACGACGGGCGCGGGGCCCTTGCCCTTGTCGTCAATCGGCTCGAGCGAACCGTCGCCCTTCCGCAGGAACTCCGTCCTCCACGCGATGAAATAGCGGTGATAGCTGCCGTCGTTGAGGATCGCCTCAGCAGCCGCAGACTCGACGACGAGGACGACGACGAGGACGAGAAGCCTGGACGCTGGGACTCCGAGGTGACGAGTCAGGCCCACCACACGCTCCTTGCTTTCCGAAGCCTGCCTCCCGGAGTATAATGCTGTCACTTCCGCTGGCGGTTGTCAACCCCCTGTTTGAGGAGGCGCAGAGGCCATGGTGTATCGCACAGGTGCCGTTGTGTTGGTTGCGGCGCTCCTGAGGGGTGCGGCGGCGCAGGAGGCGATGCCGCCCATCGAAAGGGTCGAGATCAAGGGCAACCGGGCCTTCCACGTGAACGGCAAGCCGTTCTTCCCCCTGATGGCCTGGCTCCAGGACGCCAAGAACTTCCCGCTGGTGACCGGCTGCGCGATGAACACCATCGCGGGCTACTGGCCGAAGTCGAGCGGGACGCAGGACGTCACGGAGTACCTGCCGCTGGTCGAGAAGGCGGGCCTCTACGGCGTGATGCCGTTCGAGCCGAGGCTCAAGGGCCACCCCGCCCTCCTCGGCTACATCCACGACGACGAGCCGGACCTGACGCGCCAGGTCAGCGACGCCGCCATCGAGCCGGCGAAGCAGCTCAGGATCAACCGACGCACGCCGCTGTGGAAAATCCTCGATGGCGACAAGACGAGCTGGTCCGTTCTCGACCCGCTCCAGGACGCCGCGATCACCATCAAGTTGAAAGCGCCCGTCACCGTGGAAGCTATCGCCGTCTGGCCGACCATCTCGAAGGGCCTGGCCGTGATGAAGGAAATCGTCTTCGAGGGTGATGGCGCCGAGATCCTCAAGGCCACCGTCGAGAGCAAGAAGGGCGAGCAGAAGTTCGCCCTGGCCAAGCCGGCGACGTTCAAAGAGCTGACGATGAAGGTCGTTTCGGCCTACCCCGGCGACCAGGTGTGGGGCTCGCTCGGCGAGATCGAGGGCCTCGATAAGGAAGGCAAGAACGTCCTGCTCTCGCCGCCGCGCACCGTGCCTCGCGCGACGCCTGCCGAGACGCTGGAGAAATACATGGCGATCAAGGCCGCCGACCCATCGCGGCCGGTCTTCCTGACCCTCACGGGCAACTTCCATCCCTTCTTCAAACGCATCCCCGAGGAGATGCGGAAGGCGTACCCCGGCTACGTGCCCGCGACCGATGTGATCGGCTACGACATCTATCCCATCTACGGCTGGAACAAGCCCGAGTGGATTCACCTGGTGCAGGAGGCCACCGACCTGCTGGTGAAGATGGCCGGCGACAAGCCCGTCTACGCCTGGATCGAGACGAGCAGGGGCGGGCAGTGGACCGGCGATCTGGCGAAGCAGAAAGAGGTCACGCCCACCCACATCCGCGCCGAGGTCTGGATGGCCATCTGCCGCGGCGCCACCGCCATCGGCTACTTCACCCACGTGTGGAAGCCTGCCTACTCGCAGTTCGGCGTGCCCGAGGAGAATCGCAAGGCCATCCGCGAGATCAACGAGCAGATTGCCCGTCTCACCGCCGCCATTCTGGGCGAGACGCCGAAGCGCGCCGTCGCCATCGCGGGTGACGGCGACGTGAAGCTCGATCTCCTGGCCAGGGAAGGCCCCGACGGCCTCTACCTCTTCACCGTCAACTACGACGAGCGCCTGAAGGAGGCGAAGGCCACAATCAAGGTCGAGGGGCTGACCGCGGGAACGGAGGTGACGGTCGTGGACGAGGGCCGGACGCTCAAGGCCGACGCCGGCTCCTTCAGCGACGCCTTCGCTCCGTTGGCTGTCCACATCTACCGAATCGCCCGATAGCCGGGAGCACGGCCCCCAGTCCTGGCGTCCAACATGTTCAAGATGCTCACTGCGCAACACACGGGGTGAACATCTTGAAATCCCTGGGTGCCCGCCAGAAATGCCTCGCCATAAGCTGAGTGGCGGTAAGCACATGGGCTCACCAGACCCCGGAACGTTGGGGTCGCTCCAAGATGTTCACCTCACTTCGCGGGAGGGGAGGTGAACATCTTGGGGGGCGGGAAATGCCCATAAGGGGACTCCAGAGAGGCCCCACGAGGATTCGGGGCCAAGCTCGATAGCCGGTTGACCGGGGCGGGTGAATGCGTATAATAGCTTTTCCCCCGATCGGGCGGTTGTTGTGTCCGTTCCACCTTCAGACGGAGTAGTCCATGGCCGGGAACCGATTTGCGGCGTCCGCGTTGGCCCCCGAGCAACTCGCCCGATTCAAGGAACTCGGCCGCGTGTGCCGCGGGGACATCCTGAAGATGACCGAGCTCGCCACCTGCGGCCACCCGGGCGGCTCCATGTCGTCCATTGACTTCTATGTCGTCGTCTGGGCGCTGGCGAACGTGGATCCGAAGAACCCGCTGGACCCCGACCGCGACCGCATCGTGGTGAGCCACGGCCACACGTCGCCCGGCGTCTACGCCATCCTGGGGCGGCTGGGCTTCTTCCCGGTTGACGAGGCGGTGGCGCACTTCCGCCAGAGCGGCAGCATCTTCGAGGGACACGTCGAGCGTTCGATCCCCGGCTGCGAATGGTCGAGCGGCAACCTCGGCCAGGGCCTCTCCGCCGCCGCCGGCATGGCCATGGCCGCCCGCCTCACGGGGCGCAACTACCACGTCTTCGCCATGATGAGCGACGGGGAGCACGCGAAGGGCCAGGTGGCCGAGGCCCGCCGCTTCATCCGCAAGTACAACCTGTCGAACGTCACGGTGCTCCTCGACCTCAACGGCCTCCAGATCAGCGGGAAGACCTCCGACATCATGCCCGTGAACATCAAGGAGACGATCCTCGCCGACGGCTGGCGGGTGATCGAGGTGGACGGCCACGACTACCACGCCATCTACCAGGCAACCCGCGAGGCCCTCCACGACGAGGCGAACCCGGTGGCCATCCTGTGCCGCACCGTGATGGGCAAGGGCGTGCCCGCCATCGAGAACAAGGAGAAGTACCACGGCGCCGCCCTGCCCAAGGACATGTTCGACGACGCCCTGAAGGTGCTGGGCCTCGAGAACGACCTGGAGCGCTACGCGGCGATGCGCAAGGCCGGCCCGGGCATGCGCTCGACCATTTCCCTGGCACACGAGCCGGCCCCGATAGACCTGGGCACGCCCCGCACCTACACCGAGAAGATTGACAATCGCTCGGCCTGGGGCGCCGCCCTGGGCGACCTCGCCAGGCTCAACGGCCAGAAAGTGCCCATGGCGTGTCTCGACTGCGACCTGCTCCCCTCCGTCCGCACGGGCGACTTCCAGAAGGCCCTGCCGAACAACTTCCTCCAGGTTGGCGTCCAGGAGCACAACGCCGCGACCATCGGCGGCGCCCTCTCCGTCAGCGGCGTGCTGACGTATTTTTCGGACTTTGGTGTCTTCGGCTTCGACGAGACCTATAACCAGCACCGCCTCAACGACATCAACGAGGCGAACCTCAAGCTCGTGTGCACCCACTGCGGCCTCGACGTGGGCGAGGACGGCAAGACCCATCAGTGCCTGGACTACGTCGGGGCCATGCGCAACCTGTTCGGCTTCAAGATCGTCGTCCCAGCCGACGGCAATCAGACCGACCGCGTGGTGCGCTGCATCTCGAAGGAGCCGGGCAACTTCGCCGTCGCCATGGGCCGCTCGAAGCTCCCCATCGTGACGAATGCGAAGGGCGAGCCATTCTACGTCGGCGAATACAAGTTCGAATACGGCAAGGCGGACGCCATCGTTGAGGGACGCGACGCTATGGTGATCGCTATGGGCACGATGGTCGGCTACTGCCAGAAGGCCGTGGCGGAACTGAACGCCGCCGGCCTCAGCGTGGGGCTGATGGCCATGAGCTGCCCGAAGGACCCCGACGTCGAGGCCATCAAGGCCGCGGCGAAGACCGGCGTCGTCGTGACGTGCGAGGACCACAATGTGTGGACGGGCCTCGGGGCATCCGTGGCCGAGGCCCTGGCGCTCAGCGGCATCGCGTGCAAGCTCGAGATGCTGGGCGTCCGTCGCTACGCCAGCTCGGGCACGCCCGACGACCTCTACGCCGAGCAGGGCATTGACCCCGCCTCCGTGGCCGCAGCCGTCAAGAAGCTCGTCGCCGCCACGCGGTAGGGTGTGCATACTTGCACACCATCGGGGGTTCCGCGTGCAAGTATGCACGCCCTACCCAAGTTCGTCCATTGAGTCATCTGTTGACCCAGGAGGAACGCATGCAGGCCCCCTCCGTTCGCGGCTCCCTGTTCATCAACGGCGCGTGGTGCGAGGCCGACTCGGGCCGCACGATCGGCGTGACGAATCCCGCCACCGAGGAGAGCTTCTGCCAGGTCGGCCACGGCGGCCGGGCAGAGACGAAGCGCGCGATCGAGGCCGCGGCGAAGGCCCTCAAGTCCTGGCGCGCCAAGACTGCCTATGAACGCGCCGTGCCGCTGAAGCGCACGGCCGAGCTTCTCCGCCATCGCGTCGAGGAGATCGCCCGCGCGCTCACGATGGAGCAGGGCAAGCCGCTCTCCGAGGCCCGCCTCGAGGTGCTCGCAACCGCCACCTTCTTCGAGTGGTACGCCGAGGAGGGCAAGCGCGTGTGCGGCGAGATCGTGCCCGCGAACTTCCCCAACAAGCGGCTGTTCATCATCCACCAGCCCGTCGGCGTGTGCGCCATGATCTCGCCCTGGAACTTCCCCCTGTTCCTCCAGGGACGCAAGATCGCGCCGGCCCTCGCGGCCGGCTGCACGTGCATCGCGCGTCCCTCGACCGAGACGCCGCTCAACCTGATCAAGCTCTTTGAGTGCATGGAGGACGCCGGCGTGCCGGCCGGCGTGGCCAACCTGGTCCTCGGCCCGGCTGGCGAGTGCATGGACGAGATCTACGAGAATCCCGCCCTGCGCCAGATCAGCTTCTCGGGCTCGACGGGCGTGGGCAAGGGGATCATGCGCCGCTCGGCCGACCAGGTGAAGAAAATCTCCATCGAGTTGGGCGGCCACGCGCCCTTCATCGCGTTCCCCGACTACGGAGCCGAGGAGGCCGCGAAGTTCGCCGCCCTCAGCAAGTTCCGCAACGCGGGGCAGTCGTGCGTCGCCGCCAGCCGCTTCTACGTGCACGAGGACATCTTCGACGCCTTCGTGAAAGCGGCCGTGGCCGAGGCGAGGAAGCTCGTGGTGGGCAGCGGCTTCGACGAGAACGTGACGATGGGCCCGATGGCCGTCGCCTCGCAGCGCGACAAGACGCTTCAGCTCGTCGAGGACGCCGTGAGCAAGGGCGCCAAGGTGCTCACCGGTGGGCGTTGCCCGCCGCACCTGTCCAAGGGCTTCTTCGTCGAGCCGACCGTGATGACGGGCATCACGCGCGACATGGAGATCATGAGGGATGAGCCCTTCTGCCCGGTGATGCCGATCATCCCCTTCAAGACCCTCGACGAGGCGCTCGAGATGGCGAACGACTCGACTTACGGCCTCGCGTCGTACGTCGCGACGCGCGACATCTCGACAGCCGTGAAGGTCGCCGAGGGGCTCGAGTGCGGCATCGTCTCGGTCGGCGACTTCTCGCCCGCGACCGTCCAGGCCCCCTTCGGCGGCTGGAAGGAGAGCGGCATCGGCCGCGAGGGCGGCACCGAGGGCATCCACGAGTACCTGGAATCCAAGTACGTCGCGCTCGCGCTGGAAGAGAAGCGGCGATAGGTGTTCGGTGCCAGGTCTTCGGGTACACGGAGGGCGGGTAAGCGGCGTCAAATCTCCACTCCTTTAGTCATTCAGTTCACGCCTCAGCACGTTACAGGGCTAAAGCCCGCAGCCGCAGCACCTTAGCCCCGCTTCCGCGCTCTGAAAGCGCTGGTCCTTCACTTTTCGCCGGGCCGCTTCATTTTTCGCATGCCCCCGCTCACCCCCCTCGACGCGAAGCGTAAGCCCAGCCAGGCCAATGCCCAACGGCCATCTCACACCTCTCTACCCTGTACAACGGCTTTCCCCCCCAAATTTGCGTGCGAGATTTTTTTCTGGCACGCCGCCCCAAGCCACATCCCCCTGCCGCGTCAAGCCTTGCGTCGAGCGAGGAATTTCTATTCCTGGCACCTATTTCCCTTGACTTCCGCCCCCCGCCGCCCTATCCTCGCGCCATGCCACGGCTGCCGCGCATAGTGGTCCCAGGAAACCCCCACCTCGTCGCCCACCGCGCCCGAGCGGCCCGCCGCCTCTTCACCTGCGAGGCCGACTACCGCCTCTACCTCGTCCTCCTCGCCTCCGAGGCCCGCCGCTTCCGCACAGAAATCCTCGCCTACGCCCTTCTGCCCGACCACGTCCACCTCATCGTCGTCCCTGCCGACGAGCGCGCCCTCGCCACCGCCGTGGGCCGCGCTCACGCCCTCTACGCCCGCGCCGTCAACCGCGCCGCGCGCCGGCCGCGAGCCTGGGCGCCCCGCTTCGAGTCCTGCCCGCTTGGCAAGGAGCTCCTCCCCGACGCCATCTGCCACGTCGAGACCCGCCCCGTCCGCGCGCGGCTCGTCCGCTGCCCCTGGCGTTGGCCCTGGTCGAGCGCCGCGGCCCACGTTGGCCTCGGCGACCCTGCGGGCCTCCTCGACCTCAAGCCACTGAAATGGTGGATAGGCAAGCGCTGGAAGGAATGGCTCCGCGACGGCATTGAGCCACGCACCGAACTCCGATTCCTCCGCCACACCCGCCGCGGGTGGCCCGTGGCCCCTGAGGACCGCCTGCGTGACTGGGAGCGCTGGCTTCGCCGTCCCCTTCGCCCCCGCCCCGTCGGCCGCCCCCGCAAGCCCCCGCCTGTTCGCCAGCCCCCGATCCCCTTCTGGTGACCACCCTGCCAGCGTCGTCATGTCAGGGATAATTCAAGGATTGGAGATCTGACACCCCTCTCCAAGCTGGACGACCGGGTCGAACCGAGAGCGCATGTCGGGCATCGTGTTGCGTGGCCTGGCTGTAAGCGTTAGTATCAGCGTCGGCAGGGGGCAAGTCGCCAACAGTGGATGAAGGAAGGACCGACGGTATACCAATCGGAACTGATGGAAAGGGCCCGACCATGGACCTGGGCATGGACATGTGGAAGTACTACGGCATCACCCACACTGACCACACGGTCATGAACCCCGTGAGCCTGGAGAAGACACGGGAGTTCGTGGGTCTCCTGCGGCTGCCGGAGGGCGGTCGTGTCTTGGATGTGGCCTGCGGCAAAGCAGAGTTCCTCTGCCTCGTAGCCGAGGCGTACAACGTGAAGGCTACGGGCATCGACCTTTCACCCTACACCATCAAGGCGGCCCGCAAGAACGTGGAGACCCGGGGCCTGGCCGACCGCATCGAGTTGCTCCACACGGACGGCGGCAAGTACGAGCCGAATGCGCCAGAGAGTCTGGACCTGGCTTCCTGCATCGGTGCCTCCTGGGTGTACCAGAATCACAGGGGCACGCTGGAGGCCCTGATGAAGATGACCCGGCCCGGCGGCCTGGTGCTCGTAGGCGAGCCCTTCTGGATGACCGACCCGGACCCGGGATACCTCAGGCTCACGGGTTGTGATCCCAACCTGTGCGGTTCCCATGCCGGGAACGTGACCATTGGCGAGGATGTAGGCCTCGCTCTCCTCTATACGCTGGTGGCCAACCCGGACGATTGGGACCGTTACCAGGGGCTCCAATGGCAGGCTGCGGAGCGATATGCAGGCGACCATCCAGACGATCCCGACGTGGAGGCCCTGCTCCGCAGCACCCACAGGAGTCGCGACGCCCATCTCCGCTGGGGCCGCAACTGCCTGGGCTGGGCTATGTACCTCTTTCGAAAGCCCTGAAACCAGGACTCGGAAGGGAGCGTGTCCGACCTAACACGACAACGCTACGTCCCGTTGTCCATGAGGAGTTAAGTCCTTATCAACACAGGAGATAAGCCACAGGAACGAAATGGAAGGGGGTGTCAAATCTTCAAATATCAGTTATTCCCTCCTTCGGCAGGTTGCGGCGCAGGCGGCGGTCGTGGAGCGCGGCAGTGACGGAGGGCGGGAGCGGGTCGCCGTGCTCGATGCAGGACTCGATGAGCTTGCGGGCAACGTCCTGGGCGATCTCCATCGTCTCGGCTAGTGTGCGCCCCTGCACCACGAGGCCCTGAAGCTCGTCGCTCGTCGCCAGATACCCCCCTCGCCCAGTGGCTCGATCTTCACGGCGATTAGCACTTCTGCCATAGTGCAAACTCTCCGGACGGGTGCGCCAGTGTTCGATGGTCCGATCATGACTGCGCGTGAGCGGCAAGTCAAATGCCACTGGCGCACGGGCCGTAAAGCCAACGCGCCCCGTGGGCCCTTCGGCTCCTCTTGATGTCCGAACACCGAACACCGACAACCGAACACCGTCGTCAGATGTGGGCGACGTTGATGCCTGCGAGCTGGCAGTAGGCCTTGAAGGGCCGCTCGAGGTCGCCGTAGATGAAGAGCTGGTGGAAGCCCTTGCTGTCGCGGCTGTCGGCCACGCCGTCGAGCTCGAGCTCGACCGAGGTGCGGCAGCCGCCCGAGGGCGGCGTGTCAACGTTCGACACGACCTTGCCCGTGCCGAGGATGATGCCGCCCGGCCCCTGGAACTTCATGACGGTGGCCTTCTCGCCGATGCGCCAGAGGACCTGGGGCGAGACGCCGATGTCGCTCTCCGAATGGCTGCGGAGGATCACCGGCTCGTGTCCGGGCTTGTCGCAGCCGTCGAGCTTGGTCGGGCAGGAGCAGTGGGCGCCGATGAGCGTGTTGTTGATGGTGTTTGGGCAGGGGTCCTGCATGAAGCCGGGCCGCCCGAAGAGAAGCGCGGCGAGGCGGAGGGAGATGGCGGCATTCCAGTCGGCCTCGCAGCCGCCGACCGAGCCCTCGTCGTTGAGCCGCAGCATGGCCATGCAGGGCGGGCCGGGGATGACGCGGCCGCCGACAAGCCCCAAACAGTCCATCGAGTAGCCGTGGCACTTCGCCTCGGTCATCAGCTTGCGGGCGACGAAGTAGTACTTGGCCGCGTTGAGGATGTCCTGCTTCTTCGGCTCGACGATGTTCTTGGCCTCTTTCGTGAAGAAGTCGGCCACGGCCTTCACTTCGTCGCTCGCCTCCATCTTCTTGAACTCTTCGGGGAAGCGGGCGTTGGGGATGTACTGCAGGGTGAGGCCGAGGGGCTCGAGCTTGCGCTCCACCGTCTGCCCGCCGGCGCACACGCAGATGCGGCTCGTCTTCATGTCCCACACGGTCTTGAGCATGCGCACGCCAAAGGAGAGCCAGCTCACGTCCTGCGTGGCGGCGCAGAAGACCTTGGGCAGGTTGCGGGTGCCGCCGAGGTGCCCAGTGAACGAGGAGCCCACAGGGCTGAAGACGATGGTGGGCACGTCCCCCTTGTTCGCGGCGAGGAAGTTGATCCCCTGCCAGCCGGAGTTGAGGCTCATGCACGTCAGGATCAGCCCGTCGGGCGGAGCGTCCTTGATCTGGCCGAGGAACGTCTCGGCGGCGGCCTTGTTGACGAACGGCTCATCGTGGACTTTGAGGTCCACGCCGAGCTTGTCCGCGGCCTCGCGCAGGGTCTTCGTGTAGAGCTCCTGGCTCGTCTTGATGGGGTAGGCGGCGCCGGGCCAGCCCATCCAGTACTTGTCGGTCTTCGGGCGGAAGAAGAGCGCGTGGACGATGGGCTTGGTAGGTCTGGGTGGAGCAGGCGCTTCGCCGCCGAGGAGCTCGGATGCGAAGTCCAGCACGCCCACCTTGAAGGCCATGGCCGATGCTCCGAGCGAGCACAGGAACTTCCTGCGCCCGACGTGCAAGGGGCAGCGCTTCACGGGTTGCGGTCGCACGTCCTGCATGGCGGCACCTCCTGAGAAGAAAGGGTGTTCGGGCACGAGGAATCGTCGGCGTCCTCGCTCACTTCAGGTCGAGCTCGAGTTTGCCTCCGCGGAAGTCGGTGACGATCAGGGGCTTCGCCTCGCCGGCCGGGAGCGGCGGGTGAATGACGAGCGACTTGGGCTGGCGGCGGGCCTGGAGCTGGGGCTCGACGATGAGCTTGCGGCCGTCGGGGCTGAGGGTGGCCTTGTAGCTCAGCGGACCAAACGCCGTGGGGAGATTCGTCACCGACAGCTCCTGCGTGAGCCAGGCCTTTGGCACTTTGGACAGCAGATGAAGCTCATCGTCCAGATCGACGACGAGCGAGTAGCGCACGTTCGTGATGTGGACCGCGGCTTCCAATGCCAAAGGAAGGACCCCCTTGGCTTCGGCCCGCACTGGCCCCGCGTGCTGTTTGGAGGCGCGTACGATGCAGGCATCCATATCGCGGAGGTTGTCCTTGAGCCAAACACAGTCGTTGGGCTTCCCTCTCTCGCGCGCGAGCTGTGCGACGGCTCGGACGCCCACGGCTGCCATGAGCGTATCGATCACACAGTCCCCCGGCGGCACGGCGCCATAGGCGGCGGAGGGCATCAGCCCGTGGCTCGTCGCGTCGGGGTCGTGGGCGACCCATTTGGTGAGTTCCCGCGCGTCGAGGATGGCCTCGGCGGCGTGGAGGAGGGCGGGGTAGCTGGCCTCCAGCCAGGCCTTGTCGCCCGTAAGGTCGAAGTGGCGGGCGAATGCCTGGAGGACGAGGCCCGTTGGGCGCCAGGGGCCGCCCCCTTCCTCCCAGAGGCGGTCGTCGCCCTGTCGGGCGATGAGGCCTGCGAGGATGGCAGCGGCGTCGGCGTGTGCGCCGAGGCTGTCGAGCGCTGTGGCGGCCCGGGCGCAAACCCGCGGCGAGAAGGCGGTCGAGAAGGGATCGGGCCGGACGATTGCTCCGGCGCCTTCGCGCGAGACGAGGCAACGCAGGCTGACATAGGCGAGGAACAGAAGGTCGCTCTCGCTGGGTGCTGGGTCGCCGAGCGTGATCCAATTGGCCTTGCCTCTCGCTTCCGCCCAGGCCTGCTCCGCCGCAGCGAGGAGCTTGGCCCCGTCACTCTCTGCGAGCTTGGACGCGTCGGCCGTCTTGACGGGCTGATGCGGCTTCTTGAGCCAGAGCGTGGCCGAGGCGTTTGGCTGGAGCTCGAAGTGGAAGTCGAGCGTGCTCACCCTCGGGGCGGCCGTGGTGCCGCCCCCGCCGCAATCCACGTAGCAGGCCGCCTTGTCGTTTGCCCCGCCGCCGAGGATGTCGGCCGCCTGAAGACCCTTGCCGACTGCCTCCTCGAACAGCCAGAGGACGTTGATGATCGAGTTCTGGTCGGGCGAGCCGCGGCTGGCCACCGAGGTCGCCTCGATCCAGCCGTCCTTGTTCCGGTCGGTCGCGGGAAAGGCGAGGACGAAGGGGACGTCGGTTCCGTGGTCCTTCACGGGGTCCACGGTGGCGACCTTCTGGCCTTCGATGAGCAGGTCGCAGATGCGATTGCCCGCGTCCTTCCAGTGGCTTTCGCAGAGGCCGAAGGCGACGATGTAGCGCTTGCCCGGCTCCGCCTTCAGCCGGAAGGTAGCCGGCTCCTCGAACCCGGCGACGATGTGGCGGAACCCCGGGTCGCACGCGACCTTCGGCTTCCCCCAGTTGGCGAGCGGCTTGCCGCCTCGCTGCTGGAAGACGTAGTGCATTGGCTTCGGGGCTGCCGGCAGCTCCGCCTTGCCCTCACGCGTCTCACAGAGGGCGAGGACCAGGCCATCGCGCTGGAAGCCGGCGCGGGGCGTTGCGAGCAGACCGTGCGCGCCGTGAGCAGTGACCCGAACGACGGGGCTCAGCGCCCCCGCCGTCTTGTTGCGCACGACCGCCCGGAGGCAGTCCATTGCAGGCGAGGCGGCACCGAAGGCGGTGAGCTCCAGGCTCAGCCTGTCGCCGTCCGTCGTCGTCACGATGATGGGCAGGGCATTGCCAAGAAGCTTCTGGGTGGGGGCTGCGCCGCGCGGGGGCGAGACGTCGCCGCTGAACGCTACGGAGAGGCGGACGCCGTCCCCGTAGCGCAGCGCCCCATCGGGCATCACCACGGCCCGGTAGGTGAAGGAGGGCGTTGGCAGCAACGTTTCCGTCCGCGGCGCGAGGCGATGCTCAACCTTCATCTCGGCGGCGAGGCAAGAGGATCCCAGGGCAAGAAGGCAGAAGGTGACACCCAAGCGGCTTGCGCTCATGGCTCGTGATCCCCTTCCTCAGGAGGAGAAGAATCGAGGACGAGGACGACGACGAGGACGAGGACGATTGTACCCGACAACCGATCCTCGCCTCCTACTTCTTCGCGGCTTTCGTTCTCCTTTCCGCGCGCATCTCGGCCACGGTCTTGGTGTGGAGGCGCGCGGCGCCCTTCCACGTGCGGGTGCCGCAGTACTCGCCCTTACGCTTCGCGGCGGCGAGGCGTCTCCGGGCCTTCGGGACCTCGCGCCTGTACTGCGGCAGCCACTGGGACTGGGCGACCAGCATCTCGTCGGTCATCTGCCAGACTTCGGGCGGGTTGAGGCACGCGGCCGCGAGCGGGTCGTGGAGCATCGCCTGCTTGAGCAGCGTGACGTCGCCCTCGACGGCGGCCTTGACGGCCATCCGTTGCACGTTGATGCTGGCCATCAGCGTGGCCGCGCAGGCGAGCGGCAGGTCGCCCACGCGCGGGATGCTCATGCCGTTGCGGTCCACGTAGCCCGGCACCTCGACGATGCAGTCGTCGGGCAGGTTCGAGATGGTGCCGCTGTTCCGCACGTTGAAGTGGCCGCGATAGAGCCGCCCCGTCTCCAGCCCCTCGATGATGTAGGAGCCGTGCTCGTGGCCGCGCGTCTCGGGCGAGATGGCCTTCGGCTCGGCCTTCAGCCAGTTGGGGAAGTCGGTCTTGAACCAGTTGCGCCCCTCGGTGCACACGCGCAGGTAGCCGCCCGTCTCGCCGTTGATCCAGCTCGACAGGTCAATCCACTTCTTGATCTCCGCGGGGCGCTTGCGATACCACGGGACGTATTCGGAGAGGTGGCCGTTGGATTCGGTGGAGTAGTAGCCGAAGCGGCGGAGCACGTCAATCCGCACCTTCTCGGTCCTCGAGTAGACGGGGTGCTTCTCGAATGCCTTGAGCAGCTCCTCGCCGGTGATCTTGCTGCCCTTGTAGATGATCTGGATGTACCACGTCTGGTGGTTGATGCCAGCGCAAATGATGTCCACTTCCTTCGCGCTCTTGGCGCCGAGCACTTGGGCGATCTGGTGGTGTCCGCCGATGACGCCGTGGCAGAGGCCGACCGTGTTGACCTTGCCGTACTCGATGGCGGCCCACGTGTTCATCGCGTTGGGGTTGGCGTAGTTGAGGAAGAGGCAGGCTGGCTTGGCGACCTCGCGGATGTCCTTGCAGAAGCCCAGGATGCAGGGGATGTTTCGCTGCCCATACATGATGCCGCCCGGCGCCAGCGTGTCGCCCACGCACTGGTCCACGCCGTACTTCAGCGGGATGTCAATGTCGAGCTTGAAGGCGTCGAGTCCGCCGACGCGGACGACGTTGATCACGTAATCGGCATCGGCCACGGCCCGGCGGCGGTCGAGCGTCGCCACGATCGTCGCGGGGAGCTTGCTGTGCTCCAGCTCCTTCTCGCACAGCGCGACCACCATGTCGAGGTTCCGCCGATTGATGTCGTGGAAGGCGAACCGCGTGTCCTGAAGCTCGGGCACGGCCAGGATGTCGCGGAACAGCCCCCGCGTGAACCCGATGCTCCCCGCCCCGATGAACGCCACCTTGATAGCCAAGCGAGCGTCTCCTTCCTGCGGTTCGACGGCAGGGCCGGTCGTACACCCCGTGTCCTTGTAGCCCATGGCGGGGCGTTTGTCAAGACGCAGTGCCGCTGAGCGGCGAGGGGCTCGGCCCGGTTGCGGGCCTCGGCCCGAGCCGCTATGATCGAAGCAGGCGAGGAGAGAAGAAGGGGACCTATGGCCTCACAAATCCGATGCCTGCATGCGCGGCTCGCGATCACTCTTGGACTGCTCGCAGCCGGATGCACGTCGAAGGAGCCAGCCGCCCCATCGGCCCCGGTGCCGAAGGCGGCATTGAGCCGTGTGCCCCAGGAGGCAGCAATGATCGGTGTCAGCCTCGCCTGCGGCGAGTTCGGCAAGGTGCCCGGGGTGTTCGACCGCGACTACACCTACCCCGGCGAGAAGCACTTCGCCTACTGCAAGAGCAAGGGGCTCCTCGTGGTGCGCCTGCCCTTCAAGTGGGAGCGGGTTCAGCGCGAGGCGATGGCGCCGCTCGACGAGTCCGAGATGGCGCGGCTCGACCGCGTGGTCGGGCACGCACGCAAGCACGGCATCAGGCTCCTCCTCGACGTGCACAACTACGCCCGCTGCGGCGGGAAACTCATCGGCACGAAGGACCTGCCGAACGAGGCATTCGCCGACCTCTGGAGGAAACTCGCCACTCACTACAAGGACGAGTCCGCGATCTTCGCCTACGGCCTGATGAACGAGCCGCACGACACCGAGGGACTCTGGCCCGCGGCGGCGCAGGCGGCGGTGGATGCGATTCGCTCGGTGGACAGGACGCACACGATCTTCGTCTGCGGCGACGGCTGGGGCGGCGCCCACTCGTGGCAGGCGATCAACAGGAACCTGGCTGTCAACGACCCCGAGGGCAACCTCGTCTACGAGGCGCACCAGTATCTCGACCGCGACAGCTCGGGAACCTACAAGGAGAGCTACGACGCGAGCGGCGCGACCCCCACGCTCGGCGCCGAACGCCTCAAGCCCTTCGCCGACTGGCTCAAGGAGCGCAACGCCCGCGGCTTCATCGGCGAGTTCGGCGTGCCCGACAACGACCCCCGCTGGCTCGTGGTCCTCGACAACTTCCTCGCGGCGATGAAGGAGAACGGCATCGGCGGCACCTACTGGGCAGCCGGGCCGTGGTGGGGCAAGTACGCACAGTCCGTCGAGCCCCGCGACGGGCGCGACAGGCCCCAGATGGCCGTGCTGGAGCGCTACGCGGAAGGCGGCGACCCTGCCCTGCCGAAGCCGTGGCTGGCCGCGGCCGCCGAGGCCGAGAGGGCCGCTCGCGAATCGAAGGAGCGTGCGCCGGCAGGGCCGCGTGAGGGCGTGGCCCACGACTTCGCCGCACGAGGAGAGTCTTACCACTACACCAATGAGGGCTCGGAATTCGCCAGCGAGTCGGTCGAGGACGCTGGCCGCAAGGCGCGGAAGATCACCTACAAGCACCGCGGCGGCATCGCGTGGGTTGGCGTGGGCATCTACTTCGGCGGGCTGGGGTGCGCGGGGCAGTCGGGCTTCGCCCTCGGAATCCGCAGCGAGAAGCCGTGCCGCCTCGAGGTGAAGGCCTACCACGCCGACGACGAACGGTACACGGGCGTCTTCGACGTCGGCACCGAATGGCAGGAGTTGGCGATCCCGTTCGACCGGTTGACGCGGGACGGCAAGCCCTACGACCCGGGCAAGAGCCTGCGCAAGATCGAATTCCAGCCCAACCCCGACCCGCGCGGCAACAGCCTCTGCCTCGGCACGTTCCGTCGGGTGCCTTGCCAATGAGGGCTATCCTGGCCTCATGGCGAAGTCATTAGCGACCACAGAGCGACCGAAGAGCGGCTCAGAGCGATTGCCGCAAGAACCCTTCGTCGCCGCGACCCGCCGCAGTGTATAGCCTTACGCCCAGAGGCGTCCGGTTCTCTCTCGCGGACGAGCGGCCCTATTCGCGACTCGAGGGTGTTGCGGCCTTCGGCGCCACACGAACCGGGCACAGGCACTCGACGGATGGCGCGTGGCTCGGGAACAGGCAGCGCCCGTCCCACGCCACCTCCAGCAGGGGGTCCGACAAGTCGAATCTGCCGCCGTGTGCGTCCAGGTAGTTCAGCAGGCGCTTGCCCTCCCTGTAGAAGCTGAACTCGCTCTTTCCCGACTTGTAGAGGGACTTGTACCAGCGGTACCGGTCGCGCATCCGGCTAATCGCGTTTCGGGACCACTTGAAGTGATGTGCGGTGGCAAGCGCCCCTGGCAGGAATCGGGGGGGTGAGCCGGCGAGGACCGGCGCGCCGTCGGTGAGCTCGTGCCGAAGCTTCGGCACGAATCCGCGGGCCGCCGCAAGCACGTGCGGGCTCGCGTGCAGGACGGGGTGTGTGATCTGCGCGGCGTAGGGAAACTGGCTGAACAGGCACCGGATGGCCGAGAGCTTGGGCAGTTCGCCCCCCTCGGCCACCCTGTCCAGGAAGCGCCCCCGCACGGCGTTGCAGCCGCGCTCTTCGCACATTCGGAACAGCTCCGGCAGAGGGCACGGGAACTCGTGCAGCTCGTCGAGGTCGGGCATGAGCACCCAGTCGGACTCCGCGCAATGGGCGCTCACCACGTGAAGCTCATGCTGGATCTTGCGGAAGTAGTCGAACCGCCCGGTCCACACATCCGTGACCGTGTGAGCGTAGTCACGCAGCACGGCCCGTGCCGCGTCAATGAAGGCGCGGCGGCCCTTGCGCTCGTTGATATGCACCAGGAAGTGATCGGCCCCCAGGCCCGCGTAGTACTCGAGGAACGGGCGCAGCAGTTCGATGTGCCCGGTCAGCCCCACCAGCACGACGATACGGCCCATGATTGCCCTTCTTATTCGCCTGCGCGCCGACAGCTCTCGCCACAGTATAGCAGAGCGGTCGAGCCACCGCTACTCCCTGCGTCTGGGTGCTTCCTGTCGGTTGCCCGCTGGGCTGCTTGGCTTGCGCCGCTATCGCCCAGAGCTCAGGGGGCCGTGGGAAGGGCAGGGGCGGCTTCAGATGATCACTTCCAGGGGGGAGACGTGATCATCTAAGCGGGCGAGGTGGTGGGTGTGCCAGAAGTGTCGTAATGATGGCCACTTGCGGATATGGTGCCAGGCGATCAGGCCCTACCAAGCTCCAAGGCGTGGTCGCCAGGTGATCATCTGAAGCGGAGGGGGGCACCCAAAGGCCGGCGAGACTGGCGAGGCTGGCGAGGCCCAAGGGGCTGGGGCTCGCTCCGCCGCGACCACTATAGGTTGGGCGTCCCTTCAAGTTGCGGCGGCAGCGGAGCCCGTGGGTCTCTGAGATGGCCTCGAAGCCAGCGTGGCGGTAGACTCGTCGCAGGGACGGCCGGAGTCGGGCGCTCGGCCCTGATTGGCGTTGACTCCCCGGCCAGCAGATGATATACTCCACGCCATTACAGCGGCGGCGCAATGGGCGCCGCGCGGGTCGAACGCCCTGCGGGGCACAAGCGATGAAGGCGACCCGTTCGATCTTTGGCAATGCGAACTGTGCGACGGAGCCGCCATGGACGACTTGACAGGGCGGCGGCCAGGGCTGCTGGTTATCACGGGCGTTGTCCTGACCGCCGCAGTGGTTGGCTACGCGATCTGGGGGCCGTTCCCCATCCAAATTGACGACTGGCGGTGGACCCGGATCGCCGACCCCGTGTGGGAGAACGCGATCCCCGCTCTCCTGGCCTACGGGCTTATCGGCCTGCTGGCCGTGCTCGCCTGGCGACGCGCGGAGCGGTTGGGCCGCGGGAAGCTGGCGCTCGTGGTGGGGGGGCTGGCCGCCTTGGCGTTCGCAGCACAAGTGCTTGCGGCCAAACAGCTGCCGGGGGGCTACAGCGAGTCCATCGTCGCCCTCGGCAAGCCGGGGGCCAACCGCTACCACGCGGCGGCACGCGGTGTGGGCGACCTGGGGCCTGTGCTGGACAAGTACCACCGCTGGATGGGGGACGAATCTCACAAGCTCATCGTCACGCACCCCGGGGGCCCGCTGACGCTGTTCTGGTGCGTGAACCAGGTGTTCGCGCGCGACGAGGCGGCGGCGGGGCGATTCGTCCGCTGGTGCGAGGACTGGTTTGCCGGCGGCGTGCACGTGAGAGACCCGCAAGGGCCGCCGGCACTCGTCGGCCTGTTCCGCGAGATGTCGGAGGCCGAGCTGGCCGGCGTGTGGCTGGCGGCGTTTCTGCTCCAAGCGGCCGCGGCACTGGCCGTCGTGCCCGTGTTCGCGATGGCGAGGGCGGTGTACGGCGTGCGGGTGGGGATCGTGGCTGCGGCGCTCGCGGCAGTGGTGCCGAGCCTGCTGCTGTTCAGCCCCGGGCTTGACCAACTGTTCCCCGTGCTGGCCGCGACGGCCTGCTGGCTCGCGTGGACGGCTGGGGAGAAGGGCAGCCCGTGGCGTGCGGCGTTTGCGGGGGCGACCGTGTCGGCTGGGCTCTTCTTCTCGCTCTCGTTCGCCGTGGTAGCGGGTTGGGCCGGGCTGTTGGGCATTGCGGCCCTGGTGCGGAGCGGGCGACTGGGGGAGCCGCGGCGTGTGGCGCTTCTGGCGGCCGCGGCCATCGGCGGGTTCGCTGTGCCGGCGGTAACGCTATACCTGGCAGTTGGTTACAACTCGCCAGCCGTCTGGTCGGCGTGCGTGGCGGCCAACGCGAAGTTCAACGCCCAGTCGGGGCGGGTCTACTGGAAGTGGCTGCTGGCGGACCCCGTGGAGTTCGTGGTGTTCCTCGGGGTTCCGGTGGCGTCCCTGGTTGTGGCTCAGGGCATCTCGAGCGCGAGAGGGGCGTGGCGGCGCCGAGACTGGCGCCTGGCCGACTGGCCGACCCTGATCGTGCTTGGGCTCCTGGTCGCGCTGAACCTCCTGGGCGTGAATCGCGGGGAGGTGGCGCGGCTGTGGATGTTCCTGATGCCTGGGTGCGTGGTCGCTGCGGCGGCGTGCACTGAGCGATGCGCCCCGTACCGTCGCGCGGTGTTCGTGACGATGTTCGCCCTTCAGGTGGTCCAGGTGACAGTGCTTAAGTCGTTGCTGGACGCCTTGTTGGGCATGTACCGTGGGTTGGGCTGAGCATGCGATTCGCCATCTGCAACGAGTTGTTCGAGGGCTGGCCGCTCGAGCGCGTGCTTGCGTACTGCGCGGGCCTGGGCTACGACGGCGTGGAGGTGGCGCCGTTCACCCTGGCGGAGGACATCCGCCAGTTGCCGCCATCGCGTGCCCGGGAACTGCGTCGCGCCGCCGACGGGGCCGGCATCAGCATCCTGGGGCTGCATTGGCTGCTGAAGAGCCCCGCGGGCCTCTCCATCAACGGCCCGGACGCTGCGGCCAGGGAGAACACGCGCGACCTCATGTTCGCCCTCATCCGCCTGTGCCGCGAGTTGGGCGGCGGGATCCTCGTCTTTGGGTCGCCCGGCCAGCGGAGCGTGCAGGAGGGCGACACGTACGAGGCCGTGTGGGCTCGAAGTGTCGAGATGTTCAGGATTTGCGGCGAGGAGGCCGACCGGCGCGGCGCCGTGATCGCCCTCGAGCCGCTGACGACGAAGGAAACCAATTTCCTCACGGCCGCCAGGGAGACGGCGCGACTGATCCAGGAGGTGGACTGCCCGGCGGTGCGCCTGCACCTGGACGTCAAGGCGATGGTGGGCGGCGAGAGGAAGGCGCCCGAATGGGTGATCCTGGAGTTCAAGGACTATCTGGCGCATTTCCACGCCAACGACGCGAACCTCCGCGGGCCGGGGTTTGGCGACACGGATTTCGTGCCGATCGCCAAGGCGCTGCGCGAGATCGGCTACGACGGCTACGTGTCGGTCGAGGTGTTCGACTTCAAGCCCGATCCCGAGACGATCGCCACGCGTTCGCTGGCGTATCTCCGTGAGGCGTTTGGGAGCAAGTAGTTCCATTTCCCTGGGCGGAGGCGTCCGACGATGCCGAAGATGCGGATGGTAGTGGAAGCCGGCCCTCGACCCCGCTACAACGTGCCCATGCGCGCGCCCCTGAGCCGTCACAAGAAGGCCAAGGTGGTGGACGAGGCGACGGGCCGCGCTGTCCCGTGCCAGCTCCTGCGGGGCGAGCTGTACTGGCTCCTCGACTACATTCCGGCGAACACCGAGAAAGCCTATGTCGTCGAGGTCGGCCGCGGCAGCCACGTCGTGGGGCCCGGCGTCGGCGCCGTGCGCAAGGACGATGTGATCGAGTTCTCCGTCGCCGGCGACCCCTTCATCACCTACAACTTCGGCAAGCAGTGGGCGCGGCCGTTCTTCTACCCCGTCCTCGGCCCCGACGGCGTGCAGATCACCCGCAACTATCCCCTGCTCGAAGGCGTGGCCGGCGAGACGACCGACCACCGTCACCACAAGAGCATCTGGGTCGCCCACGGCGACGTGAACGGGGTGGACAACTGGTCGGAGGAGAAAGACCACGGCCGCCAGGTGAGCAAACGGCTGAAGGAGCTGGTGGACGGGCCGGTGGTGAGCGTGCTGCGGCAGGACCTCGAGTGGGAGTCGCACCGCGGCAAGGCCGTGGTCGCCGAGGAGCGCGAGGTGCGCATCTACGCCGCCCCGCCCGCCGAGCGGGTGATGGACCTCGCGGTGACCTTCAAGGCGCGATGGGGCAAAGTGCTGTTCGGCGACACGAAGGAGGGCGGCGTGTGCTCCGTCCGCGTGGCGACCTCGATGGACGGCAGCCGCGGGGGCAAGATCGAGAACTCGTACGGCGCCACGACCGAGGCGGAGACCTGGGGCCGCGCCGCCCCGTGGTGCGACTACTCCGGCCCCGCGGGCGGCAAGGTCGTCGGCATCGCCGTCTTCGACACCCCGGGCAACCTCCGCTACCCGACCACCTGGCACGTGCGCGACTACGGCCTGATGACCGCCAACCCCTTCGGCCTGTCGTACTTCAAGCCAGGCTCCGGTGAGCGCGGCGACCACGTGCTCGAGAAGGGCGGCGAACTCGCCTTCCGCTACCGCATCTTCATGCACCTCGGCGACGCCAATCAGGGCCGCGTGCGCGACAAGTACCACGACTACATCAATCCCCCGAAAGTCAGGTTCGAGAAATAGACCGGAGAGGGGATGAATGGAGGGATGGATGGCTGGATGAGTGTCAGACAAGACAGTCTTCCGCCCGCCCGTCCTGCCGCGTTCCCATTCATCCACTCATCCATCCATCCATTCATCCCCCTTGTTTCTCAGAGAGACCTGCAATGAGCAGCAACCCCAAGAAGATCGTGTTGGCCTATTCCGGCGGCCTCGACACCTCGGTGATCCTGAAATGGCTCATCGAGACCTATCGGTGCGAGGTCGTCGCCTTCTGCGCCGACCTGGGCCAGGGCGAGGAGCTCCAGCCCGTGCGCAAGAAGGCCCTCAAGACCGGCGCCAGCAAGGTGTACATTGACGACCTGCGCGAGGAGTTCGTGCGCGACTTCGTCTTCCCGATGCTCCGCGCGAACGCGATCTACGAGGGCACGTACATGCTCGGCACCTCGATCGCCCGGCCGCTCATCGCCAAGCGGCAGGTCGAGATCGCACGAGCCGAGGGCGCCGACGCCATCGCCCACGGCGCCACGGGCAAGGGCAACGACCAGGTGCGCTTCGAGCTCACCGCCTTCGCCCTCAACCCCGAAATCCGCATCATCGCCCCGTGGCGCGAGTGGACGCTCAACTCGCGCGACGCCCTCATCGCCTACGCCAAGAAGCACGGCATCCCCGTGCCCGTCACCAAGGCCAAGCCGTACAGCATGGACCGCAATCTGCTGCACCTGAGCTTCGAGGGCGGCGTGCTCGAGGACCCGTGGGCCGAGCCGCCCAAGAGCACCTTCGTGCTCGCCGTGCCGCCCGAGAAGGCGCCCAACAAGGCGACCCATGTCGAAGTGACCTACAAGCGCGGCAACCCCGTGGCCGTGGACGGCAAGCGGATGAGCCCGGCCAAGCTCCTGGCCCACCTCAACGCCCTGGGCGGCAAGAACGGCGTGGGCCGCGTGGACATGGTCGAGAACCGCTTCGTCGGCATCAAGTGTCGTGGCGTGTACGAGACGCCCGGCGGCAGCATCCTCCACGCCGCCCACCGCGCCGTCGAGTCCATCACGATGGACCGCGAGGTGATGCACCTGCGCGACAGTTGGATTACGCGTTACGCCGAGCTGGTCTACTACGGCTTCTGGTTCTCCCCCGAGCGCGAGATGCTCCAGGCGGCGATTGACAAGGCGCAGGAGACCGTCACTGGCACGGCGCGGCTCAAGCTCTACAAGGGCAGCATCAGCGTCGTGGGCCGCAAGGCCCCGAAGGACGTGTTGCTCTACAACCCCGAGCTGGCCACGTTTGGCGCCGACCAGGTCTACAACCAGGCCGACGCCACCGGCTTCATCCGCCTCAACGCCCTGCGCCTCCGCGTCCGCGCCCGGCTCGCCGCGCGGCGGTGACCTTAAGAGCCGGAGAAGCCGAGGCGCAACGCCGCAGCCTGGGTCTCGCCGGCGTGAAGCTTGTGCTGCACGAGCGATGGCGGCGGGTCGCTTGAAGACTCTTGACAGGGCCTGCCGGCCGGGCCATAATGCACGGCGCGATTCCTTGGGCGTGCGTGGTCGCGTGTGCACTGACCGCGCCAGAACCCGAAAGGAGGTGGCGTGATGATCCCGTGCTACGCCGAGTGGGGGTGCAGGCCGTTCCAGGACTCGTTTGGCCGTCTGTGGCTGGCGCGGAAGGGCACGAAGATCGAGGGAGGCTACAAGGGTGCGAAGAAGGGTACGGGGTCGCTCGAGGATATCCGGCTCCCGGAGGGGATCTACGGATGCCGGGTGTCGGCGCGCTGGCGATCGGGCCAGGGCGCCGACCAGGGCTATGTGGCGTTTCGTATCGAGGACTACTCTCGGTACGTCGTGGGGAGCTATACCCGGGACGGGGGCAAGGGTGGGCAGTTCCGCGGCGATCTTGTGCCCGGGACGAAGGTGGATGATCCAGAGCTCGTCCAGGAGTTCTACAAGACCGAGGCGAGGCGGACGCTGGAGTTCCAGCTCCACGGCGGGGCAGCGGGGAAGGGGCTGGCGGCCGGCGCCGGCGGCGAGATGCGCATCCGGGACGCCGGCACGCTCATCGGCGCGTCGTTCTCGGTCATCGCGGTCGGCGGCGGCGTCGGCGTGGGCCTCAGCCTGCCGAGCGACACGGAGTGGAAGCACGTGTCGCTGCCGCGGCCGCTGAAGCTGTGCGACTTCGAGAGCGCGAAGGTCAAGATGAAGAGCCGGGCCGTTCGCCTCGTCGGCGGGTACTCCACGCTGACGATCACGCTGACCTTGACAGCGGGGGACGTGGTCGAGATGAACTGGTCGGGCTTCGGCTTCGAGTGGGGCGCGGAGCTGGATGCCAGCACAACTATGGTTGGAAAGCTGCTGCGGCACTCCTGGCTGACGCCGACGTTCAAGTACGGCTAGGCACGTGCTCTTGCCCTTCATCGCGCCCTCGAGGCCCAGCCGCACAGCGGCGACGCCGCCTCGCACGTAGCTGTCCCCGCGACAGCGGGCCGCGCTTGCGGGAAACCGCGGGACCTGGTATAAGGATGAAGAGGACGGGCGGCGGCCGGCGGGGCGCCGCCCCACGCTGTTTCACGAACAGAGGAGCCTTGGATGAGAGTGTGTGGCGCGTTGCGGCGCATGTGTGTGAGCGTGTGCCTGGTGGTTGCCCTCTCGTGCGTGTCGGGGTGCGGCTCGTATATGCGGGCGCGAGGCAGGGACGCGGCGCAGATGGTGGAGATCGGCGTCACTCACACGGTGATGCCGTGCTCGGCGTTCTTCCTGTGCGGCGTGAGCATCGTCGGGGTGGGCGGGGGGCAGATCGAGGGCACCTTCACGGGCATCGGCGGCAACCAGGTGGGCACCACCAAGTGCTACTACCGCAGCCGCGGCCTCGGGCTGTGGACCTATGAGGAGCTGGGCTGGGGCGAATACAACGTGGAGAAGCAGGAGACGCTCTACAGCTACTACGGCGGCATCGCCGGCTGGATCCAGCACTTCCCGCGGCGGCCCGGCTATGCGCCCGCATGCAACCACTTCATCCACTTCGGGCACCACGGCTTCGTCCTCAACGTCCGATACCTCGAGCTGCTCGACTTCCTGCTCGGCTGGACCGTGCTGGACATCTGCGGGGACGACGGCGAGGACGTGCTCGGGCACTGGCCCTGGCAGGCCAAGGGCGCGCGGAACCTTCCGCCACGCTATAGCTTCCCCAACTGAGCTGCCCGCGGCGCGGGTCGGCCGCCGGCTTCTCCCAGGCGTTGACTTGCCTCCGGGGCTTTCATATACTGGCCTGTGGCGGGGGGAGTCCGGGAGCAAGGCCAATGCGTCCCGAGGACGACGCGCTGATCGCCGAGCTGTTGCTGAAGCGGGGCTGGCTGGACTCCGCCAAGGTCCGCCGGGCCGCGGAGATCTGCGAGGCGGCCCGCGCGCTCGACCTGGGGCAGGACCTCCTCCAGGTGCTGGCGCAGAAGGGCTTCGTGGACGAGCGGGAGCTGCACGAGCTCGAGGGCGAGCTGGGCCTCGACTATCTGACCCGCCCCGAGTACGTTCAGGCCATCAGTGGCTATCGCATCTGGAGCAAGCTCGAGCCGTGGGGCCTCGGCGCCGTGTTCAAGGGGCTTCAGCTCTCGATGGAGCGGCCCGTCGCGCTCAAGGTGCTGGCCCCCGCCGCGGCAGGCGACACGGACCTCCTCAGCCGCTTCCTGGCCGAGGGCCGGTGCGCGGGACAGGTGGACCACCCGAACCTCGTGGGCGCCCTCGACCTCGGGCAAAGCGGCCAATACTACTACTATGCCACCGAACTGCTCGAGGGCCAGAGCCTTCGCGAGGCGCTCCGCGGCGGCCCCCTGCCCGTGGGCAGGGCCATGCACGTGGCCCGGCAGATGGCGCAGGCCCTCGCACACCTCCACGAACTGGGGCTCACCCACCGCGACGTGCAGCCTGCCAACATCGTGCTCCTGCCCGACGACACGGCGCGGCTGCGCAACCTGGGCGCGACCCGCCTCCCTGGCGACCCGTCGGTGGCCGCCACGGGCATCCCCATCGGGGCGCCGGGCTACACGGCGCCCGAGCTGCTGGCGGCGAGCGGCGGGCCGGCCGACATTCGCGCCGACATCTACTCGCTGGGCGCCACCCTCCACCACGCCGTGACCGGGCACCGCCCGGCCCGGGCCGACGCCGGGCCGATGCTGCCGCCCGCTATGGTCCGGTCCGAGGTCCCCGCCGCGGTGAGCGACCTGGTGTGCCGGATGGCGGCGGTCGACCCGGCGGAGCGGCCCCAGAGTCCCCAGGACCTGCTTCGTGACCTCGATGCCGCGCAGGCGGGCGAGCCGTTGGGCATGCCGCCGCTGCCGGCGGAGGCGGCGGCCGTCGCGCCGCCCGCCATCGCTCCGCCCACCGCGCCGGCGTTGGCGCCCGATGAAGCGGCGGCGCCAGGCATTCCGGCGGCAGCCGAGGCCGGGCCGCCGCTGGCCCAGGGCAGCGGGCGCCGGAAGCTGGCGCAAGTCGTGTGGGTGGCGGTCTTCGCGACGCTCTCGGTCGCGTTCGTCGCGGCGAGCGCGTGGGCCATCTGGTCGAAGTTCGGCCCGCGCGGCGCGGCGCGGCCGAGCGCCGCCGAGCCCCCGCCGGAGAAGCAGGCGAAGGAGGGGCCCGAGCCGGCGAAGGACGTGCGCCCCCCTCCACCGCCTCCCCCGCCCCCCGAGCCGGAGCTTGCGGAACCCGCCCGGCGGCTGGTGGCCGATGCGCTGGCCTTCGACAAGACGAACCCCGACGAGCACGCCGAGGCGGGGCTGCGGCTGCGGCGCGCGCTGCTGGTCGCCGGCGACTCCTCGTGGGCCATGCGGCTGCGCGTGCGGCTGGCGACGCGGCAGCAGATGCTCAGCGGCGAGGCGAACAGCGCGTACGGCGAGCTGAGCGACCGGCTCGCGGCGCTCCGTTCCCAGGGGCGCTTCGGCGCGGCGCTCCAGGCGGCCCAGGCGGCGCCCGCCGCGCTCCGCTACGGCCCGTGGGCCGACCTGGTGGCGGCGCGGCTGGCCGAGCTGGGCGAGGAGGCGGAGCGGCAGTGCCTGAGCCTGGCCACGAAGGGGGCCGCGGCGCTCCTCGCCTCGCGGCTCGACGAAGGGGTGAGCCACTACAAGGCCATCGCCGACATCGGGATCCCCTGGATGACCCGCGCGGCCGAACCCCTGGCGGCCGCGGCCGCCGCCTTCGTCGAGGAACGCCAGGCCGAGCTCAAGGAGGCCGCGGCCCGGCGCGCTCTGCTCGAGCGCCGCCGCCTGCTGGGAGGGCTCGCGCGCAGCTTCGCCGCCATCCACGAGGAGATCAAGAAGCGCGACTACGCCAAGGCACTGGAACTGTGCAAGGCCGTGCCCGAGACCCTGCGCGACGGCGGGCGCGCACCGGCCCTCGCAAACCTCCAGCGGCGCCTCGAACTCCTCGTCGAGGTCTGGGAGGCCATCCTCAAGGGGCCCACCGCGGCCATCGGGAGGGCCTTCTCGCTCCACGGGCAGGAGTGGACGGTGGAGGGCTTCGCCGGCTCGGGCCTCAACGCGCAGATCGTCCTGCGCACCCGCACCGGCGCGGCCGAGCGCACCCTTCGCCAGCCCGTGTGGCGGCTGCCCGGCCCGCAACTGGCCCGGCTGGCCGAGTGGGCGACCGAGCGGGGGCCGGCCGGCATCGCCGCCGTGAAGGTCGGGTTCCTCTGTCTCACCGAGGGCGAGGCGGCCCAGGCCAGGCAGAAGTTCCAGGAGGCAGGGAAGGCGGGGGAGGATGTGTCGCCCTGGCTCGACGAGCTGGAGGCGGAGGCCGTGGTCACCGCGGCCCTCACGGCGCATCGCCAGAAGGAATGGGCCGAGGCGCGAAAGCTCCTCGAAACCGCCCTCGACCGCCTGGGCACCACGTCGCCCGTCATCCTCAGCCACCGGGCGCTGGCGAACGCCCTGGCCGACTGCCTGGTGAAGCTGGGCGAGCCGGCGGCCCGGCCCGCGGCACCGGAGCTGCCCGACTTGCTGTACTCGCGCGTGCTCCTCCCCGAGACCCGCCTGGGGATCCTGCCGCCCGCGAGTCCTCTCGACGAGCACCTCGGCACGCCCCTGCGGCGCAGCGGCCCCCAACGCCTCGGCCTCGACGTGTGGCGCGACTACACGCTGTCGCTGCGGTGGACGCCGGAGGGGCAGTCGCGGATGCTGCTCGGCGCCCGCCTGGCCGAGCCTCAGCCCGGCGTCTTCCACTACTACTACGTCGCGGTCGGCGAGGGGCAGGCCACCCTTGGCCTGCGCGGCGCGAAGGGCGACAAGGTGCTCGCCAGCAAACCGTATCCCGCGAGCGCAGGCCCCGCCGCCGCGCACCAGCTCACCTTCAGCCTGGCGGGGAACAGTCTGACCGCGGAGCTGGGCGACGGGACGACCCTGACGGCCACCGACTCCACGCTGGCCGCAGGCCGCGTGCTGCTGGCGGCGCCCGACGGTGCGATCCTCGTCCACGAGCTGCTCGGCAGCTCGCGGCCGCCGAAGCGGCCCACGCCCAAGGGGAAGTGACCTGCCCTTCGACTTCACCGCCCACATGCGAGTGCTGATGAGCGACGTCGCGGCGACGTGCGACGAGCTGCGGCACGTGGACATGACGCGCGTGGCCGTGGCCTTCTCCCAGGCGCGGTATTCGAGCCCGGGCGGCGTGCAGGCCACCATCCGCCCGCTCCGATTCCCCGACGGGGGGCGGGTGCTCGAGCGGGGGGGAGCCACGTGGGAGATGCCGCGCGTCGTCGTCAACGGCATCGAGGTCCTCTACGTCGTCGAGTTCCGGCTGCCGCGGTTCCTCCTCGCGCCGTTCGACGAGAGGATGGGCACCGTGGTCCACGAGATGTACCACATCGGCCCGACGTGCGATGGCACGCTGCGGCGCTTCGCCGGCGGCAAGCCGTACCACACGGGGAGCAGGAAGCGCTACGACGCCGTGATGGGCGAGATCGCCCGCGGCTACCTGGCTCGCACGCGGCGCCCGGAGCTTCACGCCTTCCTGCGGCAGAGCCTCCAGGAGCTCACCGCGGCCCACGGCGGCGTCGTGGGCCTCCGCTTCCGCCGCCTCCGCCCGCGCCGCATTCGCTGAGGCACACTCGGCGCGGGCAAGGCATCTCTCCCCAGCGCGGGGGGAGGCGCCCTCGTCTGCCGCAAGATGATCAAGATGATCACGCGCGCAACACGGGGGGTGATCATCTTGACGGGACGGGTTGGGGCGGGTGCCTGCTCCCATAAGTGTCGTAGCGGCAGTGGCATGCGAACATGCGCATCCTCCCTGTCCACCCTTGCGGCGCCGCGTCAAGATGATCACCGCCTCTCCCCGCCGCCATCTCGACCACCCTCGGGTGGCCCCCGAGCGGGGGCGAGGCAGCCCTGGGCCTCGCCCGCTGCGCGGGCATCCAAAGCGGCATCTGCGATGCCGCACTCCACACCCGACCCGCGTCCAGCGAAGGCATATTATGGAGTGCGGTGACGGAGTCGCCGCTTTGCATTCCCGCGAAGCGGTTGACAATTCGGGGGCCACCTTAGGGAATCCCGGTCGCCGGCGCAGCACGTTAGGTCTCACGAGCCCAGGCGGGCCTCGGCCTCGTCGAGGGGGATCGTGCGGGTCTGTTTGGCGCGGTCGTCGAGGAGCTTCATCAGCCGCTTGTTCGCGCGGGTCAGCTCGATCTCGCGGTCGAAGTCGTCTATCTCGGCGAGGATGAACTCGCGGCCATCTGGGGCCCTGAGGATGACACCACCGCGCTTAGCCTGCCGGAGAAGAGCGCTGACAGCCTTCTCGCGAGGTGAGATGGTGAGGGTCTTCATAGCTGGTACTCCTCGCCGTGGATGAGCAGCTTGCTGCCTTCCTTGAATCCGACGGCCTCAATCTTCACGGTTCCCGCCTGTTCGTCAATGTCGTAGAAGACGCGGAACTTGCCGATCCGCAGTTCCCACTCGGCAAGGGCGTTCGGGCGCAGCCTCTTGCGGTCATGGGTCTCGACGGCGGCCGCATGCATAAGCTGCTCGCGGATGCCCTGCAAGACCCGGCCCCGATCGAACTTCCTCAATGTCTCCAGGTCGCCGAACGCTTCCGGCGTCAGTCCGGTCTGGCACATGCCCGCTCTTGACCAGCGAACTCGGGGCCAGGACTTGAAACGTGCAACGCCACTGTCTGGATTCTAGCGCCCTGCGGACGCCGTGTCAAGGAATTGGCCAGGAGGGGGTAGAGGAGGGGCAAGAACGGACGCTGTGGACAGGGTTGACAAGAGCCGGCGAAGAGAGCTTCGGCCGCGGCCGCAGTGCCCACAATGTCCACGGATGCTGCATGGCGGGAGGTGGCGGGGGCATGGGAGCATCGAGGACAAGAGACGGTGTGCAGGTATGCACACCCTACCGCTTGCCCTTCTTGGCGGGGGGGCCGGCGGGGGCGGGCTGGGCGCCGAACTCGAGCGCGAGCGGCACGTAGGTGCTGCTGCGCTCGAAGCGCACCTCGCCCTCCGAGGGCTGCTGGCCGCCTTCCTCGAGGAGGATGAGCTCGTTCTGGTCGCGGAGCCACGGGGCGGGCAGGTAGTAGCCCTGGCCGGCCTCGGCGCCGGTCTGGCTGTAGAGGCCCACGTAGTGGCCGTTGAACCACAGGACGCCGTGGCTGGGGCCTTTCAGGAGGAGCCTCGCCGCCAAGTGGGCCGGGTGCTTGCGCGGGGCGAAGGTGGTGCGGAACCAGCGGATGGGCGGACCCTGTGTCCTGGGCTTCGAGTCCCGAGTCTCGGGCTTGAGCTGGAGAGGCGTCCAGGCCAGCGAGCGGCCCTGGGGGGCCATGCCCTCGCGCTGGTGCCAGCGGCCGGTGGCCTGGCCGTCCACGGCCAGGTTGCCCAGGATGCCCCAGCCCGAGGCGACGTTGAGGGGCGTGCCGTAGGCGGAGGTGTTGCGGTAGCAGCCCCAGTTCTTGGCGAGGATGGCGAGGGCGTTTTCGCCGGGCTTCAGCGGCAGCTCGAAGTCGGCCGGCTGGGGGAAGCTCCGCGGGCCGTCGAGCAGCCGCTTGGTCGGGCTCTGGCCCACGAACTGGCCGTTGAGGTAGACGGTCACGGCGTCGGCGACGTTGTCGAGGACGAGTTTCCGCGTGGCGGCCCTGGCGGCCTTGATGCGGCAGCGGTACCAGCCGTGGTGGTCGTCGCCCATCGGCTCGGGGCGGAGGGTCTCGCGCCACGCGGCGTCGTCGAAGCCGGGGTCGGCCTCGGCCACGGCGTCGGCCGTCTCCCACTTCCGCAGGAACACGGTGAGCGGCTCCATCACGTCGAGGTCGAGGCGGCAGTCAATGCGGCCCGTGGCCGCGTCGTGCTTGACCTCGCTGATGCCCTTGGCGGGCCCGACGCCGGTCTGGGGGCCGCTGGGGTAGAAGGTGAGGGCGTAGTGGAGGCGGCGGGTGGGCAGGCGCAGCTCCACGGTGGGCTTGTCGCCCGTCGTCCATTCGCCGATGCTCGACGCGCCGATGAGGATGCCTGCCCCTTCGAGCACCCAGGCCAGCTCGACCTGGCTCTCCTCGAGGGCGACGACGTGCACCGGCACGTCGGCCTCGAAGGCGAAGTCGCGGCGCTCGCCCCTCGCGGCACACGTCCAGCGCAGGACGAGTTGCTTCGCCTTGTCGTCCCAGGCGAAGGCGTTGTCGCCGGCGTGGATGGTGGGCCGCTTGGGCAGGCGGAAGGCCATGACGGCCTCGGTCTTCTCCGGCGTGTAGACCACGAGCAGCCGCTTGCGGGGGAATGCCTGGATGGTGAACACCTGGGCGGTGGACAGGGTGAGGGTGGTGTCGGGCGTGAGCGGGAGGCCGAAGATGGCGTGGCGGAAGGCCGCGGCGGTGATGGGAAGCCTGGCGGCCAGCCCTGTCGCGGGGTCCTGGAGGGGCAGCTCGCCCTCGCCGTAGCGCCGCTTGACGAACAGCAGAGCCGTCGTGCCGTCGCCCCGGCAGTGGGTGACGAGGCCCGAGGTGCGCTCCTGCTTGATGAATGCGGGGGCGGCGACCGTGGTCGCCTGCGTCAGCACGCCCTCGAAGGCTCGGGCGAACCAGTTGGCCTTCTTGACCTGGTCGAAGACGGAGCTTTGGCCCCCGGCCTCCAGCAGCCCCGACGTGCCGTCCTCGTAGCGGGTCGGGAACCCTGAGCCGGGCAGCAACGCCAGGTTGGTGCCTGCGGCCCACAGGGCGTGGTCGAAGCCGTCAATGCCCTTGGCCAGGCCCTCGATGAGGGTGTCGCCGAAGCCGTCGAACGCCTTGCGCCGCTCGCCCCAGGCCACCGGGCCGCCAGGCATCAGCTCGGTGGTGGCGAAGAACGCCGTGTCCGACACGGCCATCCGCTGGAAGCCCTTGCAGGGGTTGAGGCCGGAGAGGACGATGGGCACGCGGAAGCCGGCATTCTTCGCCTCCTCGTACAGGCGGCCGAGGTAGCGGTCGTCGGGGCCGCGGTACTGGTCCTCGATCTGGATGAGGGCCACCGGCCCGCGCGGCACCTGGCGGGCGACGAGGAGGGGGAGGAGCTTCTGCCAGTACTGGCGGACGGCTTCGAGGAAGCGCTCGTTGGCGCAGCGGACGAGGAGCCTGGGGTCGTCGCCGAGCCAGGCGGGCAGGCCGCCGCGGCTGACCGCGGCGTTGACGTAGGGGCCGATGCGCACGAAGGCCAGGAGCTTCTGCTCGTGGCACAGGTCGAGGAAGCGCCCGAGGTCGGCCGGCCCGTCGAGCCGCCAGTCGTCCTTCGTTGGCTGGTGCAGGCTCCAGGGCACGGGGGTCTCGACCATGTTGAAGCCGGCGAGACGGGTGAGGAGCAGGCGGTCGCGCCACTCCTCGGGCACGAGGCGGAAGTAGTGCACGCCGCCGCACAGCAGGAGCCGGCGCTGGTCGCCGACGAGGAAGCTCCTGGAGTCGAAGCTCGCGTCGCTGCCGGTCGGCGGCTGGCGCAAGTTCGACGCGGCGGCGGCCCAGGCGATGGCACCGGCGAGGATCGCGGCGGCGAGGGCCACCTTTCGGGTCACTGTGCAGGCCTCCTTCGTGTGAAGTACCTCGCGCTTTCAGGGTCTTCGCCTCCGCCGAGCTTGTCTCGGTGGGGCGACGATTGGCAACTACTGCGGTATCGGACCTCACCCCCTCGCCCCCTCTCCACAAGGGTGGAGAGGGGGAAGGGGGGTGAGGCCCTGCCGTGTAGTTATCAATCCTTTGCCCCACCGACGCGAGGTCGGTGGGGGCAGGAACTTCAGACGGCTGAAGTCCTACTGCGCAACAAAGACAGGATAGCGTTCCCGCGGCGGACGATCAAGCGGCTCAGCGCAGGGCGAACAGGAAGAAGCACGGGGGCTGGCGGCCTTCGGGCCCGGCGCCGAAGGCGCCGATGGACTCCAGGTAGCCGTCGCGCACCATCGCGGCAATGAGGTTGGTGTAGGCCTGTCGGGGGATGCCTTCGTGGTCGCGGCCGTCGAAGTAGTAGCGGTAGCTGCCGGCGAGGCGCGAGAGCTCGGGCCAGTTGACGTAGAGGTGGGTGACGCCGAGGGCGCGCAGCCCGTCGCGCACGCGGCGGGCCGGGTCGCCAGGCGGCCCTTGGTCCAGCAGGCGCTCGATGGGGCCGCGGTCGAAGACGCTGACGGCGAGGCACCGCCGCCGGCAATAGAAGGTGCGGCTCTCGCCGACGAAGAGCACCGCCGAGTCCCCGGGCAGCTTGTTGATCGCCTCGATGGCCTTGTGCGAGTACGTGGAGCCGATGTCGTCGTTGACCTTTCGCAGGAAGCTGGCCTGCGGCTCGCCGAGGCCCAGCCACAGCACGAGGCCGTGGATGAGCAGAGTCGTCACGAGGGCGTAGGCGAGGCCGGCGGCGAGGATGCCGCGGGCGATTCGTCGGCCCCACCCCTCGGCGAACGCCGCCACGCCGATGCCGCCGAGCAGGGCAATCGTCGGCGACACGGGGTCGAGGAAGCGGTCGAGGCGGTGCGTCATCACGTACCACGCCATCAGGCACAGCACGCCGTGGATGGGGAGGAACACCGCGTCGCCACGCACGACGAGGAACGCGGGGGCCGTGATGAGCGCCAGCACGGAAGCCGAGAGCACCACGTCGCCCGCGGCCTGGAGGTTGGGCAGCGAGCCGAGCCACTCGGGCGCGAAGCGTCCCGCGGCCGCGGCCACGAGGAACACCGTGCCTCCGCAGAAGACGACCCAGGTCGAGCGGCGGTCGGCCAGCGCAATGGGCACGAGGGCGAAGAGCAGCAGAATGGGCGAGGCGGGGGGCACGCGGGCCTCGTCGGGCTGGTCGCGCCACACGGCATAGCTCCAGAAGCGGCGCGAGAGGGTGAAGAACCGCAGGTCCGAGGCCCGGTGGTGGACGCTGAACTTCGCCTCCTGCTCGGGCGACCAGCTCGACCCGCCGAACACGCCGTAGAGGAGGGGATAGGTGGGGTTGCCCGTGTTGACGGCGTTGCGGATGAACCAGGGGCTGGCCACCACCAGGGCCACAACGCCCACGACCGCCGCCGACCGCACCGCAGTCCAGAACATCTTGAGCCTGGCGATGCCGCACCCGAGCACGAACGCCCCGATCGGGGCCAGCACGAACACCAGGGCCGGGTACTTGCAGCCGATGGCGAGGCCGGCCATGACCCCGCACAGGGCGGCATAGCGCCAGCGCTCGGTCGCGCTGGCCGCCTTGCGCCACAGGAAGAACGCGAAGAGCGCGAGGAAGCCGTAGGCGGTCAGCGGCAGCTCCGTGACGTAGGAGTTGAGCGTGGCCAACTCGGCGAGCAGGGGGGTGGTGAGGAGGATGGCGGCGCCGGCCTTGCCGGCCTGGGGGCTGCCGAGGCGTCGGCCGCACGCCGCCACCGCGGCCGCCGCGAGCAGCACGAAGCCGATGAGGACCTGGAGGCCCGCCACGGCGCCCGTCGCCGGGCCGCCGAAGCAGTTCATCGTCAGTAGAAACAGCATCTCGGTGTTCAAGGGGAAGTTGGCGTAGACCATGTCGCGCAGGAACGTGACCCGTCCCTCGCTCCACCAGGTGGCGGGCGCCGCGAGGTGGTATTCGAGCGAATCGTAGTCGGCGAAGACAGGCAGGTTGACCCGCGTGAGCGCGAGGAACACGATGGCCGCCCCGAGCGCGGCGAGCAGGATGCCGAAGCCGCTCGCCTGCCGGCGCCAGGCATTCAGCCCGCGCGCTCCCGCGACGACTGCCTCCCGCAGGTCCCTGGCTCCCAGGCACCCCATCGCGAGTACCAGCCCCCAGCACAGCGCGCCCAGGAGCCACGGCGGCTGCCCGCTCACGATGCCGAGCAGGAAGGTGGCGAGCGAGAAGATGCCCATCCCGAGGGCGCCGCCGAAGATGGCCCGCTCGGCGAGTCCGAGGCCGTCGAAGCCGGCCCGCCGCAGAATGGCCATTCCCGCACCCGTCGCCACTGCCCACAGCGCGGCGCTCGGCAGCGCCAGGTAGAGGCGCGGAATGCCCTCGATGAGCAGCGTCGGCAGGGCATAGAGCGCCCCCTGCACGCGCAGGCCGCTGCCGAGCAGGTCCAGCAGAAGCCAGGCGGGATAGGCGAGAATGGCGAGCGCCCAGACGAGGAACGGGATGAGCGGGGGCCGCTCAGGGGCAGGCGAAGGCTGGTCGGGGGAGGGGTGGCTCATTTGACGCAATGACCAATGACGCAATGACCAATGGCCAATGACCAATGACGAACGGGGTCCGGGCCAGGTCTTCTTCGTTGGTCATTGGTCATTGGGTGTTGGTCATTGAGCGCTGGTCATTCTCCAGTCCTCCGCACGCCGCCGGCGAGCGCCCCTTCGGTGATGAAGACGCCTTCGAGCATGCCCCGGAGGCCCTGGGGATTGGTCGAGGTCTCCAGGGCGACCTTCTCGTCCACGAAGCCCTCCTTGATGAGATCGTAGAGCGAGTGGTTGAAGTCGATCATGCCCTCGGAACGCGCCTGCTTGACGACATCGAGGATGCGCACGTCGTCGCCCAGCTCGATGAGCTTGGCGATGGGCGGATTGGTGATCATGATCTCGAGGGCCGGGATCCGCGAGATGCCCGGCTTGATCGACGGCAGCAGCTTCTGGCAGATGATGGCCTTGAGGTTGAACTGGAGGGTGAGGCGGACCTGCTTGTGCCGGTCCGTGTCGAAAAACTCCAGGAGGCGCGAGAACGTCTGCGGCACAGTGGACGTGTGGAGGGTGCCGAAGACGAGGTGCCCCGTCTCGGCCGCCGTGATGCCCGCCTGCACCGTCTCCATGTCGCGCATCTCGCCCAGCAGGATCACGTCGGGGTCCTGCCGCACCACGTAGCGCAAGGCGTCGCGGAACGACGGCACATCGATCCCCACCTCGCGCTGGTTGATGACGGAGCGGCGGTCGGCGTAGATGTACTCGATCGGGTCCTCGATGGTGACGATGTGCACGCGGCGCGTGGTGTTGATGTACTCGACCATGGCGGCGAGGGTGGTGGACTTGCCGCTGCCCGTGACGCCTGCGACGATGACGAAGCCCTGGTCGAGGGCGGCGACCTGCTCCATCGTGGCGGGCGGGAGGTGGAGCTCCTCGAACGTCGGGATGCGGAAGTTCACGAGGCGCGCCGCCAGGCTCAGGTAGCCGCGCTGGTGGTAGGTGTTGATGCGCAGGCGCGTCTTCTCGTCCACGCTGTAGGCCAGGTCAACGTCCCCGATCTGCTCGAGCGTGCGGATCTGCTCCTCGGTGAGGATTTCGTAGACGAGGCGGCGCACCTGGGTGTCGCTCAGCGGCGGCAGGTCGAGGTTCCGCAGGTCGCCCCGGATGCGGAAGATGGGCGGGGCGTTCGCCTTCAGGTGGAGGTCCGACGCCCCGTAGCGTCCCATGAGCCGGAAGAGCTTGTGGATTTCCTTGGTGTCGGTTGTGGCGCTGGCTTCGGGCATCACCAATCCTATTGCCCCTTGAGCCGGGGATGAATGTGCGCCTCGTAGTGCTCGGGGAGATGGAGGCGGAGCTGCTCGATCATCTCCTCGTCGGAGACGACCGTGGTGCGGCCGTCGGTATACTCGTCGGTGACCCAGCGGCAGATCTTGTGGAGCTTGATCTTCGAGAGCCGGTGGCCGCCCTTGAGGCCCAGGAAGTCGTTGACCCAGAGGGCCACGCCGTCGGCGCCCGACTTGTCGGTGATCGCCACGTTGGGCCCGCGGCCCAGGAGGGCCTCGGTGTCGAAGATGTTGTAGATCCGCTCGTCGCGCCACAGGCCGTCGGCGTGGATGCCGGCGCGGGTGGTGTTGAAGTGCCGGCCGACGAAGGGCTGGTTGTCGGGCAGCCGCGTGCCGATGTCGCGCTCGTAGTACCGCACGGCCTCGGTGATCGCGCGCGTGTCCATGCCGTCGAGCGTGCCCCGGATCGCCGCGTACTCGAACACCGCGCCCTCCAGCGGCGGGTTCCCCGTCCGCTCCCCGATCCCGAACAGCGTGGCGTTCACCGCGTCCACCCCGTAGAGCCAGGCGGTCGCGCCGTTGATGTGGACCTTGTGGAAGTCGTTGTGGCCGTGCCACTCCAGGCGGTCGGAGGGCACGCCGGCGTCGTGGGTCATCCGGTAGGCCAGCTTGGGGATGCTGCGGGGCAGTGCGGCGCCGGGGTAGCTGAGGCCGAAGCCCAGGGTGTCGCACAGCCGCACCTTCACCTTCAGATGCTCGGGCGCCCCCTCGGAGACCTTCATGAGCTCGATGACCAGGGGCACCACGAAGCCATCAACGTCGGCCCGCGTGATGTCCTCCAGGTGGCAGCGGGGGCGGATGCCCGAGTCGAGGGCCGCCTTCGCTGTGGCCACGTACTGGTCCAGGATCTGCCGGCGGTTCTTGCGGAGCTTGTAGAAGATGTGGTAGTCGGAGCAGGAGCACAGGATGCCCGTCTCCGTGAGGCCCAGCTTCTGCACGTTCGAGAGGTCGCCCACGTCGGCGCGCATCCAGCCCGTGATCTCGGGGTAGCGGGCGCCCACGGCCATGCACGCTTCGCAGGCCGCGCGGTCCTTGTGCGTGTAGAGGAAGAACTCGGTCTGGCGGATGATGCCCTTCGGCCCGCTGATGCGCGCCAGGTACTCGTAGAGGCGACGAGTCTGCTCGACCGTGTAGGGCGGGCGCGACTGCTGGCCGTCGCGGAACGTCGTGTCCGTGATCCGGATGTCGCGAGTCAGCAGCGCCTGGGGGTCGAACTCCACGACCTTGCCGTCGATCTCCTCGAAGACCTTGCCCTCGAAGGCGATGCGCGGCGGCATCTCGTAGGGGAACATGTCCTCGAGAAGCTCTGGCTCGGCCACCTCGACAAGCTTGCGCCGGTCACCCATGAAACTTCCTTCTCCTGTCGTGAGGGCACAAGACCCCTCAGGCCCGGCACGAGAGGGGTAGACGGGAACAACACGGTCGCAACAGCCATCGTCCGCACACAACACTGTCGCCTGGCTGCCCCGCCAGGACTCGGACCTGGAAACCGAGACCCAAATTCTCGTGTGTTACCAATTACACCACGGGGCATCCGCTCGCCGCAGAGAACGCCCTTATTCTAGCAGCCAACGACGCGAAAGTAAAGCGCGACTCGCGGCCAGTAGAGCTTTTCTTGCCGAGCGCTTTCATGTACAGTGGGCAGGCCCGCACGCCCCAACCGAAAGGTCGCCCCGCCGTGCCCCGCTGCGCGTTCGTCACCCTTGGCTGCAAGGTAAACCAGTACGATACTCAGGCCGTGCGCGAAGCCCTGGCCCGCCTGGGCTACGAGGAGGCGCCCCCAGCCGCCCAGGCGGAGCTCTATGTGGTCAACACCTGCTGCGTCACGCGCGCGAGCCACGCCAAGGGTCTCCAGGCCATCCGCCGCATCGCCCGCCAGCACCCCGACGCCTGCATCGTCGTCACCGGGTGCAGCGCGGAGACCGACGCCGCGGCGCTCCGCGAGATGCCCGGCGTTCGTTGCGTGCTCGGCAACGACGCCAAGCCCCTCCTCGCCCAGCTCATTGCCCAACTGCCCGACAAGCTGCCGCCCGGTTCCTCTCCCGCTCCTTTCTTCCATCCATCCATTCATCCACCCATCCAGCCATCCTCCCCAACGACCGCACCTCCGTGGCCTGCCATCAGTTCCTTCGCCGGCCACACCCGCGCCTTCGTGAAGATCGAGGACGGCTGCAACGACTTCTGCTCCTACTGCATCGTGCCCCACGTGCGCGGCCGCGTGCGGAGCCGTCCGCCCGACGACGTGGTCGCCGAGGTCGCCCGCCTCGTCGCCAACGGCTACCTCGAGGTTGTCCTCACCGGCATCCACCTCGGCGCCTACGGCTTAGACACCCAGGGAGCCTGGGGCCTTGTGCCCCTCGTCGAGCGGCTCCTGGCCACGCCCGGCCTCCGTCGCCTCCGCCTCAGCTCCCTCGAACTGCGCGAGGTGAGCGACGGACTGATCGCCCTCGCCGCCGCGTCGCCCATCTTCTGCCCCCACTTCCACATCCCCCTCCAGAGCGGCGACGACGACGTGCTGCGGGCGATGAGCCGCCGCTACACCGTCGCCGACTTCCTTCGCCGCCTCGCCGCCATCCGCGCCCGCATCGCCGAGCCGGCCATTACCACCGACCTCATCGTCGGCTTCCCCGGCGAGACCGACGAGCAGTTCCGCCGCACCGTCGAGGTGGCCCGGCGGGCCGCCTTCAGCCGCATCCACATCTTTCCCTACAGCGACCGCCCCGGCACGCCTGCTTCGGCGATGCCCGGCAAGCTCCCCTGGGAGACGATCCGAGCCCGGCGCGAGGAGATGAAGGCCGTCGCCGCCGACCTGATGGCCGCCTACCACCGCCGCTTTGTCGGCCGCACCGTCGAGCCCCTCGTCGAGAGCGAGCGCGACCGCCGCAGCGGCCTCCTCGCCGGCTACACCGAGCGCTACGTCCGCACCCTCTTCGCCGGCCCCGACGAGCTTCGCGGCACCATCGCCCCCGTCCGCGTCACCGCCGCCACCGCGGCGGGCCTCCGCGCCGAAAGCTGCGAGGATCCCCGTTGACCTCGTCCTTGCCATAAGTGTCGTTGAGCACGACGCTTGTGACGTGCCTCCCCAGCTCAAGGCGCGTAGGCTCGCCGATGCGATTCACCGAATGCCAACTGCCTCTCTCAGGGGTTGGCATTCTGTGAACAACGGGCTGCGCAGCCTCGAAATAGCCGGTTCTCCCACAATGCCAACTCCGCAACGTGAGGACGCTTGGCATTCTGAGGGCACCACACGATGGCGGGATGCGCAGGGGGTGCGAGGCGGGTCAGTTCAGCTTCAGGACGGCGACGTGCAGGCTTCCGGGGCCGGTTGCGACCAGGCGGAGCCAGCCGGGCCGCTCCCACGTGCCTTGCCACGGCGCGTCATCGGGGGGCGAGGGCTGCACGGCGAAGGCGTAGGCGGCATTCGCCGCCCCCAATGCCTCATTGGCTTCCTTCTCGTTTGCCGGCGGTCCAGCCGTCGGCACGGTGAAGACGGGCGGCTTGCGGTAGCCGACCTCGAGCCGATTGGCGCCCGGGGGGCGCTTGACCCGCCAGCGCCACCCTGTCGCCGTGCGCTCCACGCTTGCCTCCAGTGGCTCCGGCAGCCGGAGAAGCGTGGCCGGATCACCCAGCACCGCGTACATGAGAGTCTGGTCGCGCCGCAGCTTCTCGACGTTGATGTCCTTTTCGAGCTTGCCCTCCACGTCGCGCAGCATCATCTCCATGACGAGGTCGCGGGCGACTCTCGCCTCGCGCTGCACGCGGAGCCAGAGGGCGCCGAGTCGCTTCTCCTTGCCCGCGAGGGCTTTGAGGAGGCACACGCTGGTGAAGTAGTTGGTCAGCGGGTGCGACTCGGTGGTGGCCCCGATGGCCGCCACCGGGCCGCCGGGCAGGAACAGCAGGGCCTCGGCCTGGCAAGGAGCTGGCCGCGCGAAGTTGCCTGACCAGCAGGAGAAGAAAATCATCGGCGCCACGGGCGAGCCGTCTCCGAGCCAGCGGGCGGCATCGGCCGCCGTGTAGGTGAACCGCTTCCCGGCGAGCTTCATCGAGGTAAAGGCATCGGGGCTCGCGTGGCCCATGAGCACGTTCAGGAGCCCGCCCTGCCTCATCTGGCGGGTGAAGTTCGCCGCCTGCGCCGTCGGCCACCCACAGAGGGGGTCGGCTGGGTTGCCCGAGAGGAACCAGGGGGAGAGCCACGGCGGGCCGTTGGCCTGGACCATCGTCACGCCGAGACTGGTTGCTATGGCATCAATGGCCGCGTTGTAGCCGGGCGAGCCGAGCCACATGGCCGCATTCAGGTCGGCAGGCGTCGGCGGCTGGGCCTCGAAGGCGAGAATCTTCCGAACCACGACCTCGACCTGCTCGCGAGTGCGGGCCGGAATCCGCCCCACCGGGATTGCGGGCACTCCCTTCCCGTCGGGATCGCCCCAGGCGGCGTCGGAGGCGAACTCCTGTGGCTGGACATCCCGCCAGCGGTAGAGCGTCTTGCGCTTGGCGGGCAAATACCACGGGGCACCCTCTTTCCCCGGCTCGTCGTCGCCGATGAGCAGCAGGAAGTCGGGCCGCCGCGTGGATTGTGCCAGCGCCTCTTCGATGGTGTGGGTGACCACCCTGGCCTCGAACCCGTCGCTGCGGCGCTTCTCTGCCAGGGGCTTGAGCGGCTCGGCCAGCTCGGGCCTGGCCACGGCCAGCCACAGCGGCTTCTGCTCCGCCGCGTGCAGGCCGCTCGCCCAAAACAGCATTGTCAGTGCGGCGGCGACCCGCCTCGAGGGAACTGCGAGCCTCCAACTCATTGCTTGACCCCCTCCACTGGCGATACGGGGCCACCAACTCACTTCCGGTCGAAGAAGGGGTTCTTGCCGGTGCCGCTGAGGGGGATGCCGAAGGCGATCTGGATGTCGGGCGGGAGGAGGCCGGCCTGGATGGCGGCCTTGCCGAAGCTGAACAGGATGCGGTTGTCGGCGTGGTGGGCGGCGGCGACGGCGGCGGCCGAGCCCAGGGCGATGCCGAGGTCGCCGGCGTTGTAGGCGCAGCGGCCGCCGGCCTTGGCGCAGGCATCGCAGTCGTCGTAGCCGCAGAAGCCGCACGACGGGATGCCGAGCGGCCCGACCTTCGTGCCGATGAGGACGACGAGGGGCGCCGCATCGCAGTTGGCGGCGTCGCGGGCGAAGAAGGCAGCGGCTGGGTTGGCGGCGGCGATGTCGCGCATGCGAGCGGTCACCTTGGCCTTCTCCTCGCCGCGGATGATGGCGAGGTGCAGATTGTCCAGGCCCCGGGCCTTGGGCGCCGTGCGGGCGGCGAGGCACATGAGATCAGCCACCGCCTCCAAAGCACGCATTTCAGGTGAATGCTCTGCCATCGGTTTCTCCTCAAAAACAGGGTATCCCGACGCGTGACGCGTGACGCGTGACCAGAAAGGACAAGACCAGGGTCTCTCTCCTATTGTCACGCGTCACGGGTCACGCGTCATGTGGTTCTCGCCTTCTGGATCTTCGCCCACGTGTCGCGCAGGGTCACGGTGCGGTTGAACATGGGGTGGCCTGGGGCGGAATCGGGGTCCACGCAGAAATAGCCGAGCCGCTCGAACTGGTAGCGCGCGCCCGGCGCGGCCCCAGCCAGGCTCGGCTCGACCTGGCAGCCGGCCAGTACCTCGAGCGACGCGGGGTCCACGAAGTCCTTGAAGTCCGCGCCCTCGGGCAGGTTGGTCATGTCTTCTCGCGTGAACAGGTGGTCGTAGAGGCGCACCTCGCCCGCCACGGCGTGTGCGGCGGAGACCCAGTGGAGCGTGGCCTTGACCTTGCGGCCGTCGGGCGCATCGCCGCCGCGCGTGGCCGGGTCGTAGGTGCAGCGCAGCTCGACGACTTCGCCCGTGGCGGGGTCCTTGACGACCCGCTCGCATCTGATGAAGTAGGCGTAGCGCAGGCGCACCTCGCGGCCGGGGGCGAGGCGGTAGAACTTCGGCGGAGGCTCTTCCATGAAGTCCTCGCGCTCGAGGTAGAGGACTTTCGAGAAGGGCACGGGTCGGGTGCCGGCGGCGGGGTCCTCGGGGTTGTTGATGGCCTCCATCTCCTCGGTCTGGCCGTCGGGGTAGTTCTCGAGGACGACGCGGAGGGGGCGGAGGACGGCCATGACGCGGGGCGCGGTCCTGTTCAGGTGCTCGCGCATGCAGTGTTCGAGGAGCGCCACGTCCACCACGCTCTCGACCTTGTTGATGCCGATGCGGGTGCAGAACTCGCGGATGGCCTCGGGCGTGCAGCCGCGGCGGCGCAGCCCCGCAAGGGTCGGCAGGCGCGGGTCGTCGAAGCCGCGGACCAGTCCCGCCCGCACCAGTTCGATGAGCAGGCGTTTGCTCATCACCGTGTAGGTGAGGTTGAGGCGCGCGAACTCGATCTGCCGCGGATGGTAGATGCCGAGGGCGTCGAGGAACCAGTCGTAGAGGGGACGGTGGTTCTCGTAGGCGATGTCGCACAGCGAGTGGGTGATGCCCTCGATCGAGTCCTCGAGGCCGTGCGCCCAGTCGTACATGGGATAAATGCACCACGTGTCGCCCGTGCGGTGGTGCTCGGCGTGGAGGATGCGGTACATCACGGGGTCGCGCAGGTTGAGGTTGGGCGAGGCCATGTCGATCCTGGCGCGCAGGGTGCGGGAGCCGTCGGGGAACTCGCCGGCGCGCATGCGGCGGAAGAGGTCGAGGTTCTCCTCGACGGAGCGGCTGCGATAGGGGCTGTCCTTGCCCGGCTCGGTGAGTGTGCCGCGGTAGGCCGAGACCTGGTCGGCGGAGAGGTCGCAGACGTATGCCTTGCCCTTCCTGATGAGGTCTTCGGCCCAGAGATACGTCTGCTCGAAGTAGTCGCTGGCGAAGCAGAGGCGGTCGCCCCAGTCGGCGCCGAGCCAGCGCACGTCGGCGATGATGGCGTCCACGAACTCCTGCTCTTCCTTCGTCGGATTCGTGTCGTCGAAGCGCAGGTTGAACAGGCCGCCGAAGTCCTGTGCCACGCCGTAGTCAATCCACACGGCCTTGGCGTGGCCGATGTGGAGATAGCCGTTCGGCTCGGGGGGAAAGCGGGTGTGCACGCGGGTGAACCTGCCCGTCCGCAGGTCCTCCCGGACGGCGTCGCGGATGAAGTCGGACGGGGCCTCAGCCCCCTTCTCGTGCGGTTCGCTCATGAGGCTCGAGCTCTGATGGGGTGACGGATTGCCTTGACCTTGACGTTGACGCGGGCATTATACCACACTGGGACGCGATCTGTCATCCTGGCTTTGCCGGACGGCCGGTCGGCTGCATTTGAAACGTCGGGAAGCTTCCGGTATAATTCCGCAGATTGCCGTTCCCCACTATGGCTACGGCTTTCTGGTTGCTGGCTCCCCACAGGAGAGAATGCATGGCCCGTTCGCGGCGTCGCGTCAAGTTCCAGCCCTTCCGCATGGGGGAGAAGACCCGGAACACGATCCTGGTCGGGCTCGGGGTGTTCCTGATGGCGATCTTCGCCGTGCCCTTCCGGGGCTCGTGCGACCGCCGGCGCGTTGGGGGCCGCAGCCCCAGCGAGGTGTATCTGACCTATGACGGGAAGGACATCCGCTACGGGCAGGTGATGGAGGTCCGCCGCCTGTGCCACCTGATCTACCGCTCGGACACTCCGCTGACCGACGACGATGCGGCCCTGTGGCTCACCCAGTACTACGAGGCCGAGCGCGCCGGCATCCGCGTGAGTGACGAAGAGGTCGTGGACGCCATCCGCAACGAGCGCTTCCCCCGCCGCGTGAAGGTGGAGTATGTCATCGCCGAGGACAGCTCGCTCGGGAAGGACCTGCCCGTGTCGGACAAGGAGCTCGAAGCGGCCTACCAGCGCGAGAAAAACCAGCGGTTCCGCGGGGCCGACAAGTCGGTTCAGCCGTTCAGCGAGGTGCGCGAACTGCTTCTCTCGGAGTTGCGCAGCCAGCAGGGCAGCCCGTTGGCCAAGGCGGCCCTCGAGGCCCTCAAGAAGACCGTGGACGCCATCGTCGGTGGCCCTCTGGAGAACGCGCTGAAGCAGCTCGCCAACGAGCGCACGCTGCGGTTCGGGGAGTCCAACGTGTTCACCGCGCGGTCCGCCCGGGGTGCGCTCCGCCCGATCGGCGAGGTCCCGGGCATCGCCGACCGTGTCTTCCGCGATCCCATCGGCAAGGTGAGTGAGCCCCTTCGGCTCAAGGGCGGCTGGTGCGTGTTCCGCGTGGTCTCGCGCTCGCGGGGCTTCGGGCGCGACGGCGGGTTCTGCCCCGAGGAGGAGGGCTGGGTGCGTCAGGGCTACGGCGTCATCAACATGAAGGACTACGACGAGGTGCTCCAGGAGATGGGGGTGACCCGCCCGGAGCTGGAGGCGACGGAGCGGCAGCGCCTCGCCCTGCTCGTGCTCCCCGGCCTGGTCGGCGGGTCCCTGGCCGATATTCCGCGGTCCACGCTCAAGGCCCGCTACGTGCGCGACAACACGCAGGCGGTCGCGGCCTACTTCACGGTGCGGGCCGCCGACTTCGCCCAGGGCGTGAGCCCCACGGAGGACGAGCTCCGCGACTTCTACGCCCGGCACAAGGACGTGTCGCGCACGGCCAGCTCCCCCGGCTACCGCCAGCCCGAGCGCGTGGCCATCGAGTACGCGCTGGGCCGCAGCGCCGACGTGGGGGCGAAGCTCACCGACGCGGACCTCCTGAAGTACTACGAGCGCAACCGCGCCTTCTTCGGGCACGTGTTCAACACCGCGCGCGACGACGTGCGCAAGCGTCTGGCCGAGGACAAGCTCATGGCGATCATCGGGCAGATCGCCAACCGTGCGGCCGACGAGGTGGCGAGCGGACGCGTGCCGAACCTGAAGGCGCTGACGGGCGCGGAGGCCAGGGAGTTCCCCGGGGCCTTCACGGTGGACACCACGCCGCCCTTCGCCGCCAGCGAAGCGCCCGAGCTCGTCTCCGAGCTGCGCGGCGCGAGGCTCGCCGAAGTCCTGTTCGGCGAGCGTGGCCAGCAATACTCGGTCGCCGGCGCCGAGGCCAAGCCCGGCACCCATGCGATCAGCGAAGTCTTCTCGTGCGATGCGGGGCGCTTCTTCTTCCGGGTCACCCAGCGCGAGGAGGCCCGAGCGCTCCCCTACGATAACCTGCCGGAACACCTCCGCAGGCAACTCGGCGACGACGTGAAGAACGACAAGGCGTTCGCCAAGGCCAGGGAGAAGGCCAGGGAGTACCGCACGAGGATCTCGCAGGCGGCCATCGAGCGCTTCGCCGAGCGCGTGGGCACCAAGCCCCTCGAAACCGAGTTCCTGAAGCCGACCGACCCGTTCCCCGGGCTGGGCAAGGCCATGCCCGACCTCTATGCCCAGCTCGCCGGCGGCGACGTGGGCGACCTCAGCGACGTTGTGGCGGTGGGCGAGCGCTTCGTCCTGGCCCGCCTCGTCGCGCGCGAGGAAGCCAAGGGCAACCGCTTCCAACTCGTCACGTGCGCCGCGCAGGGCCTCGCGCCCACCTACGAGCCGGCGCTCTACGAGCAGCGCGCCGCCTACGACGCGGCCCCGCACAGCTTCCTCGACCAGCCCAAGCCGATCCCATTCGAGAAGGTGAAGGACGACATCGCGAAGCTGCTCGAGCGCCGCCAGGCCCTCCGCCTGGCCACCGAGCGCGCCGAGAAGGCCCTCGCCGAGCTGACCCAGCCAGAGAAGCCCGACCTCGCAGCCGTCGCCGTCAAGCACGGCCTCCGCCCCCGCAGCAACGTGGCCGTCAACCTGGCTCAGCCCGAGGCCACGCCGGACATCGGCAAGGCCGCAGGCTTCCGCGACGCCGTGACGGCTCTCAAGCCGGGCGAGGTCAGCCGCATCCTCTCCAGCGCCGAGGGCAGGTTCCTCTTCGTCCTCAAGAGCCGCGACGAAAAGGCCGCCACGCTCGACGTGGCCGCCGCCCTTTACGAGACCCTCCGCGCCGAGGCCAAGGTGGACGACAAAGAGGTCCGCCAGTACTACGACGACCACCGCGACACCGCGTATGTCACCGACGACGAGATCAAGGACGCGCCCTCCTGGGACGCCGCGCCGGCCGCGCACGAGCGGGTGCGCGGCAAGCTCGAGGCCGAATGGGCCAAGAAGCCGTTGCCCGAGCGCCTCGCGGCGCTACGCGACAGCCTGGTGTGGGAGGCATTCCGCACCGTCCCCTCGGCGTATCCGCTCCCCGTGGCGCGCGAGATGCGCGTGAGCGTGAACACCTTGGGGCCGTTCCCCGTCTCGAAGCCCGAGGCCTTCCTGGCCGACGAGCCGCAGGCCATGGCCGCGATCCGCGCCCTGAAGCCGGGCGAGGTCACGAAGCCTCTCGTCCTCGCCACGCGCCCGGGGGCGCTGATCGCCCTCCTGGCCGAGCGCCGCCCGGGGGGCAGGGCGCGAGCCAAGGTCGCCCTCTTCCGCGCCGCCGACTTCCTGGCATCCGTCCCCCCGCCCGACGCCACGGCCATCGAGCGCCACTTCGAGGCCAACAAGGCCGCCTTCCGCGTGCCGGCGCAGGCCACCGTCGAGTTCCTGTTCGCCGACGCCGCCATGCGGCAGCGGGCCATCGAGGGAAGGCTCACCGACGCCGAGTGCCGCCGCCACTTCGAGCTGCACGCGGACGACGCGTACCGGGGCCACTCCTACGAGGAAAGCGAGTACCGCGTGAGGGCAGATATTGCGCGCGAGCGCGCGAACCGCGAGGCCCGCGCCGCCGCCGACCTGGCCCTCGAAGCGGTCAGGAAGGCAAGGAAGCCCTCCGAGGCCGACTTCGCCGCGCTGGCCAAGCAGTTCAACCTCCTCCACGGCAAGAGCGAGCCATTCGCCGTGGAGGACCCGGCCAGCCCCACCACTCTCGGACGCATTGCGGACATCGCCGACGTCCTGGGCGACACCAAGCCCGGCGAGATCATCCCCCGCATCGTGCAGTCTAGCCAGGGCTACGCCGTGTGCCGCCTGGCCGCCCGCACGGCGCCTCGGGACTCGACGCTCGCCGAAGTGCGCGACAAGGTGGCGCAGGCGCTGAAGGTCCAGGCGGCGTGCGACGCTGCCCGCAAGGCGGCCGAGGCGTTCCGCAGCGCAGCCGCCGCGTCGTCCTTCGAGAAGGCGGCTTCGCGGGCGCCCAAGGTCGTGGAAACCGAGCTGCTCGACGCGCGCCGCTTCGTCGTCCCCGGGGAAGGGCCCATGCCCGCTCTCGCCGACGCCATCTTCGCGCTCGACAAGCCCGGGCTCACTCCCGTGGCCGTCGAGGCCGAGCCGATGCGGGCCTGCGTCGCCGACGTTTCCGAGCGGCAGCCCGACGAGTTGCTCACCCTCGAGGCTGCCATGGTCGCGCTCCGCGAGCCCATGCTGGCCCTCGAGGAGCCCACGACGGACGATTTGCGGAAGCACTACGAGGCGAACAAGGAGACCTTCCGACGCCCCGAGGTGGCCGAGGTCGAGTCGCTCGTGGCCCCCTATGCCGACCTGGCAAAGGCCGTCGCTGCCCCCTCGGATGAGGAACTCCGCAAGGAGTTCGACCGAAGCGTGCGCGCGGGCGAGCTCTACTGCCGCGACTGGTCCGCGGCGGTCCAGCCCGCGTTCCTTCCCTTCGACAAGGCGAAGGACCGCGTGCGCGACCACCTGCGGCGCGCCGCGGCGCGGGTGGAGGCAGGGAAGCTGCTCGCCGAGGCACTGAAGGCCCTCCAGGCCGAGGGCGCCAAGGCGGACCTCAAGGCCTACGCCGCCAAGCACCCGCCCCTCGTCGCCACCCAGCCCGTTTGGATCGACCGCGAGCGAAAGGGCCTCAGAGACATCGGACCCGCCCCCGACCTGGCCAAGACGGCCTTCGCCGCCCCGAAGGGCGAGCTGGCCGGACCCGTCCAGGGCTCCGACGGCGCCTGCCTCATCCGCGTGTGCGACCGCACGCCGTCCCGCGTGCCGCCGCTCGACGAGCCGGGCGTCAAGATGGAGGTGCAGATGGACTGCGAGCGGGCGCGCGCCGCGCAGCGCGTGGCGCAGGCGGCAGACAAGCTGCGTGAGAAGCTGAGCGCCGCCCTGGCGAAGGCCGGCGAGAAGGACCGGGCCGAGGCATTCCGCAAAGTTGTCGAGGCGGAGCCGCCCATGGTCGAGGTGCCGCAGCCGATTCCCGTCACCCTGTCGCTGCCGTTCCGCCCGCTCGACGCCTACGACCCGCAGCGGGCGGCGCGCAACCTCATCCGGGCCGAGCTCGTCTCGGCCGTCTTCGGCCAGCGCCCGGCCCACATGACCCCCGTCATCGAGGACACCGAACGCACAGGCTGCTGCGTGGCCCTCGTCACGCACTTCATCCCGCCCAAGGAGCCCACCCAGGGCGACCTCTTTGCCACCGAATACCGGCTTTATGAGGTCACCCGCCGCATGGCCTCGGCGTCCTGGCACCGCTACCTGGAGAGCCGGATAGACAGGGACTGATCCCTCTGCAGGTCCGTTCACCCATCCATTGGGAGAGGAAGCCAGCGCCGTCGCGCGGGATGCCAGGTGATCTCGCGGCCGGAAAGCAAGTGCCCTTGTCCCCTCACCGCAGCGCGACGGTTCCCTCGCGCCGGACCTCGTATCGCTTCCCGCCCCAGAGGAGGGTCGGCTCGCCGAAGGCGTGGAAGACGCGGAGTTTTCGCGCCGTCGCGAGGGCATCGCCCTCGACGGCGTGGAGGGTGAACAGAGCGCCGGCCTCGTAGGCATGGCCGCCCCACGACTTCGCGTAGAAGGCGACGAAGCGCGGCGCCTGGACCACGAAGCCCCACGGAGGGAGCAGCGCCACGGGGCCGAAGCGCGTGCTGGCCTCGGCATCGGCGGAGCCGAAGTTCACCACGACCTCCGTCGCCGCCGGGCCTTCGCCGTAGACGGCGCGGCGCAGCGAGCCGTCGGGCTTCAGGAACTCCAGACGCGTGAGCCGCTGGTGCGCCGTGGCCGCGTTGAGGGGGCCGAGGACTTCCTGTGTGTTCTTGAGGAAGACATCGGTCGGGTGCATGCCCTCGGCCCAGCCGTCGTCGCAGCGCGTGAAGGCAGAGCGGGAGAGAGGCGCGCCGCCCGCGTGTGGCGCGAACTTCAGCTCGGGCTTCAGCAGCAGGCGGCCGGCCAGGATGCGCCGCTGGCCGTCGCAGCCGGGCAGCCGCACCCGCTTCCCCTGATCCTTCAGGTCGAAGAGGCCGACGTAGACGTTCACCGCGTCGGCCCGAAGCGTGGGCGGGATGCTCACGACACGAGGGCCGATCTCGACCCTCTGCCCCTTCTTCCATTGCGACGTGGGCGGCTCGGGCACGTGGTCGTCCTGGAACCGAATCTCGGCGTCGGTGCCGAAGTGGACGAAGACCCGCCAGTCGCCCGCGACATCGTCCTCGACGGTCCACGCATACCGGATGCGGAAGGAGCCCTTCTCGACGGGCTCGATGCTCACGACCCGCGGCCGCGCCTGGACGGCGTCGGTTGCCGGCGCGGTAGGCTCCTTCCAGTAGAGGTGGTCGGGCACTGAATGGTAGTGGAGGGGGCGGGCGCACAGGACGTGGTGGGCGACGTATTCGGCCGCCTGGTCGGCGGCGTAGCCATACTTGCCGTAGGCGACCTGGCAGTCGTGGTAGACCATCTCCCAGAAGGGGATCACCGTGGCGCCGACGCTGGCGGGGTCGAGGCCATGGTAGTAGCGTCCTGAGACGCCGACGAGCCCCTCGAAGAAGTCGCTGCACGGCAGCGCCCACTCGCGGCCGCACTCGCTGCCGAAGAGGCCGAAGACCTTGCGGGTATAGTCGCTGAGCTTGATCTTCCAGGCAATGTCGTCGTTGCGCCCGATGGGGTGCGCGGGGTCGTGGCACTCGCGGGGGCCGACCGCGTAGGTGGTGTCAATGAAGTAGCTCCAGGGGGCGAAGAGCTTGTGCGTCTCGGGCAGGTTCTGCGGGCGCTGGGCCAGCTCGAGCTGCTTGGGCGCGCAGACCATGTAGGCGCGGCCGCCGAGCCACCGCCCGCCCTTGATCAGGCTGCCCTTGGCGTCCTTCTCAATGAAGGCGGGGTCCCAGCTCTTCGCATCGCGGTACATGTCCTGGAAGTTGTCGTGCAGGCAGGCGACGTAGCCGAGGGCCTGGATGCGTCGGACGGCATCGGCGAGGGCATTGTTGCCGCCGCACTCGGGGTTGGCGGGCAGGTTGTCGGGGTGGCGGCAGTCGTAGCCGCCCTCGGTCCAGCCGCCCAGGATGAACAGGCAGCGCTCGATGCCCACGTCCTTGCGAAGGTGCTCGGCGATCTGCGCCGCCTCGTCGAACGTCCAGCGCACCTTCACCGATTCCTCGGCCGTGCTCTCCTCGTTCATCTTGCGGGCGAGACAGGTCCAGAGCTTGACGTTGGCCGCGCCGAGCATCAGCTCGGCCTTTGCATTGCGTTGGATCTTGCTCCTGAGCGTGACGGCGCGGCCCTTCGCCTCGGCGATGCGGCGATAGCCGGCGGCGATCGTGTTCCAGTCGCCCTTGCCGAGCGGCGTGAGGCGCACGGCCTTCGCGGAGCGACGGAGGCCCAGCGTCGTCGTGAGCTGCTGCTTGTGCGTCGCGTCGAGCGGGCGAACGCTCTGGACCTCGGGGAACACGTAGGCATCGTCCCACGTCACGAGGAGCGTGGAGCCGGCCTTGCAGAGGCCGAGCATGTTCATGTGGCAGCCCTCGTAGTCGGACGTGCCAAACGTGCGCTCGAACGACTTGCCGCTGTCGGCGCGGATGAGCAGCCCCTCGCGGGCCGGCACGATGAGGTAGCCGCCCTCGGTGTCGGTGATGGCCAGCGCGTCGCCGAGGGAGCGGACGTCCTCGGCCCCCTCGCATCGGATCTCGAGCGAGCGGCCGCCATCCACCAGCGCGAACGTCACGGCCGCCCCGTTCTTCTTCGTGAGCTTGAGCGATTGCGCCTGCGCCGCGGCGTCGCCGAAGCCGCCCAGAAGGGCAGGGGAGGAGCCGGGGCCGGCATCGCCGCTCGACGGCCAGCGGACGCCCGACGCCTTGTCGAGGAGCGCCCAGCGCCCCGACGCCGAATCCACCTCCACCCGCATCGCATCGCCGTCCAACGTCAGTGCTTCGCCGCTGGCGACCATGGCTTCTCCGAGCAACAGGAGCAGCATCAGGGGGAACACGGCGGACAGGGGACGCACACGCATGGCAGGGCTCTCCGCGCCGAAGCGCCAGTATATCTCGGCGGAGCGCACTGTCAACCGGGAATCTGAGGCGCAATGCGGACAAGATGGTTGACTTCCTGGCGCACGCGCCTTATAATGCCGTTGTTCTGGTATCCCCGTTCCCATCCCCAAGCATCAGCACGCGCGACGTGTGGGGGCAGTAGCCATGCGTAGACTCATCGGGCTTCTGGCGTGGGCTTTCTGTATGTGCGCAGCGGCGGGTGAGGCCGAGCCCAAGAAGGCCGAGGCAGCGACGAAGGAACCCAAGGCGGCACCTAAGGTCGAGCCCAAGGCGGAACCCAAGGCCGAGCCGAAGGCGCCCGAGCCGAAGGACGCGCCCAAGCCGCCCTTCCTGGGCGAGGTCACGGGCGAGCGGGTCTACATCCGCGCCGGGGACGGCATTAACTACACCGTGCTCTCCGTGGCCAGCCGGGGCGACAAGGTTGAGGTGCGGCAGAAGCGGTACGAGTGGTTCGGCATCCCCGTGCCGAAGACCTGCACCGTGTGGGTGCGCAAGGACATGGTGGCCGTCGAGGCCGACGGGAAGCAGGCGACCTTTGTCAAGGACAGGGTGAACGTGCGCGCCCGGCCGGGCTTGACCGGCGACGTGCTTGGGCAAGTGGAGAAGGGCACACGAGTTACGGTGGTGGACGCCGATGGCGACTGGATCGGGATCGGCCCGCCCTTGGACGCATGGGCGTGGATTCACAGCGCACACGTCCGCAAGATTGGCGAGGCCGGCCCTGTCCCTGCCGGCAAGGAGCCGCCGCCGAGGCCCGCCATGGCCCGCAGTGCCGCCGCCCAGGCCCTCCGGAAGGCCCAAGAGCTTTACCAGGCAGAACTTGCGAAGCCGGCAGACAAGCGGGACTTCGATGGCGTCCTCGCTGCCTACCAGGAAGTGGCTGCCCAATCCGAGGACCCCGCATCGGCAGCGGCTGCCGAGCGGGCACGGCAACGGCTGCTGCGGATCGTGGACCTTCACAACTCCCTGCGCGCGGCTCGCGAGCCGATCGAGGAGTTCGAGAAGAAATACAAGACGCTCGAAGCGGAGTACCGGAAGCGTGCCGAGGAGGCAGGCAAGGACAAGCCCGAATAGGCCCCGGCCCGGAACGTGGAAGACCTTCTGGCAGGCGGTGCGCGCCAAGCTCTTCGGCGAACGCACCCTGTGCGACACGTGTAAGTACGACTACGGCGACGCCTGCCGGCGGCCCGACCGCCCGAATGCGACGCGGTGCAGCGACTACGCCGGGCACTGAAATATCCCTATGTGTCTACGCGCCAACTAGATAGGGGCTCGGAGGCCCCCTTACCCATTGTGTATCACTTCCCAGGGAGGGGGAAATGATACAGAATGAACAGAATGGCGAGAATCGCCATTTCTCTGGGGACTACCATTGTGTATCAAGCTACGGGGTGATGCACACTGATACACAATGGCCGGGGCTGGCCGGGGGCGGTGGTCGCGCGGGGGGCTGAGATTCTCCTTGACTTGCCTGACGGGGTCGCTATAATCTGTGGTAGAGGATGCGAGAGGGGCATCCGAGGGGAGGCCAACGAGAGCACAACTCATGGCATCGTGCTGGAGGGTGGCACGGGGTCAGGGAGAGTGTGTGGAGCGATAGAGTTGTTTCTGTATGCACGGTGGCGCAGCCGGCCGCGAGGGTAACGGCGGCGTGGGTAGCTGCCGGCGGGCGGCTTGGCCACTGTTACGAGTTAGATGTAGAGAGGCACGAGACTTTCGTGGGCGCGAACGCTTGGCAACCTGAAGGCGCATCAAGACATGCGTCGGCCCGGACCACGCGACAGTCGGGCGGCTTACCCCGCCCGGCGAGCGGCAGGGCCCCAGGAAGTCATCCGGCTCGATCCCCGAGGGTGTCCACGCCGCTTCCTCGTGGCAGTGGTGCGCGACGCCGTGTAGCCCGAGGGCAACTCTAGAGACCGTTCGTCCTTCCGCTCTGCGCGCTCAGCAGCTTCTTCCCCTGTTCTCCATCCCGTGCGACCCGTCCAGAGTGTATACATAAGGGCAAGCGCTTGGTCGCGCCCGTCCCCCGGCCGCTCCGTGTGCGGCCTCGGACGGAGAGGGATCGAGAGGTGGTCTGTGGTTTCTGGACCTGTTGCCTTGCTGATCGCCGTGGCGTGCATTGTGGGGTACGGCGTTAGTCAACTGGTGGGCTACATTCGCAAGCGCAGCGCGCGAAAGGAGGCGAGCGGACTCCTCGATGCCGCCGCCCAGGAGGCGGAAAAGGTCCGCCAGCGGGCCGACGTAGCGGCCAAGGAGGAACTGCTGCGTCGCCGCGAGGAATTCGAACGGGAGACCCGCGAGACCCGCACGGAGTTGAAGCTGCTGGAGAAGCGCCTGGTGAAGCGGGAGGACGCCTTGGAGCGCAAGGCGGAGCTCACGGGCAAGCGCGAAAAGTATATCGAGAACCTCGAGCGCGAGCTCTCCACCCGCCAGGAAAGCATCGCCGCCAAGGAGCGCGAACTCACCGAGGCCCTCGACAAGCAGAAAGAGGCCCTCTACCGCATCTCGGGCCTCAGCCCACAGGACGCGCGGACCCAGCTCTTCGAGCGCCTGGAGCGCGACTTCGACCGCGAGGCGGCTACTCTCCTGGAGCGTAAGATCGAGCAGGCCAAGGAGAGCGCCGACCAGAAAGCCCGAGAGGTGCTGGCAACCGCCATCCAGCGCTGCGCCGTCGAGCATACCAACGAGAGCGTCGTCTCCGCCATAGACCTGCCGAGCGACGAGATGAAGGGGCGCATCATCGGGCGCGAAGGCCGCAACATCCGAGCGTTCGAGAAGGCCACGGGCGTGGACGTGATCGTGGACGACACGCCTGGGGTGGTGGTGCTCTCGGCCTTCGACAGCGTTCGCCGCGAGATGGCCCGCCGCGCGATGGAGGAGCTGGTGGCCGACGGCCGCATCCACCCCGCGCGCATCGAGGAGGTCATCGAGCGGGCCAAGCGCAAGACCGAAGAGACCATTCAGCAGACCGGCAAGCAAGTGCTCTTCGACATGGGCGTGCACACCAGCAACCAGAAGCTCGCCTACCTGCTCGGGCGCCTGCGATACCGCACGAGCTACGGCCAGAACGTGCTCCAGCACTCCATCGAGGTGGCGCACCTGTGCTCCATCATGGCAGGGGAGTTGCGGCTCGACCCCGCGCTGGCCAAGCGCATCGGCCTGCTGCACGACATCGGGAAGGCCGTGGACCACGAGCTCGAGGGCGGCCACCCCGAGATCGGCGCGCTGATCGGCAAGCGGATTGACGAGGACGCCATCGTCATCAACGCCATCGCCGCCCACCACGAGGGCGAGGCGCCCCAGAGCGTCTACGCCGTCCTCGTCCAGGCGGCCGACGCGATCTCGGCCTCGCGCCCCGGCGCTCGCCGCGAGACCCTCGAGAAGTACATCAAGCGGCTCGAACGCCTCGAGGACGTTGCGAATTCCTTCGAGGGGGTCGACACTGCCTACGCCATCCAGGCCGGCCGCGAAGTGCGCGTGATCGTCAAGAGCGACAAGGTGGACGACCGGGCGGCGACCAAGCTGGCTCGCGACATCGCCAAGGAGATCGAGCAGGAGCTCGACTATCCCGGCGAGATCCGCGTCACCGTGATCCGAGAGACCCGAGCCGTCGAGTACGCTCGGTAGAATGGGGCCACCTTGACGGTGCAGATTCTTGCCATCGGCGACGTGGTGGGGCGCCCGGGTCGCCACTTCCTGCGCGACAACCTGCGCCGCATCGTCGCGCGGGAGGGGGTGGACCTGGTGGTCGCCAACGGCGAGAACACCGCGGGCGGCCTCGGGATCACCCGAGCCATCGCCGCCGAGCTTCACGGCGTCGGCGTCCACGTCGTCACCACGGGCGACCACGTGTGGCGGCGGCGCGACATCGCCCAGGCACTCGCCGAGGACCCGCGCCTCCTGCGGCCCCAGAACTACCCGCCCGGCGCGCCCGGCGCCGGCATCGTCACCGTCGCCACCGCCTCGGGCATCCCGGTCCGCGTCGTCAACCTCCTGGGGCGCATCTTCCTGGAGCCGGTGGACTGCCCGTTCGAGACCATGAGCCGCCTCCTCGAGCGAACGCCCGGGCCGCGGGTGACGATCGTGGACTTTCACGCGGAGGCCACCTCGGAGAAGGCGGCGATGGGCTGGTTCCTCGACGGGCGCGTGAGCGCCGTGCTCGGCACACACACCCACGTGCAGACCGCCGACGAGCGGCTCCTCGAACAGGGCACGGCCTTCATCACCGACCTCGGGATGACCGGGGCGCAGCGCTCGATCCTCGGTCGCCGGGTCGAGCAGGTGATCGAACGCCTCCGCACGCGCCTCTACGTGCCGATGGAGGTCGCCAGCGGCGCCGTGCTCATGTGCGGGGCCATCGTGTCCGTGGACGCCGAGACGGGTCGCGCCGTCGGCATCCGCCGGATCGCGGAAACGTAGGTCGTGCACGGTCGCACGCCGCCCCAGGTGCGGTGAGGAGTGGGCCTTGCAGCCATCTCACGGCGAAGAGATCCTCAGCGTCTCCGAGCTCACCCGGCGCATCCGGCGCTCGCTGGAGGAGGAGTTCGACTCCGTGTGCCTGGTGGGCGAGGTCTCCAATCTCCGTCGGCCCGCTTCCGGGCACGTGTACCTGACGCTGAAGGACTCCGGCGCGCAGATCTCCGCGGTGCTGTGGCGCAGCAGCGCCAGCCGCCTGCGGTTCGACCTCGAGGACGGCATGGAGGTGATCGTCACTGGCGCCCTCACGGTCTACGAGCCGCGCGGGAGCTATCAGGTCGTCATCTCGTCGATCCAGCCGAAGGGCATGGGCGCGCTCCAGCTCGCGTTTCTTCAACTGAAGGACAGGTTGGAGAAGGAGGGGCTGTTCCGCCCGGAGGCGAAGAAGCCGCTGCCCTTCCTGCCGGCCTGCATCGGCGTGGTGACCTCGACGACCGGCGCGGCGGTCGGCGACATCCTGACGGTGCTCGCCCGGCGCTTCCCGCCCGCCCACGTGGTGATCCGACCCGTCCGCGTGCAGGGGGCGGGGGCGGCGGCGGAGATCGCGCGGGCGATCGCCGAGTTCAACGAATGGGGCGGGGCAGACGTGCTGATCGTCGGGCGGGGCGGCGGGAGCCTGGAGGACCTGTGGGCCTTCAACGAGGAGGTGGTGGCGCGCGCCATCCACGCCTCGAGGGTGCCCATCATCTCGGCCGTGGGACACGAGATTGACGTCACGATCGCGGACTTCGTGGCGGACCGCCGGGCGCTCACGCCCACCGAGGCCGCCGAGATCGTGCTGCCCGAGCTGGCAGAGCTGGTGGGGCGGCTCGGCGAGTTGCGCGGGCGTCTCACCACGGCCTTGCGGGGCCGGGTGGACCTGGCGCGCGCCCGCCTGGAGCGGCTGCGCGCCAGCTACGGGTTCCGGGCGCCCCTGGAGACCGTGCGGCGCCACGAGCAACGGCTCGACGAATTGGCCGGCGCGGCCGCGTTGGCCGTGCGGCGGCGCGTCGAGTCGTGTCGCGAGCGGCTCGCCACGGCGGCGGGCCGCCTTCAGGCCCTCGGCCCCGTGCGCGTCCTCGAGCGGGGCTACTCGATCACCCGCGTGCTCGAGTCCCGTGAGGTCATCCGCAGTGCGGGGCAGGTGCAGGCGGGTCAGGCGGTGGAGACCCTGCTCCACGCCGGCCGCCTGGTTTCGAGAGTGGAGACGGTGAATGGGCAAACGAGTGTCGTTCGAGAAGACCCTGGAAGCCCTCGAGCAAATCGTCGAGGAGCTTGAGAGCGGCGAGTTGACGCTCGACGAGGCCCTCGAGCGCTACGAACGCGGCGTCGCCGCGCACAAGGAGTGCACGGCGATCCTGGCCGCCGCGGAGAAGCGGATCGAGGTGCTGGTCCAGGGCGCCGACGCGAAGCTCGGGACGCGGCCGTTCGAGGCCGAGGACGGGAGCGCGCGCGAGGACGGGTCATGAGCTCGGAGCGCCTGGCCGCGTATCTGCGGGAGGTCCGCCGCGAGGTGGACGCGGCGCTCGAGCGGCTGCTTCCCGCGCCCGGGGGGCCGGCGGGTCGGCTCGTCGAGGCCATGCGCTACAGCGTCTTCGCGGGCGGCAAGCGCCTGCGGCCCGCCCTGGTGTTGCTGGCCTCGGAGCTGTGCGGCGGCGCCCGGGAGCTTGCCCTGCCGCCGGCGTGCGCCGTCGAGCTCGTGCACACCTACTCGCTCATCCACGATGATCTGCCGGCGATGGACGACGACGATTTCCGCCGCGGGCGGCCCTCGTGCCACAAGGCATTCGGCGAGGCGACCGCGATCCTGGCCGGCGACGCCCTGCTCACTCTGGCCTTCGAGGTCCTGGCTCGGCCCCCGTGCGAGCGCCACGCCGCCGTGCTTGTGGCGGCGTTGGCGCGCGGCGCGGGCGCCGCCGGAATGGTGGGCGGCCAGGAGGCCGACATGGACCTCGCGGGCGAGGAGCCGACCGCGGAGCGAGTGAGCTTTATCCATTCGCACAAGACGGCGGCCCTGATGGGCGCGTCGCTTCGTCTGGGCGCGCTGGCGGCCGATGCCCCGGAGGCCACGGGGGAGCGGCTGGGGCGCTTCGGCGAGCTGCTCGGGCTCGCCTTCCAGGTCACCGACGACGCGCTCGACGCCGAGGCGACCAGCGAGCAGCTCGGCAAGACCGCGGGCAAGGATGCCTTGTGCGGCAAGATCACGTATCCCGCGGTGTTTGGGCTCGCCGAGTCGCGCCGGCGCGCCGGCGCCTTCGCCGAGCAGGCGATCGCCGAGCTGGCCCCCTTCGGCCCCCCGGCCGACCTCCTCCGCGACCTGGCGGCCTACGTCGTTGGGAGGAACATGTGAGTGTGCCTTGCGCAATGCCGGCAAAAGTGGTAGGAAGTAAGAAGGGAACCATACCCTTCTGCCCGCAGAGGGGTACGGAGCGAGAGCGGTGAGCCGATCGCCGGTGCCCTCTTGTTCCAGGCCCTGAGATGGAGTTCGCGTGGGAAGCATCCTTGAGCAGATCAACGGCCCGGCGGACGTGCGGCGGCTGAGGAGCGAGGAGCTGCCGCAGCTCGCGGAAGAGCTGCGCGAGGAGATCCGCCGCGTGGTCGCCGCCAACGGGGGCCACCTGGCGTCCAACCTCGGCGCCGTGGAGCTGACGGTGGCCCTCCACCGCTGCTTCGATCTCCGCCACGATGTGCTTGTGTGGGACGTCGGGCACCAGACCTACGCGCACAAGCTGCTCACGGGACGGCGCAAGCAGTTCCATACCCTGCGCCAGCAGGGAGGCCTGAGCGGCTTCCCAAGCAAGGCCGAGAGCCCGTACGACCTCTTCACCACCGGCCACGCGGGCACGGCGCTCTCCTCCGCCATGGGCCTTGTGTGCGCGGATGCGCTTGCCGGGCGACGGCGCCGCGTCGTGGCGATCGTGGGCGATGGCACGCTGACCAACGGCGTGGCCCTGGAGGCGCTCAACCACGCCGGCGCTCTGGGCAGGGATATCCTGGTCGTGCTCAACGACAACCGAATGTCCATCAACAGGACGGTGGGCGCGATCGCCCAGTATCTCGACCGCTTGCGGTCGGCGCCGTTCTACAACAAGGCGAAGCGGGAGTTGCGCCGCGTCGTCCGCAGCCTGCCCGGCATCGGCGCCCCTGCCGAGGCCGCCCTGGGGCAGCTCAAGGAGAGCATCAAGGTGGCCGTCGGCTCCGAGACGCTCTTCGACCAGATCGGCTTCCGCACGTTCGGCCCCGTGGACGGCCACCGCCTCGACGACCTGGTTGCGATGCTGGAGGCGGTGCGCGAGCTCTCGGGCCCCATCCTGCTCCACGTGCTGACGCAGAAGGGGCGCGGCCACGCCGCCGCGACGAGCGACCCGAGCCGCTACCACAGCGCGGGGCCGGCAGCGCCCTCCGCCTGCGCGCCCGGCCCAGCCAACGGCGCGGCGGGGCCAAGCTACACGTCGGTCTTCTCCGACGCCCTGTGCCGCATCGGCGAGAGGCGGCACGACGTCGTGGCGATCACCGCGGCGATGGAGGAGGGGACGGGCCTTGCAGACTTCGGCCAGCGCTTCCCTCAGCGGTTCTTCGACGTGGGCATCAGCGAGTCGCACGGGGTAGCCTTTGCGGGGGGTCTGGCCGCCGCGGCCTGCAAGCCAGTGGTGGCCATCTACTCGACGTTTCTCCAGCGCTCCTACGACCAGGTGTTCCACGATCTGTGCCTTCAGGGGGCCGGCGCGGTGCTGTGCATGGACCGTGCGGGCCTGGTCGGCGCCGACGGGCCGACGCATCACGGGGTGTTCGACATCGCCCTCCTGCGCCACCTGCCCGGCATGGTCCTGGCGGCGCCAAGGGACGGCGCGGAGCTGGAGGCCATGCTGGAGGCCGCGGTGGCCGGCGACCGCGTGTGGGCCATCCGGTTTCCCAAGGCGCCGGTGCCGGCTGTCGGGTGGCCGCAGCCGCCGCCCATCGAGGTCGGACAGGCGGAGCTGTTGCGGGAGGGCTCGCACGCGGCCCTGGTGGCCTACGGGTCCATGGTGGAGCGGGCCTGGGAGGCGGCGGTCCTCCTGGCCAGAGAGGGCATCGAGGCGGCCGTCGTCAACGCGCGATTCGCCAAGCCCGTGGACGCGGCCCTCCTTGGGTCGCTGGCCTCCCGCGTGCCCATCCTCGTGACCATCGAGGAGCATTCCGTCGTGGGCGGCTTCGGGTCGGCGGTCCTGGAGGCCATCGCGCCGCACGGCGCCCTGCCGTGCCATGTGGAGCTGCTGGGCATCCCCGACCGGTTCGTGGAGCACGGGCCGCGGGAGGCGCTGCTGGGGGGCCTGGGGCTCAGTGCCGCGGGCATCGCCGCCCGCGTGGCCGAGTTCGTGCGCGGCGGGGGCACGGCACGATCCACGCCGCGCGCCAGCGGCGCGCCTCTGGAGAAGCCAGGCGGGGTGCGACGATGAAGCGGCTCATCCTCTCGGGCAATACGGGGAAGCCTGCGGTCGCCGCAGCCGTGGAGCAACTGCTGCCGTGGCTGCGGGAGCGCGCCGAGGTGGTGGCGCTGGACCTGGCGATGGACCGCGAGCTGGAGCACGTGGAGGCGGACCTTGCGGTGATCCTGGGGGGGGACGGAGCGATTCTCTCGACCGCGCGGCGGCTGGGCAGCAACCAGATCCCCGCCATCGGGGTGAACCTGGGCAAGTTCGGCTTCCTGGCCGAGGTGTCGCCCGAGCAGCTCCAGGAGCGCTTCGGCGATATCCTGGAGGGCCGCTACCGCGTCTCGTCGCGGATGCGCCTGTCGTGCGCCCTGCGGCGGGGCGGGCAGACGCTGGTCGAGCGCGTGGCCCTCAACGACGCAGTGGTCTCGCGCGGCGCCCTGTCGCGCCTGGTGGCGATCGGCCTCGTGGTTGACGGCGTGCGGGCGACAACCTACAATGGGGACGGCGTGATCGTCTCGACCCCCACGGGTTCGACGGCGCACTCGCTGTCGGCCGGCGGGCCGGTGATTGACCCCGCGCTGGCCGCGTTCGTGGTGACGCCGATCTGCCCGCACACGCTCACGAACCGGCCCCTGGTGGTGCCCGCGAGCGGGTGCATCGAGCTGTGCGTGGACGCGACCCCGGTGGACGTGGGCCTGACCGTGGACGGGCAGGTGTACCAGCAGCTCGCCCGGGGGGACCGCGTGGTCATCCGCCGTGCCGCGAACGATTTCCGGCTGATCGATCTCGGGCTTCGGACCTATTATGACACCTTGCGCGAAAAACTCCACTGGAGCGGGAGCGCGCTCCATGATCGTGGTCGAGGTTGACGAGGAGCTCTGCAAGGGCTGCGGCCTGTGCGTTGCCTTCTGCAGCGAGCACGCCCTGGAGCTGTCGCCGACGCCCAACAGCCGCGGGGCCTACACGGTGCGCGTCATCGGCGGGGTGGTGTGCTGCGCCTGCCGCCATTGCACGATCATGTGCCCCGAGGCCGCCGTGCGCCTGTTCCGTGTCTCTGGCCCATGAGGCCCTCACGCGGCGCCACACGGACTCCTATGTCGTCGAATCCGCTGCGCTACGGAATCATCGCAGACATCCACTCGAACCTCGCGGCCCTGCGCGCCGTGCTGGACGCTCTGGCGGGCGAGGACGTGGGCACCATCCTGTGCATGGGCGACGTCGTGGGCTACGGCCCCTGTCCCCACGAGGTCATCGAGGCCCTCGAAACGGCCCCCCTCCACTCCATCCGGGGGAACCACGACCGCTACGCCCTGGGCGAGAACTCCGAACAGATCCGCCCCTCCACCGCCCAGGCGGTCGAGTACACCCGCCGATGCCTCAGCCCCTCGGACAACGCGTTCCTCGAGGGCCTGAGGGACACGATGCTCTACCAGGACCGCATCCTCCTGGTGCATGGCTCGCCCAGGGAGCCCGACGAGTACATCCTGAACCAGGAGGCCGCCATCCTCAACCACCGCTACCTGCGCTCGCAGTACGGCGGCATCAACCTGTGCTTCTTCGGCCACAGCCACCTGCCCACGATTGTGGGCGACGGCAAGGTGGTCTACGAGATCGACTCCGGCTACACCCTCAAGCTCAAGTTCATGGTCCCGTACCTCATCAACCCCGGGAGCGTGGGCCAGCCGCGGGACGGCAACCCCGCCGCGGCCTACGCGGTGCTCGACACGGCGGAGAAGACGGTGACGTTCCGGCGGGTGGCCTACGACGTCGAGGACACCCAACGCCGCATCCAGGAGGCCGGGCTGCCCAGGTACCTGGGGGAGCGCCTCCGCGTGGGGAAGTGACCGAGCGCGACCGAGCGGAAGGGCTCCGATGGCGCAGAAGGTCCTGATGGCCGGCAACGAGGCGGCGGGGGAGGGCGCAGTCCAGGCCGGCTGCGACGCCTACTTCGGCTACCCCATCACGCCGCAGAACGAGCTCACTGCCCATATGGCCCGCCGCATGCCGGAGCTCGGCAGGGTGTTCATCCAGGCCGAGAGCGAGCTGGCCGCGATCAACATGGTCTACGGCGCCAGCGCCGCCGGCAAACGCGCGATGACGTCCTCCTCCAGCCCGGGCATCAGCCTCAAGCAGGAGGGCATCTCCTACATCGCCGCCTCCCGGCTCCCGGCCGTCGTGGTGAACGTCCAGCGTGGGGGTCCGGGCCTGGGCAACATCGGGCCTTCGCAGGGCGACTACTGGCAGGCGACCCGCGGCGGCGGCCACGGCGACTACCGCAGCATCGTCCTCGCCCCCGCCAGCGCCCAGGAGATGTTCGATCTCACCGCCCGAGCCTTCGAGCTGGCGGACCGGTATCGCATGTGCGCCATCGTCCTGGCCGATGCCTACCTCGGCCAGATGATGGAGCCGGTCGTGATTCCCGACGAGCCGTTTCCCGCTCCGCCCCCGAAGCCCTGGGCGCTCACCGGCTGCGAGGGGCGGCCGCCCCGCCTCGTCCGGTCGCTCCTCCTCGGCGAGGGCGAGCTCGAGCGGCACACGTACGCGCTGTTCGACACCTATCGCCAGGTCGAGCGCGAGGAGACGCGCTGGGAGGCCATGGCCGCCGAGGACGCGGACGTGGTGCTCGTCGCCTACGGCATGTGCGCGCGCATATGCCGCGAGGCCGTGGCGTTGGGCCGCCGGCAGGGGATGCGGTTGGGCCTCATCCGCCCCATCACGCTCTGGCCGTTCCCCAATCAGGCGCTCACCGTGGCGGCGGCCGGCGCCCGCGGGGTCCTCGTGGTCGAGATGAGCATGGGGCAGATGGCACAGGACGTGCGGCTCGCGCTGGAGGGGCGGCGGCCAATCGCCCTGCTGGGCCGCCCCGCGTTCCTGCCCGAAGCCCAGGAAGTCTTGGAGTGCGCCGCGGCGCTCCTGGAGGCGCGGAAGCAATGAAGACGCTCTACGAGCGACCCGACACGCTACGGAGGTGCCTCACCCACTACTGCGCGGGCTGCGGCCACGGCATCGTGCACCGCCTCATTGCCGAGGTCGTTGACGAGTTGGGCATCCGGGGCCGCACGGTCGGCGCCGCACCCGTCGGCTGCGCCGTGCTGGCTCACCAGTATCTCAAGGTGGACATGTGCGAGCCGGCCCACGGCCGCACGCCCGAGGTGGTCGCCGCCATCAAGCGCGTGCGGCCCGAGTGCGTCGTGTTCTCCTACCAGGGCGACGGCGACCTGGCGGCCATCGGCACCGCCGAAACCATCCACGTGGCCAACCGCGGCGAGCCGGTCACCGTCTTCTTCGTCAACAACGCCGTCTACGGCATGACCGGCGGCCAGATGGCGCCCACGACGATGCTCACGCAGCGGACGACCACCACGCCCACAGGCCGCGATGCCGGCTACCACGGCCACCCCATTCGCGTGTGCGAGCTGCTCGCCACCCTCGACGGGCCGGCCTACATCGAGCGCGTGACCCTCACCAACCCGGACCGCGTGCGCCAGGCCAGGCGAGCCGTCCGCAAGGGCTTCCTCACCCAAATCGAGCGGAACGGCTACTCGCTCGTCGAGTTCCTCTCGCCGTGCCCGACCTACTGGCGGATGGCCCCCATCGAGGCCATGCGCTTCATCGAGGACGAGATGACCAAGGTCTACCCCCTCGGCGTCTTCCGCGACTGGGAGGCGCCAGGCGCAGCCAAAGGGAAGACGAGGAAATGACCAATGACCAATGACCAATTCGGGAGAGCCGACGGGGGCCGGTGGCTGCTGGCGTCGTTGGTCATCGGACATTGGTCATTGGCCATTCGAGGACACGACGGTGCTTGAGCGGGTCATCATTGCAGGCTTCGGGGGCCAGGGGGTCATCTTCGCCGGCAAGCTGCTGGCCCAGGCCATGATGGCCGAGGGGCGGAACGTCACGTACTTCCCCGCCTACGGCCCCGAGGTCCGAGGCGGGAGGGCCCACTGCCACGTTGTCGTCTCCTCGGACGAGATTTTCTCGCCCGTGATCGCTCGGCCCGACACGCTGATCGTGATGAACCAGATCTCGTGGGACTACTTCGCGCCGAGCCTGAGCCCGGAGGGGGTTGCCGTGGTGAACTCCACGATGGTGGCCACGGGCCCGGCGGGCATCCCCGGGCGGCTCATCCCCGTGCCTGCGGCGGAGATTGCCAATGAGCTGGGCGACGTGCGCGTCACCAACATGATCATGCTCGGCGCCTACAATCACGCGCGGTCCCTCCTGCCTCTCGACAGGCTGCTCGAGCATCTCCGCTCGGCGCTCGCCGACCGCAAGGCGGCGCTCTATGAACTCAACTGCCAGGCCGTGCGCAAAGGCGTCGAGGCCGCGGCCGCGGCCCTCGCCGCGCCCCGCTGAATCGCCCGCCTCAGGACCACCTGGCGATGAACGTCCTCTTCCTCGATCACGCGACCGACCTGGGCGGCGCGGAAGTGAGCCTGCTGGGTCTGATGCGGACGCTAGACAAGGAGCGTTTCGCGCCCACGCTGGCCTGCCCGCCGGGCACCCTGGCGGACCGCGCCCGCGCGCTGGGCATTCCCGTCATCACACTTGGCCTGCGCAAGCTCGGGGGCCGCAGCCGCCTGCTCGCGCTGTGGCGCCTGTGGCGGGGCATCCGCGCCCTGCGACGCGTCGCTCGCAGGGGGCGGTTCGACGCCCTCCACGCCAACACTCTCCGCGCCGCGATCTACGCCAGCGGCGTGGCTCCCAGCCTCGGCGTGCCCCTGGTGTGGCACGTGCGCGACCACGCAGTGCCCTCCTGGGCGCGGCAGCGGCTCCTCCAGCGCTGCGAGGTGGCCGTGGCTCCGTCGCAGTTCATCGCCGACGCCTTGGGCAACGACCCGAAGGTTCGCATTGTGCCGAACGGTATCGACCTGGCCGACGTGCCCGTCGAGGGGGCCGGCGCCGCGTTCCGGCGGGAGCTTGGCATCCCCTCTGACGCGCCCGTGATTGGCTGCCTGGGGCGCCTGCTGCCGTGGAAGGGGCAGCACTTCTTCGTCGGGATGGCGGCTCGCCTCGCCCCGCGGCTGCCGCAGGCGCGCTTCCTCGTCGTCGGCGGGGCGCTCTACGCCGCGCCGGGGACCGACTATCCCGCGCTGCTCAAGGAGCTGGCGGCCAGGCTGAAGGTCGAGGACAAAGTGCTCTTCGTCGGCCACCGCGACGACCCGCTCGCGGCCCTGAGCGCGATGGACGTGGTGGTGAACTGCTCGCAGAACGAGCCGTTCGGGCGCGTGCTCATCGAGGCCATGGCCTGCCGCCGCCCCATCGCCGCCTTCCGGTCGGGAGCCGTGCCCGAGATCGTCGAGGACGGCGCGACCGGCGTGCTCGCGCCCTTCGGCGACACGGCGGCGCTGGCCGAGGCCGTCCTCGGCCTCGTGGGCGACCCTGCCCGTGCCCAGGCGCTCGGCGAGGCGGGCCGCCACCGCGTTGCCGCTCGCTTCACCCTCGCCGCCTCGACCGCCGGCATCGAATCTGTCTACGCCGAGCTGGCCGCCCTGCGCCAGAGGGAGCCCCATCCTTGAGCACGCCAGCGGCCGGGCAAGGCAGCCGCAGACCCTCGCGCGGGCGGGCGTTCGCCCTGGCGGTAGTCGCGCTGAGCGCTCTGGGCGTAGCCTGGGTGGTCTCCGCTCGTCCCCCCCTGGGTGTCCCCGGTCAGTACGTCTATCCCTACCGGCCCGCGCCGCCGTGGGGGATGCTGGCTCTGCTGGCCCTTCTGGGGTTGCCGCTCGCGGGCGGCTGGGCCTACGCCCTCGTCGGCGGCGGGCCGCCCAGCCGGAGGGCCGAGTGGGCAGCCGTGGGCGCGCTCACCCTCGGCAGCCTGGTGCTGCACGTGGGCACGGCGTGTCTGCCCAAGCTCTACACCGGCGCCGAGCTGATGTGGCCCTTCGTGTGGCAGAACACCGAGGGCTCCTATGCCCACGAGGCCGGCGATGTGGCCTCCGCGCGGCGATTCGTGTCGAACTACGCCCACTGGCTCGAGGTCAGCCCCGTTCCCAACACTCCGCGTTGGGTGCACATTCATCATCCCCAGGTGCACCCGCCGGGGCCGATCCTGGCGTTCGTGGGGCTTGAGAGCTTCTTCCGCGCCAGGCCGGGCCTCGCGGCAGGGATCACCGACTGGGCGGAGCGCGACCTGCCATCGAGCAAGGTGCTGGACCAGGGCGAAGACGAGAGCCGTCTCCACAGCCACCCCGCGGCGACGGCTCTCACCCTCGCCTTTCTTGCAGTCGCCATCGCCTCCCTTGCTCCGCTGGCCTGCTACCTCGCCGTGCGGCCGCTGTGGCCGCGGGTGCCATCGCTCGTCGCGGCGGGGCTGACGGCGCTGGTCCCCGGCACCCACCTCTTCAGCCCGTCGTTCGACCAGGCGTATCCCGTGCTCACGCTGCTGCTCGTGGCGTGCGGCGTGCGGGCCATCCTGCGACGGAGTTGGGCATGGGGCGCGGCGTTCGGGGGCGTGCTCTACGGCCTTGCCTTCTTCCACATCGGGTTCGGGCTGGTGGCGGCCAGCCTGGCACTCACGACGCTCCTGGCGTGGCGGGCCGGGCAGTCGCCGCTGGGGCCGCGGGAGGCCGTGTGCGGCTACTGGCGCCCCGTCGCCGCCGCCGCGCTGGCGTTTCTCACCCTGGCGGCGCTCCTCCAGGTGTCGCTCGGCTACCCGACGTTTCGCGTGATCTGCATGTGCCTGCGGAACAACGCTCTGTTCAACGCCGCCGCGGGCCGCACCTGGTGGCCCTGGGTGGCCGTGGTGCCTTTCGAGTTCGCCGTCTCGCTCGGGTTCGGCCTGGCCCTCGTCGTGCTCGGCGGCTGGCTCGCCGAAGTGGTGGGAGCGATCCGCAGCCGCTGCGTGCGCGGCCGGAGCGCCCTGCTGCTGGCCCCCGTGGCGCTGCTGGCCGCCCTGGACATCTTGGGGATGAACCGTGGCGAGACGGCTCGGCTCTGGCTCTTCCTCACCCCGCTGCTGGTGCTGGGCGCGGTGGACTACGTGTGGCGGAGGGCGAGGGAGCCGCGACACGTCTTCGCCCGGCTCGGCGCGGCGCAGGCTCTCCAGGTGCTCGCGTTCGCCATCGTGTTGGACCTCGGTTGGACGACGACGTTCATGGTGCGGCTGCTGGGCCACTGAGGGATGCTTTCCGCGGCGTTTTATGTACAATGGGGACCATGAGCAGCGACACCGCGGACAAGGCGAGCGACGCGCGGCGCTACCTGGACCCCCAGGTGCTGGCGAAGCTGGAGCGGCTGGACCTGAAGGCCCGGCTCATCGTCGAGGGCTTCATCTCGGGCCTCCACAAGAGCCCCTTCCACGGCTTCAGCGTCGAGTTCGCCCAGCACCGCGAGTACGCCCCGGGCGACGACCTCCGCCGCCTCGACTGGAAGGTCTACGCCCGCTCCGACCGCCACTACATCAAGGAGTACGAGGAGGAGACCAACCTCGTCGCCTACGTGCTCCTCGACATCAGCGAGTCCATGCGCTACGCCTCGGGGCCGGTCTCGAAGCTCGAATACGGCTCCTACATCGCCGCCTCGCTCATCTACCTGATGCTCAACCAGCGCGATTCGGTCGGCCTCGCGCTCTTCGACGACAAGGTCCGCCGCTTCATCTGCGACTCCAGCAACCCGGGCCACCGCGCCGAGTTGATTGATGCCCTCGAGAACATCCGGCCCACGGGCAAGACCGAGCTGGGCGAGGTCCTCCAGTACATGGTCGGCCAGGTGCGCCGCCGCGGCATGCTCATCGTCGTCTCCGACCTCTTCACCAACGCCGACCGGCTGCTCACCGGCCTCAAGCACCTGCGCCACCGCCGCCACGAGGTCATCGTGTTCCACGTCCTCGACGAGTACGAGCGGACCTTTCCGTTCCAGCAGCTCACGCTGTTCAAAGGGATGGAGGGCTACCCGCAGCTCTTCGCCGAGCCGCGCTCGCTGCGCGACCAGTACCTGAGCGAACTCGACGCCTTCGTGACCCGGGTGCGCGACGAGTGCGTGGCCAACCGCATTGACTACCAGCAGCTCAGCACCTCGGCCCCGCTCGACGTGGCGCTCTCCAGCTACCTGGCCACCCGTATGGCCACGACCCGAAGATAGGAGGCTGCCGATTGCTGACGGGGCTTAGCATTCCGCACTCCGCATTCCGCATCCCGCAATCGGAAACCGGAAGATGCCGACCTTCGTGAATCCCCTCGCCCTCTGGGGCCTCCTGCTCGCCTCGGCCCCGATCATCATCCACCTGCTCAACCGCAGGCGGTTCCGGGTCGTCGAGTGGGCCGCGATGGAGTTCCTGCTGGCCTCGAGCCGCAAGAACAACCGCCGCGTCCGCATCGAGCAGCTCATCCTGCTGGCCCTTCGCGTGCTGGTGATCCTGCTCGTGGTGCTGGCGATCGCCCGCCCCGTGGTGAAGCGCCGCGCCCTGGCCTCGCTGGCCGAGCGGCGGCGCTTCGTGCTCCTCGTGTTCGACACCTCGATGAGCATGGGCTACCGCGACGGGTCGCTGACCTCGTATGACCGTGGCCTGGCCTTTGCCGAGGAGCTGATGGCCTCGCTGCGCGAGGGCGACACCTGGGCACTCGTCGTCGCCATGGGGCAGGGCAGGGCCGCCGTGCAGGAGCCCAGCTTCGACCTCGACGCCGCCCGCGCCGCCGTGGCACGCGACCGCCTGCCGCTCTCGGATGCCGACAGCAGCCTGCCCCGTGCCCTGGAGGCGGTCGAGGAACTCCTCGCACGCGCCCAGGAAGGCCCCAAGGACGTGTACCTGGTCACCGACCTCCAGCGGGCGAGCTGGCTGGGCACCGGGGGCTCCGTGGCCCAGGAGGACGCCGAGCGCGCGAAGCGCCTGGCCCGGGTCGGCCGGCTCGTGGTCGTGGACGTCGGGGCGGATGCCCCGGCGAACCTCGCCGTGACCTCGCTGGCGACGGAGGGCGCGCTCGTCGTCGCCGGCGGCGAAACCCTGCTCCGCGCCGAGGTCGCCAACTTCGGTCCCGACACCGCCAGCGGCGTCGGCGTCCACTTCCTGGTGGACGGCTTCCGCCAGCAGAAGTCCCCCGCCCGGGCGATTGCCCCAGGCGGCACGGCGCCGCTCGAGTTCCGCCACACCTTCCGCGCCCCAGGCATCCACACAGTGAGCGTGGAACTGGAGGCCGATAGCCTGCCGAGGGACGACCGCCGTTGCCTGGCCCTCGACGCCCGCGAGAGCGTACACGTCCTGCTCGTGGACGGCGAGCCGGGCGGCGAGGCATTCTCGGGCGAAACCGACTACCTTCGGCGCAGCCTCCGCCCCGGCGACGCCGCCGGCCTCTCGCTCTTCCAGCCCGAGGTGGTCACGGTCGAGGGCATCAGCGGCGCCGACCTGCCCCGCTACGACGCCGTGGTGCTGGCAAACGTCGAGAGCCTCCGCGAGCCCGTGGTGGCTACCCTGGAGAGCTACGTGCGACGGGGCGGCTCGCTGCTCGTCTTCCCTGGCGAGCGGGTGGACCACGGGTTCTACAACCGCGCGCTCTACCGCGACGGCCGCGGCCTGCTGCCGTGCTCCCTGGGCAACGCCGTCGGCGACGCCAACGACCGCAAGCAGGCCGTCCACATCTCCGATGAGCTGGGCACCCACCCGTTCCTGCGCCTCTTCCGCGAGCAGAAGGTCATCCGGCTCTCGTCGCCCTTCTTCTTCCGCTACTGCCGCCTGGAGGGCATTGCAGGCGGGGCGTCCCTGCCCCGCGACGCGAATGGCGCGCGAGTGGTCTGCCGCTTCGACGGCGGCTCGCCCGCCATCGTGGACGCGCCGCTCGACAAGGGGCGCGTCGTCGTCTTCGCCTCCACCGCCGACGACGCGTGGAACGACATGCCCGCCTGGCCCGCCTACCTGACGCTGATGCAGGAGGTGCTCTCGCAGGTCGCGCGCGACCCCGGCTCCAGCCGCACCCTCGTCGTGGGCGAGCCGCTCATCTGCTACGTGCCGCCCCAGCAGTTCGGCAAGCCCGTGTTCCTGCTCCGGCCGGGCGAGAGCCGTCCGACCGCTCTTCAGGCCACCTCGTCGGGCGGCCTGTTGGCCGTCGTCTACGACCGCACGGACAAGGCGGGCATCTACGAGCTCACCTTCCAGCGGGGAGAGCAACCGAAGGCCGAGGACCGCGCGGAGCGTCGCCAGGACTTCTTCGCCGTCAACGTCCCGGCCCGCGAGAGCGACGTGCGGCGGGTCACCGAGGCCGAGCTGCGCCGACTCCTCCCTGGCTTCGAGTTCGACTACCAGCGCGGCGGCACCCGCCGAGCGGCCCCTGCGGACGCGGGCGAGAGCGGCGAGCTGTGGCGCTCGCTCGCCTACGTGCTCTTGGGCCTTCTCCTCGTCGAATCCATCCTCGCCCAACGCTTCGGCCGCTAGATTCCCACCCAATGTGGGCGGGGCCTCTGTGTCCCGCGTCTCTGTGGGCGGGGGGTGCCTCGTCTGCCAACGGTCGCCGTTCGAGGCCGTAAGGCTCTGCCGATTCGACACTTAGAGCGTCTAAGTACTGCTCGACGGAGAGAAGTGTGCAAGAACCGCCCTCTGCGGCCTTCGTGCCGAGGGCACGTCAGGACTTAGCCGGCGGCTTCAGCCGCCGGACTCGGGTGCCAGAATGGGCACAGTCCCGAAGGGACGGCAGGATGGCTTCCCGGCGCGGCTTCTGCCGCCCCTTGCGGGGCTGAGGGCTGGGGACCGCCGGCGTTCCGGCGGCTGAAGCCGCCGGCTACGTGCTGGCGTCCCTGCGGGACGAAGCTCGAGGAAATCCCGCCTCACTATTGCGCGCCCTTCTCCGAGGAGCGGTACTTAGCACTACAACGCTACTTTCCCCTGCGCCGAAGGATGCAACTCCTTATTGGCACAGGAGATAAGCTGAAAGAAGGTGTCATTCTGAGCGGAGCCGGCCTCCCGGCGGGCGGAGCGAAGAATCTCTCTGCGCTTTGAACC
>DATKZY010000198.1:0-26663 GCA_035527715.1 Planctomycetota bacterium | reverse complement strand
CTCAGAGTGCCAACCCCTGAGAGGGGGAGTTGGCATTCTGTGATTCTGAGGCCGTGAGGGAAGGCCGGCAGGCAGGGCGACTGCGCTTGCATTGGGCCGCCAGGAGCGGTATCATCTGGTGGTTGGGCCGCCTGGCGCGTGTGCGCCGGCGGCCCATGCAGCAATCCGCCGTCGTGCAACGACTTAGTAAGTGACACCCGTGGACAATGGCGAGCCAATCCCGGTGGCGGATGCCCTCCTCGTGGCCGATGTGCTCGAGGGCGACACCGAGGCGTTTGGCGAGCTGGTGAGCCGCTACAAGAACCTGGTGGCCAGCTTCATCGCCGCTCGGGTGCCCTCGACGGAAGTAGAGGACCTGGCACAAGATACGTTTCTGCGGGCGTTCCGAATGCTGGCCTCGTTGCGGGAGCCCGCGGCCTTCTCGTCCTGGCTCCTTGGCATCGCGAGCCACGTGTGTGTGGACTGGCATCGGTCGCGGCGACGGCTGGCGTCGCTGGATGGCGAGGGCGCGCAGGACCCCGATGCCGACGCCCTGATGCCGCACCGCTCGCCCGTGGAGCGGCCCGATGCGGCGGCGGAGCAGGAGGAGGCCGCTCGCCTGCTCCTGGAGAGCCTGGACCGGTTGCCCGAGCCGTACCGCGTCACGCTGGTGCTCAAGCACATGGATGGCTTGAGTTGCCAGGAGGTCGCGGACAGGCTGGGGCTGGCGCTTGGCACTGTAACCAGCCGCCTGGCAAGGGCTTACAAGCTTCTGCGGGACCGCTTGGAGCGGCTCGCGGGGCCGAAGTGAAGGCAAGTGGAATGAACTGCGAACGGTTCGACGACATTGCGGAGCTGCTCGTGGCCGGCGAGCTGGCCGAGGCCGAGCTGGCCGAGGCGGATGCCCACGCGGCCGAGTGCGCGGCCTGCCGCGAGCGGGTGCAGATGGCCCGCGCCCAGCTTCGCGCCCTCGAGGCAGCGCTCGCCCCCCACCGGGCCGCCGAGGGCTTCGTCGAGCGCACGATGGCCCGCGTGCGGGCGCAGGTGGCCCCGCCCGAGGAGGAGCGGCCCGAGACGCTCAGGGGCCGCCTCCTCCGCTACGCCGCGATGGCCGCCGCGGCGGCCCTGCTGGTGATGGCGGGCTACGGCTTCCTGCACCGCGGCTCGACCGCGTGGGTGGAGAACGGGGCCGCGGCGGTGGTGGGCCCGACGGCTCGGCGCCTGGGGCCTGCCTCGCGGCTTGCCGCGGGCGACCTGGTGGCGACGCCGGCCGACAGCGGCGCCACGCTGGCGCTCGCGGGCGGGCGGCTGCGCGTGGCCCTCGCGCCGCTGACGCTCGTCCGCATCATGGACCCGCGTAGCGGCACGGCGCTTCAGCTCGTGCGGGGGGAGGTGTACTGCCGCGGCTCGGGCAGCGAAGCGACGCCCATGGTCGCCTCGCCGCTGGCGAACGTGGCGGCCGGCCCTGGGGTGGTGAGCCTGCACGTGACCCCGGAGCCGGGCGCGAAGCAGTCGCCCACGGGCGCGGAGCCGTTCCGGGGCATGGTCACGCTGGCGGCGCACGACGGCGCGGCGCGCGTGCTGGTGCCCGGCAGGCAGGTCGCGGGGGTGCCGCTCCAGCGCGGGCAGGTGCTCATGCTGAGCACGGATCGGCGCCGCGGCTACGTTGCCCCAGTGCCCATCGAGCGCCTGCGCGAGGTCCTCGAGGCCGAGCACCGGGCCGTGAGGACCCGCCACGCCGACCTGGAGCTGAGGTGGGAGGCCCTGCTGGGAGGCAGGCTCGATGCCCTCCGGGGCGAGCGGGCGCAACTGCCGCGCCGCGCGGGCGAGTTGCAGGAGGCGCTGAGCCAGACGCGCTCGCTCCACGCCGAACTCGAGCGGCGCCTGAAGCTCCTGGACCGTTGCCAGGCCGAGGGGCAGCAGGTGTTCCGGCTCGTCGTGCGACCCGCTCCCCCACAGCGGTAGCGCGGCGGGGAGGGGCTTGGGGAGGCCATCCGTCCCACGCCGCGTCGGCGCCCCCAAACACTCCGACTACTGCTCTTCTACCTTGACCAGCTTGTTGACGGGGCTGCCGGCGAGGGTCTGCTCGTGGCCGTCGGGCCAGCGCACCGTGATGTCGGCGGCGCCCTTGTGGCTGCCGAGGCCGAAGTGGGCGATCGGGGAGTCCTGCGAGGCGGAGCGTGCGCCGCACTGGACCTCGCGGATGAGGGTGAGGGCGCCGGCGACGACGGTGATGCGCGCGCCGATGCCGAGGCGGTTGCTGCGCTTGCCGGCCAGTTGCACCCGCAGCCAGGAGGTGTCGCGGGCCCGGTTCTCGAAGAGGATGAGGCCGCCGACGCTGCCGAGCACCACGTCCATGTCCCCGTCGTTGTCCTTGTCGAGCCAGGCCTGTCCCCAGGCGTTGAAGCCGAGGAGGCCGGCGCGCCAGGTGATGGGCTGGAACTTGCCGCTGCCGACGTTCTGGTAGAGAGCGGTGGGCCGCTCCTTGTAGATGGCGGTGAGCAGGATGTCGAGGTCGCCGTCGTTATCCACGTCGCAGAAGCCCATCTCGGCGCTCATCTCCTGGCTGCGGATGCTGGAGGCGGGGAGGCCATCGCGGAAGCGCCAGCCGTCCTTCGGCCCGCCGTTGAAGTAGAGGGCGGTGGGGTCGGCGAACTCGAGGAAGCGGGTGAGGGCGACGTTGGTGACGCCGAGGTCGAGGTCGCCGTCGTTATCCATGTCGCCCCAGGCGCAGGCCACGCTGTGGCCGAAGGCCTGCGCGAGCTGGCCGGTGCCGGGGATGCCCCGGACGCCGAGGGCCTGCGCCTCGTCGGTGAACTGGCCGTTGCCCTGGTTCACCCAGAGCTGGTTGGGCTGGAGCCGGTAGTTGGCGACGCAGAGGTCGGGGCGGCCGTCGTTGTTGAAGTCGCCCCAGGCGGCGCCGCGGGCGCAGTAGTTGCTGCGTCCCGCGATCCCGGATGCCTTGCTGACGTCGTCGAAGCGGCCCTTGCCGCTGTTGTGGAAGAGGAAGGCGGGCTGGCCGACCGATGGGCGCGATGGGTGCTCGAAGCAGCCGACGAAGAGGTCCAGGTGGCCGTCGCCATCGTAGTCGCAGGCCGCCAGGGCCTCGGGCGGGCCGGGGAAGGCGTAGTCGAGGCCCGCGTCGGCCGTGACGTCGGTGAACGTGCCCTTCCCCTGGTTGCGCCACAGGCGCATCTTGGGGAACGAGGCGCACAAGAGGTCGAGGTGTCCGTCGTTGTCGAAGTCGAGCCACAGGGCGGCCAGCACGTTCTCGGGGTCCACGCCGGCCTCCTTGGTCACCTCCTTGAACGACTTGCCGCCCACGTTCCTGAAGATTCGGCCGCTGGCGCAGAGGTCCTCGAGGCCGTCGTTGTCGAAGTCGCCGACGGCGACCCTTGCGCTGCGCACGTCGGCCAGCCCGGCGGCCGCCGTGACGTCGGCGAAGGTGGTCTTTGGGTTGTGCTCGGTGGCGAGGAAGCGGTTCTTGGCGGAGTCGGTGATCTTGGCGGCGTGGTAGGTGTAGGCCAGGAAGTCCTCGGCCACGGCGGCCTCCGCGTCGCGCTGGTAGGCCAGGAACCGGTCGCGCTCGGGGTTGCCCGTCGGGCGGATGCCCCGGCCCTTCAAGCCGTCCACCGCCTGCTCGAAGTAGCTGGCCGCGACGGGCAGGTTCACGTCGTAGACCAGATAGGTCCTGGCGGCGAGGAAGTAGACGCCGCCTGGCACCGGCTTGTTGGCGAAGAAGCGGTTCTTCACGATGTCGTGCAGGTGGGTCTCGCCCAGCTTGGCGTAGATGGCCATCAGGTGGGCGTCAATCTGCTGCTCGAGCTCCAGGGGCAGCCCCTGGATCGTCTCGCGCAGGTGGATGAGCAGGTCGCTGCGCTCCTTGAGTTCCTTGACCGCCTGGACGCCGCTGATCACGATCTCGAGCGTGGTCTGCATGTCCTGGTGGCGCAGCGAGACGCCCAGCCTCTGGAGCTTGCGGAGGGTGTCAATGGCGGGCCGGAAGTGCCCGAGGCGGGCCTGGATGCGCGCGAGGTAGTGGTTCGCCAGCTTGTGGCTGTCGTTGAGCTTCAGCAGTTCCTGGAACTTCCCGAGCGCGGCCTCGAACTTCCCCTCCTCGAAGAGCGCGCGGCCGGCGCGCATCTGCTCGCCGATCACCCCCTCATCGGGCAGGCCGCCACCCTCGGCCGCCACGAGGCCGGCGCCGCCCAGGGCCACCACCAGCATCCATGTCCGGGAGATTCTCATCGAGCCTTGGCTCCTCAGAGGCTTGCGGGACGTGGGGGCGTATGCCCACAGTATACTGCGCTGCCCGCACGGGGTCAAGGCACGAGACGCGCGCGAGCATGGCCCCTGCCGCCGCTTGCGCCGTGCCGCCGCATCGCCTATACTTCCCCCGAAGCACAACCCGTTCGCCCGGACCCCTCGGAGACCGAGCCGTGAGAACCTCGATCGGAGTGGCGGTGGCATGGTGCGCTCTCGTGCTGGCGGGGTGCGGCGGGGGCGAGGAGGCAGGGACGGCGCAGAAGGCCGACCCGGCGCCCTTCGAGGCCGCACTCGTCGAGTACCTCCGCGTCGGCTCGATGGACATGAAGCCCGAGAAGTTCGAATCCCTTCAGGTCACGGGCGACACGGCAGTGGCTAAGGTGCGGATGGCGACCAAGGACGGCCTGTACGGCCTGAAGCCGACCTGGAGCGTCACGTTCGCGAAGACGGAGAAGGGCTGGCAGGTGCTGAGCGTCAAGCGGTAGCGCGCCGGTGGCACGCCACATCGTCTCAGGAGCAGCGCCGGCGGCTCAGGGCGTGGGCTTGCTGCACCCATACTTGCCGTCGTACTTGGCCAGGCCGGCCTGGAGCGCGTCGTCCACCTTCATGAGGGGGAGCCAGGCGGGGCTGTCGGTCTTGAGGTCGTCGGCCCGCAGCGGCAGGCCCAGGATGCTGCGCAAGGCGTTGATCTTGGTCTTCTGCGCCTTCACGTCGGCTTCGGCGGCGTTGCGGTCAATCACGACCCGCGCCGCGTAGTGCTTGGCCCAGGCCTCGGGCACAGGCACCTTGATCGCCTTCGCCACGTTTCCCGCGCTGTCGTCGTGGAGGTGCTCGGCCTCGTCCTCGAGGTCCTTCAGCTCGATCTTCTGGTCGCCGACGGCTTCCCAGTAGTCGGCCTGGATGTTGCCGACGATCAGGTTGTCCTTGAGCAGCAGCGGCCACTTCCCCTCCTTCTGGACGCCGTTGCGGTCGGCGAAGGCGAGGACGTTGTTCGTCACCGCGGCGACCACGGCGCCGTCAATCTTGAGCGAGTTGCCCGAGAAGCTCTGGGCGAAGGCGTCGTACTTCTCGGTGAACAGCACGGTGTTGTTGGCGATCGTGAAGCGGGGCGCCGCCTTCTCGTCGCTGCCCTGCCACATGGACCCCGCATAGATGGCCGTGCCGGTGTTGTTGATCACGAGGTTGTTCTCGATGGTGATCGTCGAGCCCTGGTAGCCGCTGACGGTCATCGCCCCCTGCGTGGGCGCGGAGTTCACGATCACGCAGTTCCTCACCACGACGTCCCACTTCCCGGCCCGGTCCTTCGTGCGGCTGACCGTGATGACCAGAGCGCCGCGGTCCGGCGTGGGGTTTTCGCCCGTCTTGGGGTTGGCCTTGCGCACGAGCAGGGCCTTCGCGTCGTCCTTGTAGCGGTTCTGCGGGCCTTGGTCGAGGATCAGGCCGTCCACCACGATCTTCGGCATGGCCGTGCCGCCGCTCTCGTGGAACAGGTACTTGTTCAGGTCAATGTGCAGGCGCGGGGCGACCTTGTAGTTCTTCGACTTGTTGTCGCCGGCGAGGATGGTCTTGCACTCGCCCCAGGGGTCGCGGCGGGCGAAGTCGTCGCTGTAGCCGCCGATGATGGAGACGGGGACCGTGATCTCGTCGGCCCCGTCATCTCCCTTGCCTGTGTAGGTGCCTGCGGCGATGTGCACCGTGTCGCCTGGCTTGAGCTTGCTGACAATGTTGCCGAGGTCCGACGCGGGCTTCTCTTTGCTGGCGGCCTTGCCCTTGCCGCGCGCGGCGGACACGTAGAAGTCCTCCGCCAGCGCATTGCCGGCCGCCAGCAGGGCGACCGCGCCGATCAGGGCGGCGAACGTCTGGGTGGCTGTCCTCATCTCGCACCTCCTTCCTTCTGCCTTCATTGTAGCGCGGAATGCGCGCCGTCTACCCCAAGAGGCCGCTTTTTGCCGAGCCCGTGGAGGCGGGTGAGCGGGTGTCAGGGTTTCCTGGCGCGGAAGAGCGTCCGATCGAGTAGCACGGCAACGCCGAAGCACACGCTGTTGCCGATGACGGGCCAGAGGAGGAAGGTGAGCGACGAGCGCATCATGAAGAACAGGCACACGTAGCTGACGACGAAGCCCGTCGCCGCCGCGACCTTGTTCACCCGCCACGGGAGGAATGCCAGCGCCATGAGGCCGAGGACGCCATTCGTCGAGAGGCCCATGATCTTCGCCCACACGTCCTGCGCCTTGGTGATCTGCATGAACGACAGGGCCATGAGCGTGGCGAGAATGCCCCAGGCCCAGGTGAGGCCCTTCGCCACGTTCAGATAGTGGCCGTCGTCGCGCTCGACGCGGCTGAAGCGGCGATAGAAGTCCTCGATGCACACGGTGGAGCTGGAGTTCATGCAGGCGTCAATGCTCGACATGGCCGCGGCGAAGATGGCGGCGATGACGATGCCCGCCAGGCCCGCCGGCAGGCGGCTCGCGACGAAATAGGGGTAGATCGCGTCGGCGCGGCCGTTCGCCACCAGGGCGGACACCGTGGCGTCGGGCACGACCGTGTAGTAGGCGAACAGGGCCGAGCCGATGAAGTAGAAGGCGAAGCCGAGCGGAATGTAGGTGAGAATGGCGATCCACACGCTGGCGTTCGCCTTGCGGGTCGAGGCCGTGGTCATGTAGCGCTGAGTCATGTCCTGCTGCGTGCCGTAGATGCGGATGGTCTGGAAGATCGTCTCGAGCACGAGCCACAAGGCCACGACCTGGGTGAGGCCCGCCTGGGGGAAGCCGGGCTCGGCGAGGCGGAACTTGTGGAAGGTGGCGGTCACGCGGCCGAACTCGGCCAGGCCCGTGTTGGCCAGCACGAAGATGATGCTGAACACGGCGCCCACGACGATGAAGAATGCCTGGGCGAGATCCGTCCAGATCACCGCCTCGATGCCGCCGATGGCCGTGTAGACCGTCACCACGACGCCCATCACCACAATCGTCCACACCAGCGGGAAGCCCGTGATGATGCTGAACGCCAGCGCCGGCAGGTAGAGCACCAGCCCCATCCGCGCGACCGAGAAGACGATGAACGACACCGAGGCCAGAAGCCGCGACGACACGTGGATCCGCTGCTCGAGGTACTGGTAGACGCTGATCACCCCCGCGTCGCGATAGCGCCGCAGCACGAACCGCGTGATGACGAACGCCGTGAGGACCAGGAAGGGGAGCTGGATGGCCCACGTCCAGTCCTTGTTGCTGAAGGCCGAGGCGGAGAGTCCCATCATCGTGAAGGCGGAAAGGTAGGTGGTCATGAGCGAGATGCCGACGACGATGTGGTTGAGCTTGCCCTCGGCGATGAAGAAGCCGCGCGTGCCCGAGATGCGGCGAGAGGTCCACCAGCCGATGGCGAGCATGCCGCCGAGGTAGAGGATGACCATCGCGTAGTTGGCCGTGCCGAACGTCTGCTCGGGAATGGCGATCTTCGTCACCTGCCACGCGCCGTCCTTCAGCTCGAACTCGACGCTCCAGGTGCCAGCCCCTTCGCGTCCGTCGGCCTTCACGACGACGTTCGCGACGGCCTCGGCCAGCATGCCGCGGGGGCGGAGCTCCTCGAAGCTCTGGACTTCGACCCTCATCGGCGTGTCGAGGTGGCCCTCGAGCTTCTCGTGCACCAGCACCCCGCGCAGCTTGGCGTCCACGTGCTCCTCGAGCGCCTTCTTGAAGGGCGCGGGGTCAATCAGCGGCGGAGCCGGCGCCGGTTCAGCAGCGAGCGTCACTGAGCAAGCGGCCAGGAGGATGACGGCCAGGAGTCTCATTCTCGCATCTCCTGCGAAGGGGGTGCGCGGCGAGCCACGGGCACACTATACCCGCGCGTGCGGGTGAGCGCAAGTGGATCAGGCGGGAACGATGGCGAGGCCAGCTTCGACGACGATGGCCTCCAGGCCGCGGAGGGCCTCGTCGCTCTGGCGCCGGGCGTCGGGCAGCGGATAGGGGCGGCGGAGCCAGGAGTACTTTCCCGAGGCGGCGGGGTTGAAGGGCAGCAGCGTGATCCTGCGGGCGCCGCAGTCGCGCGCGAGGCGGGCGATGGCCGCCACGTCGGCCGGCGAATCGTTGCAGCCGGGGATCAGCGGCACGCGGACGATCACGTCGGCGCCGCGGGCGACGAGGCGCCGAAGGTTGTCGGCGATGGGGGCGAGCTCGACGCCGCAATTCCGCTTGTGCCGCTCGGGGTCGGCGTCCTTCAGGTCGTAGAGGAAGAGATCCGTCGTCGCCGCGAGGCGCTCCAGGCGGTCCCAGCCCGTGCAGCCGCAGGTCTCGACGGCCACGTGGATGCCGCGCTCGCGACAGAGCGCCGCGATGGCGAGGGCGAAGTCGAGCTGAAGCGTCGGCTCGCCGCCCGTGAGCGTCACGCCCCCGCCGCTGCGGGCGAAGAAGGGCTTGAGCCGTTCCGCCGCGTCGGCGATTTCGCCGGCCGTCGTCTCGACACCTTTCCACTCGAGCGCCTCGGCGGGGCAGGCCTCCACGCAGGCCCCGCATCGTTCGCAGCGGGCGCGGTGCTGCATCGTCTGCTCGAACCAGGCGGGAAGGCCCCCGGTGCACACCGCCGCGCACTGGCCGCACCTGCGGCAGCGGACCTCGTACCAGGCGATCTCGGGCTCGGGCGCGATGGATTCGGGGCTGTGGCACCAGGCGCACCGCAGCGGGCAGCCCTTGAAGTACACCGTCATCCGAATCCCCGGCCCATCATGCGTCGCCGTCTGGTCAAGGGCGAAGAGCAGGCCATGGACAGAAGCTGCTTCGGTTGACTCGGGCATCCACAGACGCTCTGGCAGGTAGGGGCTCGTCATGAGCCTGGGGAGCAGGGGGTGGCGAACCGGCCATGCCTGGGCTATGCATGCGCCGCCGCGCGTTTGCGCGGCCGCCCGACTTTCGAGACGAGCCGGTCGCGGTCACACGCCTCGTCCGCCTGGATGCGGTCGAAGTATTTCTCGAGGTCTCCGCCACACTCGTCCAGCATTTTCTTCCTCACACGATGAATCTCTTCCACGATTGGATCAGGTCTCATGTTCACTCTCCCAATCCGGGGCCAGGAGGTCCTCAGGAGTTACGATGAGAGGCATGTGGCGTCCCGCCTCCCTGTTGAAGTCCGTGAGCCTGCGGACGACCTCTCTGTTTGCGATGTGAGCGCAGTTCCAGGTTACCAGGTAGTCCACCTCGTAGTACACGGCATATGCTACGTGAGCCATGTCGGCTCCGGCGCTCTCCGCCAGCCCTGCCTGCTGTCGGAACAGGCGCGCCAGCCGGCGGATCTTGCTGTTGAGCCGAAGGACCTGGAGATCCCTCACGAACTCCAGCCGGTGTGCCGCGGCATCGGGGTCGCCTTGCCGGATTTCCCTCAAGACGGCTTCAGAAACACAGAGGTCGTACTTCCTGGGCGCATCCCGCCACCACTCGTGGGTCACCTGTTGGTGGGCGGCGATGAGAAGATTGGCGCTTGGCCACGCCGACAGGTAGCTTGGGATGCTGGTTTCCAGATACGCGCTCGGCTTCATCGCTGCTCGACCCTCGCTTGGCGATTCACCAGCGAACGCCTCAAGCATCCTCCTTGGAGTATATCCCTTGATGGGGTAGATTGCAACGGCGCTCCCACCCCAACGAGACGGACACAAGAGAGTTCGTACAGGCTACAGTTCCAACTCGGTGCGGGCGATGATGTCGGCCTGGGCCTTGGGCGGCAGGAGGGTGAAGGGCACAAGGTAGCCGCCGATGCGGACGAGGAGGTCGGCGTGGCTCTCGGGATGGGCCTGGGCGTCGCGCAGCACCTCGCTGCTCGCAAGGTCCACCTGCACCTGGTAGGTGCCGAGGTCGAACGCCGCCTCGATCATGGCCTGAAGACGCTCGACGCCGCCCTCGGCCGCGAGCGAGTTGGCGCCGAAGCGCACGTTGAAGGTGATGCCGCCCAGGCCCCGCGACTGGTCGAGGCCCGAGGCCGAGAGGACGACGGATGGAAAGCCCTTGACCCTCACGCCGCTGCGATGGGCGAGCGAATGGGCGAGCGGCTGGCCGGCCAGGCGTCCGTCGGGCGTCGCCGCCGTCTGCTCGCCGAAGCGGATCCACACCGTCCAGCCCAGGAAGCCGGGGAGCACGGGTCCGCCGAAGAGGCTCGTGTGGCCCTCGAGATGCGTGCACCAGGCGCCCGCCACGTCGGCGAAGAGCTGGTTGACCCAGGGCACGTCGTTCCCGTGCTTCGGGCAGTCGCGGAGGATGGCGCGGCGAAGCTCCTCGTGGCCCTCGTAGTTGGCGCGAATCGCCGCGCGGAAGTCGTCGAGGGTGTAGCGCCCCTCGTCCTCGACGAGCACCTTCACAGCCGCCAACCCGTCCACGACGTTCGACGTGCCGACGGCCTCGGGCTGCAGGAAGGTATAGAGGCAGCCGCCCTGCGCAATGTCGCGTCCACGCTCCAGGCAGTCCTGGATGAAGCACGACAGCAGCGGGAAGAGCCGATACATCGAGGCGTGCCACTGGTCGCGCAGCACGCGGGCCACGGCCTGGTGGGCGTCGTGTTCGAGCTGGCGGAAGAAGGCGTCGCGCAGCTCGGCACAGGTCTGAGGCAGGCCGGTGCGAGGGCGGCTCGGACTGTCGTCGCCGGGCGCCTGGCCGTCGAAGAGGGCGTGGAGGAGCGAAAGGGCGATGTTGACGTAGGGATGCGCGACCCAGGGGTTCGTGCGCCCCGCGATCGACGTCTCGGTGCACGTGCTCGGCAGGCGGTCCACCGCGTGCTCGAAGGGAATGCCCTTGCGGACCAGGCCGCGGACGATCACCTCGTCGTTGAAGAACGACGGCTGGCCGTTGCCGTTGCGCAGCAGCGCCACGCAGCGGCGCAGGAAATCGCGGTCCAGGTCGCGGTGCCACGAGATGTCGCAACCGGGGAAATACATCCGCACGCGGTCGCAGGCCTCGAGGAACTTGTAGGATAGCTCGTTCGTCGCGTCCGAGCCGTCGGGCCGCCGCCCGCCGAGGACGAGGATGACGGCCGACATGCCCCGCCCCTCGAACTCGTTGCACTTGATGAAGAGCTGGTCGAGCAGGGCCTCGAGCGTCGCGTCGTCCAGGATGCCCGCGTCGCGGTCGCGGACGTAGTAGGGATAGAGAACCTGGTCGGGGCGGCCCGGGCCGAAGCAGTGGTGGCTTTCGCCCGCCTCGAGGCACACGGCGAGGTAGAGGAACCACATGAGCTGAATGGCCTCGCGGAACGTGCGCGCCGGCTCGGTGGCGACGTAGTCGCAGATGGCGGCGAGGGTGCGAAGCTCCTCCGCCCACCACGCGTCACCCATTGTAGGCGGGATGTCCCCATCCCGCGACATTGTGGGCGGGACGTCCCTGTCCCGCGATACGCGGCGTGTGGACACGCCGCCTACAGGAATTGCCTCGGCCATTTCGCGGGCCAGGTCGGCGTAGCGGCGGATGAGGAGCTGAAGGGCTTCGAGCGACAGCCGTGCGGAATCGTAGAACGCCTGCTTCCGCGGCGTCGCGGGGTCGAGGCCGTCGAGCCGCGCACGAAGCTCCTCGATGCGCCGGAGCGTGCCGCCGATCCCATCGCGCAGCAGCGTCGGGTAGTCGGGCGCCATGTGCCCCTCGGACGCCGAGACCCAGTAGGTCTGCGTGCGCAAATAGGCCGCGGCGTCCTGGATGGCTTTCCTCATCGCCTCGTCGGGGTGGCTGCTGGGGTGCCAGCCGACGAGGATTTCGCCTCGTCGGACCGTGACGGGCATCTTCTCGAAGATGCGCCGGGTCGCCTTGGCCGTGCGCATCCCGCGATAGACCTCGCCCTCGCTCTCGCGGAACGCCTCGGCCACGAGCGGCAACCGCTCCGAGAACGCCGCCGCATCGCGCCGCACCTCTTCGCGCAGCTCCCGCGTCGCCGCGGCCAACTTGCCACACTTCTCCACCGTCATCGTCATGGTCAGAACCCAGACTATCGGCCATGGAGGCACACGAACTGCGTAACCCATAGCTTATAGCAGACCGGCCCGCCAAGTCAAAACGCTTGGGGCTTGACCACGAACGCTTGACAACGTGATCTGCGCATGGCACAATGAATCAGGAGTAGGGAGGTGTGCTGAAGCTCGACGGCTCCAGGAAGCTTGGGGGTGCTCCAGTGTCTGAACGTGGCGCGCGTCTCTTGGATGAAGCGTTGGCGCTTCCGCCCGAGGAGCGGGCCGAACTCGCCGAGCGTCTCTGGTCAAGTCTCGATGCGGCTTCCCAACGCCGCATTGACGAGTTGTGGGCTGAGGAGGTCGAGGCCCGGCTCGATGCGTATGATCGAGGCGAGATAGAGGCCATTCCGGCTGAGAAGGCCATTGCAGAGGCCCTCCTGAAGGCTCGGCGATGAGCCGAATCACGGTTGACATTCGCAAGGGCGACATCACGCGGGTGAAGACCGCGGCCATCGTGAACGCGTCGAACACCACGGGCGCGATGGCCGAGGGGGTGTCGCTCGCCATCCGCCGCGCGGGCGGCCAGGCCATCGAGGACGCGGCGATCGCCGAGGCGCCGATCCCCGTCGGCATGGCCGTGGCCACGACCGCCGGCAGCCTGCCTTTCCGCTACGTCGTCCACGCGGTCTCGATGAAGCGCCCCCGCCAACGCATCCCGCCCGAGAACATCGCCGAGGCGACACGGGCCGCCATCGAGACGGCCGACCGCCTCGGCTGCGAGAGCCTCGCCATTCCCGACCTCGGCGTGCGCATGGGCAAGGTGTCGCCCACCGAGGCCGCGCGCGCGATGCTCGACGCCATTGCGGCGACGAAAACCGCCACGCTCCGCCACGTGGTGCTGATTGACGTGGATAAGCGGCTCTACGAGGCCTGGCGCAAGGCCCGCCACGGCGACGACGAGGGGAACGAGCACCCCCACGGCGGCCCCGGCGAGCGCCGCATGCCCCGCACCCAGGCCCCCGCCCGCCGCCGCAATCGCCACCGCTCGGCGGGATATGGAAGGTGAGGACTGCGGGCTACCGCCTCCTGGCCCTCGCGGAAGCCCTGCGGCGGGCCAGGGCGAGCAGCCCCCCGGCAAGAAGGAGCATCGTGCCCGGCTCGGGGATGAACGCCGACGGCAGGCCGACGATGAGGAGGGGGTCGAACAGGTTCGAGGCGTCGAGCGACTGGAGGAAGAGGCCGGAGACCGCCTGGCCGGGCAGGTAGCCCAAGTCAGTGAGGTCGAGCGCGTAGCCGTAGTAGTCGAAGCCGGTATAGGTGCCCTGCAGGCTGAAGCCGAGCGACTCCAGGAGCGCCAGCGACGTGACGGCCGAGGCGGCCTGGTAGACGTAGGCCGTGAAGGTGTCCTCGCCGAGGGGCACGTAGTCGGTGGCGGAGACGCTGAAGGGGTGCAGGTCCACTCGCCCGTTGTAGCTCCAGGGGCCGACGACGAATGGGTCGGGGTCGTTGTTGTCCAGCTCGAAGATGATGACGTCGGGGCCGGGGCCGTTGATGACCGCCTGGCGGAAGGTGATGCCTAGGCCGCGATCGGTGGACACCGGGTCGCGGCTCAGGCCGGTGCCGGCGCCGACGTTGCAGATGCCGGTGCCGAGCGCGGCGTCGTTGAGCCACGTGGCCCGGCTCCCAGCGGCAGGGACGCCGCCGCCCACGGCGTTGAGCAGCGCCGCCTGGTCGCTCGTGTTGAGGTGCACGATGTCCACAGGGATCAGGTCGGCGGCGGGGATGGTTTCCCTGCCGAGCGCGCCGCGGAGCAGGGTGGCGCTGGTGAGGTTGCGCAGGCCGCCGCTGAAGTCGGTCGTGATCGACTCCAGGGACTCGACGATGCCCTGGCCGCCGAGGTACAGCCGCCGCATCTCGGCCCTCGTGAGCACGCGGTCGAAGATCACAATGTCGTCCATCAGGCCGTCCATCTCCTTGCCGGCCATACCGACGATGGGATAGCCCGCCGTCAGCGCGGAGCTGTTGTTGTAGAGCCATGGCACGCTCGCCGTGGAGAGGGTCATCTGGAGCTTGCCGTCGAGGTAGAGCTTGAGGCCGCTGGTGTCGCCCCCCTTGTAGGTGAAGGCAGCGAAGTGCCAGTTGGTGTCCGTGGAGATTCCCGTCGGCCCCTCGATGGTCTGCTCGGGGCCGCTGCCGGTGCCGGTGGAGACCTTGATGCTGTAGGTGTCGGTGCGGCTGCTGCTCCAGCCCACGTCGTCGCGCCAGAAGAGGATGGGCTCGTTGCCCGCGAACTTGCCCTTGGCCAAGAGGGTGTGGTCCTTGTTCAGCGTGTCCACCTTCACCCAGACGCCCGCGGAGAGCTGGGTGCGGTTGTCCACGATCACGTCGCCGAAGTTCACGTACTGGGGGTCGCCCAGGTCGAAGTTGGCCGCGGTGTCGGTGTCGCCCACGAGGGCGCCGGGCCGGCCCAGGTCGGACGTCGTGAAGTTCGTGTAGGTGCCGGGGTAGTTGCCCGTCACGTCGGCGGCGGGGCTGCTCGGGTTGCTTTCGCCCAGGCGCCAGTAGGCCACGAGATTGGCGCCCAGGCCGCCGGGGTCCGTCGCCAGATCGTAGAAGACCCCGCCAGAGGCGGACGCCGCAACGAGGGCGAGACCCATCGCACACGTGAGGCACCACCGACTGCGTTTCGTCACCATGCATCTAGCCCCTTTTGGCTTTCGTGGATGTGCGGCGGCGGGCCAGGCACGCCAGCCCCCCGGCAAGGAGGAACATCGTGGCCGGCTCGGGAATGAACTCCGACTGGAGGCCGACGATGAGCGTCGGGTCGAAGGTGTTGCCCGAGTCGAGCGACTGGAGGAAAAGGCCGGACACGGGCTCGTACGCCCCGTAGCCCAGGTCGCTGAGGTCAATCAGAGCGCCGAAGAACTGGTGGGGGTTGCCCGAGCTGCCTGGGCCGAAGCCGAGGGTCTCGAGCGCCAGCAGCGAGGTCACCGGCGACGACGCATTGTAGACCTGGTAGCCCAGCGGGCTCGTGTCCAGCGGCACGTAGTCGGCGGAGAGGAAGCTGACGGCATTCAGGTCTGTGCGGGTCCCGAAGACGATGGGGCTGACGACGAATGCGTCGGGCGCGCCATCGTCAATCTCGAACAGAATCACGTCCGGCCCCGGGCCGTTGAGCACCGGGGTGCTGAACAACACGCCCATGCCCTGCGTGTTGGTGCCGCTCTGGTCGGGGCTGTTCATGATGGGGTCCACGGTGAGGCCGGTGCCCGCGCCCGGATTGATGACGCCCGTGTTGAGCGCGAGGTCCTCGATGAGGCTGGCGCGGTTGCCCGCCCCCGGCGCGCTGGCGCCGGTGGGGAAGTAGAGGTTGCCCTGGTTTGTGGTGGACTTGAAGTGGACGAGGTCGACGCCGATGAGGTCGGCGGCGGGAACGGTCACGTGGCCCAGCTCGTCGCGGTACAGCGACACGCTGTCGAGGTTCACGCTCGTGCCGACCTGCTGCGTGGTGATCATCAGCGGCGGCAACAGGACCGTGCTGGGGCCGGCCACGACGACCGACGGGTCGGCATTGGTCGAACTGATGCGGACGCCTACCAGGCTGCTGACGCCCAGGTCGCTCAAGACGTCGAGGGCGGCGCCGACAATGTGCATTGTCAGGTTGCTGTGGGGCGAGCTTGCGTTGGACTGGAAGGTGATTTGCGTCGCAGTGACGCCGAGTTGGCTGGAGCCGTTGAGCGTCTTGGTGGTCGAGCCGAGGATCGGCGAGGTGACTGTGCCGCCCGTGATGGCCCTGACGCTCCACGTGTCGGTCGTGTCGTCGCCGATGTCGAACAGGAACACGTCCGCGCCCGTGCCGTTCGCGATCGTGCTCGGAAACATCAGGTCAATCACCCCCACGCCGCCGGCCCCCCCGGGGTTGAGCGTGCCGCGCGTGATGTCGGCACTGCTCAGCAACACGTTGGCCACCGTCCGCTCGGCAGCCAGCAGGGTGTCGTCCTGGCCCCAGTAGACCACCTCCGGCGATGGGCTGTTGCTGGTGTTGATCTGGCTGGGCGTCACGAAGCCGCTGTAGGTGTAGCCGCCGGCCACAATGCTCGTGATCGTCGCCACGGTGCGGTAGGGCGAGCTGGGGTCGGCGCTGCTCACGGTGAAGGCCGTGACCGGCACGGCGACGGCATGGGGCAAGGCCAGGCACAAGGCGGCGGCGAGGACGGCAAGCTGTAGGGCTGGCGAGGTGCGCATGGCGATTCCCCTTCTCACGTTTTTCTGCGGCGTCGGGCCAGGGCGAGCAGCCCCCCGGCGAGGAGGAACATCGTGGCCGGCTCGGGGATGTAAACGTAGTTCATCGCCTCGTCCCACGTCGGGGCGAGCCGCAACTCGTCCACGAGGATCCTGTCGATGGAACCCGACGTCTCAAAGTTGGCGGTCCGGATGTCGAACAGCGAGAAGCTGGTGAAGCTGCCCATGGCGTCAATGACGTGCGCCAGGGGCGAGCCACTGTCGCCGTAGCCGGGGCTGATCCAGAGGTCGAGGAAGTCGTAGTCGTTGGGGTCGGTGGGGTCGGCCCCCTTGCCCAGGTGTGCCACGAGGAAGTAGGTGTCGCCGGGGACGGGCACGAGGCCCGCGTAGCCCTCATTCGCCCCGGTCTCACCCATGCGGACCATGAAGCCATCGGGGGTGGTGCCCGTGTTCATCTTCACGCCGAACTGGGGGCCGCCGCTGCCGCCGAAGCGCAGGACCAGAAAGTCGTTCTGGTCGGTCCCAGCAGGCGTGCCGCCGTCCCAGCGCAGGAGCATGCTCGCGTAGACATCGTCTTGCGACCAGGTCGCCCCGAGGGCTCGGCTGGCCACGGGACTTGCGTTGCCGCTGATCTGGAGCGCCGAGGCTCCGCCGTCAATCAGCGACCCGCCCGGGATGGCGTACTGGAGCGGCGTGGTCGGCGCCACCACCTGGGCGCCGCTCCCGGCGGTCCAGGCGGTCGCCCAGCCGGTCCCGCCGTTTTGCCCGCTCAGGTTGCCCGTGGGATAGCTGAAGCCGTCGTAGGCGTAGTAGGTCGGCGGCGGAGGGGCGATGGCCGTCGCGACGCCGCTGACCAGGACGTGCGCATTCGCGCCGGCGCTGTCCGAGAGGACCAGACTCACTCCCAGCGTGTCGCCCGCGTTGTCGGGAGTTGCCCGGAGGGTGTAGAGCACCGAGCGCTTCGTCATGCCAGGCTCACTCAACTGCGTGTTGACGAAGTTAGTGGCGCCGGGCAGTGTCGCGGTGAGCGTTCCCTCGTCCGCCACATACGCAGCCGCCCACACGTAAACGATATACTCGTCGGTCGTCGGCAGCGTCACGCCGAGCGCGACGCCCGCACCAACCGTGTTGAGTTGGGTGTTGAACATCCCAATCACGTTGTCGACCGTGCCACTGACGGGCGACGTGCCGTCGGTGAAGGTGAAGTCGTAGGTTGGACGGGAGGCGGCGCTCGAACCACGGACGTCGCCGCCGCCCACCGGGCTGATTGTACTGATCAGCGTGCCGCCGGATTTCCAGTTGGTCTTCGGACCGCCCGTCGCCAAATTGCTGGTGGTGTTCCAGTACGCCCAGTCGGCGGCTCCCAGCGCGGTCAGGTCGAAATCGCTGTCGCCAACGTAAGCGAACGTGCCGGTAATGACCCCCGCTCGCGCTTCGGTCGAAGCGGCGCCCAGCGCGACGGCAAGACAACACAACAAAACATTGGCAAGTCTCATGCCATCACTCCTGGAGGAAAGGGGCTCTTCCGTGCGCTCCGGCGGCGCTGCCGCCCGATGCGGCGCCGCCGCAGTAGAACCAGGCCGGCCCCCAGAAGCCCCAGGGTCGCCGGCTCGGGGATGTACACGTAGTTCATCGCCTCGTCCCACGTCGGTGCGATTCGCAACTCGTCCACGAGGATCCTGTCGATGGAGCCCGACGTCTCAAAGTTGGCGGTCCGGATGTCGAACAGCGAGAAGCTGGTGAAGCTGCCCATGGCGTCGATGACGTGCGCCAGGGGCGAGCCGCTGTCGCCGTAGCCGGGGCTGATCCAGAGGTCGAGGAAGTCGTAGTCGTTGGGGTCGGTGGGGTCGGCCCCCTTGCCGAGATGTGCCACGAGGAAGTAGGTGTCGCCGGGGACGGGCACGAGGCCCCCTGCGTAGTCCTCATTCGCCCCGGTCTCACCCATGCGGACCATGAAGCCATCGGGGGTGGTGCCCGTGTTCATCTTCACGCCGAACTGGGGGCCGCCGCTGCCGCCGAAGCGCACGACCACGAAGTCGTTCTGGTCGGCCCCTTGAGGCGTGCCGCCGTCCCATCGGAAGAGCAGGCTCGCGTAGACATCGTCTTGCGACCAGGTCGCCCCGAGGGCTCGGCTGGCCACGGGACTTGCGTTGCCGCTGATCTGGAGCGCCCGGTCGCCGCCGTCAATCAGCGAGCCGCCGGCGATGGCGAATTGGAGCGGCGTGGTCGGCGCCACCACCTGGGCGCCGCCCCCGGCGGACCAGGCAGCCGCCCAGCCAGTCCCGCCGTTCTGCCCGCTCAGATTGCCCGTGGGATAGCTGAAGCCGTCGTAGGCGTAGTAGGTCGGCGGCGGGGGCGGCGGCGGAAGCGGGGCCGTGGCCAGCACCTCGCCATAGGTCGTGCCGATTCGGAGGGCATCCAAGTAGATGCTCTGCGTGTCCTCGATGTGGTACGTGCGGACGTGGAACTGCGAGAGGGCGGAGACGCCCGAGCTCCCCGTCGTCTGGGTGGCGTCGGCCGTCGTGTCGTCCGCACGGTCAACGTAGATGTCCGTGCGGTCATAGTTCGCGCCGCCTTTCGACAGCTTGAGGACGACCTGATACGTCTGAGCGTCGGAGTGGACGACAGAGGAGTTGTTGGTGCTCCCCGAACCGTCAATGCGCGCGAAGTAGGCGGTGGAGACCCCCACCCCGCCGCTGAGGCCCGTGCCTTCCGAGCCGCCCGTCGAGGTGTTGAGGTAGAACTGGAGGAAGTCGTCGGTGTTCCAGCCCGCTGTGCCCGCGGTCGTGCGGAGGAGGAAGCCGACGTAGACGGTGCCCGTCTGGGTGGGGAACCCGCGCACCATGATGTTGGTGTTGTCGCCGCTGGTGTAGATCCGGGCCGACTTGCTGTAGCCGGGGATGCCGCTCGACTGGACGGTGACTTGGGTAGCCTGAGCCGACCATGCCCCGCCCCAGCCGGCCCCGCCATCCTGGCCGGTGAGGAAGCTGGCGGCCGCGTAGTCCTCGAAGTAGTCGTACGCAATCACCGCGCCGCGGGCGACCGGCCCCAGGAGGCCGACGACCGCGAGTGCCAACACAAGCCCGAAGCTGCGAGGAAATCGCCGCATGATGCTCTCCTATCCAGTCCAGGGCCACCGCGTCGGTGGCCTATCGAGCGCTTCGGCGCCGCCGCCCGATGCGCCGCCGCCGCAGAAGAACCAGGCCGGCCCCCAGAAGCCCCAGGGTCGCCGGTTCGGGGATGTAGGCCGACAGCGGGAACACGTCGTCCCACGACGTCCCGATCCGCACCTCGTCGAGCAGCACCGTGTCGCCGCTGAGGCCGGAGGCCCGCAGGCCGATGAGGCTGAAGGAGGAGATGCCAGAACTGCCGCTGGCCGTGACGTCGGCGACGCCCTGGTCGTTGTAGCTGGGGTTGACCCAGAGGTCGAACGTCTCGTAGTTGCCCGAGCCGCCCTTCATGAGGTGGCCGACGAGGAAGTAGGTAGTCTCGTTGTCCGCGATGCTGTCGAAGTAGATGCTGTTGGACCCCGTGGTGCGGACGACGAAGTCCTCTGGGCCCGAGCCGTCACCTTGGTTGCCTTTCACGCCGATGGTGGGGCCGCCGGTGTTGCCGAAGTAGATGGTCACGAAATCGTTGTTGTCCACGCTGCCTTCCGCCCAGCGGAGGAGGAAGCTGACGTAGACGTCGCTGGCGCTCCACACCTGTCCGAGCGTGCGGGTGGCGAGGGGGTCACTGCCGTTGTTCGGGCCGTTCCCGGTGATGGCAAGCGCGCGGTCCCCGCCGTCCACGCTCCGCGGCCCCGAGGCGTACGTCAGCGGGGGGCTCGGGGACACGACGGACTCGTTGCTCGTAGTGGCGTTCCAGGCAGAGAGCCAGCCGGTGCCGCCGGTCCTGCCGTTGAGGTCGCCGGGGTCGTAGGTGAAGGGCTCGTGGACGTAGGGTGGCGCGGTGGCGCTGGGCAGCTTCAGGGCGGCCGGGGCGACGGTTGCGTGTTCCTTGGATGCGATGGCGTGAGCGTAGTTCACGCCGCTGCTGGGGGCCGGCGTGTCGCGGCAGACGATGAACGTTACGAGGTCGTTCATGTCGGTGGCCAGGAAGTTCTCGAGGTCGGTGCCGGAGATCGTGTGGATGGTCGAGGGGGCTGTGAAGCCCTTGCCCGACACCGTGAAGGTGCCCAAGAGCGTCGCCTTTGTCCCGTCCACCGCGAAGCCGGAGTTCGTGATGTTGGCCGGGGCCGGAGGCGGGCCGCTCCACTTCTGCGTTGCCTCGTTCCAGCCGTCCAGCGTCTCGTCGGTCAGGCCGTAGACCGAGAACGTCCAGTTCCCAGTGGCGCTGGTGCCCAAGCTGGACTCGACGAAGGGCAAGTCGAGGCTGGCGCCCGAGAAGTTCCGCACCGTCAGGCTGCTGAGGTCGTAGCGAATCCATGTCTTGCGATGGTAGTCGTACGGCCAATTCGTCTCGCCATATTTCAAGGCGAGAATGGTGTTGGAGCCGTACGCAGTTGTGTTATTGCTCTGGCCGTACGTGTCAGCATCGGGCGCAAAGATCACCCCGCCCTGGGCGGGCACGGCGAAGAGGACAACGGCGGCGAGCAGGAACATCACCACGAAGGAGGACACGCTCAGCTTCATCGCAGACTTCTCCTACTTATAAAATACCCAAAAACCGGAGGGAAGTGCTGCAAAGCTCATGCCGCTCAGTCGCCCTGGCAGAGACGCCGACCAGATTTTCCCTTAGTGCAGGAATGGCAAGGCGTTACGCAATTCTCATCCACCTGGCCGCTGAAGCCGGGCGCAGGCGAGATCGGCTGCCATGTTGCCGATTGGCAACATGATCATCGGCCGATTGGCCTAACCATTTCACCTGCAAGGACTTAGCATCGCTGCCATTCGGCAACATGTCTCGCGGCGGAATCAACATGCCCGCCCGCCTCCCTGGGCTTTGACGGGTGGGCGCGGAAAAGACACCCGCTGTCTCTTGTCGGACAAAAGACAGCGGGTGTCTTTTCCGCTTCTAGGCGCTCACCCCCCATAGCGCGCGCGTGAGCGCCTAGCGCAACTAGCCGGCTGCGTGGGACCCTCCACTGGCTGTAACCTTCGGTGAATTGGGCTCTTACGGCTGTCGTGGCACTGGCTCAGCCGCCCCCCGCTAGGCGCTCACCCCCCATAGCGCGCGCGTGAGCGCCTAGTGGGCAAGACGCGTGTCGAGAGCCGCGCGGATGACCGCTCGGGTCGAATGGGCCTCTCTTCCCCTCCGCCGCAGCCGACGCAGTTGACTCGTTCGCGGCGAGGGGGTACGATGGTGTTCCCTGGGGCGGGACGCCCCTTGTGCCTCTGTGAGGAGACGACCACGTGTTGTTCCGCAACTGCCGGCTGATCACGCCGTGGGAGGACCGGGCGGAGGGGTGGCTCCGCATCCACGGCGACGAGATCGCGGCCCTCGGGCACTTCCAGGCGCCCGACACGCATCCCGGCGAGACGGTGGTGGACCTCGACGGGCTGATCCTCGGGCCCGGCTTCATTGACATCCATTGCCACGGGGCGGGGGGCGGCCGGGCCTGGGAGGAGCAGGGCATCGCCGTCATGGCTCGCTACAAGGTCCGCCGCGGCGCCACCGCCTTCGCGCCCACCGCGCAGTCGGTGGAGCCCGACTGGCTCTCGATCGTCGAGCGCTGCCGCACGGAGCCGCCCCACGGCGCCCTGATCCTGGGCGCGCACGTCGAAGGCGTGTACGTGAACCCCGTGTGCCTCGGGGGCCTGAGCCTCGAGCGCGCGCGGGGCGCCTACGCCGAGGGCGAGCTGGACCCGGTGCTCGAGCGGTTCGGGGAGACGATTGCCCTGATGACCCTGTCGCCCGAGATCGAGGGCGGCACCGAGCTGATCCGCACGCTGGTGGCCAACGACGTCGTGGCCTCGGTGGGCCACTCGTGCGTGGGGTGGGAGGAGTTCCAGGCCGCGGTGAGCGCGGGGCTGTCGCACGCGACCCACCTGTTCAACGCCACGCGCTACGGCTACCCGCCGCCCGAGCGGGGCCTGAGCCGCGCCCGCCTCGACGAGATGGTGATGCTCACCGACGACCTGACGACCGAGGTGATCTGCGACGGGGTGCACGTGCACCCGATCATGCTGCGCCTGGCGCTGAAGGCCAAGGGGCTGAACCGCATCTCGCTCATCAGCGACGCCACGTTCACCGCGGGCCTGCCCGAGGGACGCTACACGCGCGACGACGGCGAGGAGGTCTACGCCCGGCCCGACGACGTGTGCCGCAGCGTGCACGACAACCGCGTGCTCGGCTCGAACCTGACGATGGACCGCGCGGTGCGGAACGCGGTGCGCTTCATGGGCCTCGAGCTGCGGCAGGCGGTGCAGATGGCCACGATCAACCCCGCGCGGGTCGTCGGCCTGGCCAGCCGCATGGGCAGCCTCGAGGTGGGCAAGGAGGCCAACGTCGTGGCCTTCGACGAGCGCCTCACGGTGCGCCTCACCTGCGTGCGCGGCGTCGTGGTCTACGACCCCGAGAACCGCTGCCCCCCGTGCGTGCACCGGCGGGTGGTTGAGTAGTCGGAACTCCCGCGTCATCACAGCCAGTGTGCGAGGCCGCCCCTGATGTCGCGGGCGCGGGCGGCGGTGCGCTCGGGGGGGATCTCGCGGTAGATGTCGGTGATGTCGCCCATGCGGTCGCGGAGGCGCTCGCCGAACTGGCGGGCGGTCAGGCGGTCGCCCTGGGCGAGGACGAGGCGCTCGCACCAGCGGCGGTCAATCAGCAGGTTCCACTCGCGCTTCGATTTCGGCGCGGCGGGGCGAAACGAGGTGTCAATCACGTCGTCGCACAGGCCGCCGACGTTGTGGGTGCAGGGCGCGCAGATGTCGTCGGCGCCCAGCTCCATCTCCAGCATCACGTCGGGGTCGGCCAGGATGGCCGCGGCGACGGTGTGGACCGCGTGGCCGTAGGGGTGCGGCTGCCAGGCGGTCTGCCCGCGGCCGATGTCGGCCACGATGTCAATGAAGTGATGGGGCTTGATGCGGATCACGTCGCACCCTCGGTGCAGCCACGGCGCGGCCGCTGAGCCACGCTCACAGGCCGGCCGCCTGCTTGAGCGCCTGGAAGACGGCGCTCATGATCGCCTGGGACGTGACGGTGGCGCCGGTGATGGCGTCTACATCGGCCCGCTGCTCCCGCACGATGCGCTCGGGCAGGATCGTGCGGGCGCCCAGGTCGGCCTTCTCACGGTGGTCGAGCTTCACATCCGCAATCCTGCCGTCGCGCACGGTGACGGTCGCTCGGATGTTGTCGGAGTAGCCGAAGACTGTGGCGGCGAACGTGCCTTCGCGCAGTCGGGCGGACTTGAGGGCGTCGCGGTCGAGCATGTCGGCCTTGCTTGCCACGCGCGCGGCGGCGCGCGACGCGGGGAGCTGGAGCGGCGGCTTTGGGGGAATCGCCTCGTAGAGGCGGGCGGCCCGCTGGTAGGCGGCCCTGGCGCCGGCGCGGTCGCCCTGGCCGGCCAACACGTCGCCACGGGCCTCGAACACCTGGGCCTCCTGGAACGGGCGCCAGGGCGGATCGGGCAGGTGCTTGAGCGCCTCGTCGAGCGCCGCGAGCGCCTGCCCGTGCTCGCCGAAGTGGAGGTAGCACGAGGCCAGCCGCATCCAGGCCACGGCGTTCTTGTCCGCGAGCTTCCTGTGCTCGACGAGCGCCCAGGCGGTCTCGCCGGCCAGAAAGTACACGGCGGCGGGGTAGCCCTCCCGCGCCCTGCCGTCGGTCTGGTACACGTAGGCCAGCTTCACGGCCTTGCGCCGGTCGGCGGGGTCGGCAGTCATGAGCAGGACCTCGATGCGGTCCCATGCCTTGTTCCAGGGCGTTGAGGGTGCGACGGCGAGCGGGACGGCGTCGAGCCACGGGGGCGGGACCTTCAGCTCGGCGAGGGCCTGTTCGAGCGACGGCTTGCGCGCAGGCGCGGGAGCCGCCGCGTGCGCCGAGGCGGCCGCGACGAGGAGAGCGAGGGGCAGAGCGCGGTGCACGGGCTTTCTCCGCGGCCTACTCGGCCAGCCAGCGGGCGAGGTCCTTGGCGTGGTAGGTGATGAGGATGTCGGCGCCGGCGCGGCGGATGGCGGTGAGGACTTCGGTGGCGACGCGGCGCTCGTCGAGCCAGCCGTTGGCCGCCGCGGCCTTGACCATCGCGAACTCGCCGCTGACGTTGTAGGCGGCCACGGGCACGCCGAAGCGCTGCTTCACGCGCCAGATGATGTCGAGGTACGGCAGGGCGGGCTTCACCATCACGATGTCGGCGCCCTCGGCGATGTCGAGCGCCACCTCGCGGAGCGCCTCGTCGCCGTTCGCGGGGTCCATCTGGTAGCCGCGGCGGTCGCCGAACTGGGGGGGCGACTCGGCGGCGTCGCGGAACGGGCCGTAGAAGGCCGAGGCGTATTTCGCCGAGTAGGCCATGATGGGCACGTGCTCGAGGCCGGCGGCGTCGAGGGCGGAGCGGATGGCGCCCACGCGGCCGTCCATCATGTCGCTCGGGGCCACAATGTCGGCCCCCGCCTGGGCGTGGGAGAGGGCCATGCGGGCGAGCAGCTCGAGCGTCGCGTCGTTGTCCACCTCCTGGCCCTTGAGCACGCCGCAGTGGCCGTGGCTGGTGTACTCGCACAGACACACGTCGGTCGCGACCAGGAGGTCGGGCAGCTCGGCCTTGATGGCGCGGCAGGCCCGCTGCACGATGCCGTCGGGGGCGTAGGCTTCCGAGCCGACGGGGTCCTTGCTCGACGGGATGCCGAAGAGCAGCACGGCGGGGATGCCGAGCGCGGCGGCCTCGCGGCACTCCTTGACCAACTCGTCCACGGAGAGCTGGAAGTTGCCTGGCATGGAGGCGATGGGCTTGCGGACGCCTTGGCCCGGCCGCACGAAGAGGGGCAGGACGAGCTGTTCGGCGGCGAGCCGGGTCTCGCGGACGAGGCGGCGGATGGCCTCGGTGCGGCGCAGCCGCCGCGGCCGTGCGACGGGGAAGCTCATACGGGTTGCCCTCCTTCGCTGAAGTCGTAGATTTGCGCGACGTCGTCGGGCCGCCACGCGACGAGCTCCGAGGGCGCGAAGAACAGGGCGATCTCCTTCTCGGCGCTCGCGGGGCTGTCGGAGCCGTGGACGAGGTTGAAGCGGTTGCTGACGGCGAGGTCGCCGCGAATCGTCCCGGGCGGGGCGTCGGGGCCGAAGGTGGGCCCCATCATGCGGCGGACGACCTCGACGGCTCGCTTGCCCTCGAGGACGAGGGCCACAGTGGGGCCGCCGGTCACGAAGCGGATGAGCGGCTCGTAGAAGGGCTTGCCCTCGTGCGGCGCGTAGTGCCGGCGGGCCAGGTCCTCGCTGATCCGGATCAGCTTGAGGGCCACGAGCTGAAGCCCCTTGGCCTCGAAGCGGGCCAGGATGCGGCCGACGAGGCGCCGCTGCACCGCGTCGGGCTTGATCAACACGAGCGTGCGTTCCATGGGCTCTCCGGTGCAGGGTCAGGGGCCTGGCTTGACATCGAGCAGGCCACGGAGGACGAAGACCAGCGCGTCCTCGCCGTCGTCGGGATAGGCGTTGGCCTGGACTCGCTCGAAGCGGAAGCCGATGCGGCGGTAGAGGCTCTGGGCGGCGAGGTTGCCGCGGCGGACTTCGAGGTAGGCCTCGGCCAAGCCGAGGCGGCGGGCGTGGTCGAGCAGGTGCTGGAGCAGCGCGGTGCCGATGCTGCGGCGGCGATGGTCCTCGTGGACGGCGAGCTTGGCAATGTGCGCCTGGTTCCCCTCGACCCAGAGGCCGGTGTAGCCGACGAGGCGGCCGTCGAGCTCGGCCACGAAGAAATTGTGATGGGCGTCGGCCAGGGCCCGCGCGTAGGAATTCGCGCGCCAGGGGCCGGTGAACGACGCGGTTTCGATGGCCGCCACCCTGGCGACGTCGCGGGGAGTCATGCGGCGCAAGTGGAGCTGGCCGTCCACAGGATAGGGTGGCTCGCGCCGGCCCCACACGGCCCGGAAGCGGCGCAGGAACGAACTCATCGCGCCCATAGCTACGGCACACTCCTGACGACCCGGGTCTCCACGCCCCGCCACGATACTGGAAAGCCGGCGGGGTGTCAAGACCGACAGGCCGACGGGGTGCGTGTAATCTCCTTCGGTCGGAAAAGCCAGTTGCGCGATACTATCGCGGGCACCCCCAATCCCGCAGCTGACCCAACGCCCGCAGGGCGTGGCGGAGTAAAGCCCACGGCGATGCTTTGGGAGCCGTGGGTAAG
>DATKZY010000197.1:0-3344 GCA_035527715.1 Planctomycetota bacterium | reverse complement strand
GGCCGGCGCTGTGCCGCGCGCTCTGCAGGCCACCTTCCGCCGCCATCGCTGCTCCTACGGGAAGTAACGGTAGATGTCTCTTCTCGGCAGGAACCGCACGAAGACCACGGTGTCTCCGCGTAGGGAAATGCCAACGCGGTGATTGCCTATCCGGATTCGATAATGACCCTTGCTTCCGTGCAGCTTCTTCAGGTTGGGCACATCGTGCAGGCTCGGCGCCTCCTCGACACGGACGATGATGTCCTTCACCCGCCGTCGCAGGTTCCTGTCGCTGACGTCGTTCACATCGTCAAGGAAGCTCTGGCGGAAGTCCGTCTTCACGACTCGCCTTCCAGCGCCTTGAAAACGGCTTCGCGGCTGACCCTCTCGGTCTTCTCGCCCTCCTCGATGGCCCTGCTCAGAGCAACGTCCTCGATGGCCTGTGCAACCAGGTCGTGCATCAGGCCACGGCGTTCCTGGAGCAGTTCCACGACGGCTTCCTTGACAATCTGTCTCAGCCGCGCATCATCCAGCGTCGTGGACAGCATGCGACGCTCCTGCCTCTTGGTGACTGCCGAAATGAAGCCCGTCTCGCCTCAACGATACCACTTTCCGCCTGGCGCGTCAACCCGCACGCCGATGCGACACTGGGCCGACGAGGAGCGCCGTGGCCGCAACCCGCGCGCTATGCCAGAACCGCGCCCGAACCCTCAGCAGAGTTCTCCTCTTCGCTCGCCCGCGATGCAGAACCCCAGGCCGGCCAGCTTGGCTTTCAGCCGGTCGCTGGCTCCGTGGAGAATGAGGGCGGTGTTCTGGAATTCGCGCCGCTCGGGGTAGACCTTGCGCAGGCGGTCGAAGTACGCGCCCCGCTCCGCGGGCGGCTGGGGCGACTGGCGCAGGTTGCGGTCGTCGGCCTCGACGTCGTAGATCGTGAGCACGGCCTCGCGCAACACGTCTTCATCGGGCCGCCCGGCGCACGCGATCTCGAGGCGTGGGTGCCCGGGCGGGGGCATGATCGCGGCAGGGTCCCACGTGGGCTCGACGCCGATGGTCTGACACGCGGCGCGGTAGATCATCTCGGTGGCCGCGACCTTCCCATCGAAGGAGTAGCCTGCGATGTGCGGCGTGCCGATGGCGGCCATCGCCAGCAGGGCGGGGTCGAAGGATGGCTCGGTCTCCCAGACGTCGAGCACGGCGCCCGCGATGCGCCGCTCGGCGAGTGCGGCCTTCAACGCCGCCTCGTCCACCACCGGTCCCCGCGAGCTGTTGAGCAGATACGCCGACGGCTTCATGTGGCCAAGGAGCGCGCGGTCAACCATGTGATAGGTCGCATCCGCGCCTTCCCTCGAGAGCGGCACGTGGAAGGTGAGGAAGTCGGCATCGAGCAGGGCGTCGAGGGGCAGGAAGCGCGGGTCGGCCGTCTGGCGCGCGAGGGGTGGGTCGTTCTGGAGGACCCGCATGCCGAGGGCCTCGGCCTTCGCGACCACGCGGCTGCCCACGTTGCCCACGCCCACGACGCCCAGCGTCCGCCCCTCCAGCTCGAAGCCGCCGCGGCGGGCCAGCACGAGCATCGCGGCGACAATGTACTCCGCGACCGAGTTGGCGTTCGAGCCGGGCGCGCTGGCGAAGGTGATGCCGGCCTGCCGCAGGTAGGCGATGTCCACGTGGTCGAAGCCGATCGTCGCCGTGCCGACGAAGCGCACGCGCGAGCCTTCGAGCAGGGCGCGGTTGATCTTCGTCACCGAACGGCAGAAGAACAGGTCGGCGTCGCGGAGCGTTTCGCGCGTTACGTCGCGTCCCGCGACGAGCGTCACGTCGCCCAGCGTGGCGCATGCCTCGCGGACGAAGGGGATGTTCTCGTCGGCGATGATCCTCAAGGCTGCTTCTCCTCAGTGTGGCGGCATAGCTTATGGGCGCGGGCAGCCGGAGTCAAGCCGGCAGCGGCTGCTACGGGAGGAACTCGCGGTGCCACAGCTCGAGGTTGAGGAGGGCCCAGAGGCGGTCGGCGTGGTCGGCGCGGGAGGCGGCGTGCTCCTCGACGAGGCGGCGGACGATCTCCTCGCGGAAGTAGCCGCGGCCGAGGCACTCGGGCGAAAGCAGGATGCTGCGGGCGTAGTCGCGCAGCTCGCCGCGCAGCCAGTGGGCGATGGGCACGCCGAAGCCCATCTTGCCCCGCGTGCGGATTCCGGGGGGCAACAGGTCGGCGAAGGCGGCCCGAAGGAGCTTCTTGGTGGACGTGCCCAGCCTGCCCATCTTGAGCTTCGTCGGCAGCGAGAGCCCGAAGCCGATCACGTCGGGGTCGAGGAAGGGTGAGCGGACCTCGAGCGAGTTGGCCATGCTCGCAATGTCCACCTTCACGAGGATGTCGTTGGGCAGATAGGTCGCGGCGTCCACGCGGCTTGTGGCGAAGACGACATCGGACTCGCGGGGCAGAGACGCCCCGCCCACAATGGGAACGGCCTTGGCGAACTCGTCGGCGAGATAGCTCGCCGCGTCATGGCCGCCCAGCCGGGCAGCGAAGCCGTCGGTGTAGAGTCCTGTTTTGTCTGCCCGCTTGAAGTAGGCGATCCACTCGACGTAGCGTTCGACCTGCGTGCGGGAGAGTCCCTCGACGAATCGGCGGATGCGGCGGCCGCGGCTCTTCGGCTCGGCGGTCGAGAGGCCGCCGAACAGGGTGCGGGCCAGGCCGCCGACGGCGCTCCGCAGCGGGCGCGGCAGGGCGTCGTAACGGGCGCCGAGGGCCATGGCCGCGTAGCGCTCGTAGCCGCCGAAGCCCTCGTCGCCCCCGTCGCCCGACAGCGCCACGGTCACGTGCTCCCGCGTCTTCTGCGAGAGGTAGTAGGTCGGGATGGCCGACGAATCCGCGAACGGCTCGCCGTAGTGGCGGACGAGGAGGGGCAGGATCTCGATTGCCTCGGGCTGGACGACGAACTCGCGGTGGTCGGTCTTGAAGCGCTCGGCCGCCAGGCGGGCGTAGCTCAGCTCGTCGTACTTCGGTTGCCCGAAGCCGATGGAGAAGGTCTTGACCGGCTCGCGCATGTGGCGGGCCATGAGGCCGACGACGATGGAGGAGTCAATGCCGCCGCTGAGGAAGGCTCCAAGGGGCACGTCGCTGACGAGGCGCCTCTTCACCGCCGCGTCGAGCAGGTCGCGCAAGTCGGCGGCCGAGGCGGGGGCGTCAGGCACGCGGGGCAGGGACGCCCCGCCCACAACGGCCGGCAGGTCCCAATACCGCTCGATGCGGGTGCCGTCCTTTGACGCGACGAGGTAGTGGGCAGGCGGGAGCTTGCGGATGCCGTCGAAGATGGTGAGGGGCGCGGGGACGTACTGGTAGGTGAGATAGAGGTCGAGGGCCTCGGGGCACA
>DATKZY010000196.1:0-20089 GCA_035527715.1 Planctomycetota bacterium | reverse complement strand
CTCGTCGTCGGCCATGGTCGTCGCCGCCGCCGAGGCCATCGTCGAGCTCAACGGCCTCGCCGTCAACCCCCAGCAGTTCGTCAACCTCTGCGGCGAGGGCGAGTGGTTCGTCGGCACCCGCGGCGGCTCGGGCGACCACGCGGCCATCAAGCTCTCGCGCCGCGGCGCCATCGCCCACGTGCGCTTCTATCCCTTCGAGGTCGAGAGCATCCTGCCCTTCCCCGAGGGCTATCGCGTCGTCGTGTGCGCCTCGGGCATCCAGGCCAGGAAGGCGGCCAACGCCCGCGACACCTTCAACCAGTGCATCGCCGCCTACGAGGCCGGCTGCCTCTTCCTCCGCAAGCTCCTTCCCGGCAAGGCCGACCGCATCGAGTACCTCCGCGACGTGAACACCGAGACCCTGGAGTGCGCCGAGGCCGACATCCTGCGTCTCGTCCAGGGCCTCCCCAATCGCATTGGCCGCTCCGAGATGCTCCGCCAGCTGGCCGGCCAGGACACCGCCCGCCTCGAACAGCTCTTCCTCAGCCACAACGAGCCGCCCGACGGCTATCGCGTCCGTGGCGTGTGCCTCTTCGGCATCGCCGAGTGCCTGCGGAGCCGCGACTGCGCGCAGCTCCTCGAGCGGGGCGACGTCGAGGGCTTCGGCCGCCTGATGACCCTCTCGCACGATGGCGACCGCGTGAGCCGCCTCGACGCGGCAGGCGAGCGCCAGCCGGTCCCGCTCGACGTGTCCGACGCGGACCTCGATGCTGCCATCGCTGCCTGCGAGCGGGGCGCGAGCCGCCTGATGATGGTTCCCGGGAGCTACGCCTGCTCGACGCCCGAGCTGGATTCGATGGTGGGCATCGCGCTGAGGGTAGACGGCGTGGTGGGCGCGCAGCTTGCGGGAGCGGGCCTTGGCGGCTGCATCATGGTCCTGTGCCGCGACGACGCGACGGCCCCCCTCCGCGAGGCCATGACTCGCGGCTACTACGAGCCTGCCGGCCGCGAGCCGCAGATCGAGCCCTGCGTCCCCGTCGAAGGCTCGGGCATCGTTGAGATTGGATGAATGGAGGGATGGATGATTGGATGAATGTCTGACACCCATCCACTCATCCACCCATCCATTCATCCCCTCCGCATGTTCCTGCCTAGCCCTTGAATAGCGCCAGGAAGGCGATGGCGCAGGCCACGGTCAGAATGCATGGCACCAGGAAGATCGGGCGCCAACGGAACTTCCCCTCGAACTTGAAGAAGTCCATAATCACGCCCGTGAACTGCGTGCCGAGGAAGTTCCCAAGGCCCAGGGTGGCCACCGTGACGAGCGCCTGAGCGGACGCCTTGATGTCCGGCGGCGCCACGCTGTCCACATACATCTGCCCGGCCGTGATGAAGAACGTGTACCCGATCCCGTGAAAGGCCAGCGAGCCGACGACGAGCCACACGGGCTTCATCAGGGCGAAGATCACGTAGCGGGCCGGCCACGCAATCACCCCGATGGCCAGCGTCCAGTGGAAGCCCAGGTGCGTGACCGCCCAGCCGAGCGCGAGCACCATGGCCAGGATCTCGGCCATCTGCGCCACCGTCATCACCGCCGGCACGTTCTTGTTCTTGATCCCGATGTCCTCCAGGAACTGCGCCGTGGGCACGTAGTAGAACTGGAGCTCGGTCGTCACGACGAAGGAGATGATGAGGAAGACGAGGAACTGGGGGTTCTTGAGCATCTCGAAGGCCTTGAGGAAGGCCATCGGGTCGGCCGACTTGGCGGGCGGCGTGTGGGGCAGGAACAGGCACAGCACCCCCATCAGGAGCGACAGGATGCCGGCCAGGGTGAGGCAATCGGACGTCTTGGCTGGCTCCTTCCGCGTCCGCCGCCAGAAGGCCAGGATGAACCCGGCGACGATCCAGCCGATGGTGCCCCACACGCGGATGTACCCGACCTGGTCGGCCGAGGCGTGCGTCATCATCAGGGAGAAGACCAGCGGGATCGTGGGAGCGTAGAGAAGGCTATAGGCCCCCATCAGCACGAGCAGCCCCTTGTAGCTCCGCTGCCGGGCCGCCAGGAGCAGCAGAACGCCGCCCAGGATGCTCACCGCGGCCAGGAACCATTGCGTCGCGAGGTACCGGTCCGCGAGCTGGCCCCCGATGAACGGCGACACGATGCACGCCAACCACAGCATCGCGTACACCCAACCCGTCTGCTTGCCGCTGAGCTTCAGGTCCCCGAGCAGATACGCGGCCAGCACGGGCGCCCACGCGCCCCAGACCGCGAACTCCAGGAACATCATCAAGCTCAACTGCCCGTAGAGCAACCAGTCCATCGCCGCGTCTCCTATCGAGTGAGGGGGGCGCCTCAGTCAATCGGCTAGTCTTGTACTCCAACGCCCCGTGGCTGTCAAGCGCTGTTTGCGCCGGCGAGGCGGAGGGCGTTGCCCGCCACGATCAGGGCCTCGTCGGCGGGCGGGAGGCCCAGGGCGCGGATGGCCTCGAGGCAGAAGCCCGGGTCGTCGAACGGGTAGTCCGAGCCGTAGAGGAGCTTCTCCGGGCCGTAAGCGCCCAGGAACTCCCGCAGCACGTGCGGGTCGTGCGACGGCGCGGCGCTGGAGTCGGCGTAGACGTTCGGCCGCTTCCACACGCCCAGCCCGTGGAGCCGCAGGAAGCCGCCGTTCAGGTAGCCGCAGTGGGGAATGACCACGACGGCCTCGGGCGCCAGCTCGTCGAGGAACCGCATGGTGTTGTCGAACGATTCCTCGAGGACGACGGGCAGCCGCCGCTCGGTGATGACGGCCAGGAGCGCGCGGCAGCGCGGGTCGTCGTAGTGGTAGACCGGCTCGTCGGGGTGGCGGTGCCACTTGATGCCGCGATACTCCGCCGTCAGGCCCGCCAGGTCGAAGTCGTTCCACACGAAGAAGAAGGGGAAGACCTTCGGGGCGAGCGGCTCGCGGCTGAGGCCGAGCAGGTAGTCGTGGGCGCGGCGCCGCCGGGCCTGCCACTCGGGCGTGTCGGTGAAGGAGGGGTCGTGGCGATCGTAGACCTCGTAGACGGGCGGGAACATCCAGCTCGCGTCCACCCCCGCCGCGCGGTGGAGGGCGGCGATGGTCTCGTAGTCCTGGGGCGGCGGGAAGTCCTGCCGCCCGCAGTGGCAGTGGGCGTCGAGGGTCTCGATTTCCGATTTCAAGCCGGTCTCGCTTTCGCGTCGTTTCGCGTGTTTCGCGGGCAATCTCTTATCGTTCGACTCGGACCCGGACGTCCTCGAAGGCGGCCTCGCCGCCGGTGACGCCGACGCCGAGGGGCCCGCGCTCGAGGCCGCGGAGGCTCCAGGGCGGGGCGCCGGTGCGGATGTTGTCAATCACCACGGCGATCTGGTTGCCGCGGATGGCGATCTCGACCTCGTGCCACTGGTTGAAGCGCGAGCCGAGGCCGTGGCGGGCGCGGCCGACCTCGTGGAAGGCGCCGTTGCGGTAGTAGCCGATCTCGTAGATGCCCTCGATCGGGAAACGCACGCAGTAGAAGTTCTGCGCGTCCTGGTAGCGCAGGATCACCAGGTAGTACTCGCCCTCGCGGGTCATGCGGTCGGCGCGCACGATCCGGGCGCGCACCTGCACCACGTAGTCGCGCCAGTCGGGGTTGCCCGCCACCGCCGCCGCCACGGGCCCCGCGGCCGCGCGGCAGTGGGCCTCGCCGCCGCGCACCGCCCAGGCGCCCGACTGCGCCCAGTCCTTCAGGTCCGTGCCGCTGAACAGGCGGTGCGCGCCGGGGCCCAGTTTGGCCCAAGGCGACTCCGGCTCGGGCGGCTCCGCCTTGTCCTTCGGCAGCGGCGGCTCCGGCTCGGGGGGCTCGGGCTTGTCCTTCTCCGGCGGGACGGGGATCGAGGTGTCCGGCTTCGGCGTGGGTGGCTGGAAGTCGGGTATCTTGACGGCGGGGATCGTGGTCGTCACCTTCAGCGTGGGGCCCGTCTTGTTCCGCGGCGGGCGGACGCGGGTGGCCACCTTCGGCGGCTCGGGGACCGGGACAATTCGCGTGTCCACCCCGGGCTCCCCGTTCAGGGCGGTCGTGACCTTGCGGTCGCCCCTCGACTGGAGGCGGGCGGCGAGGTCCTTGATCTCGGGGAAGAAGATGATGGCGGCGGCGAGTGCGGCGACCGAGAGGATGGCCGCGGCGGCCTCGAAAGTCGTGAGGCCGCGCCGGCGCGGGGCCGGCGCCGCCGCGGGCGCGGCGGCGGGCGCCACGGGCCGTGGGAACACGGGCGCCGGCGGCGCGGGCGCCGCCCCCGGCAGGCGCGCGGCCAGCAGGTGTTCCACGTCGTCCATCGTCTCGTCGAGGTGCCGGTAGTCCTCGAGCGACAGGCCGAGAATCTCGTCGAGGGCCATCTCGGGCAGCACCAGGGTCGCGAACACGTGGCCCGCGCTGCTCGCCGGCCCGGGGGAGCCAAGGAAGACGCTGGCGAGGACGGTTGCGCGGTCGGCTTGCTGCCGGAAGCTCACGCGATCCTCGTCGGTGGCGCGGGCGCCCTCGTAGGAGCGGTGGACGGTTTGGCGGATGGCCTGCCACAGGGAGCGCAGTTCCTCGGCGGCGGCGGGCGTGGCGGTGGGCGGCGCGGCCGCGGCGGCCGCCTCCAGCACCGCGCCCGGCAAGGCGATGCCCGGCAGCTCGGCGTCCGCGGGGCGCGAAGGCGGCGCAGCGGGGGCCTCGAAGCGGAACTTCTGCCCGCAACCCGGGCACCGCACCTTCTCGCCCGAGGTGGGCACCATCACGGTGCCGCCGCAGCGGGGGCACTTCACCTGGTTCGCAGCAGAAGGCGGGGGCGTGGGCACCTCGTCGCCCAGGGCCTCGACGGCCAACGGCTCTTCGGCCGGCCTCTCGCGCTCGGCAGGCTTCGCGGCCGGCGCCTCGTAGCGGAACTTGCGGCCGCAGGCGCAATAGACCTTTTCGCCGCTGAGGGGCACCTGGACAGCCTTCCCGCAGTCGGGGCAGGTGACCTCCTTCGTCGCCGGGGCGGCGGCCTGCGCGGGCATGGGCGGCGGGGTCGGCGCCTCGTCGCCCAACATCTCCACCGGCAGCGGGGCCTCCGTCGGCGCGTCGCGGTCCGCGGAGTCGCCCGCCGACCCATCGAGCCAGAACTTGTGGCCGCAGGGGCACCGCACCTTCTCCGCCGTGGCCGACACCTGCATCGTCCGCCCGCACGCGGGGCAGCGGGCCTCGCGGCCCAGAAGCAGCTCCGGCAGCACCGGCAACGGGGCGTCCAGGTCCTCGGGCACCGGCCGCTCGGGCGGCGGGGTTGGCTCCTCGACCCGGAACTTCCGCCCGCACGAACAGTACACCTTTTCGCCCGTCAGGGGCACCTGCACGGTCCGCCCGCAGTCGGGGCAGCGGACGTCGCGCGCCACGGGCAGGGGCGGCGGGAGATCGTCGGGGGGAGCGCTCGGCGGTTCAGGTGGTGGCTCGGCCGGCTTCTCCTCGGGCGGCTCGGGAGCGATGGGCGTGGGGGCGGGGGCAGGGGCGGGCGAGGAGGTCGGGGCCTGCGACGTCTCGTAGCGGAACTTCTGGCCGCAGCCCGGGCACCGCACCTTCTCCCCGCTCGTGGGCACGCCGACCATCTGCCCGCAGCGCGGGCACTTCACGGTCTGCTCTGCCACGGCGACATCTCCACGCCAGGGAGGGGACGGTTCGGCCTCCGCCGCTGCATCATTCTACGCCGCTTCGCAGGCCAAATCAAGGAGGGGGAAACGTGACGCGTGACAGGAAAGCGGGCACGTGCCTACGGGCTTGCCACATTATCGAACAGGCAGCGGCGGTCGCCCCAGGGGTGGTCCACGATCTCGCGGATGTTGTGCGGCATGGCCCGGCCGTCGAAGTAGAGGCAGGCAGCCCTGCCGCGGGGACGCGGCACCGGCCGCCAAGCCTTTTCGCTGCGGTACCTGGCGCTCTGCTTGTACGCCTCGCACAGCGGGAAGCGGACGTAGCCCGTGACGTTCGCCGCGTCGCTCTCTCGCCACTCTTCGGGCGGCGTCTTCAACTCCGCATCGTTCGTCACCAGCCCCGCGTCGCACACGGCGATCTGCTCCGACGGGTTTCTCAAGACACCGAAATGGACGCTTTGGCCATACCAAAGGACGGGCACGGGGCCTGGCTTGTCCCACGGCCTGGGAAGGTCGGGCTCCTCCTTGTAGATGGCATCCACGCCGTACGGCGCGGCGTAGTTGTAGCCATAGCCGATCGTTGCTCGATTCCTCGCCGGGCAGGTGAACAGCATGCACAGCCGGGCCATCTCTTCCGCCACCTGGTCCCGATTCGGCTCCTTCCCCTCTCGCTGAGCGTAGGACTTCCGGGCATTGGCGTGCGTGGCAGTGTAGTTGATGTAGGGAGCCAGGGCCTCGTACCAGTAGGGGAAGTCCGGATCCGTGTTCCCCGGCGGGGCGAGTGGCGGCTCGTCGTGCTCCCCCGCCCGATTCCCGCCGCAGACCATCCACGAGTCGAAGTCCTTGTAGTAGCTCGTCATTGCCTGCCCCATCTGCCGCAGGTTGGCCAAACATGCGCTGTAAGGGCTGTGGACAGTGTGGACCATGATGGTAGGCAGCAGGAGGAGGCCCAACAGGAGGAGGGTACCAACGAGGGCGGCGGTGATGAGGACACTTCCAAGCGATGCGCCTCGCCTCCGGCTGTTGGCGTGAGTCCTCCCGAAGCTCCGAGTTGTCTTCATGGCCCCACCCTCCTTCGAGCGCCTTGCGTCCGACCCTCATGCCCCCACACCAGCATTATACACCCGTTTCCCCGTTCCGCCAGTTGGGACATCAACATCCCCCACGCGGGTGCGGGGTGGGGGCCGAGCCTCGTCGCCGAAAAAGACACCCGCTGTCTTTTTGCACATAGACATCATAAGACACGCAATAGCAAGTGGTTATAGGATTCACTCAGAAAAAGACAGCGGGTGTCTTTTTCCGTGGGGTGTCTTTTTCCGTGCCACCAGCATATCCCACGCCGGTGCGTCGTGGGAGACGCCTCGGCACCCTCAAGCGTTCGCTTGAGGGTGGCACCTGCTGAGGTGTTCCTGCGCACCACGGCCCAGAGCCAGGAGAGGGTCCTGAGGGGGGGATTCCGGCGGCACAGGCACCCTTCGGCAAGCCCAGTGCAGGTTCCTGCCTGTGTGCTCCACAGGCGGGACGCCTGTGCCACCGTTCTCCACTCGCACGTTCAAGATGATCAACCCCTTGGTCGCGGGGCGGCCTGATCACCTTGAAGCGGCCATGGGGCGACAGGGCGAGTGAGCCACATGTCATTGCCAAACTTAGGCTTATGGCGACCTTCCCGCATGTGCGCCCCACTCCCCCAAGATGCTCACCCCCCTATGCGCGCGCGTGATCATCTTGATCACCTTGACCAGGCGCCCCCGCCTTGGTCTTTGCCCAGATAGCCGGAGTCTTGCTGCCCGCGAACGCGGTCGCCTTGGGCTACGGCTGGGGTCACCCCCTTCGGGGGCTACGCCTGAGCGTCGGGAGGGGATGGGCGAAGTGAGCCCCGCCCCCAGCGCTTGGCGGCCAACCCCTTCTTGACTTCCCTCGCCTCTCCCGGTACTCTCTCGTCTGCCATGAGAAGCGCATGCTGCACCCTCGCCGCCGCGCTGGTTTCCGCGGCCCTGGCCGGGCAGGCGCCCAGGCCGCCCGAGCAGCCACGGTCCGGGCCGGGCGGCTCGGACTACCCGCACGCGAAGGTGGTGAGCAGCGTGTATGGGAAAGGGGCCGAGCAGTTCTGGATCCTCGAGCCGGCCGAGCCGACGCCGAGGTCGGCGCCCCTGGTCGTCTTCAATCACGGCTGGATTGTGATGCAGCCGGCGGTCTACCTCGGCTGGCTTCACCACATCGTGCGGCGGGGGAACGTCGTGGTCTTCCCGCGCTACCAGGCGGGCATGTTCACGCCGACCTGGCAGTTCACGCGGAACGCCATCGGCGCCGTGAAGAACGCCTTGGCCGAGTTGGGGAAGCCGGGCCACGTGGCGCCCGACCTCGAGCGGGTGGCCTTCGTGGGCCACTCGGCGGGCGGGGCGATCTCGACCGACATGGCGGCCCTGGCCGCCGCCGAGAAGCTGCCGAAGCCGAAGGCCCTGATGATCGTCCAGCCCGGGCGCGGCCTGAGCAACGCCCGGCCCGCCTTCTTCGCCCCCGCCGGCTACGGGAAGATTCCCGCCGACACGCTCCTCCTCGTCGTGGTCGGCACCGACGACCGCGTGGTCGGCGACCTGACGGCGAAGGACGTCTTCAAGAGCACGCCGCAGATCCCCGCCGACCGCAAGGACTTCATCATCGTGCAGACCGACCGCCACGGCGAGCCGCCGCTCGTGGCCGACCACATCAGCCCCTGCTCGCCGCTGAACCCCGGCCTGATGCTCATGGGCCAGGGCTGCAACGCCCTCGACTACTACGCCTACTGGAAGCTCTTCGACGCCCTGACCGACTTCGCCTTCCACGGCAAGCACAAGGAACACGCCCTAGGCAACACGCCGGAGCAACGCTTCATGGGCAACTGGTCCGACGGAACACCCGTGAAGGAACTGATCGTGAAGGGCAATCCGTGACCCACACCTCCCGCAGGTTCCAATACCTGCGGGAGGTTAGACTCGGAGACCAGACGTGCCCCATCGGAAGGAGGTCTTCCACCGCGGTGGCTATTACCACGTCCACAATCGTGGCGCCGACCGCGGCCTCCTCTTCTTCGCCCCGGACAACTACGAGCACTGCCTTCGCTTGATCAAGCGCTGTCAGACGCGCTATGGAGCCGCGGTGATCGCCTACTGCCTGATGCCGAACCACTACCACTTCCTCCTTCGCCAGGACTCCGAGACCCCGCTCTCACGATTCGTCAATGTGGTCTTCAACGCGTACGTCCAGGCCGTCAACCGGCAGGAGGGCCGAAGCGGGACGCTGTTTGAGGGGCGATTCCGACACGTCGAGATTGACCGCGAGGCCTACCTCATCCACCTGTGCCGCTACATTCACCTTAATCCCGTCAAGGCGGGGCTCGTGCAGAAGCCCGAGGACTGGCCCTACTCGAACTATCGAGATTGGATGGGGCTTCGCTACGGAACATTGAGGGACCAAGCCTTCATCCGCGAGTTCGTGGGCAATGCCGAGGACTATGAGGCCCTGGTCAACGACGAGATGCAGGACATGCGCTTCAGGGACGAACTAAGGTGCTATGCGTGGGACTGAGGGCGGGAACAACCAACCTCCCGCAGGTATTGGAACCTGCGGGAGGTCACATTGAAAAGAGAGCCGAATGCCGAAACCAAGTCGTCAGCTTCGACCCTTGGCGCTCGCCGACGTGAAGATCGCCGACACGTTCTGGGCGCCGAGACAGGAGACGAATCGCACGGCCGGCATCCGACACCAGTACAAGCAGTTGAAGGAGACGGGACGCCTCGATTCCCTCAAGCTCGGCTGGAAGCCGGGCCAGGACAACCCGCCCCACCACTTCTGGGACTCCGATATCGCCAAGTGGATCGAGGCGGCCGGCTACAGCCTCGCCACCCACCCCGACCCCGAACTCCAGAAGCTGGTGGACGACACGGCGGCGCTCGTGGCCAGCGCCCAGCAGGCCGATGGCTACCTCAACGTCCACTTCACCGTCGTCGAGCCCGAGAAACGCTGGAGCAATCTCCGCGACGCGCACGAGCTGTACTGCGCGGGGCACCTGATGGAGGGCGCGGTCGCCCACTTCCAGGCCACGGGCAATCGCGTGCTGCTCGACGCCCTGTGCCGCTACGCCGACCACATCGGCCGCACCTTCGGCCCCGAGCGCGGCAAGAAGAAGGGCTACCCCGGCCACGAGGAAATCGAGCTGGCCCTCATCAAGCTCTACCACGCCACGGGCAACGAACGCTACCTGAAGCTGAGCAAGTACTTCATTGACCAGCGCGGCCAGCAGCCGCACTACTACGACGAGGAAGCCGTCGCCCGCGGCGACGACCCGAAGAAGTACTGGGCTCGCACGTACGAGTACAACCAGGCCCACAAACCCGTCCGCGAGCAGGACGAGGCGGTTGGCCACTCCGTCCGCGCGATGTACCTCTACAGCGGCATGGCCGACGTCGCGGCCGAGACGGGCGACGAGGCCCTGCTCGCCGCGTGTAAGAAACTCTGGGCCAGCACCGCCGAGCGCAAGATGTTCCTCACCGGCGGCGTCGGCTCATCCCACTGGGGCGAGAAGTTCACGGGCGACTACGAGCTGCCCAACGAGGCCGCCTACGCCGAGACGTGTGCCGCCATCGGCCTCGTGTTCTTCGCACATCGCATGCTCCAGATCGAGGCCGACGCCAAGTACGCCGACGCGATGGAGCAGGCCCTCTACAACGGCGTGCTCTCGGGCGTGGACCTCGCGGGCACGAAGTTCTTCTACGTGAATCCGCTGGCCTCGAACGGCGGCCACCATCGCCAGGAGTGGTTTGGGTGTGCCTGCTGCCCGCCGAACATCGCCCGCCTCGTCGCGTCGCTCGGCAGCTACATCTACTCGGCGGCCCCCGACGGCCTCTACGTCCACCTCTACGTCGCCGGCGAGGGAGCGGCAGAGGTCGGCGGCCAGCGCGTCACGCTGCGGCAGGAGACGGCCTATCCGTGGAACGGCGACGTGAAGCTCACGGTCGGCATCCAGCAGCCCTCGAAGTTCGACCTCTTCCTCCGCATCCCCGGCTGGTGCCGCAAGCACACGCTGCGGGTCGACGGCAAGGCGGTGGGGCACCGCATCGTGAAGGGCTACGCACGGATCAGCCGCACGTGGGCGAACGGCGACCGCGTGGAGCTATCGCTCGCTATGCCCATCGAGCGCGTCGCCGCGCACCCGCGTGTGGCCCAGGACGCGGGCAAGGTGGCCCTCCGCCGCGGCCCGCTCGTCTACTGCCTCGAGCAATGCGACAACGCGGCCCCCGTCCGCTCGATCCTGTTGCCCGACAAGGCGAAGCTGACCGCCCGTTTCGACCGCGTAGGGGCAGCCCTATGTGGCTGCCCTGGGCGGCCACGCAGGGCCGCCCCTACCGGCGGGGTCGTCGTCATCGAGGGCCAGGGCCTGGCCCCCACGCAAGGCGGCTGGAAGGGCAAGCTCTACCGGCCCGCGGCCGCCCTCTCCCTCCGCCCCGCCAGGTTCCGCGCCATCCCCTACTGCCTGTGGGACAACCGTGAGGCCGGCGCGATGACCGTCTGGCTACCGCGTGCCTGAGGAGGTCCGCGCATGAAGACGTTGCAATTGGCGTTGTGCGCCTTGCTGCTCGCGTGTTCGGCCGCCCTCGGCGGCGAGGGCGAGCCGCCGCCGAAGCAGATTCTCACCTGGGAGGAGCTGCCTCCCCTGCCCGAGCCCCTCGGCTTCGGCGGGCCGTTCGCCGGGGTCAGCGGCGGCGCGCTCATCGTCGCCGGCGGGGCCCACTTCCCCACCCCGCTCTTCGAGGGGGGGAAGAAGGTCTGGACCGACACGGTCTTCGCCCTCGACCCGAAAGCGAAGAAATGGCTTGGGCTCACCCGCCTAGCCCGCCCGTTGGCGTATGGGGCCTCGATCACGTGGAAAGGCGGCCTCCTCTGCATCGGCGGCTGCGACGCGGACCGGTGCTACGCAGAGGTGCTCCGCGCGTCGCAGCCCGGGGCGCAGGCCACCGAAGCCAGCCTTCCCCTCCCCTCTCTCCCCAAGCCGTGCGCGATGATGAGCGCGGCGCTGATCGGCGACACGATCTACGTGGCGGGCGGCCAGGACTCGCCGACCGCGACGGAGGCGCTGAAGAACCTCTGGGCGCTCGACCTCTCGAAGCCCGAGAAGGAATGGAAGTGGCAGGAGCTTGAGCCCTGGCCAGGGCCGGGGCGCATCCTGCCCGTCGTCGCCGCGCAGGGCAATGGCTACGAGACGCAGGTCTACGTCATCAGCGGCGCAAAGCTCGCGCCCGACGCCGAGGGCAAACCGGCCCGCACGTATCTCACCGACGGCTACGCCTACAGCCCGAAGGCGAGGACGTGGCGGCGAATCGCCGACGTGCCGCGGCCCGTGGTGGCCGCGCCCGCCATTGCCAGCGGGCAGTCGCACATCCTCGTCTTCGGCGGCGACGACGGGGCGAACGCCACACGCGTCCAGGAGCTGAAGGACAAGCATCCCGGCTTCTCCCGCGACATCCTGGCCTACCACACGATCACGGACACGTGGACGAAGGTGGGCGAGCTGCCCTTGAGCCAGGTCACCACACCGCCGGTGCGCTGGCAGGGCGGCATCGTGCTCCCCAGCGGCGAGGTGCGGCCCGGCACCCGCACGCCCAAGGTCCTCATCGCCAGGGCGGCGGAGCGCAAGACGCATTTCCAGGCCCTCGACTATGCGGCGCTCATCATGTATCTCGTCGCCCTGGTGGGAATGGGCGTCTACTTCTCGCGGCGGGAGAAGACCACGGACGACTTCTTCCTCGCGGGCCGCCGCGTGCCGTGGTGGGCGGCGGGGCTGAGCATTTTCGGCACGCAGCTCAGCGCCATCACCTTCCTCTCGATCCCCGCGGCCGTCTTCGCGACCGACTGGGTGCCGTTCCTCGCCAACATTTGCATCGTGCTCATCGCACCCGTGGTCGTCTTCTTCTACCTGCCGTTTTTCCGGCGGCTGAACGTCACGACGGCCTACGAGTATCTCGAGAAGCGGTTCAACCTGGCGGTGCGGCTCTTCGGCAGCGTGTCGTTCATCCTCTACCAGCTTGGGCGCATGGGGATCGTCGTGCTGCTGCCCGCGCTGGCACTGTCGGCGGTGAGCGGCATCAGCGTCACTGCTGCCATCCTCATCATGGGCGTGCTGGCGACCTTCTACACCGTGCTCGGCGGCATCGAGGCGGTGATCTGGACCGATGTGCTCCAGGTCTTCGTGCTGATGGGCGGGGCCGTGGTCTGCCTCGGCGTGATGGCGGCGGGCACCGAGGGCGGCCTGCTCGGCCTCGTGGCCCAGGGCGCGGCCGACCACAAGTTTCATCTCGCCAACTGGACGTGGGACCACACGACGATGGCCGTGTGGGTCGTGGTGCTCGGCAACTTCCTCGGCGTGCTCGTGCCCTACACCACCGACCAGGCGGTCGTGCAGCGCTACCTGACGACGCGCGACGAGAAGGCCGCGGCGCGCTCGATCTGGACGAATGCCGTCCTCTCGGTTCCCGCGTCGCTGCTGTTCTTCGGCATCGGCACGGCCCTCTACGTCTTCTACAAGAGCCAGCCCTGGCTGCTCGACCCCGCGCAAGAGAACAACGCGATCTTCGCATCGTTCATCGCCCGCGAGCTTCCGGCCGGCGTGTCGGGGCTCGTCATCGCGGGCGTGTTCGCCGCCGCGATGTCCACCCTCGACAGCTCGATGAACAGCATCGCGACGGCGGTGGTGACCGACTTCTATCGCCGCTTCAAGCCGAGCGCCGACGACCGCCGCTGCCTGAACCTCGCCCGCTGGCTCACGGGCATCCTGGGCGCGCTCGGCACGGGCGCGGCCTTGTTCCTCGCGAGCCTGGACATCCAGCACCTGTGGTTCTTCTTCACCTCGATGCTCGGGCTGCTCGGCGGCGCGCTGGCGGGGGTGTTCGCTCTCGGCATCTTCACCCGGCGGGCGAATGGCCCCGGCGCCCTGATCGGAGCGGCGGCGGGGGCCACCCTCTCGACCCTCGCGTGGCGCTGCACGGCGATCCACTTCTACCTCTACGGCGCGGTTGGCGTCGTCGTGTCGTTCGTCGTCGGCTACGTCGCGAGCCTGGCCTTCCCGCGCGCGGGCCGTTCGATGGAGGGCCTGACCCTGCTCACGCTCCGCGCCAAGCAGTGACTTGAGCAAGTTCCTCGGCCCTTTACCCGCCGAGGCGTTCGTGATAGCATACAGGCATGTCGAGAATTGACTCGCTGCGAATGGACAAGTCTGCGTTCTCCGTGAGGCCGCTCTCCGCCGAGTCGGACGAACGGGAGTACTGGCTCTCGCGGACCCCGCAGGAGCGCCTCGAGGCCCTGGAGACCATGCGGCAGATCGTCTATGGCTACGACCCATCTACCGCCCGACTTCAGAGAACTCTTGAGGTCGTTCAACGCCAGTCGTGTTGAGGACTTCGCGGCGAGCCCGATCACCCCAAAGCATCTGAGAGCCAGAGAGCAGGCCAGCGGCCGGCACAAGGACCTGGACGACCTCGAGAACCTGCCGGACGGCCTTGAGCCGCCGGCATGATCATGATATGGAGGCGCATATGGTGCGGATGTGGCTCGTGGCGGCAGCTCTCTTGCCCGCAATGGCGGGCGGCGAGGTGGCGTTCGTCGAGAAGGGCGCGGCGAAACTCGTCCGCGAGGTCGGGGCGAAGTGGAAGCAGGCCGAGGGCGCCCTCGAATGCGGCGGCGTCAGCAACTTCCTCTACGCCGGCAAGGCTCTTGGTCCAGGCGACTTCCACGTGAAGGCGCGCCTGGCCATCTCGGGCCTCAAGAGCAGCGCGGCCTCGTTCGTCCTCGAAGGCCACAGCCACTTCGGCTTCGACGGCCGCGGCGGCCAGTTCTTCGTCGAAGGCCCCCTCCTCGGCGGCTCCGCGCGGATGCTCAAGCCCAACGCCGGCTTCCTCGCCGAGGGCAAGCCCTTCCTCTTCGAGGCGATCCGCAAGGGCGACGAGATCGTCTTCCTGATTGACGGCAAGGAGGCCCACAGAACGCCCTTCAAGCCAACGGGCGATGTCAGCTTCGGTTTCCGTCCCTGGAGGAGCACGATGCAGATCAGCGAGTTCGCGGCCGAAGGCAACCTGACCGATCCCCCCAAGCCCCTCGAAGGCCAGGTGGAGGTCTTCACGAGTGGCACCGACGGCTACCACACCTATCGCATCCCGGCGGTCATCGTGACGCCGAAGGGCACGATCCTCGCCTTCTGCGAGGGGCGCAAGAAAAGCTCCAGCGACACGGGCGACATTGACATCGTGCTCAAGCGCTCGACCGACGGCGGGAAGACGTGGGGCAAGATGCAGGTCGTCGCCGACCACGGCCCGCACGTCATCGGCAACCCCTGCCCCGTCGTGGACCGCTCGACCGGCACCATCTGGATGCCGCTCACGCGCAACCGCAGCGACGAGCCGGAAGGCCACATCATGAAGGGCACGACCTCCGAGCCGCGCACCGTGTGGCTCACCAAGAGCACCGACGACGGCCTCACCTGGTCGGAGCCCGTGAACATCAGCGACACGACCCGCAAGCCGCACTGGCGCTGGTACGCCACCGGGCCGGGCGTGGGCATCCAGCTCAAGAGCGGCCGAATGGTGATCCCCTGCGACAACTCCGACCACAGCGACCCCAAGAAGCACCCCTACGGCTCCCACGTCATCTACAGCGACGACCACGGCGCCACCTGGAAGCTCGGCGGCACGATCACCGACAAGGTGAACGAGTGCCAGGTCGCCGAGCTGGCCGACGGCACGCTGATGATGAACATGCGCTCCTACGCCGGCAAGCACCGCCGCGCCGTCTCGACGAGCAACGACGGCGGCCTCACGTGGGCGCCCCCCGCCCTCGACGAGGCCCTCGTCGAGCCGGTCTGTCAGGCCAGCTTCCTGCGTTACACCCTCGCCGAGACGCACGGGAAGAATCGGCTGCTCTTCTCGAACCCCGCGAGCGCGAGCCGCGTGAACATGACCGTCCGCCTCAGCTACGACGAGGGCAGGACGTGGCCTGTGGCGAAGACCATCAACCCCGGCCCGTCGGCCTACTCGTGCCTCACCGTCCTGCCCGACATGACCATCGGCTGCCTCTACGAGCGCGGCGACCGCGGCGCCTACGAGAAGATCACCTTCGCCCGCTTCCCCCTCGACTGGCTCACCGACGGCGCTGACCGCATTCGATAGCATCCACCATCCGCCGTTGCCTTCCGAGCAGGGATTGGGTATCATATGAGAGGCCCGACAGGAGCTTGAGGCAGCAATGTAAGGGGTGCCACATGATCTATACGGGACACGTCAAGAACGGCGCAATCGTGCTCGACGACGCGGCAAACCTGCCCGAGGGGCTCGAAGTGCGGGTTGAGCCCGCCGGGGCCGAGCGGCCGCGCACGCTGGCTGACCGCCTTCGCGACGTGATCGGCATCTCCAAGGGGCTCCCCCCCGACATGGCCCGCAACCACGACCACTACCTCCACGGGGTTGCAAAGCGATGACCCCGGTCTTCGCCGATTCCTTCCCCTCTTCCCGTAGGCAGGCCCCCTTCCCTAGGGCCTACCGCACCTCGACCTCGTACCAGATCGTCTTGTGCTCCGGGCCGAGCTTGAGGAGGGCCTTGCCGTCGCGGGCCGCGACGGCCACGGCCTCGCGGCGGTTGCCCGATTCGTCGAGCGGATAGAGCTTCGCGCGGTCGGGCGCGGCAGGCAGGACGATCTCGGCAGGCACGCCCTCGCACATCACGGGCTCCTCGCCCCACTGGTTGCTGAGCGTCACGCGATTGCCGCCGAGGTCGCGGAGCTGGGCGCCCTTGTTGTGGATGTCGCCCGTCGCGGCGATGAGGATGCGGCCCGGCCTGTTGAAGCCCTCGCCCTCGATGCACGTCATCGTCACCGTCGCCCAGTCGAGCGCCGTCTTGCCAATGGCAAGCGTCACCCCGCCGCCCAGGTCAAACGTCCGCCCCCGCACGAAGCCCGTGAAGACCTTCGCCCGCGGCGCGCTCACGGTGAAATATCCCGCCCCCTTCTCCGAAACATCCCAGCGAATCTCCCCTGTCTGGGACGCCAGCACCTTCGTGTCCGCGGGGATGGGCGGCACGGGTTTCATAGGCAGGGGAACATCGCCCAGCGCGATCCCTACCCAGCGGAGGAGCGCATATCGCTCGTCGTGGCCTGTCTTCAGGCCCCAGGCATTGAGCGAGCGACGGAGCTGTTCCCGCTCGGCCTTCTGCGACATGCAGGCGAAGGGCGGCCCGATGGCCGGCTTCACGTTGCCCCGCAGGAAGATGGCGGCGCAGGCGATCGAGTGGGCCAGCTTGGCCGGGTCGCCCTTGATGTCGAAAAAGCTGTCCACCCGCCGAGGCTCGAAGCGATCGTTGTGGCAGTAGGCGAACGAGTAAATGGCGTCCCAGCCCTGGAACGCGCCGACGGCGGCGATCATCGGCAGGCCCTCGGCGGCATACTGGATGGGTGTGGGATGGTTGTACTCGCTCACGGTGTAGGGCTTGCCGCCGACCCGCCGCGACGCCAGGTCGCCCAGCGTCCCTGCCGGGCTGTTGACCAACGCGATGTTGTTCACCGTCCAGTTCGCCCCGTCCCACGGCCTCCCCGGAAAGTGCGGATGCTGCCAGTAGGAGTGGCCGTCGCAGTAGTCCAGCCCCGCCTGGATGTGGGTCGGGCTGTAGCCGAGCTGGGTGCCGGCCACCAGGGCCTGCAACTTCAGCTCGTCCTTCAGGAAGCGGTTCATCCCCCACCAGTAGTCGCGCTCCGTGTCCCACAGGAAGTCCACGAAGTCGTTCCGCGCCGCGGCGGTGACGGTGAGCTGGCCGTGCTGGACGACGGGCACGGTGTCGTCGTCGAGCTTCTGCTCCGGCTCGAGGCCCACGATGCCGCCGGGCCGCAGCGACACGGCCGCGAGGTCGAGCGTGCCCGGCGCCAGGTTCGTGAAGCTGATGCGCGCGTTCGGCTCGTCGGCGCTGGGGAGGAAGGCGAGGCGGACCGGCGTCCACTCGGGGCCGGCGTCCACGTTGGCGTGGAAGCCGAGGTGCTTCCACGGCTCGTGCGCCATCATGCAGTTCACGGCGAAGCTCCGCCGCTTGTCGGCCCGGACCTGGAACGTGAGGGTGTAGACCTGGTCCTCCTTGACGTCGAGGCCGGCGTGGACGAATTGGGGAATCCAGGCCTGCTCGCCCATCTTCTCGATGGCCACGCGGAGAAACGGCTTGCCGTTCGGGCCGTCGGGCACGACCGACCAGGCGGCCTTGGCCGGGCCGGCCAGCTCGAGAACCCACGGCTCGCCGATGCGCGCCGCGAAGTCGCCGTTCGTCAGCATCTCGTCGCCGAGGGCCTGCGAGCCGACGTTCCACGACTTCGCCAGCGCCTCGGTCGTGCCGTACTTCTTGCGGAGCCAGGTGTTCCACAGCGTTCTGAACGTCGCCGCATAGGGATCGGGCAACCGGTCGAGTCCGCCCCAGCCCCATTGGGCGAACAGCGCGTTCTCGTTGTTGATCTCGACGAACGCGATGGCCGGCTCGGCCACGTAGGCGGTCTTGGTGTAGGGATTCTCATGGGTGAGCAGGTCGCGGGCGTATTTCTGCTGAAGCTCGATCATCCGCGGCTCGAAGTTGTCGAGGCCCTTGTCGTAGTTCGGCCGCTGGTTGCGGTGGGGGAAGCCCTCCTTGTCGTCGAGCCAGCGCGAGACGTGGAGATTCAGGTTCGTGTAGACCCCGTGCAGCTTGAGCTGGTGGATCAGATAGTCGAGGCGTTCGAGCTTCTCGGGGTCAATGATCGTCTTGTTCGGGCTCTTGCCCCAGATCGAATGGTTGTCCATATGGTGCATTCGCACGCAGTTGATGCCGAGGCGTGCGAGGCGTGCGGCCACGCGTTCGGCCACCTCGTGGGGCGGGAAGCAGGCCTCGAAGCAGAAATTCGTCGCCCAGAAGCGGATGGGGCCGGCGTCGGTGACGAAATGGCCGTCCTTCGCCCGCACGAAGCCGTTCTTGCCCGCGGGCGCATCCAGCCACTTCGACACATTGGTCACGTTGTCCGGCGCGTCGTACGAGATGACGAAGGGAAACATCGCATCCTCCGCACAGGCCACAGAAAGGGTGAGAAGGGCGAAGACAAGGCGGGTGAGGATCGGGTAGCGTTCCACGCTGAATCCTCCTGGCGTGCGCCGGCACGAGGGCAGAGAACAAAGAACCGGACTGGCCACGAATTGACACGAATCCGCACGAACAAGAGAAGACAAGGTGCCGGGGTCGGAAGCCCGGTTGCTGGCCCTCTCACCATCCGTGCCCATCCGTGCTATCCGTGGTTGAGCCCTTCCTCGAGGCCGAAGAGCGGACCCCAACCACGGATGACACCGATGGCACGGATATGAAAGCAGAAAGAGGGCGGTTGGGCAAGGGGGGGATTGGCCCGCGGTGCTCGCCACCACATCCGGGCCGCCGTTCCCTCCCCTGTCATTCCGAGCGAAGGCCGCCCCGGGCGGCCGAAGCCTGCCCTGAGCGAAGTCGGACGGGTCGAGGAACCTTTCAGGGCGACACGCTGATCGCACCGGCTACCCTTGTCGCGCTGGTTCACCCCCTCGAAAGGTCCCTCGACAGGCTCGGGATGACAAGGGGGATTTCGCGGAAGAGCTTCACCAGGCAATGGCACAGGCTATGGCAGGCTATGGGGTCAGGTCTTTCGGGCGTGTTGCCCAAATCCCACGATTTCCCTTTAGGTTGACGATTTTGGTCTTGACGCCGTACCCCGCGGCATGCTAGAGAAGAGCCGTGCTGGTGTGTATCGCAACCGCCCGGAGCGCTCGTCGCGATAATAGAGCCGGGAGCCGGTGGGAGCCGGTGCCAAATCTTCAAATACCAATTCTCATTTTCGCTCTTGCTCTGCCTCGTCCTCAATCTCAATAGGGCGCGGTGCTGGGCGCGAGCGCCCTCACTTCTCGGCCTTCAGCCGCTTCATGTCGATGTTGCGCAGGGTGCCCTCGGTGGACCAACTGAAGAAGCCGACGGGGCGGCAGGGGTTGAGCTCGGGGTAGATGCTGAACTTGTGGCCCTCGCGCTTGCAGTCGATGACCTGGGTGTCGTCGATCCAGGCCTCGATCTTTTCCTTCGTTACCCGCAGGCGCATGGAATACCACTGGTCGTTCTTGAAGCTCATAACCTTGGTGAACTCGTTGTCGCTGGCGTTGCGGTCGTCGATGCTGGAGAGGCCGACGACGCTGTCGCCCCAGCCGCCACAGACGAAGGTGACGTGCTCGTCGCCCACCGGCACCGTGCAGCCGCAGAAGATGTCGATGCCGTTCGACCGCTTCGCCTCGTAGGCGATCTCGAAGTCCTCCTTCGGGAAGGCGTCTTCCCACGCGATGCCGGTGAAGGGCACGCCCTCGCGGAGGATGAGCGAGCCGTCCTTGATCTCGACTTTGCCGGCGAGCGAGAAGTCGTCTTCCTTGGGCGCCCGCCAGCCGTTG
>DATKZY010000195.1:0-36582 GCA_035527715.1 Planctomycetota bacterium | reverse complement strand
CTTACCCACGGCTCCCAAAGCATCGCCGTGGGCTTTACTCCGCCACGCCCTGCGGGCGTTGGGTCAGCTGCGGGATTGGGGGTGCCCGCGATAGTATCGCGCAACTGGCTTTTCCGACCGAAGGAGATTACACGCACCCATCCGAAGCGAGGTTGACACGCCGGGTAACCCTGGTAGAGTATGCGGGAGGCGGTGAGGCTATCCGTGTCCTCGAAAGGGAGCCTGCGATGGATTACGAGCGTATCCTGGTCTTCGGCGCACACCCCGACGACGAGTTCAGCATGGCCGGCACAATGGCGAAGCTGGCCGATCAGGGGGTGGAGGTCTACCTCGCCACGATGACGAACGGCAACGAGGGCTATCCGCGTCCTGAGTGGCGCGACACCATCGTCGAGATGCGCCGCGGCGAGGCGGCCGAGGCCGACAAGGTGCTCGGCGTCACCCGCCGCTGGATACTCGACGTCGAGGACATGGCCCTCGCCCTCACCAAGGCCACGCTCAAGGACTGCATCCGCATCGTGCGCGAGGCGAGGCCGCACGCCGTCTTCACCCACGGCCCGCACGACCGCCACGGCGACCACCTGGCCACGCACACGGTGAGCGTGCAGGCCACGTGGCACGCGGGCGAGCCGGTCGCGGCCGAGCTGGGCGCCCCGTGGCGCACGCCGCACGTCTACTACTACAAAGGCTGCAACCTGCCGCTGCCGACCGTGGTCTTCGACACGACGGGCTACGCGCACAAGGGTGCCGAGGCGCGGGCCACACAGGTCTCGCAGCACACCCTCTTCCGCCGCACGAAGGACGACTTCCTGGCCGAGGCCGAGCGCCTCCAGCGCGAGCGCCCCGCCGCCGCCGAGCGCTTCTGGATTGTGGACACGAACATGCTGCCGGACTTCCTGCCACTGAAGCACTGTTGAGTTCTGCACAAGCAGCCCGACGGCATGTCGCTCCTGTTACTACTCTGGCCGTAGACGTGGAACGCCGGCGCCTCTGAGGCGGCGAAGCGGAAGCGGCCGGCGAACTCCGAGCGCTGCTGGCTGCCGGTCTGGAACACGCGGCCGTAGCGCCGCACAGCGGTCACCCTCGCCCGCGCCGAACGCCGTTTGCAGGAACGCTCGTCGTGCCATATCCTGATGTCGCTGCATGATTGGTCCTCCGATGGGTTCGATTGGCCAGAATCGAGGAGCGCGTTGCTGATGTCAAGGCTTGTCGCCCGAAGCGTCGCCCTGTCGCTGCTTGGCGTGTCCGCCGCTCTCGCCGGCGAGGCGCCGAAGACCTATGGCTGGCGGGGGAACTGGACGGGGCTCTACCCCGAGGCGAATCCTCCCACAGAATGGGGCCGCATCGCGAAGGGCGTGGTGGCGGGCCTGAGCTGTCAGGCCGCCAAGCCGGCCGCGGGCGCCGCCAAGGGCACCACGCCCATCACCACGTCGCACGGATTCCTCCGCGACTGGCTCGTCATCGGCCTCTTGCCCGTGACCCACTCGGTGAACGACTTCGATAAGGAGCAAATCCCCGGCGAGTCGAAGCTCGCGCCCGCCGAGGGCGACAAGGTGGGCGAACTCGCTTGGAAGCGCCTCGAAATCGTCCGCACCCCCGACTACGAGCGCTGGGGCAAGGTGGACATTGATTGCGTGGACCTCGCGAAGGCGCTCGACTACAAGCCCAACCACGTGGCCTACGCCCACACCTACATTCACGCCGAGCGCGCCGGCAAGGTGTCGCTCACCGTGGACCACATCTACGGCCTCAAGCTCTGGTTCAACGGCGAACAGGTCCACTGTGCGCCCAAGATGACGATGGGCTACGGCAGCCACTACGGCATCAGCCGCCAGAGTCTCGCCTTCGTCCACAACCGCTCGCCCCGCGTGGTGCTCGACCTCAAGCAGGGCTGGAACCAACTGCTCGCCAAGATGTGCAGCTACACGGGGCCGAACGGCCGCGCCCTCTGGTTCGCCCCCATCCTCATGGACGCCGAGCCGACGCCGTACGAGGAGAAGAACATCGTCTGGATGACGGAGATGCCCGAGCGGACGAATGCCTGCCCCATCGTGGTCGGCGACCGCATCTTCACCCCCGCCGAGCCCGACGAGCTGCTCTGCCTCGACAAGGCCACGGGCAAGGTGCTCTGGCGCCGCTTCAACAGCATCTACGAGGCCACGACCGAGGCCGACCGCGCGGCCAGCCCCGTCTTCAAGGACAAGCTCGCCCCCCTCGCCGAACAGCTCGCGACGGCAGACTACGAGAAGGGCCTCGAAATCCGCCGCCAGATGCGCGACCTGCTGCTCGAGGTGGACAAGAAGAAGTACCACATGCGCCTCGAGGGCCACCTCTCCGGCCACTTCGGCATCGTCGGCTTCACCACCACGCCGGTGAGCGACGGCAAGCACGTCTGGGCCTTCACGGGCTTCGGCGTCGTCGCCTGCTACGACCTCGACGGCACCCGCAAGTGGATTCGCCGCCTCGACGTGCCGAAGGAGATCAGTTACTCGTGCTCGCCCGCGCTTATCGGCGGCAAGCTCGTCGTCATCTTCAACGGCCTCTACGGGCTCGACGCGGCGACCGGCGAGGTCGCCTGGAGCGACCCGAAGGCCGGCGGCATCGCCGCGCTCCTCCCCGCGCGAATCCGAGGCACCGACATCGTCACGACCTTCCGCGGGCAGTTCTACCGCGTCTCCGACGGCAAGCTGCTCTGGGCCAACCCCCACATCATCCCGAACGACACGGGCTGGGCGCCGGGCGTCTTCCTCGGCGACACCTTCTACCTCTCCTGGTCCGGGATCGGCGGGTTGCTGGTCGAGGACTTCTCGGGGGTCGCGGGCGACGCGTGGAAGCCCAAGGAGCGCCATCTCGAGGTCGGCGCCAACCACCGCCGCCCCAACGGCGAATGGCTCGACCGCTTCACCGCCGGCTCGCCCCTGATCATTGGCGACACCTTCTACGGCATTGACCAGTACGGCGTCTTCTACGCCCTCGACCTGAAGACCAACAAGCCGCTCTACAAGCACGACGCCGGCTTCGACGAGTTCCACACCTACAACGCCATCGGCGTCGGGGCCAGCGCCACGCTCGGCGGCAAGCACATCTACGTGATTGACAACCAGGGGATGTGCGCCGTCCTCGAGCAGGGGCCGGCCTGGAAGCCCGTGGCCGTCAACCGCATCGAGACCGTTGTGGACCGCGGCTGGCCCTGGGCGCCGCAGGAGATTCTCGCCAACGGCCCGCCCGTTTTCGACGGCAACCGCATCTACATTCGCGGCGAGCAGCACCTCTACTGCATCGGCGAGAAGTAGCCCGCACGCCCCGCACTAGGCGCTCACCCCCCATTGCGCACACGTGAGCGCCTAGCGCAACTAGCCGGCGGCGTGGGACTCTCCACTGGCTGTAACCTTCAGTGGGTTGGGCTTTTAGGGCTGTCATGCCACTTGCTCCGCCACCCCCAGCTAGGCGCTCACCCCCCGTGGCGCACGGGTGAGCGCCCGGCGGGCGAGACACGTGTCGAGAGCCGCGCGGATGACCGCTCGGGTCGGATGGGCCAGAGAAGTGCACAAGAACCACGCACTGCCGCCTTCGTGCCGAAGGCACGTCAGGACGTAGCCGGCGGCTTCAGCCGCCGGACTCGGGTGCCAGAATAAGTCCAGTCCCGAAGGGACGGCAGGATGGCTTCCCGGTGCGGGTTCTGCCGCCCCCGCTCGCCAAGCGTTTCATGCTGCGTAAGCGTATATATTGCAGTGTGTTACATCTCCAGCAAAAAACGCACAGAAAGGGGCCTGGGACGCGATCCGGAGAGGCGCTATGACCTGGGAGACCTATGAGCCTCGCAGTAGCGCCGGCCGGAGGCGGAAGTGTAGTATTCAGAGTAACTTGCGGAAACGGGGCCTCGCCGACGTTCTCGATCGCCGGACGCCTTGTACGGCCTCTGGGTGAGATCTGGGTTATCGGACGTTGCCCGCCCCCGCCCGGTCGGCGAGCTTGCGGTGGTGCTCGCGGACCTCGTCGGCCGGCAGCGCCCGGCCGTAGAGCCGCACCTCGTCGAGCAGGCCGGTGAAGTGGGCCTTGTGGCCGACCTCGTAGCTGCCCAGGCACAGGTGGAATGCGTTGGCCTTCACGGGGCCGGGGCGCTCGAGCGTGCCCCCCTCCTCGCCGTCCACGTAGAGGCGCATCACCTCGCCGTCGAAGGTGCCGGCCAGGTGCACCCAGCGGCCCGTGGGCAGCGGCTCGGCCGCGATGAGGTGATGGCTCCAGTTGGTCAGGGGCAGCCCGAAGGAGGGCTTGCCGCCCGAGAGGCCCATGCGGTAGCCGCTCGCCACGTCGCCGCCGTAGATGCGGTTGAGGAACCACTTGTCGGTCTGCCCCGCCTCATCGGTCTTCACCCAGCACTCGATGGTGAGAGCGGTCGTGGGCGAGAGGAGGGGGCTGCTCCCGACGACGACGCAGCCGCCGCCGCACACGAGGGCATTGCCGTCAATGCCTGGGGCGCGGGTGGCGTTGCGAAGGGTGCCGCCGAGGCGGTTGCCCGAGGAGTCGAAGGCGACGGGGCTGTCCGCCTCCTGGTCGAAGGCCCACCAGCCGATCAGCCCCTCCTTGCTGACGCCGGACTTCTCGGCCTTCTTCGCGGCCAGCTCCTGCAATTCGGTCTCGCGCCGCACGTGCGCCTTGTAGGCCGTGTCGTAGGGGCCGAGGCCGATGTCCTCGGGCACGAGGTCGGTGTGCGGCTCGGGGGCGTCGGGGGAAAAAACCTTTCGCACGGCATCGAGGTAGCCGAAGCCGTATTGGCGGTAGGGGGCGATGAAGTGGCCCTCGCCCCACTCGTTCCAGTTGTCGAGGAGCAGCAGGCGGCTGCCCAGCTCGTTCGCGGGCAGCATGGCGATGAAGTCCTTGGCCTTGCGCAGCAGCGTCTCGTAGTCGGCGGGCGGAATGGTCCAGATGCTCCCCTCGTCGCGCCAGCCGCTCCAGCCCTGCGACACGGTGACGACCTGGGGCAGGACTCCGAGTTCCTGCGTGCGGCGGATGTTGTTCATCTGCGCCGCGATGGCCTGCGGGGGCGTGGGGTTGTTCTGCACGTGCCAGCAGTAGGCGAAGGTGTAGTCGAGGCCGAGGCGTTTCATCAGCTTCAGGTGGTTGGGGTCGAGGCCGCGATACTCGCCGAGGACGTACAACCCGTCGAAGCCGGCCTCGCGGCAGGCCTGGCGCATCTTGTCGAAGGCCTTCGCCACGTTCGCCTCGCCGCCGAGGTCCTGGATGAGGAACTCGGGGCGGTAGATGAAGAGGAGCGGCTTGTTGTCGAGCTTCAGATAGCTCGGGTGCTTGAAGTAGTTCTCGATCCAGAAGGGGAGGAGGTTGGTCATCAGGTCGGCCTCGTCGGCGACGCCGGCCTTCCCGCGGGACTGGTTTTCCCACATGATGGTGAACTTGAGCTTGTCCACGAACCGCGATTTGAAGAGCGCGTCGTGGATGGCGGAGCCGAAGCGCATCTCGACCGGCCCGCCCTGGCTCGCGCGGTACCAGCAGTAGACGAAGAAGGAGACGCCGTGCTCGACGGCCCACTTGGTCTCCCAGTCGGAGACCTCGGGGTTCTCCTGCGAGTAGAAGCCGAGGGCGGGGGTGCGCTCGGGGTGCTTCACGATGTTCGCCCACATCTGCGGCTTATCGGCCTCCCAGAGCGGGCAGTGGTGCGCGCCGACGAGGACGCTGGTCTTCACCGGCTCGGGCTCGGGAATGTAGGGCCGGGCCTTCACCTTGACCTTGGCCTCAGGCACAGGTTGCACGATCGCATCTCCTTCCTTGTCGGGGTGGCAGCCGGGGCAGGCGATGAGCAGGGCCAGCGCCGCGAGGATCGCGGGGCGGGCGGCTCGACGACGAGGACGAGAGGAAGGCAGCAGTGGAGAACTCCCTACCAATGGTGGATCATGTGCCCGTGGGACGGGAACCAAATGACGTCCACGAGGAAGCAGAGGCCGACGCCGACGACGTAGCCGAGGAGGAGCCCAAGGAAGATCGGCCGGGCCTTGCGATAGAGGATCATGCCGCCGGTCTTGAGGATGATGGCCTTGGCGACCCAGGTGAGGAAGATCGAGAAGGCGCACGACGAGATCGCCCAGCCGCTGGCGAAGCAGAAGCCGATCGGGTGCACGGGCCACCAGAGGAAGCGGTACTTGAGGTAGCTGAGGCCGCCCATCACGAGCGCGCCGAGGCCCAGGCACTGGAGGCGGGCGAAGTCGGTGCCCTGCGGGTTCTGGAGCTTTCGGACGTATTCGCCGAAGAAGGCGATGTTGCCGCCCTGGATCTCCCAGCAGCCCGTGGTCGCGCCGCCCTTGGTGTAGCAGATGGTGAGCGTGAGGTAGATGGCCAGCACGAAGCACACGGCCATCGTGAGCACGCTGGCGCCCGTGACGATGCGGGGCCGCGTGCGCAGCTCGCCCGCCACGCGATGGGCGTGGATCGTGGCGGTCGAGAGCACGGGCTTGTTGTCGCACCAGATGGCGAACGTGGCCGCGATGGCGATGAGGCCGGCCGGGCCGATGCCGTCGGTGCCCACCGTGTGGGAGACGAAGGTGTGCGGCGTCATGGGCGCCCGCACGTAGGCCAGGCCGCACTGCGCCACCACCTTGCCCACGCCCACGTAGACCACGAGGAAGCCGAGGCCGAAGACCAGCACCGTCGGGCCGTTCATCCCCAGCCGCGACAGCCACGCGGCGACCAGCGCCGCGCCGACCAGGAAGCCGACCACCGCCGTGCGATAGCTCATCGGCTCCCGCGAGTCGTCCACCTCGCACCGCGGGTTCCAGGCCTTCCGCACCACGTCGCGGAGGTGTGCCCGCGCCATCCAGAGGCTCAGGCCCACGAAGACCAGGAACGCCCCCTGCTCCTCCCAGGCGATGATGGCGGTCATGCCGTCCCACATGTCCGTGGGGCCAAGCGTCAACCCCAGGCGGTTCTGGATGCCGACCTGGAGGATGGCCAGGAAGTGGAAGAGCCACACGCTCATCAACACGTCGAGCGGGGTGAGGAAGGCGAAGCCGATGACGAAGAGGTTCACATTGGTCCGCAGGCTGGGGAACCCCCGCGCGATGTTCAGGAAGCTTTGGCCGTGGATGATCGGAAACGTGGGGAACGAGGTGTCGAAGAAGCTGATGATGTTCCAACTGACGGCGAAGAGTGCGAAGCCGAAGGCGATCCAGAAGAGGCGGCTGGTCATGAAGGCGGGCAGGCGGCCCTTGCCTGGGCGAATCATGTCGAGCGGCACCTGGGCGAGGGGGAAGGCGAGGCGCTCGCGCTCGACCCACTGCTTGCGGAGGATGGCGGCGAGACACGTCGTCGCCAGCGCGATGCCCACAAGGAGCATCGTCCACCACACGAGCGGCATCACCCACACGCCCCAGGGGATGCTCTCGCCCTTCGGCAGGCCCTGGAAGAACCACTGCATCTCGCCCGCCTCGTTGGGCGGGAAGGCCCACGTCGGCAGGTGGGGCAGCAGCAGGTGCTGCCACTGGTTCTCCGGCGTGGCGAAGTAGTAGGGCGTGGCGAGCACCGACGGGATGAAGCCTGTCATCGAGAGCGTGGGGAACACGGAGCCGACGAGCGTCATGGCGAAGATGACGATCAGCTCCTCCTTGCGGAAGGCGTGGCGGGGCGCCAGCAGGCGGACGAGCGGCACGACGAACAGGATGAAACACGCGAAAGGCACCATCGCGCCCATCGGCAGGTAGCCGAACGTCAGCCGCGACGAGATGTAGATGTAGTCGGAGGCGAACACGTACAGGTTCACGACCACCGCGAGCGCGAGGCCCACCCCGATGGCCAACCCCCAGCGCGGGCGGTCCGGCGGTGCGACGCTCGCCTGGCCCTCTGCTGTGGATGGACTCGTCGCCAGGGCCATGCCCCTACTCTCTCCTCACACGGAAACGGCGGAGTGACACCTTCTTCTTCCCCTCGCGCTCGGCCTCGAGGCGGACCTCCTGCTTCGTGCCACGCGGCCAGACGTGCGTAGCGAAGCGGCCGTCGGGGCCGACCTCGACGGGGGTGCCGTTGATCTTGACGGAGACGCCCGGCCGCGTGACGCCGCGCAGTTCGACGCTGATGGGGCCGTGGACGAGGGTGGAGCCAGCCATCGGCTCCGTTTCGGCGAGGAGCAGCGGCTCGCGGTCGAGGGCGATGATCTCGTCGGCGATCTCGCCCCGCACGGCGAGGATGCGGGCGGGGTCCTTCTCGGTGTCGGCGATGGCGGGGACGACCTCGCGGCACAGCTCCAGGGCGCGGCGACGAGGGTCCACCCACTCGGCGGCCGGCCCGAGGCGCTTCTTCGCCTCCGCCGTCTTGGCGACGAGCAGGTGGAGGTACTCGAAGTCCTCGATGCTCTCGCGCTGGATCTCCCAGCGGATGGAGCTGAGCGGGCCGTCGGGGCCGGGGTAGAGGACGTGGGTGTCGCCGGGCGGGAGCCTGTCGCTGGGCGGGCCGAAGGGGTCGTCGCCCCAGAAGTTCAGGCCCCAGTGCAGGTAGCCCGTCAGGTCGCAGGCGAAGTTGATCCAGTGGAGGACGCGCACGCGGCTGAGCGGGTAGTCGAGGAAGCGGTTGGGGTAGACGTTGCCGAAGGGATGGCAGCAGATGTAGTACCAGAACTCGTTGCCCGCCCGCCGGGCCTCGTATGCCTCGCGCCAGCGGTCGAAGTGCGAGAGCTTGGGCACCCAGACCTCCAGGGCGCCGCTGAAGTCCACCGACTCGATGGCGTCCATGCGGCGGATGCGGGGCGCGGCCTTGTGGACGAATTCGGACGCCTTCCGCCAGGAGGCGAGGTTGTTGAGCGACGGCTCGTCGGCGACGTGGATCATCGCCCTGGCGAGCCAGCCCTTGGCGTCGAGGTGCTTCTCGAGGTCGGCGAGCAGCGGCGCCAGCCCCTCCTCGGGGCCGAGCTCGACCCGCTTGCCCGTCTTGCGGTCGGTGGCGCCGACCTTGCCGAGGACGATCTCCTTGCTGCTCCAGCCGCCCTCGCCGAAGTGGGCGACGTGGGTGAGCTCGATGCCGTCGGCCACGCCCGCCCGCTGGAACAGCTCGACGTAGCGGTCGAAGCGCGCGTAGTCGAACGAGAGCTTGCCGTCGGCCTCGCGGGCCACGCCGACCAGGCTCCACGGGGTGTAGGCGACGTTTTGGCGGTGGGCGGCCATGTTGCGGGCGTAGCGCTCGAGGACGGGCCAGAAGGCGTCCGACCAGGCCTCCACCTTGTGGGCCTTGGCGATGTTGTTCAGGTTGAACCAGTTGGTCACGAGCAGGTGCCGCTCGTCGGGGAGGGTGAAGGGGTCAACGGTCAGCTCGACGGGCACGGCGGCTCGGGCGTCGCCGGCAGCGACTGCCGCCTCGCCGCGATAGATGCCCGGCGAGGCGTCCTTGGGCACGCGGACGGTGAGCCAGACAGGCTGCGTGGCGTCGGCCGCGACGTCGAGCGTGCGGGCGTCGAGGAGCGGGTCGGGGACTTCGCAGGGCGCGGCGCGGAGCCGAATCTTGTCGGAGTCCTGCGTGTTCTTCTTCAGGGGGATGAAGCCGAGGAAGTTCCAGGCGAGGTCGTCGCCGCCGATGGTGGCCTTGCCGTCGGCGTGGCGGAGGGGCGAAAGCTCGATGCGGACGGCTTTGAGGGGCGTCGGCGAGCGGAAGGCGATCTGCCCAGGCTCGAACTCGTTGCGGGCCGCGCGGAGCCGCACGACGCCCGGCTCGGCTGGCGGCGGGGCATCGCGGAAAACCTTCACGTGCGGGTCCACCGCCCACGCGGCGAGCGTGCCGCCCTGGGCAGCAGCCAGACACGCATTGGCCCCTACGACGGCTGCGACGGCGAGCTTCTTCGTCCTGCCCATCTTGGGTCCCCCGAACTGGCCTTGAGGCCTGCGCTGCTTCCACCCACAGGCTGGAAGCCTGTGCCACCGCCATGTCTCTGAGGGTGGCACAGGCATCTTGCCTGTGGCGCCACGGGTCTCCGATGTGCTCCCCACACCTGCATTGTAGGCGGCGGATGCGGCCTGTCAATTGCCCTTTGCGTCGGGGGTGCTGTAGCGGGTCTGCGCGGGCCCGAAGCATCGTGTTCGGACGCATCCACGGGGCTCTCCTCGGTGGGGCGATGATTGGGGACTACCCGCGGACGACACCCCCGCAGTCTCCCTCCCCTCGTGGGAGATAATTGCACACTTGTACAGGTGTGCAATTATCTCCCAGCCCCGCCCCCTACTACCAGGACGAGGGGCCGGGGTGGGGTTCCCGCTGCCCCGCAGTCCCCAATCATCGCCCCACCGAGGCGAGCCCGGTGGAGGCGGGCGGGGAACCCTCTGGCGCGCAAATCCGCTGTCGCGCCCTGCGCCGGCGGGGGCACTTGAAGGCCACGCCCCTGCGGGCTATGATGCCGGAACTATGGCACGGATGCGTCCGCTACACGTCTCGGTGTTCGCCATCGGCTTCTGCGGCGTGGTCGCGCAGGTGGTGGTGCTGCGCGAGATGGTGGTGACGTTCTACGGCAACGAGCTGTGCATCGGTGCGATGCTGGGCACGTGGCTGTTCTGGACGGGGCTGGGGAGCCTGGGCCTGGGGCGGCTGACCCGGCGGCTGAAGCGGCCGGGCACGTGGCTCGCGGCGACGCTGGCCGTGATGGCCGTGCTGCTCGTGGCGACCGTGGTCGGCGCGCGCGGCCTGAAGGTGGTCCTTCGCGCGACCGAGGGGGGCTCGATCGGGCAGATTCGCCCCTTGGGCACGATGCTCGTGTCGTCGCTGGCGCTCCTGGCGCCGTTTTGCCTCGTCAATGGCTTCTTGTTCCCCCTGGCGTGCCGGGCCGCGGAGGAGGCGGGAGGGACGGTGGGCACGGTGTACCTGCTGGAGGCGGCGGGCGCTGCCGTGGGCGGGGTCTCCTACACCTTCGTGCTCGTCCACTGGCTCAGCCTGCCCGGCGTCTTCCACCAGATGGACAGCGCCTACTGGCGTCCCCTGGCCGTCGTGGCCTCGGCCGATTCCCCGTATGGCCGGGTGACGGTCACGAGGCAGAAGGAAGGCGAGCAGCGAACGCTGTATGTGAACGGCGTGCTGGCGTTCAGCTACCCGGACCCGCCCGCGGCGGAGGGTGTGGCGCACCTGCCGATGCTGGAGCACCCGGGGCCGCGGCGCGTGCTGCTGCTGGGGGGAGGGCCGGGCGCCGTCGAGGAGGTCCTCAAGCACCCATCGGTCGAACGCCTGACGTATGTGGAGCTGGATCCGCTGGCGGTGGAGATGGTGCGGCGGCACTTTCCGCCGGCGGCGGCGAAGGCCCTGCGGGACCGACGGGTCGAGGTCGTGCTCGCCGACGGCCGGGCCTTCGTGAAGGGGACATCGCAGCGGTTCGACGTGGCCCTCTCGGCGGTGGGGCCGCCGACGACGGCTCAGACCAATCGCTTCTACACGGTGGAGTTCTTCCGCGAGGTGGCGCGGGTGCTGGAGCCGGGCGGGGTGTTCGCGTTCCACGCGAGCGGGGGACACGACTACATTCCCGAGGAGTCGCGGCGGCTGTTGGCCTGCCTGCACGGCTCGCTGGCGGCGGCGTTTCCGCACGTGATCGTCTTCCCTGGCGCCCCGGTCGCGTTTCTGGCGTCGAACCGCGAGGGGGTGGTGGGCTATCGCCTGGGCGTGCTCGACGCGCGGATGGCGGAGCGCGGGGTGGCGACCTCGTATGTGGACGCTCTCTCGTGGGAGGCCGACCTGGTCGGCGGGCGGCTCGAGGGGCTTCAGCGGGTGGTGAACGCGCCGGCGGAGCGGAACCGCGACCTGTCGCCCCGCTGCTACTACTACGAGGCCCAGCGCTGGAGCGCGCAGCAGCGTGTGCGGCAGTCGGGCTCGACGCCTTTGGCGCTCGACCTCGGCCGCGTGCTCGAGGTTCTGGACCATCACCCGGCCGTGGCCCCGCTGGTGCTGCTGGGCGTGGTGGCGGCGATCTCGCTGGCCGTGCCGCTGGCCCGACGGCGCTGGCGCGACGGGGCGCTGGCCTTCTCCATCGCCTCGACCGGGCTGGTCGAGATGGGCGTCGAGTTCACCGTCCTCCTCGGCTTCCAGGTCGTCTGCGGCTACGTGTACCAGTATGTGGGCCTGCTCGTCGCCTCGTTCATGTTCGGCCTGGCGCTGGGGGCCTGGGTGTCGAGCCGCTGGGTGCGCGGCGGCAGGGCCACGTGGGGCCGGATGCAGTGGGTGCAGGTGGGCATCTGCGCCTATCCCCTGGCGCTGCTGGGGTTCCTGGCGTTGAGCGCGAGCGTGCGGTTCGCGGCGTTGCCGGCGGTGGCTGGGGCGGCATTCAGTCTGGCGGCCCTATTGGCGGGGTTCGCGGGCGGCCTGCAATTTCCGCTGGCGGCGGCCCTGCACTCCGGGGGCGCCGGGTCGGCGGGGGTGCTCTACGGCCTGGACCTCTTCGGCTCCTGCCTGGGCGCATTGGCGGTCAGCTCGGTGCTGGCGCCCAGCGTGGGCCTCGGCGGCGTGTGCCTGTTGCTTGCGGGGCTTGCGGGACTCGGCCTGGTGGCGCTGCTGGCGGTGGGCCGGGCAAATCGCAGTTGACTTTGCTTTCCATGAGCGGTACCATGCATCGGCGCGGCCTTGCGGCCGCGAAGCGTTTCGCAAACCGCTGATTCGGTGCGAGCGATGCCCCATAAGCTCTCGATCCGCAAGACCAAGCGCCTCCGACCACTCCTCGCGAAGGCCTACCCGCTCGGCGAGCCACCGGACCCGAAGGAGTCGCTGGTGGACCAGGTGGTGACGGCGGCGCTGTGGGTGGACGCGCCGCCGGCGAAGGCGCGGCAGGCCTACGCGAAGCTGGCCGAGGAGTTTGTGGACTGGAATGAGTTGCGGGTGAGCATGACGACGGAGGCGGCCGGCGTGCTGGAGGCCTGCGGCCTGGCGGCGGTGAAGGCGGCCGCGCTCAAGCGCATCCTGGGCAAGGCCGTGGAGGAGCTCTATGACTTCGGCTTCGAGGCCCTGGCCAGCCGCCCGCGCCAGCAGCTCCGGGACTGGTTCATGGCCATCGAGGGAATCCCCCATCCCATCGCGGCCGGGGTGCTCTACCACGTGTTCCACTACGACCGGGTGTTGGTGGACGCGGATGTCGCGCGAGTGATCCAGCGTCTCGGCCTGGCGGGCGAGACGGCGACCGAGGCCGAGATCGAGGCGGGCCTGGACGACGTGATTCCCGCCCGGGAGGCGCACTTCATCTACAGCGCGCTCCGGCAGCACACGCTCACCGTGTGCACGCAGAAGGACTTCGACTGCCGGCCCTGCCCGCTGCGCAAGGAGTGCAAGACGGCGCCGGCGCGCATTGCGGAGCTGGAGGCCGCGGCCCGGCGGGCGAAAAGAAGAGCCAGGGCCCGGGCCAAGCCGAAGCCGCGGCCCAAGCCCACGCCCAAGGCGGCCGCCCGGCCGAAGGCGGCGCGGCGGAAACCGAAGAAGAAACGCTGACAACGGAGCGAGACCGTGACGGCTCGGCAGACCCTCCCCATCCTCCTGTGCCTCGCGTGGGCCGCCGCGCCGGGCGCCCTGCGACAGGCTCAGGGCGCCCCGAGCTCGCCGGGGGGCGGCGAGGAGGAGGAGGTCCCGCTGGCCCAGTGGCGCTTCGAGACCAGCACCGACGGCTGGAGCTCGCACGACGCGCGCGTCGTCCGCAGCCAGGCCAAGGCCAAGGACGGCGGCTACTCCCTCGAAATCCCCGTCGCGTTCCCACGGCCCGTCGCCGTCTCGCGGCACGTGAACTTCGACATTGACCGCGTCGGCCGCATCGTCTACCACGTCTACATCCCCGACAAGGACGACAAGGGGAACCCCGCGCCCGAGACGATCAAGACCATGCTCTTCCTGAAGGACAAGGACGGGCTGTGGTTCCAGCACTTCTTCGAGCAGTCGCTGGCGCGCGGGGCGTGGAACACGGTGAGCCTGGACATCAGCCCGTCGAGCCCGCACCTGCGCCCGAGCGCCCACCACCGCCTGTGGGACAGCGTGGTGGCCCACGGGATGAACCAGGTGGGGGTGAAGTTCTTCTGCGACGACAAGTTCCGGGGCGCGCTGCACCTGGACCGCGTGCAGGCCTACCCGCTGGCGCCGGAGCGCGAGCCGCTACGGGTCATCAACCTCCGCGAGAATTGCCTGGAGGTGGGCCGCTACGAGAAGTTCGAGGCCACCTTCGACCTCAACCGCCACATCACCAACCCCTTCGACCCCGACCAGGTGAAGATTGACGCGACCTTCGCCGACCCCCGCGACAAGCGCACCATCGTCCCCGCCTTCTACTACCAGAACTACGTCCGCCGCATCAAGAACGACCGCGAGGAGCTGGTGCCCGTGGGCGCCGGCACCTGGAAGGTGCGCTTCGCCCCCACCGTCGAAGGCCCCCACACCTACTACCTCACCGTGCAGTACACCCCCGAGCGCCCGCGCGGCGGGAAGCCCGAGCGGCCCCTCGTCACCGGCAAGCGCTCCTTCCTCTGCGTCCCGTCCAGGAGCAAGGGCTTCGTCCGCGTCTGCAAGAAGGACCCCAACTACTTCGCCTTCGACACAGGCGAGTGGTACTACCCCATCGGCCACAACGTCCACTCCCCCAGCGACGACACGCCGCGCGCCGCGGCCATTCAGCAGGCCCTCGGCACCACGATTCTGCCCGACCACGGGACCTTCAACTACGACCACCTGTTCCAGAAGATGGCCGACAACGGGGAGAACTTCGCCGAGGTCTGGATGTGCTCCTGGTGGCTCGGCCTCGAATGGGTGAAGGACTGGCGGAACTACAACGGCCTCACCCGCTACAACCTGCACTCGGCCTGGCGGCTCGACTACCTGCTCGACCTGGCCGAGCGGCACGACCTCTACCTCAACCTGGTGATTGACAACCACGGCAAGACCTCGACCTGGTGCGACCCCGAGTGGGAGGACAGCCCGTACAACGAGATCAACGGCGGCTTCCTCGCCAGCCCCGAGGACTACTATCGCAACCCCATCGCCAAGGAAATCCACAAGAAGCTCCTCCGCTACATCATCGCCCGCTGGGGCTGCAACCCGCGCCTGCTCGGCCTCGAGCTGTGGAGCGAGATTGACCTCGTGGGCGACTCCTGGAGCTTCCACGCCGACGCCGTCACGTGCGCGCCCAAGGTCCAGTGGCACCGCGAGATGACGGAGTACCTTCAGCAGATTGACCCCTGGGCACACCCTGTGACCACCCACTGGTCCACCAACTACGGCCGCATCCAGTCCAGCATCGCCAGCCTCCCCGGCATCCACTACCTGGCGACCGACATCTACAGCATGCCCCTCATCAAGTACATCATCGCCACGGCGAACTCCTTCAACGCCTACGGCAAGCCGGGCATCGTCACCGAGTACGGCGGCCACGGCCCCTTCGGCTCCCCCGCCTCGATCCTCCGCGCCCACCTCCATAGCGGCCTGTGGGCCACGTACATGACCCACACGTCCGGCTCCCCCCTGATGTGGTGGTTCCAGTTCATCGAGAGCGACGATCTCTACTGGAACTTCAAGGGCCTGGCGGCCTTCCACGCGGGCGAGGAGCGCCGCGGCGAGGGCCTGGTCACCCGTGTGCTCACGGCCGACAGCTTCCCCAGCCCGCACCACGACCTGGGGGCCCTCGCGCTCCAGGGCCAGAAGAAGGCCTACGTGTGGGTCTACTCCACCAGCTCGATGGAGCGCATGCCCAGCCCCCAGACGGCCCCGCGCTTCAAGGACATCGTGCTCCGCCTCACGGGCCTGAGCCCCGGCAAGTACGACGTGGAGGTCTGGGACACCCACAAGGGCGTCGTCCTCGCCCGGCACCCTCTGGCCACCGAGGGCAGCTCGCTCACGATCCCGCTCCCCGAGTTCCGCACCGACTGCGCCCTGAAGGTCAAGCCACAATGACGAATGGCCAAGCACCACGGCGAATGACCAAGCACCAATGCCCAATGACCAACTCGCCAGACCCCTCTCCGGTGATTGGTGATCGGTCACGGGTCGTTGGTCCTTGGTCCTTGGTCCTTGGGTTATTGGTCCTTGCGTCATTGGTCAGCGCCGCCGTTGCCGCCGGCGCGCCGGCCCCCAAGGCGAGCGCCCGCGAGGAGCTGCTTGCCCTGCGCGCCAGCCTGGCCGCGCAGCGCGCGCTCGGGCGCGCCAGCGGCTGGGCCGCCGAGCTGAAGTTCGCCGTGGCCCACAAGAACGAGCCCGAGCTGGCCGCCGAGGCGATGTTCGACGTGGCGTTGTCGCAGCGCGAAAGCGACCGGGCGACGACCGCCAAGACGCTGGAGACGCTGCTCGAAACCTTCCCCACCACGCAGCCCTGGGCCGCCCTGGCCACCTACGAGCTGGCGCGGGCCTGCGCCGACCGCTCGGCCGGCCAGCCGAAGGCGATCGAGTGCTACGAGAAGTTCCTCAAGATGAACCTGCCGGACCCCGTGCGGCGGGCGGAGGCGGCCATCGCGCTGCCTCGCCTGTACCAGGCGGCGTCGAAGCATGCCCAGGCGCTGGCCGGCTACCGGGCCTTCCTGGCGCAGTTCCCCGACCGGCCGCGCCAGTGCGCCGAGGCCCTCGCCGCCATGGGCCTCGTGCTCATCGAGCAGAAGGAGCCCAAGGAGGCCTACGCCCTCTACGAGCGGCTGACCAAGGACTACCCGTGGAACGCGGAGCAGCGCCGCAACCTGCTGCTGGCCATCGCCCAGGCGTTCCGCACGGCCGAGGACCACGAGAGCGCGGTCGCCGCCTATGAGAAGCTCCTCCAGGAGCTGCCGAAGGGCGACCAGCGGGTGCCCCAGGCCTACATGGGCCTCGCCATGCTCTACATCCAGAAGGGCGCGACGTCGAAGGCCGCCGACATCTATCGCCGCATGGCCGGCGACAGGGTGCTCGGGTCGTCCTACCGCGTCTCCGCCTACCGCCAGCTCTTCGACCTCCAGCGCCGCGTCGGCGAGCAGGCCGGCGTCATCCGCCTCGCCTACGACATCATCGCGGCCCAGCCGAGCGCGGTGCTCCAGTCGGGCAACATCCTGGGCGAGCTGGTGGACGCCTTGGTGAGCGAGGGCCGCGTGGACGAGGCGCTGGCCATGGCCAGGGCCCAGTTCCGCCTCGCCTACCTGGCCTCGGCGGCCCACGGCAGCTCCGGCAGCGGCTATGCCTCGGTGACCCAGGACGCCATTTTCGCCGTCGTGCGGGCGCTGAAGGCCAAGGAGGGCAGCCTTCGCGCCGCCAGCCGCTTCATCGCCTTCGTCGAGAGCGGCCCCGAAGGCCCCGACGGCAAGCTCGGCACCCCCGACGACGTGCCGGACCCCACCGCGGGCTACAAACTGCCCGCCGACGCCGAGCGCGACAAGACGTTTGCCGCCGCCGCCGCGCGCTTCATCGGCGAGCCCTACGAGCTGGGCTTCCTCTACCTGTGCTGGGACAGGCCGGGCGATGCGCTTCGCGCCTTCCGCCGGTACTACCTCGAGTGCGGCGAGGCGGGGAAGCTCCAGCGGGCCGCTGCCGTCCTGGCCCAAGCCCTGCGCGCCCTCGGGCGCCCCGAGGCCGAGGTGGATGCCTTCTTCGGCTTCCAGAACCTCGGCCCCAACGGCACGGATGGCAAGCCGAACACCAAAGACGACCTGAAGGACCCCATCCTGGCACTGCCGAAGTAGACCCGGAATGCAGAAGGCAAAAGGCAAAGTGCAAAAGGCAAAATGGGGGACGGCAGGGCTGCGGTCCAGCTCCAAGCGTGCTCTCCAGTTCGCCGGTCCGCGTTTTGCACTTTGCACCTTGCACTTTGCACTTTGCATTCTCCTCTCCCTCTTCCGTCCTGCGGCCGCCGCGGCCGCTGCCAAGCCGCCGGGCGACCCCTTCGCCGAGGCGGGCGCCGCGGCCTCCAAGCGCCAGTACATCGAGGCCATCTCCAAGGCCCTGTCGGTCGCCAGCTCTGCCAAGGAGCCGGGCGAGCGGCGCGGCAAGGCATTCGAGCTGGTCGCCCAGTGCTACCTCGACATGGGCTTCCCGCGCCTCGCCATCGCCACCTACCACCAGTCCCTGGTCGCCCTCGGGCGCGACGACCCGAATGCCCTCGCCGCCTGGTGGCGCATCGCGGCGATCCACGTCGCACGCCAGGAGTACCACGAGGCGATCGCCCACCTCGAGAAGGCCACCGCCGAGCTCGACCTGGCGAAGCTGCCCGCCGAGGCCCGCGTGAAGTTGCCCAGCGACCTGGCCGCCTGCCGCGAGCAGGTGGGCCAGCTCCAGGGCGCGCTGTCCGCCTACGAGACCCTCTTCTCGGTCGCCCAGAAGGGCGACGCGATCGGCCCCGCCCTGGCCAAGGCCGCGCGACTCTACGCCGAGCTGCACCGCTTCGACAAGGCCCTCGGGTGCCTCGACCGCCTCTACGGCAAGCTGGAGCACGACACGGTGGTGAGCGAGGCCGCCAGGGCCTACCACGAGCTGGCGCAGAAGCTCCCCGCCGCGGGGCGCACCGAGGAGGCCGACGCCCTCGACCGAAAGATCATCTCGCTGTTCTGTCGCAAGGAGCCTTCCTCGGCCAAGGCCGCCTTGCTCCGCCTCCTGGGCGGCGAGGACGATGCCGCGACCCTGAAGCTGGCCGGGACGCTTCAGGAGAACGAGTTGCGGCTCCTGGCACAGGACGAGGTGCTGGAGACCCTGATGCCGGCCGCCCTGCGCCTGGGCCGCGCCGGCGAATTGGTCAGCCTCCTCACCCGCGCCATGCTTGCCGAGCCCTTCGACGAGACGACCTCCTACGCCTGCTCGAGCGCGATCGTGAAGCTGCGCTTCCGCGAGGGCCGCTTCGACGACGCCCTCGCCGTCGCCTACACCGCCTACGCCGCCACCGGCTTCGGCAGCTACGTCGCCCCCCAGAGCTTCGGCCGCGCCGTGGACCTCGTGACCGACGCTCTGCGGGCGCGCGACGGCCACCTCGTCTCCGGCAACGTGTTCCGCCTCTACCAGGCCTACGGGCCGGCCGGCGCCGACCGGAAGCCCGGCACCGCCGACGACCTGGCGAACCCCGTGGCCACCCTGGCCGCGAAGCCCGACCCCGAGCGCGACAAGCTCTTCGAGGCTGCGATCGCGCGGTTCACGAAGAAGCCCCGAACCGTCGCCGGCCACCGCGCCTGCGGCTGGCTCTACCTCCTCTGGGGCAAGCCGAAGAATGCCTTGAGCGAGTTCAAGCGCGCCTTCGCCCTCTGCTCGCTGGAGACCACCGAGCTGGCGCGCGCGGCGCAGGACATCGCGCTCGGCCTCAAGGCCCTCCACGCCACGCCCGTGGGCATGGAGGCATTCGCCGAGTTCCAGCGCCACGGCCCGAACGGCGCCGACGGCAAGCCGAAGACCGCCGACGACCTGAAGGACCCGCTGGAGGGGCTATGAGCGCCACACCAAGTGACCAATGGCGAATGACCAATGACCAACTCACCGGCGCGCGCCGCCTCTGGCCATTGGTCGTTGCGTCGTTGGCCATTTCAGCCGTCTCCGTCTTCGCCGACGCGACGGAGGACCTGCGCGCGGCCGCGGGCGCGCTCGAGAAGCGCGACCTGCCGGCCGCCGAGGCCGCGTTCCGACGCGCCGTCGAGGACGCCGCCGCCACCGCCGAGCAGCAGACCCAGGCCCTCGACGGCTTGACGGCCACGGCCATCGAGCGGGGCGACGCCGCCGGCCTCGCCGCCTACCTCGAACAGCGCCGGGCCGCCGCCCCCAAGGACCGCCAGGGCGCGCTCCTCGCCGCTCTCGTCCGCGCCTGCAAGGCCCGCGACGGCCATTTCCACGGCATCCTGCCCGCGCTGGCGAAGGAGACCGACGCGTCGAGCTCCTCGGCCCGCCGCCTCCTCCACGAGGTCCAGAGCGCCTGCGCCTACTTCGACAAGGGCGTGAAGCGCCTGGAGAGCGAGTTCGCGCTCGCCGCCTACCAGCGCGGGCGCGAGGCGGCGCGGCCCAAGTGGGCGCGCGACCGCTCCTGGCGGCTACAGGGCGCGCCCGGCGTCGCCCCGCCGGGGCGCCCCGACTACCAGGCCCAGGTGGAGAAGATTGCCCCGCCGCCCCGCGCCAAGCTGAGGACCGCGGGCGAGCCCGTGCGCGTCCCGGTCCCGCAGGTGGCCCGCATCCCGAGCGCGACGCCCGCCTCGGTGGCCAAGCCGCAGGGGTTGCCGCGCCTCACGTCGGCCCGCCTCGCCGCCGCGCTGTTCACCGAGGCATACCAGAAGGCCACCGAGCTGGCCGGCCAGGGCCTCGTGGACAGCGCGAAGGCCGAGTACGCCACACTCATGCAGCTCTTCCCCGACAGCCAGCAGGCCCAGCAGGCGGCCCGCTACGCGCTGGCCCTCTTCACGCGCGACCGTGCCCTGGCCCAGGGCGGCGACCCCCTCGGCGCCTACCTCCAGTGGGTCCGCGCCGTCCTCGGCCCCAAGGGCTCCGACTACGCCGAGCACATCGCCTTCCGCAGCCTGGCCGACGACGCGGACCCCGCCGTGCTGGCGCGCGAGGCGGCGGAGTTCCTGAAGCGGTACCCCGACTCCAAGTGGGCGCCGAGCGTGCGGCTCCAGCTCGCCGTGGCGCTCGACCGCACGGGGGCCACGCCGCGCGCCATCGAGGTGCTCAAGCCCCTCATCTCCCCGCTCGACGACGCGCTGCGCGTGCGGGCGGCCCACATGCTGGCCTGGCTCTACCTCTTCCAGGGCGAGGGCGCGGCCGCCCGGGGCGTGCTCGACGCCCTCGCCGCCCAGACGGTGGTCCCCAGCGTCGCCGCCGACGCGCGGCGCATCCTCGAGGCCATGACGGCCACTCCCTTGCCCAAGCTCGCCATCGCCGAGGTCGTGGGCGGCGGCGACCCCGGCGACGTGCTCGCGGGCCGCATCCTGGCGCTCGCCGACGAGTTGCTCGAGAAGGACGATGGCGAGCGGGCCATGGACCTCTACGAGCTCTACCTGCGCGTCGCCCGCGAGTCGCAGGGCTTCTACGCCGCGCGCGAGCGCATCCAGCGCATCAAGCGCACCGGGAGGGCCGACGAGCAATGAGCGCCACCGCGAATGACCAATGGCCAATGGCCAATGACCAATGGAGGAGGAGCGCTGGCCACTTGGTCATTGGGCATTGGTCACTGGCCATTGCCTCATTGGTTATTCCCGCAGCCCTCTCCTTTGCCGCCGCCCCGCCCCCCGAGAAGGCGGCGCCCGAGCCCACGCCCGCGGCCCGCGCGGTGGCGGTCCTCGAGGCCCGGCTCACCGACCTGCGTAAGGAGGGGACCGGCCTGGCGTTGCGGGAGCGCTACGAGGCGCTGCTGGCCGATGCCGCGGCGGCCACCGAGGCGTTCGCCGCCGACCCCGCCGCGGCCAGGGCCCACTGGATCATCGCCCGCTGCTGCGAGGCCCTCGGCAAGCACCCGGAGAAGGAAGCCGCCTTCGAGCGCTACATAGACGCCTTGCTGGCCCGCGCGAAGGACGAGGCGGCCGCCGCGCTGCGCTCCGAGATCGAGGCCCTCGTGGCCCGCCGCGAGCTGTTCGCCGCCACCAAGCTCCTGCGCCTCATGCTCGCCAAGTTCCCCGACGGGCCGGAGGCGGCCTGGGCCCTCTATCGCCTGGGCGCCTGCTACCTGCTCATGGACCACTTCGGCGACGCGGCGACCGCGTTCGCCGAAGTGCTCGAGCGGTGGCCCGACAGCCCGGCAGCCGTCCAGGCCCGCCTGCGCATCGCCCGGGCCAACCTGGCGCAGCGCAAGAGCGCCGACACGACGGCCGCTCTGGCCGCCTTCCTCGCCCAGCACCCGGACGCGCCGCAGCGCGATGCCCTGCTGTTCGACCTCGCCGTCGCCCATTACTTCGCGCGCGACTACTACAGCGCCCTGGTGGCCTTTCAGCGCGTGGTGCGCGAGGCGCCCAACTCGCCCTACGTCCCCATCGCCCGCGCCGCCGTCGCCAGGCTCCGCGCCGACATCCTCAACCGCCTCAGCGCCAGCGGCCGCGACCGCGACCACGAGCACTGATCGGGGCGAGGCAGGCAGCATGCCCAGGCACGCAATCCTCTCCGACATCCACGCCAACCTCGAGGCCCTTCAGGCCGTCTACCGCGACCTGGCGGGGGTCGAGGGCCTCCGCAGCATCGTGTCGCTCGGCGACCTCGTGGGCTACGGCCCCAACCCGGCCGAGGTCATCTCGGGCCTCAGCTCGCTGGCCAGGAAGGGCTATTCCCTCCGCTACTGCATGGGCAACCACGACGCCGCCGTCGTCGGCCGCTTCGAGTTCGTGGACTTCCACGATCCGGCCGACGTCGAGTTCCTGGCCACCCAGGCGGGCCTGGGGGACTTTGCGGCGGTCGCGCGGCAGTACCAGGACCCCCAGAAGCGCAAGTACATCCCCGTCACCGCGAACGCCAAGGCCTCGACCCGTTGGACCCGGGAACACCTCGCCGAGCCGTTCCGCCAGTTCCTGGCCCAGCAGAGCCGGGACCACCTGTTCCTGGCCACCGGGGTGTTGTGCGTGCATGCCTCGCCGCGCGACCCGCTGTTCCACTACGTCCTGAGCGGCCGTCGCGCCCAGAAGGCCCTCGAGGCGCCCCTGATGACTGGCGTGGGCCTCTGCTTCCTGGGCCACACCCATATTCCCGGCATCTGGCAGCTCCGCGCCGACCAACTCGTCCGCTTCGCTGGCAACGTCATCTGCATGGAACCCCCCAGGCCCCTGTGCGGCCCCCGCGTGCAGCTCGACCTCGAGGCCACGATCACCGTGGTCAACGTCGGCTCGGTCGGCCAGTCGCGCGACGGGAATCCCGCCGCCTCCTACGCCATCTACGACGACCAGGAGCAGAGCGTCGAGCTCCGCCGCGTGCCCTACGACGTGGCGGCGACGCGGGAGAAGCTCCTGGCCAGCGGCCTCCCTCCTGCCCTGGCCGAGAAGCTGGGCGCCGCCGACGCCGAGAAAGGCGTCGCCGAGCCCCACGCCGACGAGTGAGGCACCAGGGGGAATGACCAGTGCCCAATGACGAACCGCAAGCGCTCCCCCTCCATTGGTCATTGCCTCATTTCAGGGCAGGTCGAGGCTCGGGGCGGCCGGCCGCGGCGGCGCGGAGGGGAGGCGGGGCTTCCAGACGACCTCGCCGAGGGTCTGCTCGTCGCCCTTGTCGAAGATCAGGGCCTCGACCCGTGCGTCGTCCACCTCTCCGAAGTAGTTGTCGCGGGCCTGGACGGCGAGGGTGCTCGAGGTGCTGATGGCCTTGGCCTGGCCGAGGATGGCGTTGCGGGTGATGACAGGGGAGCTGGCCTCGCCGCAGATGATGCCGCATCTGCCGTTGCCCTCGATCCAGTTGTCCTCGATCTGGGGCGAGGCGCTCGCCAGGCAGTTCAGGCCGTAGGGGCGGTTGCGCACGATGGTGTTGCCCTTGATGAGGCCGTCGCTCTTCTCGAGGATGATGGGGTGGTCGCCGTTGGCCTCGATGAGGTTGCCGGCGATTGTCGAGGCGGAGTCGAGCGAGCACCGGATGCCGCTGCCCTGGTTCTCGCGGATGACGTTTCCCTGGATGGCGGGCTGGGAGAAGCGGTTGCAGCGGATGCCGCAGCCCTGGTTCGCGGCGATCTCGTTGGCCTGGATGGTGGGCGAAGCGAAGTTGTCGCAGGCGATGCCGTGGCCGCCGTTGTCGCGGATGCGGCAGCCCTCGATGGTGCCCTTGCTCCGGTTGGTGAGCCGGATGCCGTCGCCGCCGTTGCTGAGGACGAGGCACCGGCGGACCGCGACGACCGCTCCATCGGCGCGGATGCCCAGGGCGTCGTTGTGCTCGATGCGGCAGGGGGCCTCGATGCGCGGCCCGGCGCCGTCGGTGACATGGAGCGCGGCGTTGCCGTTGCGGGCGAGGACGCAGTGGCGCAGGGTCGGCGACGCGGCGGCGCAGGCGACGCCCACCCGCTGGTACTCGACGAGGCAGTGCTCCAGCACGCAGCGGTCGTCCGCGCTCGAATCCGCGAAGAGGACCCCGTCGCCATCGAAGGGGGTGGGGGACTTCTCGACGGCGCTGGTGAAGCGGACCGGGGCCTCCGCGGTCCCGCGGGCGATCAGGGTGCCCTGCACGACGAGGCGCGCCCCCAGGAGGAATTGTACGACGCAGCCGGGCTCGATCGTGAGGGTGACGCCGGGCTTCACCGTCACCTGGGCGGTGAGGACGAGGGGGCCCTTGTCGGGCGTCCACGTGGCGTCGGCGGCGATATCGCCGTCGAGGTGAGCGCGGGCCTCTCGGCCCTCGGCCTTGGCCTTGAGGAAGGCGGCGGGGCCGCGGAGGATGCCGGCGGCGGCCTCGGCCTCGGTGATGCGCTCCAGCTCGGCTGTGCAGGCCGGCTCGAGAGCCGGGTCGTCGCGGCGTAGCCGCTCGGCAAGGATGCGCGCGTCGCTCAGGCGTCCGGACTGGCGGAGCGCCGCGGCCTGGTGGTACCGCAGGGTGCTCCGCATGGCGTCGAGCTGGGGGAATATGCGGATCATCTCGTCGCCCCAGGCGAGGATGGCCGCGGGGTCGTTGCCCTTGGCGAGCCGGTCGGCGTGGCCCTCGATGGCCCGTCGGATGGCCTCGAGAGCGGGGGCCTTCTCGGCATAGTTGCGCTGGGTGAGCGGGGTGAGGGTGGCGATGGCCCGCAGGAACTCGCCCCCCTGGATGTCGAGCAGGCCGAGCTCGAGGCGCGCCTGGAGCTGGAGGGCGGGCAGGTGCTGGTCATCGCCCAGGATGGCCTCGAGCTCGCGGCGCGCGGCGGCGGGGTCGGTCTTCGCGTGGAGCCGGGCGCGCTCGATGCGGGCGCGGGTTGCGCGCGGCCCGGCGTTCGGCTCCGCGATGACGGCGTCGAGGAACGCGAGGGCGCCGGGCACGTCGCCCCCCTTGGCCAGGAGATCGGCGAGGATGATGCGGGCCTCCGACGCCTCCGGGCTGTCCGGCGCCTTCTCGACGAGCGCTCGGAGGCGGCGGACCGCCTCGTCGGGCGCGTCCTTCGCCATCGCGCGGATTTCGCTCAGGGCCAGCAAGGCGTCCACCACGGCGGTCGGCTGCCGGAGCTCCTCGTCGGGTGGGGCGGGCGACGCACGCCGTTGGGCCTCCCGAACCTTCGCCTCGATCTCGGCGGACGACGCGCGTCCGTCGGCCTCCCGGACCTTGAGGTGCATGTAGACGCCGACCCCGACGCCGAGGCCGGTGAGCACGAGCAGAAGAATCAGGCGCCTTGCCAGCTTGCCCACGAGGGTCTCCTTCGGTTCACTTGCGTTTGAACTGGCGCTCGAGGTCGGCGAGCGAGAAGACGAGCGAGGTGGGGCGCCCGTGGGGGCAGCTCTCGGCCTTGGGGCCGAGGGGGCCCCTGCGGGCCAGCAGGGCCTCGATCTCGCTCTCGCGGAGCCGGTCGCCGGCCTTCACCGCGGCCTTACAGGCCAAGGCACGCGCCAGGCGCTGCCGCTGCGCGTCCACGGCGGAGGCCGCAGCCCCCGCCGCTTCGGCGCCCTCGGCCAACTCCGCCAACAGATCGTGCACGAGCTGCGCCACGTCCACGTCGCGCGCCAGGCGCGGCACGGCGTGGACGGCGAGGGTGTTCTCGCCGAACGCCTCGGCCTCGAGGCCCAGGGCGCGCAGCGGCTCGAGCACCTCGGCCGCCACCGCGGCCTCGGCCGGGCTGAGGGCCACCACCTCGGGCATCAGCAGGCGCTGCGACTCGACCCCGGCCCCCGCGCTGCGCTCGAGCAGCTCCTCGTAGAGCACGCGCTCGTGAAGCGCGTGCTGGTCGGTCACGCGGAAGCCCGCGGCCGTCTCCTCGACGATGTACGTGTCGTGCACCTGGAAGAACGGGGGGCGGCTGCCCGGCACGGCAAAGGGGTCGGGAGCCGCGGGCAGGGCGCGGGGCCGGGTGCGCGCGTCGTCCAGGTGCTCGGGCGGCTCGGCGAAGGCCAGGCTCGCCCCGCGTGCCGCGTGCCGCGCGACGGGAACGGAGCCGCGGGCGTCGTCCCAGGAGGTCGGCACGGGCTCGGAGGGGCGCGCGGCGTCGCCCAGGCTTGGCCGTAGCGGGGGCGCGAGGTCGGCCGCCGCCAGGGCGGAGCGCAAGGCATCGAGCACGCAGGCGAAGACCCGCCGCCCCTGGCGGAAGCGGACCTCGATCTTCGTGGGATGCACGTTGAAGTCCGCCTCGCGCGGGTCCATCTGAAGGAACAGGAAGAGGGCGGGGAAGCGGCCGCGGGGCAGCAGACCCTCGTAGGCCTGTCGAATGGCGCCGGCGAGCGCCCTGTCGCGGACGTAGCGGCGGTTGAGGAACAGAAACTGCATGGCCGTGGAGCCGCGCGCGTGGTCGGGCGGCGCGATGAGGCCCTCGACGGCGAGCGGGCCGTCGCCGCCCGCCACGGGCAGCAGGGCCGCCGCCAGGTCGGCGCCCACGAAGGCCGCCACCCGCTCGCGGCGCCCCGGCGCCGGCGGCGCGTTCACGAGCGTCTTCCCGTCGTTCGAGACCACGAAGTGAATCTGCTCGTGCGGCAGGGCGATCCGCATCACCATGTCCATCACGTGCCCCAGCTCCGTGCGGGGCGACCGCAGGAACTTCTGTCGGGCGGGGGTGTTGAAGAAGAGGTCGCGGACCTCGACCGTCGTGCCCTGGGGGGCGCCGGCGGCCTTCGGCTCGCCCATCCTGCCGCCGGCGACCTCGACCTCGGTGCCCGAGGGGGCGCCGGGCGGACGGGTGACGAGCCGCGCGCGGGCCACGGCGCCCACGCTGGGCAGGGCCTCGCCGCGGAAGCCCAGCGTGGTGATGAAAAACAGGTCGTCCGAGGTCCTCAGCTTGCTCGTCGCGTGCCGGCGGAAGCACATCGCCGCATCGTCGGGGTCCATCCCCGAGCCGTTATCCGTCACCCGCACGAGCCTTTTGCCCCCCTCCTCGAGCTGGATTTCCACCCGCGATGCCCCCGCGTCAATGGCGTTCTCGACCAGCTCCTTGACGACGGAGGCCGGCCGCTCGATCACCTCGCCCGCGGCGATCTTGTTGGCCACCAGCTCGGGCAACTCGCGGATCACGCCCACGGCGATCCCATCCTTCCACACAGGAGTTCGCTCGCGGCCGTCCCCGCGTGACGCGAGCGCAGCGCCCCGCGACAGGCTCAGGGCGCCCCGAGCTTCCCGAGGAGCGGTGTTGGAGGAACTACTCGAGGGCCTTCAGGACTTCGAGGAACGCGCGAAGGACGTCCAGCTCCGACACGATGCCGACGAGCTTGCCGCCCTCGACGACGGGGACGGCTCCGATCTTGTTCTCGACCATCAGGCGGACGATCTCGGCCAGGCTCGCCTCCGGGCCGGCGGTGATGGGACAGCGGCGCATGATGCGGCTCACCGGCGTCTCGTGGAACACCTGGTGGTACTCGGCCTGGCTCCCCTCGACCAGCGGCGACGGGGTGGCGTGCTTGATGTCCCCCACGCTGAGCATGCCGACGAGGCGGTCCCCGTCGAGGACGGGGAGGTGCCGGATGTGCTCGGCGGTGGTGAGCTCCACGGCGCGCATCAGAGGCTCGTCGGCCTGGAGCGTGATGACCTCCGCGTGCATCAGCTTGCGGATCTGCATCGGCATCGCCTCCTGCGGGCGCCGCGTCAGACGAGTTCCACCGCCGGGCCGCTGCCCTCAGCGACCTCGCCGATGACCGTCGCACGCTCCCCGGAGCGCCGGATGCGGCGGATCGCCGCGTCGGCATAGAACGGCGCGACGACGGCGACCATCCCGACGCCCATGTTGAACGTGCGGAACATCTCGTCGTCGGGGATCGCGCCCAGGCGTTGAATGAGGCCGAAGACGGGCTGGCGCGGCAGGGCGGCCCGCTCGAGGCGCGCCACGCACCGCCGGCCGATCGCGCTCGCCACAGCCCCCACCAGGCCCCCCTCGGCCACGCGGGCCAGCCCGTGCACCACGCCCTTCACCCGGTAACGCTCGAGGACCGCGCGCACCGAGCGGACGTAGATGCGCGCGGGGCGCAGAAGCTCCTCGCCCAGGGGGCAGGCGAGCTCGGGCGGCTGCTCCTCCGGCCTCAGCCCGTGCGTCTCGACGAGCAGCCGAGCCGCCCGCTCGAAGCCCCCCGCGTGAAGCCCCGACGACGCGATACCCAGCACCCGGTCCCCGGGCCGGGCCGCGCGGGGGCCGTCGAGCAGGCGCGCGCGCTCGACCATGCCCACGGCGAAGCCGACCAGGTGGCATTCGCCCGGAGCGCGGGGGCCGGGCAGCGAGTCCATCGCGCCCTCCAGGAGCGCGCAGTCGGCCTGGCGGCACCCCTTCGCAACGCCCCGGATGATCTGGAGCGGCACCGACGGTTCGACCTCGCCCGTCGCCAGGTGGCACAGGCAGAACAGCGGCAGGGCGGCCCGGGCCAGCAGCTCGTTCACGCACGCGGCCACGAGGTCGAGCCCCACCGTGTCGAGCTTGCCGAGCGCCTGGGCCAGCTTCAGCTTCGGGGCGACGCTCCCCGTGCCCGCCACCAGCACGGGGTTGCGGCAGCGGCGCTCGAGGAGGCCCACCTGGCCCAGCAGCGCGTAGAGCCCCGCCGAGCCGGCTTCGGTCTCGAGCACCGCAGGCCCATACGTCGAACGAAGCTGCCGCAGAACCTCCGCACGCAGCGGCCGGCCCGCGGCCCCATCGGCCTGTCCGGAACCCATCGCACCCTGGCCCCCCAACACCCCGTGGAAAAGCGCTGATCGCCGATGTGGGCCAGTTTAGCCGAAGCGCGCCCCCTTGTCAACTTGAGCCCAGATTGACATCCCCGTGCGCCGCTGCTAGAATCCTGGCATGCCGAACCTCAGCGTGGTGATCCCCGTCTACAACGAGGAGCAGGCGATCGGGGGGGTCGTCGCCGAGCTGCACGCCGCCCTCACGACCGCCGCGGACGTGGCGGCGTTCGAGATCCTCGTGGTGGACGACGGCTCGACCGACAGCACCGTCCAGGCGGCGCGCGCCGCGGCGGAGGGCCGACCCGAGGTGCGACTGCTCGCGCGCGACCGCAACCGCGGCTACGGCAGCGCCATCAAGCACGGCATCCGCCACGCGGCCCACGGCCTCATCGCCATCGTGGACGGCGACGGCTCGTACCCCGCGGGGAAACTGCCGGAGCTGCTCGACGCGATGGGCGACGCGGCGATGGTGGTGGGCGAGCGCCCGCGGGCCGGCGCCATTCCCCTCCTGCGCCGCCCCGCCAAATGGCTCCTCACCCGCCTGGCCAGCTACCTGGCCGACGAGCGGATCCCCGACCTGAACTCGGGCATGCGGGTGTTCCGGCGCGAGGTCTACGACCGCTACATGAACCTGCTGCCGCGCCGGTTCTCGTTCACCACCACGCTCACCCTGGCCGTGCTGTGCGACGACTTGCCGGTGGTGTTCGCCCCCATCGAGTACCGGCCGCGGCTCGGCCGCTCGAAGATTCGCCCCGTGCGCGACACGCTGGGCTTCCTGCTCCTCATCGCCCGCACCGTCACCCACTTCCGGCCGCTCAAGGTCCTCGGGCCTCTCGCCGCCGCGGTGTTCCTGGCCGGCGCCGTCAAGGGGGCATGGAACCTCCTGGCGCCCGACAATCCCGCCGGCGAGCCGAACCTGAAGACGTCCGACCTCCTGCTCCTGGTGGCCGGGGTGCAGCTCTTCGCGCTGGCCATGCTGGCCGATCTGGTGGCGAAGCGGCGGTAGGCCTCACATCGTGGGACGGCCGAGTCTCACCCTCATCCTGGCCTGCAAGGCGTCCCGTATCACGTTCCAGCCCTCTTCCGTAATCGTCCACGCCCCCCCGATCTTTTTCACCGGGATGTCCCGGAAGTCATACACATCCGCCGTGCCGATGTTGAGTAGCCGGTAGTTGAGGACGGTGCCCTGCTCGTCGCTCACGCGGTTGACGGTGAAGACGTCCGCCTTGTCCGGCTTGAGCTCCCGGAAGTAGTGGTTCATGCTCGTGATCAGCCCGTCGTTGTCGAGCTGCGGGAAGCGGACGTCGTCCTTCTGGAGGGGGCCCTCGACCGACGCGGGACCGATGGGCACCTCCTTGGGCGCGACGAGTTTGTCGGGGGCGGTCATGTGCACGGCCCCCCTGAGCCGGGTGAGCAGGCCGGACCGGTCCAGCACGATGTAGAGCAGGAACCCGCCCATCGCCAGGAGCGGCACGGCCACGCAGACGCCCAGCACGATCCACTTGCGCCGGTGCTCCCGGCGCTCGAGCCGCTCGCTGAGGTCCACGTACCAGTCTACGTCCTGGGGCTGCCTTGCCATTGGCTCCATCTACCTCATCACGGCCGAAGGGGCACTTGTCATTTCCAGCCCCTGATCGGGCCAGATCGGCAATCCGCAATCCCAATGGAGCCCCTGTATTCTATTCCCCCCGCAGTGCAATGTCAATTGCTGGGGCCGCGCGCCAGCTCGGGGCAATTGGCCGCCACCCCGGCCCAGCGCAGCCCCCTCTCGAACTTCGACAGGCCCGACGCGGTGAGCCCGTGCGCCCGCCGCAGCTCGCCCGCCGCCTGTTCCAGGAGGTCCCGGTCGCCGTCCAACGACTCCAGTTCCGCCTCCAGGAACAGCATCTCGCCGGCCGGCCCGAAGAACCGCGCCCTGTCCAGCGCCATCTCGAAGCACTCGTGTGGCCCGCTCGTCACCATCGCCAGGCGCCGCAGCGTGACCAGGATGAAGAGGGGGACGACCTGCTCGCCGCCGGCCAGCCAGCGGGCCAGGCGGCCCGGCGGCTCCGTCATGCGCAGGAGCGCGCCGATCGAGGGATTGTCTATCTCCTCCTCGATCTCCTCGCGCTCGTGGAGGGCGCCCGCGGCGCCGCCCAGGCCCTTCAGCGTGGCGAAGGCCCGGTGGCCCACGTGCCGCAGCCGGCACGCATAGCCCGCGCGCAGCAGCCGCAGGCTGCGCGTGTCCACATACGTGTCCTGCTGGAGCCGACAGCCGCGCGGCCGCACGTGCAAGTAGCCGATGCGCTCGATCCGGGCGAGCGCGGCAAGCGTCGTCTCGTCGGGAACCACCAGCTTCGCTTCGAGCTCGCGCCGGGTCTCACCCATACCCCACGAGTGTAACGGCTTCAACGCGCGGTGTCAACCACGCCAGCCGCGCTTGACACGGGGGCGCGGGTCGGCTAGCATCAGAGCGCCCTCGGCGGCCGCGAGGACGAGCGGCCCGAGGGGCAACGGGTTGGTCGAGGGGCCCGTCGGGGACCGAGGCCCGGGGCCCCCGACGTGCCATCGCTCGGGCCGGGAGGATGGGTTGGGCTCATGCCGCGCCGGTTGCTCGTGCCCTCCATCGAGCCGTTCGCCAGCCCCGTCGAGGGGCTGCTGGCCCTCTGCCGCTGGTTCATCCGGCTGCGTTGGCTGGCGGCGCTGGCGCTGTTCGGCATCGTCGGCGCGACGCGCTGGATCGTGGGGATCCGCCTGCCGCTCGCGCAGCTCTTCTGCCTCGGGGCCGTCCTGGTCTGCTACAACATCCTCTTCAAATGGTACAACGAGTCGCTGTGCGCCCGGCCGCACGGGGCGGTGAGTCGCCGCGCGGCCGAGCACTTCGCCAACGCGCAGGTCTTCGCGGACCTGTTGTGCATGACGGTGCTCCTGCACTTCTCGGGCGGCGTGGAGAACCCGCTGAGCGTCTTCTACGTCTTCCACGTGATCATCGCGAGCGTCGTGCTGCCGCGGCGGCAAAGCTACGGGCACGCGGCGGTGGCCCTCGGCCTGTTCGCCGCGCTGGTGTTCCTCGAGTATGCCGGGGCCGTGCCGCACTACCAGTTGGAGGGCTACCTGAGCTGGCCCCAGTACCAGAACGGGGGCTTCATCTTCGGCCACCTGGGCGCCCTGGCGGTCACGCTCTTCGTCTCGGCCTTCATGGCCACCTCCATCGTGGCCCGCCTGCGCGAGCGCCAGACCGAGCTGGCCGCCACCACCGGACGCCTCACCGAGCTCGAGGCGCGAAAGTCGCGCTTCATGCGCGTCGCCGCACACCAGCTCCGCTCGCCCCTCTCCGCCATCCACTCGCTCCTCGCCATCGCCACGAGAAGCTACGCGGGACTCACCGAGGAGAAACGCCTCGACATGATCCGCCGCGCCGAGAACCGCACCCGCCTGATGCTCGACCTGCTCAGCGAGCTCCTGGCCCTCTCGCGCCTGCGCGACGCGCGCGACCAGAAGCCCGAGCGCGCGCTCATGACCCTCGACGAGGTCGCGGCACGCGTCGTCGCCCTCTTCGGCGCCCAGGCCGAAGAGAAGCGCCAGACCCTCGACGTCCGCCTCGCCGCCCCCCGCGCCCAAATCTACGCCGAGACCGAGCAACTGCGCGACGTCCTCGCCAACCTCGTCTCCAACGCCATCAAGTACACCCCCGAGGGCGGCCGCGTGACCGTCGCGAGCCGCACCGACGAGGCGAGCGTCGTCTTCGAGGTCACCGACACCGGCATCGGCATCCCCCTTGAGGACCAGCCCCACCTTTTCGAGGAATTCTTCCGCGCCCACAACGCCCGCGCCCTCTTCCACGAGGGCACCGGCCTCGGCCTCTCCATCGTCCGCGAAATCGTCGAAGCCTACGACGGCCAGATCGCCTTCGACAGCCAGCCCGGCCAGGGCACCCGCTTCACCGTCACATTCCCCCTCGCCACCTGCCCCCTCCCCGGAACCCGGAACCCGGAACCCGAATCCTGACCCGCCTTCACCGCCGGGCCGCCTCGGCGCACAGAGCGAACGGCCGGTCCTCGTCCTCCTGCCAGTCCCGATGCCCGTCGGCCGTCGAGGATCGCGGCCCCGTGGGCCGGGCCGCCCTCCTGCGCGAGGGCGCGGAACCCAGCGAACGCACAGGCCGAGGCAATCACGAGGCCCGCCAAGGGCATTGGTCTGGCCATCGAGCCCCCTGGAAGGCCGCTTACTTCAGGGGCGCCGCTCCGAGGGTGGCGGCATCCACGCGGACCACCTGGAGGGCGCCTTCCCTGCGTAGGCTGCACAGCGTGGCCCAGACCACGTCGCGCTTCGAGTCGTAGGCCAGCCCCAGGTCCACGCTGGACCCCGCCTTGCCGCCGTTGATGAACTCCGCGCCCGCCATCCGCGCGGCGAGCCAGCGGTTGCCGGCGCAGTCGTAGAAGGGCACGACGAGGCCCCCGTCCCTCTCCGACAGGTAGCCGATCATCACCAGGTCGCTCTTGGGCAGGTAGACGGCCTCGCGCGCGAAGCGCTTCGCCACGACGGCCTCGCGGCCCGCGGGGTCGAGCTTCTTCGCCTCGCCGGTCGCCAGGTCGCAGGACCAGACTTGGCCGGCGGCCTCGCCGTCCTTCTCCGGCGTGGTGGTCATGAGCAGGCGGTTGCGCTTGCTGTCGTAGCTGAGCGTCGAACCATCGCACACGGTCATGGGCAGCGCGTCGCCTGAGGTCTTCAACTCCTCCCAGCTCTTGCCCGCGGCGAGGCGCCACAGGCCGGTCACCGACTGGCGCGGCTTCGTCTGGGTCCAGCAGACCACGCCCTGCGGCGTGGCGCAGAGGATGTTGATGTACTTGCTCGGGCGGAAGGGCAGGTCGTCGAATTTCTCGGCAAAGGGCCAGGTGCGCGTGGCCGGATCGTAGAAGAGGGTCATGTGGCCCTTGATGTAGACCAAGCGCTTGATCGTCGCGTCGTAGTCGTAGGCCTGGTAGTTGTGGTTGCCCCAGGGCGCGCCGTTGAAGGCCCAGAGGCCGGGGCCGCTGAGGTCGTAGTTGTACTCCAGCGCGAACTGCGGCCGGCAGGCGATGGTCCAGCGGCCGGTCGCGATGTCGTAGTGCGCCACGTCGTTGCCGAAGTAGCTGCTGTGGCCGCCGCCCATGTGCAGGATCTGGCCGCGGTCGGTGTCGAGCGTCACGGTGCTCCAGCCGCCGCCCTGGCGGTTCTCCAGCCACTTGGGGCACTTGAGTGGCGTCCAGGTGTTCGGCCGCAGCCCCTTCAGGACGGCTTCCGTCGTCGCGAGGTCGGGCGGCGGGACGTCTTTCGTGTACCACTCGGGGTCGAAGGAGCCGGTGCGGAACTCGAGCGTGCCCGGCTTGACGCCATACTTCGCCGTGCCCTCGGCGTCGGTCGTCGAGGCGTCGAGCTGGCAGAGCCAGGTGCTGTGGGCGCTGCCCTTCTCGGTGCCGGCGCCGACCCATAGGACGAGGTCCTCGTCGCTCGCGGCGGCCACCGCGGCGCTGTCGGCGCCGCCTCGGTGCTGATAGTCGGCCGGGCCGTCCTTCTCGAAGCGGCGGATCAGCTCCCACTCGTTCGCGGCGACATCGTAGGACCAGATCTCAAAGGGGAGCGGCTTGTAAAGCGTCGCGCAGTATGAAGTGGACGACGTGTAGGTCTTCCCGCCGAGCAGCACGATCCTGCCGCTCTTCGGCAGGCGCAGGAGCGCGTGGCCGAACCGCGGCGAGGGGCTGAGCGCCGGCTTGCGCTCCTCCCACGTGCGCGTCGCGCAGTCGTAGACCCAGGTGTCGGCGTAGAGCTGGTCGAGCCGGTCGCCGCCGAAGAGGACGATCTTCTTCGTCGTTGGGTCGAAGGCCATCGGGGAGAGCGCCCGGGGCGGCGGCTCAGTCCTCTCCTCAAGCTTCCGCCATCTGTTCTCCTCCGGCGAGTAGACCCACGTGCCCGGCGAGCCGTTCTCCGTGAGCACCCCGCAGCCGCCGAAGAGCACGATTTCCCTGTTCACGGGATCGGCGCACAGGGCCGACCAGCTCAGGCTCTCGCGGTGGTGTTTCGTCACGGGCATTGGCCCGGCCGCGGCCTGCATGTCCTTCCACGCTCGCTCCCTGGGGTCATAGCACAGCACACGGCCGCAGATGAGCGCGTAGACCTTGCCGTCCCACGGCGCGAGGGCGTAGTGGTGCCACATGCACAGGTGGCGCCGATTGGGCCGCACCAGGCCCTCGGCGTCGGCCATCGCGAAGTAGGGGGTCTTGAACTCGACGTCCTTCACATTGCCCGTCTCGCCGCCGCGGGCCTCGGCTCCCTTGGGCAGCTCGTTGCGCCACGTGCGGCCCACCGGGTCGAAGGACATCACGTCGTAGGGGCGCTCGCCCTTGAAGTGGTGGCTGACCGCGCCGCAGAAGAGCACGAACCGCTTGATCTCGGGCGACCAGACCAGCCCGGGCGAGAAGCCCGGCCCCACGGCATTCTCCGAGACCTTGACCCATTCGTTCGTCGCCCCTGCGGCCGGCGCCAGTCCGGGCAGCAACAGACATGACAGGGCCAGTGCGACGCGCATGGCTCTCCCGCTCACTTTCTCGGACCGAAGTGGGGCATCGGCTCGCCGACCTCGAGCGCGCCGAGGTCGGGCGCCTTGCCCTTGAAGCCGTCGTTGAAGTTCGGCAGGACGACCCCCTTGTCCACCGCGGGGCCGTCGGCCTTCAGCCGGTAGTCGAGCTCTTCGCCTCTGAACGTGGTGTTGGTATCGGCGGGCGGCACGAGGCCCGAGGCAAAGCAGGCCCTCGGGTCGAGGAGGATGGCGCCGTGTTCGCGGTAGAGGACGCCTGCCGCCTTCGCGTCGCCCGCCGTCTTGTAGGTCTTCCGATTCCACTCGGCGAAGGCGCCGGTGAAGCCGCCGAGGCCGTCGTTGTCGAAGTCGCAGGTGGTCATGCGCCCCGTGGTCGGCAGCGCGGTCCCCCGGGTGCCCAGGAAGAGGTTGTTGCGGGTCCAGACGTCGGTCACGGTCTCGGTGGACGGCTGGATGACGAAGCAGGGGCCGTTGCGCAGGCAGGTGTTGTGGAAGATGAGGACGCCGCAGGTGTCGTTGTGGAGCTTGAAGGGCGAGTAGGTGGCGTTGTAGATGAAGTTGCGGAAGAAGTAGAGCGGCCCGCCCTGCGCCGGCTGGGCGGTGATGCCGTGGGCGACGTTGACGATGCGGTTGCGGAAGACGCGGATGTTCGTCTCCCCGTAGTCGGCCTCGAAGCCGTCGTCGGTGCAGATCGTCACGTCGTTGTTGTGGATGTCGCAGGCCGACCAGTTGCCGTGGCCGGTTCCGTGGGTGCCGTCGCCGAGGTTCTGCATGCGGTTGTAGCAGACGACGTGGCCTGAGCCGCTCATGTAGGTGGCGCAAGGCCCCTCGATGCCCTTCGTGCGCGGCCAAGAGGTCGGGCCGATGAACACGTTGTCGCTGATGAAGTGCCCCCGCGAGACGTTGTAGCCACCGTTGTGGGCGGTGAAGCCCTTCTCCATCTTGTGGAACTTGCAGCGGCGGATCACCCAGTTCGAGCCCTCGTGGGCCACGATGGCGTATTGGCGGCCCTGGATCGTGAGGCCCTCGAGCCAGATGTGCTTGATCGCGTTGGCGCTGATGAGGCGGCCTTTGGTCGTGTCGTCGCCGCCACCGTCAATCACCGCCTCGCCGTCGCCCGCGCCGCGGAAGATGATCGGCTTGCCCGGCTCGCCGCTCTTCTTGAGCTCCAGCGCGCCCTTGATCAGGTAGCGGCCCTTGTGGAGCAGGAACAGGTCGCCGGGCTCCATCGCCGCGACGGCTGCGGGCAGCCCCTTGATGGCATCGGCGGCGGCGCCGCCGCCGCCCTCCTCGGGCACGACGTGCCGCACGCGCATCCCCGGCGGCTCCTTCGGCTCGCCGATCGTCTTCATCTTCAGCACCTTCTCGGTATTGCCACCGTCGGGGTCCTTCAGCGACAGCTTCACCTCGTATGC
>DATKZY010000194.1:0-83524 GCA_035527715.1 Planctomycetota bacterium | reverse complement strand
ACAAGATCCCCCGGCGCCCCGGTCGCACCGAACCCCGGCTCCGCAAGCGCCGGCCCAAGAACTACTCCCTCCTGGGAGCCCCCCGCCGCGAATGCAGGAGACAGTCGTGAATCTCCCGCTCCTATTCTCACGCCATTCGCGGCTCGACGCCGCTTTGGGCGCACACCCCGCGCAGGAGAACAGACAATTGAGGTCTGACCCCATCGCCCCATCGCCCCCCAACCCACGGACCTTGCGTCTCCTCTCTGTGTCCCTCAGTGCCCTCTGTGGTGAACGTTCTTCTTCACACCAACTTCATCGCAATCTGCTCGTCAAGAATCTCCTTGACTGTGAGAGCGACGATGGCTTTGCCAGTCTGCTTGAAGAACCGGCCGATTTCGTCAAGGGGGTCCTGCGAATAGTCGAAGGCGACGAAAAAGCCTCGCCCCAGAAGACTTCGTAGTTGCGGTTGGAGTTGATGTCCACGAGGCTGGAGGGTTTCTGGGCAGGCATGCGGAGGGCTCCTCTCCTGTTGGATGCCGGGCCTGAGGATAGCGAAGTTGGGGGAAAACGTTCAGTGCGGAACACCCCCGAGTATGGCCCCCAGTCCTGGTGAATCCCTCGTTCTCCCGCAATCGTCCTCGTCCGTCGTCCTCGTTCTCGACTCTTCTCCCCTCAAGCCAGGGGAATCGAGGACGAAGGAGGAGGACGAGGGACGAGGACGATGGGAGACCCGGCTGGTTGCCCGGATTGGGGGCCGTACTCAACGCCCCCCTCCGCGCGGGATGGGGGACACGCCGCTCGGGTGGGGGTCAACTCGGGGGGAGGAGCTCGCGGGTCTTCTTGTCCCACCGGACCTGGCGGTTGGCGAGGCGGTGGGTGCCGTGGCAGTCGGTGCAGTAGCGTTTCAGGGGTGCGTCGGGGTCGAGGACGAGGCAGTGGCTGACCTGGCGCGCCAGGGTGCGCCTGGGGTGGCATTGGATGCAGGCGGGGTTGATGGCGGCCTTGGCGTAGATGAGGTCGGGGGCGAGTTCGTGGGATTCGCTGCCGCAGTGGTCGTCGGAGGGGCCGTGGCAGCGCTCGCAGCCGACGTTGCGTTTGGCGTGGTTGACGGCGAGTTTGTCTTCGGAGTAGTTGATGTGGCAGACGTGGCAGCGGCTGTTGTCGGCGACGGGCTGGGCGAAGAAGGGGAGGGCGGAGCAGGCGGCGATGGCCAGGGCCGCCGCGGGGACGAGGAGCCAGGCGAGGCGTTTCACGGGGGGCCCTTTGTGGGTTGAGGGTGAGGCGTCGGGGCGGCGTGGGGCCGCCCCGACGGGGGAATCGGAGGATCAGCGGGTCCGCTCAGACGTGCTCCCAGTCCTTGAGCCACTGGTAGTCGTGGGGCAGGTTGGCCCACGCGGTGTTCATCGCGGCATCGAGCTCATCACGCTCGGCGCGGGTGAGCTCCTTGTTCTCCTTGCGTTCCTTGATGGCGAGGGCCACGTTGTCCACCTGGTGGGTGCTGACCATGCCGGGGATGGGGGCGGTGATGGCGGGGTTGCAGAGGATGTAGCGGATGGCGAGTCGGGCGCGGCGGTCGTCCTCCTCGGCGTCGGGGCCGGCGGGCGCTCCGCCGGCTTTGAAGAGGGAGCCGCTGGCGAAGGGCTTGATGCCGAACATGCCGACGTCGTGCTTCTTGAGGGCGTCGAAGAGGCTGTCCTTGGGTGCTTCCTTGGTCTTGGCGGTGTAGGGGGTGACGATGATGTCCACGACGTTGGGGTAGGTCTCGATCATCTTCTGGATGTGGGGGCGCGCGTGGGAGGAGAAGCCGGTGAAGCGGGCCTTGCCCTGCTTCTTGGCGGTCTCGAGGGCCTTCATCATCTGCTCGACTTCGGGGGCGGCGTGCTTGTGGCTCTGCTCGTGCATGGTGACGCGCCAGAGGTCCACGTAGTCGAGTCCGCAGAGCTTCATGCCTTCGTCGAGGGATTGGAGGAGTTTTTCGGCGGTGCGGTACTGGCCGTTGCGCAGTTCGTGCTCGTACCAGGAGTAGCCGAGGTACATCTTGTCGCGTCGGCCCTTGAGGGCGTGGCTGTAGGCGAGGGTTTCTTTGTGGGTGCAGGCGTCAATGTAGTTGATGCCCACGTCAATGCAGCGGCTGACGATCTCGGTGCGGTTGGCGAGGAAATTGGGGTTCTTGGGGTCCACGGAGAGCCAGTTGCCGCCCTTGTAGGCGTCCTTGACGACCTCGTTGATGCGCTTCCAGTGCCCGCCGAGGCAGACGGCGGAGACCATGAGGCCGGTCTTCCCGCAGCGGCGGTACTCCATGTTCGGGTTGTGGTTGAGGACTTTGCTGGCGTCCGCGGCGCCGGCCTCGGGGGCCTTGGCGACGGCGGCCCCCGCCGCGGCGACGGCGGCGGTCGCGACGGCCGTGTCGCGGACGAATTCGCGGCGGGTCATCCTGTTCCTCGGCATTGCAGCCTCCTTTGCTCCTCCGCATCGGGCACAACGTAAACTCTAACCTTCAGAAGCCATTGTAAGGCGTCGCCGCCGCCGCGTCAAGCGGTTCAGAGAAAATGGCGTTGAACCGGGCAAGGCCGGGCTATATACTCATGGCTCGACACGAGGCCTCCGGAGTGCACCGCCGTGTGGGTTCTCATCTTCCTGTTCGGCCTGAGCTGCGTGGTGATCGGCTGGACCTGTTTCGGGTACTACATCTGCCTGAGGTTCCAGACGCTGCTTCGGCCGCGGGCCGCCGCGCCGGTGGACTGTGAGGACCTGCCGTTCGTGTCCGTGGTCGTGCCCTGCTACAACGAGCGGGACCAGATCGTTGCGAAGTACATCAACCTGCGGGAGCAGGATTACCCGAAGGAGCGGCTGGAGATCGTGTTCGCGGACGGCGGCTCGACCGATGGCACGCCGGAGCTTCTCGCCGCGCAGGCGAAGGACGATCCCGCGGTGCGCGTGGTCTCGTGCCCGCAGAAGGGGAAGATCTACCAGCTCAACCACGTGCTGCCCCAGCTTCGGGGGAGCATCGTGGTGAACACCGACGTGGACGGGCAGATGGAGCTGGACACGGTTTCGGCGCTGGTGCGGGAGTTCTACCGGGACGAGCGCGTGGCGGTGGTCGGGGCCTACACGTATCCGGCCAAGCCGCTCGAGGTGGACCGGTGCTACTGGGCGGGGCAGAATCGGGGCCGGCTGCTCGAGAGCGACGTGTGCGCCACCAGCATTGTGATTGCCGTGTGCTACGCGTTCCGTCGCGACCTGTTCGCCGCGTTCCCGGCCGACGTGGTGGCCGACGACATCTACGTGGCGTTCGAGGCGAACACGCGGGGCCTGCGGAGCGTGTACTGCCGGGAGGCGGTGGTGAGCGAGGTGCGCGGGCCGAGCACGCTGGAGCAGTTTTTCGCGCACAAGTTCCGCAAGTCGAATGCCTACCTGCGCGAGGCCCTGCGGTTCCTCTATCGGGTGCCCGACATGCCGAAAGGCTGGAAGGTGATCTACTGCACGAAGCTCGCGCAGCTCCTGCTCCTGCCCTGGGCGGGGGTGTGGCTGCTCATGCTCGGGGCCTCGCTCCTCACGCTGGGCCGCTACGACGTGGTGCTCATCGGCCTGGCGTTCCTCGTCCTGCTCCTCATCCTCACGAGCGCCACGTTCCGCCGCATCCCGCTGCCGGAGGGGGGAGAGGACGCCGACTTCCTGACGATGCTGGTCACGTATGTGTACAGCAGCCTCCTGCTCCTGGCCACCGGTTTGTCGTATCCCTTCTACCGGCAGACGAGCAGCTACGCCAAAGTGGGGCGCGAGAGCGGGGAGCAGGACAAGGGCGAGCCGCGCGCTTGACCGCCGCCGCTCCAGTCAGGTTGGCCTATGCCTGTCGCCGACGCCGTTCGCCAGTTGGCGCTTAACCTTCGCTACGCGTTCCGGCCCCGCAAGCCGCTGCTCACGCTGCGTCTGGCGAAGGCCGTGCTGCTGGCCAAGCTCTTCCGGCGGACGCGGCTGCGCTACGTGGACTTCGCGGTGGACTTCGCGTGCAATCTGCGCTGCGAGCACTGCTTCGCCGCCGCGCTCGAGCAGCCGGGCCGCAGGACGATGGCGGCGGCAGACTACGCGCGCGTGGCCGAGCAGGCGATGCGCCTGGGCGCCGTGAACTTCTCGTTCCAGGGCGGCGAGCCGCTGCTGTTCCCGCGTCTTCGCGAAGTCATCGCCGCCTGCCGCCCCAGCCGCAACGTCATCTCCGTCACCACCAACGGCACCCTGCTCACGCCCGAGCGGGTGGCCGAGCTGAAGTCGTGGGGTGTGGACATTCTCACCGTGAGCCTCGACAGCGCGATCGCGGAGGAGCACGACCGGTTCCGAGGGCGCGCCGGCACGTTCGAGGCCGCCCTGGCAGGCATCGAGCGCGGCCTCGCCGCGGGGATGCACGTGACCCTGGGCGCCGTGGTCACCCATCAGAGCCTGCGCAGCGAGGGGATTCGCGGCCTGGCCGACCTTGCCATCCGCAAGCGGCTGATCCTCTACTTCATCCTGCCCGTCCGCGCGGGACGGTGGGCCGACAACACCGAGATGCTCCTCACCGAGGACGATCAGAGGTTCATCGAAGAGCAGACCCGTCGCGGCCCGTATCTTCGCACGGATTTCCAGGCGAACCTGTGCCGCACCGGTTGCGGGGCCGCCAAGGAAATCCTGTACCTCACGCCCTACGGCGACGTGCTCGTGTGCCCCTTCCTCCACATTTCGTTCGGCAACGTGTTTGAGGACGAGCTGGCCACGGTCCGCGCCCGCGCGCTCCGCGTGCCCCAGCTTGCGGTCTACCACCAGAAATGCCTGGCCTCGACGGACGACGAGTTCGTCGAGCGCCATCTGAGCAAGACGTTCCACGCCCAGACGCTGCCGCTGCGCTGGGACGAGGTGTTCGGCCCTGACGACCTGGAGGGTGGCAGGTGAAGGCACTCGTCACGGGCGCCACAGGCTTCATCGGTAGCCGCCTCGTCGAGCGGCTGTGCGCGCGGGGCGACGAGGTCGTCGCCCTCGCCCGCCGCGACGCCCCCTGGCTGCCGAAGGGCGTGCGGGGTGTCCAAGGTGACATCCTCGCGCCCGAGTCGCTCGGCGACGCGGGCCGAGGCTGCCAGCGCCTCTATCATCTGGCCGCGCTTGTGACCTTCGACCCACGGCGGCGGGAGGAACTGCTCCGCGTGAACGGACAGGGCACGGCGAACGTGCTGGCCGCCGCGAGGCGGTGGGGTGTCGAGCGGTGCGTGGTCGTCAGCAGCGCCATTACCCTTGGCATCTCGCGTTCGGCGGACACGGTGCTTGATGAGGACGCGACACCGTCCGCCGCCGACGTGCGGCGGAACCCCTATCTGGCCAGCAAGCTGGAGGCGGAGAAGGCGGCCATCGAGGCAGCGCGGGGCCAGCACGTGGTGATTGCGAACCCCACGACCGTCTACGGCCCGGGCGACCGCACGCTGAACTCCGGCACGCTCATCGCCAAGATCGCCCGCTCGCGCCTCGTGCCCGTGCCGCCGGGGGGCAGCAACGTTGTGGACGTGGACGACGTGGTCGAGGGCATCCTGGCGGCGGGGGAGAGCGGCGCGTCGGGGCGCCGCTACGTCCTGGGCGGGGCGAACCTGCCGTTCGCCGACATCTTCGCCACGATCGCCGATGTGGTCGGGCGTCGCCCCCGCTGGCTGCGCCTGCCCCGCTGCGCCCGCGGGCCGATGGCGGCAGCGGCCTGGCTTGCAGGGCGGCTCTCGGGCAATCGCTTTCTCACGCCGCAGATCGTGGGCGATCTCTTCGCCTACAAGTACTACTCGAGCGCCCGCGCGGCGAAGGAGCTGGCCTGGCAGGCCACGCGCCCGTTCCGCGACAGCGTGGAACGGGCGTGCGCGTTCTACCGGCAGGAGCGGCTGCTGTGAAGCGACGCGACGCGACGCCGCGCGAGGTGAGAGACGCCAATCGCCGACTCTACGACGCCGTCGCGGGCCGGTACGAGGAGATTGACCGCCGACGCTCCCCGACGCTCGAGCGATGGCTGCGAAGCCGCCTGGCCGCGCTGCGGGACCGGGCGCCCGGCGGCTGCCTCCTCGACCTCGGCGCGGGCAGCGGCCTGGTCGCGCGATGCGCGGAGGGGCTGTTCGACCCGCGAGTGGGGCTCGACGTGTCGGCGCGGATCCTCGCCGTCCATCGCGAGTCGTTCGACCTGGCCGTGGTGGGCGATGCGGCTTGCCTGCCGTTCGCCGACGGCAGCTTCGACGCCGTCGTTTGCTTCGCCGTTCTTCACCACCTGTACGCCTTCGAGGGGCTGGTGGCCGAGGTGGCCAGGGTGCTCCGGGCGGGCGGAGTCTTCTACTCGGACCACGACATGGACCTCTGTTTCCGCCGACGCTTCCGCCTGCCGCTGTTCGTGTACCGCAAGCTGCGGAATGCCAAGGCGAAGTACCGCCGGGCGAGCCGCGAGGTCTCCGGCGACCTCTACGACCTCTCGGAGTGGCAGGAGGAGGGGGTGGATTCGGGGAAGCTCACTCGCCTGTTCGAGGAGGCGGGGTGCCGCGTGGAGGCGCGCTACCACTGGTTTGGGCTGAGCTCCCTCTCCGACAAGCTGCTTGGCCCGAAGCCCCGGCGCCGCGGCTGGGCTCCGCTGGCGTCGCTCGTTGCCGTCAAGGGCGGCTCCGCGAGGGGGTGATCCCGTAGCATGCACTATCTGGTGGTCCTGCTTCAGGGCGTGTTCGGGGTCCTGGTCTTCACAGTCCCCGGCCTTGTCCTGACGGCTCTGTTCTGCCGGCGGAAGGCGCCGGAGTGGCCGTTGGCGCTTGTGCTGGCCGTCTCGTTCCTCCTCTCGTCGCTCCTGGTCGCCGCGTGGCAGTGGGCCTCGCTCACCCTCCTGGGGCCAGTGGCATCGCGGTGGGGTGCCTGGGGCCTGGTTCTCGTGGTCCTGGCCTGCTTCGGATGGAAGGGCAGGGGGCTGCTTTCGGAGGCGATCGGCCGAGCGGGCATCTGGGAGCGTCGTTCCGCTGTCGCGGTCGCGGGTGTGGTTGGGTTGTGGCTTCTGCTGATGCCCCTGTCGCCCTATCCGGGCCAGCTCACCGTTTCTCTTGGCGATGTCTTTGGCTACTACCGGCTTGCGGCGAACCTTGTCGCCGGCAGGGGGTGGGCGCCGGACTATTTCGTGGCCGACCTCCCCGGCGGGGCGTATCTGTATCTGGCGATCCATCCGATCCCTCCGCTGGTCACGACGCTGTTCCTCCAGGTGTTCGGTCCGAACCTGGACTCGCTGAATGTCTACAGCGTCCTGGCGGCGGGGGGCCTCTTCCTCCTGATGGCGTCCTTTGCGGGCCTGCGGTCGGACGGGCGCGTGTCGCAGAGCAAGGCGCTGTTCTTCGTGACCTTGGCGGCGTGTGTGGTGCCCGCGCATTTCGTGTTCTTCGGCCTGGGGGTCCACAGCGCTCCGGGCGCCTTGGCGTTTCTCACGCTCATGGCGCTGTACGTTGTTCGCGGGGCGCGCGACACCGCGGGCAGGCTGGCCATGGCCGCGACCGTGGCGTTTCTGTTCCTGGTACGCCCGGAGGGGGCGGTGCTGGCCGCGCTCTTCGTCGTCATTTGCGGGGGGTACTCGGTGCTGACGGCCCGGCGGGTGAGGCTGGCGCTTCGTGCCGGCCTCGTGGCTGCTGCCCTGGCAGTGCTCGGGATTGCGTGGGCCAATCTGCCGAGGCTGATGGGTGCCGCTGGGGCCAGCTCGAAGGCGCTCAGCGTCTGTTACCTGAAGTTCGACCCGAGCAGGGGGCGGTTTGGCTTCCTCTACAAGTCCGCAGAGGAGGCGCACCATGCGATCGGGCGCGCGTATTTCGGGGGCGGCGGGGTCGAGGCGTTGGCCAACGAGGCCATTGCCTCCGAACTCCAGGAGCGCCCCGCGCTCTTCCTTCGCTGCCTGGCCGCTCACCTCGTCCACTACACCTCGCCCGTCTTCCTGTCGGCCATTCTGTTCCCCGGGGCGGAGGTGGACAGCGTGTACGCCGCAGCGGTGTTCGCGATGCTCGTGGTCCTGGCGGCGGCTGGGAGCGGGGCCCGAATCCTGGTACTTGTGATCCTGGCATTCCTCCTGTTGCTGCCGCTCGTGAACTGGTTTCCCGTGGACCGGCATATGCTCACGGTGTCGGCGGGCCTCCTCGCGCTGTGCGCGCGGTCGGTGGCCATGCGGCGGTGGGATGCTCTGGGCCGCGTGCTCGCCACGCCCCGAGCCCGGCGAGGGGTGCGAGCGGCCTGCGCCGGCGCGTTTCTTCTTCTCGCGGCCCTCGACGTGGGTCTCCTGGTTCGGGCGCGAACCGACAGGCGGAACCTGTGCTACGCCCCGATTCTCGAGGACATCCGACGCGTGACCTCTTCGGGCGACGTGATTGCATCCAGCAACCCTCCGCTCATCACTTGCCTGGCCGATCGTCGCAGCGTCGGCACGGCCTGGCTGGCGGAGCACCTCGAGGGGGTCGTGCGGAAGTTCGCGCCCGATTTCATCGTGGTGGACAACTGCTTTCTCTGGGGGCCGCCAAACTACGCGATTTTGCGCGAGCGGAGCGGCCTGAAGATTCCTGGCTACGAGCTCATCGAGAACCACGAGGCCGAGCAGTATGCCCTTTTCCGCAAGAGCCGCAACTGAGGCCCTGTAGAGGAGACGACCGCGCGTGCCTGGCCCCAAGACCCTGCTGCTCCAGTCGCCGATCACGCTCAAGGAGAGCGACGTTGCGTCGTTCGGGCTCTTCCCGCCGCTGGGGCTTGCCTATCTCGCGGCCGCCCTTCTCCGCGAGGGGTTTCAGGTGGAGATCTGCGACCTGCTGGCGGAGGGGGCGGAGCGACGCGAGCGCGTGGGGGAGGGGAGGGTCCGACTGGGGCTGCCCGACGCGGAGGTCGAGCAACTGCTCCGGGACAAGGCGCCCGACATCGTGGGCATCGCGAACTGCTTCAGCTCGTTCAGCGACGACGCGGTTCGGCTCGCCCGTCTGGTGCGGGGCTGCCTGCCCGACGCTCTCGTGGTGATGGGGGGCGCGCATGCCAGCGTGGAGTTCGCCCCGCTCCTGGCGACGGGCGTCGTGGACGCGGCGGTCGTGGGCGAGGGCGAGGAGACGTTTGCCGACGTGGTGCGTGCCATCGCTGGCGGGCGCCCCGAGGCGGCCCGCGGCGTTGCTGGCACCGTGTGGCGGATCGGCGACGAGGTGCGCGAGAACGCGTTCCGCGCCCCCCCCGCCGACCTCGATGCCCTGCCATTCCCCGCCTGGCCGCTGCTCCCGATGGAGCGGTACATCTGGCAGCGGAAGGCCAACTTCGCGGCCGCCATGCGGTGGCCCATCGGCCACATGATCACCAGCCGTGGCTGCCTCTACAACTGCCTTTTCTGCAGCGTCCGCAGGCGGTTCCGGAAGTTCCGGGTGCGCAGCGCGGCCAACGTTCTGGCCGAGATGGAGCTGTTGATGCGTGACTACGGCATCCGCGAGTTCCATTTCCACGACGACTGTTTCCTGGCCCGGCCCGAGCGAGTGCGGGAATTGTGCCAGGCGATCCTCGACCGGAAGCTGGACATCCGATGGCAGGTTTCGCAGGGCATCAACTCCGACCGGCTGGACGACGACCTTCTGGAGCTGATGGCGCGCAGCGGCATGTACCGCGTCGGCTTCCCCATCGAGAGCGCCTGTCGCGAGACCCTGCGGTTCATCCGCAAGCCCGTGAAGCCCGAGCGGGTCCGGCAGCTCATCGAAAAGTGCAACCGCCTGGGCATCTACGTCTTCGGCTGCTTCATGATCGGCTTCCCCGAGGAGACCAGGGACCAGATCGAGGAGACGCTGGAGTTCGCCGTGCGTTCCGGCCTCGACTACGCGAAGGTCTCTGCCGTCCAGCCCATCCCGGGATCCGAACTGTTCTCCGTGTTCGAGCGGCTCGGCCTTCTTGCCGGCGGCCTGCGCCAGGGGAGCACTTACTTCCACACGGAGTACGATACCGTGCATCTGAGCGCTGCCGACCTGAACGCCCTTCGGGCGCGGGCGATGCGGCGCTTCGCCGTGCGTCGCATCACGCGGATGCTCAGCCAGGGCGGGCTCCGGCGGTTCCTCCTCCCGAAGCTGCGTTCGCGCGAGCAGGTCGGATACTTCCTGCGGATGGCGTGGCACGCTCTTCGTGGCCTGTAGGCTGCGGCCCCACCCAGGCGTCTCGCTGGGGGATATGATATAATGCACGACGGCAGCGGCTTCAACCGCTTGTGGGGGACTCGCCGCCGTGAGAGGAGGCCGCCCGGATGCGGGTTCTGCTCGCCACAACGCTGGCGCCTGAGTTCGTGAAGGTGTGGCTCTGCCAGCAGACGAGCACGGCCGGCAGCCGGGTGCCGCCTTCGGACCTGGCCGCGATCGGCGCGTCGTTGCGCCGCGACGGCCACGAGGTGGCGCTCGCCGAGCTTCGCTACGCCTCTGCCCCCCTCGCCCTGTTCCGCGAGATCCAGGAGCGCTTTCCGCCCGACGCGGTCGTGCTGAACCTCACGACGCCGTCGGCCCCGCTCGACTACCGCATCCTCGGGGCCGCCCGCCCCGGCGCGCAGCGCCTGGTCTTCGGCACCCACGCGCTCGCGTTCCCCGCCGAGGCGTTCGAGCACGGCGTGGACGCCATTCTGTGGGGCGATCCCGAGGCCGCCCTGCGCAACGCTTTGGGCAGCCCGGGCGGCCACGACGGCGTAGTGCGGCCGGGCCAGACACCGGCCGACACGCCGCCAGCGTACGTCGACTCTCTCGACGACCTGCCGTACCAGGACTTGAGCCTTCTGGACCTCTCGCTGTACCACGCCCCCTACATTCCGCGGGGGCGGCGCTTCACGATGATGCTCACCGCCCGCGGCTGCCCGTTCCGCTGCACGTTCTGCCAGCACCCGATCCTGTTCGGGCCGAAGTATCGCAGCCAGTCGCCCGGCCGCGTCGTGGACGAGTTGGTGGCGCTGCGCGACCAGTACGGCGTGCGCGAGGCGATGTTCCTCGACGCGACCTTCAACGTCTCCGAGCGCTGGGTCGCGGCGTTCTGCGAGGAGATGCTGCGCCGCGCCGTCGGCGTGCGCTGGTCGTGCAACCTGCGCGCCCGGCCGGCGGGCATCGAGATGCTGCGCCTGATGAAGCGCGCCGGATGCCGCCACGCGATGTTCGGAGTCGAGGACCTCCAGCTTCTCGACGAAGTGCGCAAGGGGATCACGTCGCACGACGTCTTCGAGGCGTTCCGCGCCGCGCGGCAGGCGGGGCTTTCGACCGTGGCCTACGTGATGCTCTTCCGCGACGCGCCCTGCTCGGAGCGGGAGTACCCGGGCCGTATCCTGAAGCTGATCCGCCGGCTCGGCGCCGATGCGGTCCAGGTCAACGTGGCCATCCCGCTGCCGGGCACGGCGCTCTACGACGAGATGGCCAGGGACGGCGGGCTCTCGACCGATTGGACGACCTACGATCCCGGCGGCGACCGGCTGCCCTATCGCTCCGACCTCGACCTGGTCGCGATCCGCGAGCGAATCGTGCGGCGGCTGCCGTTCGCGCGGCCCCTCCGCACCCTGCGGCAGGTGTGCCAACTGGACGCGCGGAGCCTTCTCTCGGCGCTGCGCCGATACGTGAGGAGCTGGCATGGGCCTGCGCGCTAACCTGAGCTTCCTGGCGCGACTGGCCTTCGCCCGCCTCACGCGGCGGCGCGTGCCGCTCATCGCTCAGTTCTCGGTGACCAACCGCTGCACAGCCAGGTGCACCTACTGCTACGCGCGCTACTACGCTCGCGAGCACCCCGAGCTGCCGACGGCCGACGCCCTGCGGGTGATTGATGAGCTGGCCCGCGCCGGGGCTCGGCGCATCAGCCTGGTCGGCGGCGAGCCCCTCGTGCGGGCCGACATCGGCGACCTCGTGCGCCGCGTCAAGGAGCGCGGAGCGGAATGCGCCCTGACGACCAACGGCGACCTCGTCGAGCGGAAGCTCGACGCGTGCCGGCAGCTCGACCTCCTCTCGGTCAGCCTCGACGGAGCCAGGGAAGGCCACGACGCCAACCGCGGCCAGGGCTCCTTCGACCGCGCCCTGCACGCCATCCGCGTCGCACGCGCCGAGGGCATCCCCGTGCAGACCAGCACGGTCGTGACCCGCGCCACCCTCGACGACCTCGATTTCCTGGTGGCAACCGCGCGGGAGCTCGGCTTCTGCCTCAGCTTCATCCCGCTGATCAACCAGACGCAGCCCGATGGCAAGCAGCCGATCGCCGACCTCATGGCCACGGCAGAGGAGTACCGGCGCTACTTCGCCGACGTGGTGGCGCGCAAGCGGGCCGGGGCGCCCATCCTCTTCGCCGCCAAGCTCTACGAATACGTGCGGCAGTGGCCCGACTTCTCGACCGACAAGTTCCTGGGCGACGCGAGGCCCGCCTTCCGCCACTTCCCCTGCAACGCGGGCCGCTACTCCGTGCTCGTGGACGCCAACGGCGACGTCTACCCCTGTCCCCAACTGGTGGACGTGTTGCCCGTGAAGAACCTCTTCGAGGTCGGGTTCCAGGAGGCCTGGCGCCACATCCAGGACCACCGCTGCCACACCTGCTTCTCGCCGTGCAGCAACAACATGAATCTGCTTCTGAGCCTCGATCTGGGCGTGATGTGGGACCTGTTTCGCAGCTATGCGGGGCGAGGCTTCGGCCGGCCACGCCTCAGGAGGAAGTGAGCCGTGCTCCGGCATCTCCGCAACCGCTGGCGGCTCGCCAAGAGCTTCCTCCTGCGCCGGGCGCATTCGGCGGGCCTCCCGCGCATGGTCGGCATCGAGCCGACCAATCGCTGCAACCTCAAGTGCATCATGTGCCCGCGAGGCCAGATGACCCGCCCCCTCGGCGACATGGACCTGGCGCTCTTCCAGAAGATCATTGACGAGGGACGCGACTACCTGGAGTTCGTGTGGCTCCAGGACATGGGCGAGCCGCTCCTGCACCCGCAGTTCGACGCGATGGTCCGCTACGCCCGGGAGCGTGGGGTGCGCACCGGCATCTCCACGAACGCCACGCTGCTCACCCCCCCCGCCGCCGAGCGTCTCGCCGCCTGCGGTCTCGACTACCTGATGTTCGCCTTCGATGGCGCCACGGCGGCCACGTACGAGAGGATCCGCGTCAACGCTCGCTTCGACACCACCCTCGCCAACGTCCGCCACTACCTCAAGCTGAAGCAGGAGCGGCATCTCCGCACGTTCGTCGTCATGCAGTCCATCTACATGCCCGAGACCGAGGGCGAGGCCCGCGACTACCTTCGCCTGTGGCGCGTGCCCGGCGTGGACGCCATCCGCCTGCGGCAGGTGACCTACTCGGGCGACCGGCGCGGCGAGCGCTTCGTGAACCCCCGCCGCACCGGCCCCTGCTTCTGGCCCTGGAGCAATCCCCACATCAAGTGGAACGGCGACCTCGTGCCCTGCTGCCAGGACGCCGATGCCTCGTATGTGCTCGGCAACCTTCGCGAGGCGACCCTGGCCGAGCTGTGGAACAGCGAAAAGATGATCGAGCTCCGGCGCAAACTCATCGCGGGACGCTACGCCGAAGTCCCTCTGTGCAAGGACTGCAATATGGTCCAGCCCGGCTCGCTGGCGGTGCTCGGCAGCGCCCTGTTCCATCAGTTCACGGTGAACCGGTGGGTTCCCCGCGTCGAGACCTGGATCTGCCGCTTCCGCTACCGCCCGGGCAGGGCGCCCAAGGACTGATGCCCATGCGTGTGCTCCTGCTCTCCGCCCCATTCGTGCCCGAATACATGCGGAACGCCCGCTGCGACTTCGTGTCGCTCTCGGCCACGCAATGGTATCCCATCCTCCTCGGCTACTGCGGCGCGTGGCTCGAGGCACAGGGCCACGCGGTGAAGCTGGTGGACGCCCCGGCCCACTACCTCGACCACGAGGCCACGCGACGCATCGTGCGCGAGTTCCGTCCCGACCTGCTCGTGCTCTACACCGGCCGCCTGAGCGAGCAGAACGACCTCGACTTCGCCGAGCCGCTGGTCGAGGAGTTGGGCTGCGACGCCGTAATCGTCGGCCCCTTCGCCTCGATTGACCCCGAGGCCACGCTCGCCAAGGCGCGGGTCATCACGAAACTCGTCGTCGGCCAGTTCGAGCACCCCATCGCCGAGCTGGCCGCGGGGCGCCCGCCCGCCGAGGTGCGCAACCTCGTCCGCAAGGAGGGCGACGGCATCCTCCGCAACCCAGTCCGCCCCTATCTCACGAGCGAGGAGCTGGACGCCATTCCGTTCGTCTCGCGCTTCCTGGCGAGCCAGGTGGACCTCCGCCGCTATAAGACCCCCTCCGAGCTGTTCCCGTTCATGGACATTCTGACCGGCCGCGGCTGCTGCTACGGCCATTGCACCTATTGCCTGTGGGTGCACACCTACGTGTGCGGCACCAACTACAACGTCCGCTCGATCGGCAACGTCATCGAGGAGCTTCGCTTCATCGAGCGCGACCTGCCGCGGGTGCGGTCGGTGATGATCCAGGACGACACGTTCCCCGAGTCGCGTGCCCGCGAGTTCTGCGAGGCGAAGCTCGCGGCGGGCATTCGCCTGCCGTGGTCGTGCTACGCGCGGGGCAACATGAGCTGCGACGTGCTCAAGCTGATGAAGCGGGCGGGGTGCCGCAACCTCCACGTCGGCTACGAATCCGGCGACCCCGAGGTGCTCCAACGGATCAGGAAGGGCGTCACGGTCGAGCGGATGACGAGGTTCACCGAGGACGCGAAGCGGGCGGGCCTGCGCATCCACGGCGACTTCGCGGTCGGCTTCCCGGGCGAGACGCCCGAGTCGTTCGAGAGGACCATCGCCTGGGCGAAGCGCCTCGACCCCTACACCGCGCAGTTCCAGCTCATGATCCCCTTTCCCTGCACGCCCTATTATGAGATGATGAAGAAGGAGGGGTGGCTCAACGAGCGGGGCGAGCCCGACATGCCGCAGTTCCCCAACGAGCGGATCCGCGCGATGGCGAAGCGGGCCTACCGCCGCTTCTACCTCACGCCGCGCTACCTGTGGAAGTGCATCTGCCACCCCTACGACCGCGTGCTCGTGCGGCTGAAGACCATGGCCCGGGCGGTCCCCGCGATGTTCTGGCGACGCTGGTGAGGAGGCGGCCTTGTACCTGGAAACGATACGCGGCCTGCTGCTGACGGTGGCGGCCAACGGGGCGCTGCTCTATGCTGCGCATCTTGCGGCGCGGCGCTGGTGGCCTTCGGCGGGCGCGGCGACGCGCCTGGCCGCGACGGGCGTCATCGCCGTCGCCCTTGCCCTCGCCATCTTCTATCCTCTCGCACTGGCCGGCCTGTTCACGCCGCAGGCGGCGACCCTCGCGGCCGTCGCCATCGGCGTGGTCGCCCATCTCCGCAGGACCTCGTGCGGCGGCTTCTGGGCCGACCGCCACAAGGTCGCGGGCTGGCTGCGCGTGGTCGTGCGCTCCCGAGGCGCGCTGCTCGCCCTGGGCGTCGGCATCCTGCTCCTCTCTGCTGCCTTCCGTGCGGCGTTCCACCCGCCGCTCTCGTACGACTCGCTGACATATCACGACTACTTCGCGGGCACGTGGGTACAGACGGGCCGCATGGCTCATTTTGCCCTGCCGCAGGCGATGGAGGTCGCCGCTCACTTCCCGATTCACTTCGAGGCCATCGTGGCGTGGACGATGCTGCCGTTCCACAGCGACTTCCTGGTGAACTTCGTGAACTTCCCGTTCGTGGCCCTGCTGGCGCTGAGCGTGTACGGCCTGTGCCGCGAGCTGGGCGTCGGCTGCGAGGACAGCTCGCTCGGCGCCGGCCTGGTGTGCGTGTCGCCCGCCGTCCTGGCGTATCTGACGACTCAGTATACCGACGTGTTTGCCGCGGCTCTGCTCTGCTGCGCGGCGCTGTTCCTGGTGCGCTACGTCAAAGGAGGCGGCCGGGCCGACGCCGTGCTCGTGTTCCTGGCGTCGGGCCTGGCCGTGGGCGCGAAGTACTCGGCGATCGCGCCGGCGGGGATTCTGTGCCTGCTCGCCGTCGGGGTGTCGTTCCGCCGGCAGGGGCCGCGCGTGCGCCGCGGGCTGGCTGCCCTGGCGATGGGCGGCGGCATCGTGGCGGCGGCTGGCGGCTACCCGTACGCCCGGAACTGGATCGAGGTCGGCAACCCGATGTACCCCGCGACCGTGCGCCTGCTGGGCGCCGAGGTCTTCCCCGGCTCGCCCGCGGTCGCCGAGCTGACCGCGCGTCTGGGGCGTGGCAGTTGGCGCGACGACGTGCGTCAGGTCAAGAGGTCGCTGACCTATGTCTATGGCATGGAGCCCACCCCGCTCAGTTGGGGGCCGAAGCTCCCGCTGCTCGCGAGCCTGGCCGTCCTGGCGCTGGTGCTGGCCCGACGGGCGCCGGCGCGAGGCCCGCTCTGGTGCCTCACGCTGGCCTGGGCCGCGCCGATCGCGCTCTTCTATCTCGACACGTCGGACGCGGTGCTCGCGGTCCGGCGCTTCTGGTACGACAGCAGCTACCGCCTGCTGGCCGCACCGGTCGGCCTGATGGCCGTGTGCGCCATGTTCGGCGTCTCCCTGCTTCCGCAGCCGCGGACGAGAGGCGTCGTGCGGGCTGCTTTCTGCGGCCTCCTCCTGTACGACATGTGCGCCATGTGCATTCTCCCCGACTCCGAGCTGCTGCTTCCCGCGCTGGCGGTGCTGCTGCCGGCGGCGCTGGCCGCGGGCCTGTGGTGGCGAGGCCGCCGGCTGCGGCCTCGGACGGCGAGGGTCGCGGCGAGTGTGTTGGCCGTTGGCCTCCTGGCCGGCGGGTCCGTCGCCGTGCAATGGGTGCGGGACGAGAAGCGGGACGAGTTCTACGCCACCCGCCTCGACCTGCACCCCGTCCCTCGCTACTGGGCGGCGGGCTGGGCCTTCTGCGACGACCCGCGCGCGCCGAAGACCATCGCCCTTGCGAGCTACGAGCCCAGGGTCGGCCACCACTGGTTCTTCTACCCGCTGATGGGCCGACGGCTTCAGAACCGCGTGGTCTACGTCTACACGGACGCCACGCGGGGGGGGCGGCGGCAGATGTCCGAGGAGCACATGTCTGCCGATTTCGGCATCTGGTGGGCGAACCTTCAGCGGGCGGAGGCCACTCACCTCTTCATGCAACTCAACCCGGATCTGCCGCTGGACGACCGCCGCCGCGAGCCGGTCGAGATGGGCTGGATTCGGGCTCGCCCCGACTTCTTCACGCTGCTCGACCAGGGCGACCACTACCGCGTCTACACGGTGGTGCCGTCGGCCTCGCCGTGACGCGCTCTCACAAGCATTTACATCCTTTTACAGCATTCCCGCTCGCGTGCTGCTATAATGCCCCGCGACGGTGGCGCGAGCGTTCGCAACCCCGATGAGGAGCTCCCCCGTGATGTCCTGGTCGCGCGTCGTGCTGGCGGCGTGTGTGCTTCAGGGCGGCCTCGCCGCCGCGGCCGAGACGATCGCCGTGGACGAGAAGGCGAAGACGGTGTCCGTCGCGGGGGCGTTCGCGAAGCAGGGCACGTACGACGTGCTGAAGGGGGCCATCGAGTACCTCGTCGTGGCCAAGGGCGGCAAGGAGTATGAGACGGTCCTCGTGGTGGACTGCACGCCCGAGGAACTGCTCCGAGCCCTCCTCAAGATCGGCCTGGAGCCCGGCGAGCCGGCCAGGGAGGGCGACCCGCCCAAGGGGAAAGGCGTGCGCATCCTCGCCGAATACGAGGCCGGCGGCAAAAAAGTCCGCCGACCCGCCGACGAGCTCGTGTTCTCCGCCAAGACCGGCAAGCCGTTGGAGCCCGGCCCCTGGGTCTTCACCGGCTCCCTCAAAGGCTTCGACCCGGCGACAAACAAGGAGTCGCTCCAGGCCTACGTGTCGAAGAACATCGTCGGCCTGCACTGGCTCGACGCCACGCCGCTCCTCCAGAACCCGCGCGCCGAGTGCAAGGAGCAGAACATCTACAAGCCCAACGCGCCCGCGCTGCCGAAGCCGGGCACGCCCGCCGTCGTCATCTTCGAGCGAATGATGCCCAAGGCGGTCGAGGGGGCGAAGCGGGTGCACGCCTTCCTCAGCGGCCGCGTGCAGGGCGTGGGCTTCCGCGCCTTCACCGAGCGCGAGGCCCGGATGCTGAAGCTCACGGGCTGGGTGAAGAACCTGCGCGACGGGCGCGTGGAGGCCGTTGTCGAGGGCCCGCCCGACAAGGTGGCCGCCCTCCTCGAGAAGCTCAAGACCGGCCCTCGCGCCGCCAAGGTCGAAAAGCTCGATGTCAAGGACGAGCCGGCCGAGGGCGGCTTCGAGGGCTTCGAGACCCGTTTCTAAGGGATACCCGCATGTGGCGTCGTCCGCTCTTCGTGTTCCTGCTTGCCGTCCTCCTCAGCGGCAGCGCCCACGCCTTCATCATGCGGCTCTACTCGCTCAAGGAGGTGCTGGACGAGTCGAACCAGATCTACGTCGGCCGCCTGACCAAGGTGGACGCCGCGAAGCGCATCGCCGCGGCCCAGGTCGAGCGCGTGCTGAAGGGCAAGAAGGACTTCGAGCTGGTGAAGATCAACCTGGGCATCGGCCCGGGCGACCACGCCGCCTACCTGCTGAACGTGCTCAAGGAGGGCGAGCCCGTCATCATCTACGCCAAGCGCGAGCGCAACGACATCGCCTCGTGCGTCCACGCCGGCGACACGTGGTTCCAGCTCTTCGCCACGGCCGAGCCCAACCCCGCCAACACCTGGTGGCGCATGACCCACGTCGAGATCGCGATGGGGCGCACCTTCAACGGCACGACGGCCGACCTGATCAAGCTCACGGGCGACGTCGTCGCCGGCCGCGCGGCCCCGCCCAAGCCCAACCCCTCGGTGCCCAGGGTGGACGTCAAGAAGCTGAGGAAGCCTGTCCAGGTCGCCACGCCGCCGCCTCCCACGCCGCCCCCAGGGCCGGCGGACGGCCTCGAGGCCATCCGCGGCTGGGCCGTCGAAACCACCTGGGCGCGGCCGGCTACGGTGACCGTCGAGGAAACGCGCGACCGCGGCAAAGTGCTCCGCGCCCGCTCGGACGGCGCCGCCGGCAAGAAGCTCGCCGTCACGCTCCTTCACAATATGGATGTCTCGGCCCAGCCGCTGTTCGCCGCGCTCGTGGATAACGATAGCGACCGGCCCATCGAGGTCGCCGTGGCCTTCGGCTGCGCGCCCGAGTGGACCATGCTCGAGGCCCCGCCCGTGCGCGTCGCGGCCAAGGCCAGGGCCGCGCCCGTGAGCTTCTCGGTCGCCGCGCGCCACTTCAAGTGCGAAGCCTCGAAATGGGAGCACAACCAGCCCGTGCCCAATAACGGGCGGGTGGACAAGATCATGCTCCTCGTGGACGGCTTGCCCGCGAAGGGCAGCGTGGCGTTCGACCGCATCGCGGGCGCACGCGGCGGCTTCCGCATTGCCGGCGAATTCGCCCATCGCGGCGGCGAAGTGCGCGGCATCTCGTGGGCCGACGCCAACGGCGACGACCGCCTCGACGCCCTCCTGTGCGTCAGCGGCGCCAACCTCCTGCTCGTGAACCAGGGCGACGGCTTCCGTGACCTCGCGCGCGACCTCGGCATCGCCGGCGGCTCGCGCGCCGCCGCCTGGGCCGACTACAACGGCGACGGGCACCCCGACCTGTTGACCAGCAGCTTCCAGCTCTTCACCGCCGCCGGCGGCCGCTTCCGCGACGACTCGCGCCTCCTGCCGGCGCCCCGCGGCCGCAACCCCGAGGGCGCCGGCTGGCTCGACTACAACGGCGACGGCCTGCCCGACATCCTCATCGCCAACGGCGAGCACGGCATCTGCCTGTTCGAGAACACCGGCAAGGGGCCGCAGCGCTTCCGCGACGTCAGCGACAAGGCCGGCCTCGGCCCCAAGGGCCTGGGCGTCGGCAACGGCGACTTCATCGCCTTCGCCGACTACGACGGCGACGGCTACACCGACTTCCTCTACAACCTCGGCGACGGCATCCTCGCCCACAACGAGGGCGGCAAGGGCTTCAAGCTCGACCCGCGCGCCGGCATCCGCTTCCACGCCTCCAACGAGGCCAAACGCGGCATCGTGTTCGCCGACTACGACAACGACGGCGACCTCGACCTCCTCGTGCCCGGCCCCGCGATGCCTCGGCTGTACCGCAACAACAACGACGGCACGTTCAGCGACGTGGCGGCCTCCGCGGGCGACCTGGCCAGGATCGCCGAGCCCACCCACGCCGCCGCCTGGGGCGACGCGAACAACGACGGCAATCTCGACCTCTTCGTCTGCTTCGCCAAGGGCCCGGGCCGCCTCTACCTGGGCGATGGCAAGGGCGGCTTCAAGGACGCCACGGCCGCCGCGGGGCTCGACAGGCTCGGCCCCGCCCTCGCCGCGTCGTTCGCCGACCTGGACGACGACGGCGGCCTCGACCTCGTGCTGAACCTCGAGCGGAAGGCGGCCATCGTCCTCAACGGCATGGACCGCGCGCCCGATTGCGGCTCGTTGGGCGTCTCCATTGCTGTCGCCTCGGGCTCCGTCGGCGCGGTCGTCCGTGTCGTGGATGCGAAGGGCAGGCCGGCCGGCCTGCGCGAGCTGAACGGGGCGGAAGGCTGGGGCGGCCAGGCGGCGCCCGTGGCTCACTTCGGCCTGCCAGCGGGCAAGTACCAGGTCTCGATCTGCCTCACGGACGGCCGCGTCGCCCAGAGGCCCATCGCGATCGAGGCGGGCAAGGCGGCCCGGCTGGCCCTGGATGCCACCGCCTTCAAGTGAGCCGCCCATCCGCCTGTCTGGAGGCCCGGACCCGTGAGCAAAGGCTACGACGCGCGACACCTGAACGACACGAAGCCCGTCCCTTGCCCCTGCGGCCAGAGCTGGCGCATCTTCACCCGCAACGACGGCTCGCCCGCCAACATCCACGTCACGTCCATCCAGGACTCCCGCCGCCACTTCCACAAGCACTGCACCGAGTTCTACTACATCCTGGAAGGACAGGGGACGCTTGAGGTGGGCGACGACACGCTGACGCTCACCCCCGGCCTCCTCGTGCGCATTGACCCCGGCACGCCGCACCGCGGGCACGGCGACTTCAAGACCCTCGTCATCGGCGTCCCCGCCTGGGACCCCGAGGACGAGTGGTTCACCGATGACGATTGAGCCTTGCCCCGCCCATCCCGAATCTGTAATCTGTAACCAGTACCGGAAGACACGCTTGCGGAGGTCGGGCTCATGAGAAGTGGCTTTCTTCTGCCTGTTCTGTCCCTTGCGTCCCTTTTGTCCCTTTGGTCCCTTTCCGCCTCTGCCGCCGACTGGCCTCAGCTCGGCAATGGGCCGCAGCACACGGGCTACTCCGCCGAGAAGCTCAAGCCGCCCTTCAAGCTCAAGTGGAACGTGCAGTTCCAGCCCGAGCGGCTCTATCCCGCGATGCAGCCCGTCATCGCCGGCGGCCACATCTTCCTCGGCACCGAGGGCGGCAATCTCCATTGCCTCAACGCCGCCGACGGCAAGCGGCTGTGGAAGTTCCCCGCCGCGGCCGACGAGCGCGTGGGGCCGATCCTGCACAGCGCGGGCGTCGAGGGGGGAAAGGTCTTCTTCGCCTCGATGGATGGCTGTGTCTATGCTGTCGAGGCCGGGGCACCCGGAGCTGGCGACGGGTCCGGCAAGCTCGCCTGGAAGTTCGAGTCGAAGTTCCGCACGGGCTTCTCGACCGCCGTGCTCCTCGCCGAAGGCAAGGTCTTCGCCCCCAATCGCGGCGGCACCCTCTTCGCCCTGAACCAGAGCGACGGCAGCGTCGCGTGGAAGGCCGACTTCGCCTGCCCGCTCCTCCAGTCGCCCGCCTTCAATGGCGGCTGCATCTACGTCGCGGGGATGGACTGCCGCCTCTACGCCCTCGACGCGAAGGACGGCAAGGAATTGTGGAAGACCGAGCCGCTCAAGGGCGCGCTCGCCTTCAAGGACTACTGGCCCGTCGTTCACAAGGGCCTCGTCATCGTCCGCCCCTTCGGCCCCTGGGAGGCGACGGCCTTCGACGAGAAGACGGGGCAGCCGGTCACCCTGGCCATCCCCGGCGGCATCACGATGAACGGGGCCGTCGCCCCGCCGTGCGTGGACGGCGAGGGGCGGCTCGTCACCGCCAGGGACAGCGGCTGGTGCCGCGTGGACGCCGCCTCCAAAGAGATCGAATACATCTCCGAAAAGGGTGGCCCAGGAAAACGCGCGGGTGGCGTGGGCAACACAGACGAGAATATGATTGCCGGCGCCGCGGGCGGCCTCATCTTCGTCATGCACTGCCAGGAGGGCAACGCCCAGTTCACCGGCTGCTACGAGATTCCCACGAAGAAGTGGACGCCCATTGGCGGCGGCCCGTGGCAGAACCTCGTCAGCAACACCCAGGGCGGCGGCGCCAGCCAGCCTGTCGTCGCCGACGGCCATCTCTTCCACGCCAGCCTCCACGGCCTCCGATGCTTCAGTGGAGGGCAGTAGCATGGCCCCCAATCGTCCTCGTCGTCGTCCTCGATTCTTCTTCCTTCTTCTCTTCCTGTCGTTCCGCGCCCTCGCCCTCGCCGCCGCCCCCGACCCCGATTGGCAGGCCAATGCCAAGGGCCTCTGCGAGGGGCCGATGTGCTCGCAGGATCTCCGCGTCCGCATCGGCAAGACGCTCGACCTCTTCATCCCCGACGGCTCGATGGACACCGGCTGGAACACCCTCGGCCCCGCCGACATCCCCCTCGGCTCCATCGGCCTCCCCTCCACGCTCGCCGTGACCGCCGTCGAGCGCACGGGCGACTGGTCGCACTCGAAGGCGGTCGTCACCCTCGAGGGCGGCGCCAAGCTCACCCTTTACGCCAGCATGCTCTCCCCCGGCATCGTCGTCGAGACCTCCACCGACCGCCTCCGCCTCTTCGCCGGCCAGCACGAGCGCATGGTCACTCTCGACGAGAAGGGCAAAATGAAAATCCACGGCCACATGGGCGGCAACCTTGCGCCGAAGACCACGATCACCCCCGCCCACATCGCCGTGCCGCAGGGCGACGGCGTGAAGGTCGTGGCGACGAGCGACGCCATCCCCGTCCCGCCGGCGGCGCAGCCCTGGGTCCTCGTCTGGTGGGGCAAGTCGAGCCACTTCGTCGGCACCGACTGGCCGATTGCGGGCCATGGCTACCACAGCGAAGCGTTTCTTGGAGACCGCCCCGTTCACCTCATCTTCAACCGTCCGCCGACCTCGGTGACGGCAGCCAAGGAGGGCGGCCTCGACTTCGCCTTCGCCGAGGCGGGCACGAGAGTCGTCATCGCCCTCGTCTCACGAGCGGACCGGGCCTCGGTCACGCAGGGATGGAGCGAGGGGCTGCCCGCAGATGTCGCCGAGCGGCTTGGTGCGGCCCTCCCGCTGTGCGTGCCCTATCCGCTCTCAGCGCGGGAAGGTTTCCAGTATGACGCCGCAAAGGACGAGGCCGCGTTCACGGAGAAGGCAACCTTCCTTGGCGGGGAGTCCACCTCCTACTGGCCGTACCTGTTGCCGATGGCCGCCTACGTGACCCGACCCTTCGGCCGGCTGGTCACAACTCCCGCGGAACAGGAGGACCCAAGGCACCTGAAGATTGACACGCTCACGTGGAACGTCAGAGGTTTGGGGCAGTATGCGAAGCCACCCGAAGCCGCTCGATCCAGTGCGAAGGCTCCTGGCGCGCTCCAGGCCGAGCTTGAGACCCAGGTGGAGAAAATGCTGGGTGCGGGCCGGCTGGCGCCTTGGGTCTACGCGGACAACATCCCGATCAACGCGAGCCGGGGCGAGTACTATTGGGGCGAGCCGGGCGAGGCGCTGTATCTGCTCGCACAGCTCTATCCCGTCGTGAAGAAGGAGCAGCAGGCGGCGCTGCTGGAGTGCATGGCGGACATTCGCAAGGCGTTCCCGCCCGAGACGACGCCCCTGATGCCGCCCGACAAGGGGGCCCGCCGCGGCGGCTACGACGTGGGGCCGTGCCACGCCTCAAAGACCATCGCCGAGGAGCGGGGCAAGCGGGTGAGCCTGTTCGCCCTCTACGGTCTCGAGCGCTACTACGCCCTCAGCGGCACGAAGCCGACGCCCGAGGAGTGGGAGGCGTGCAAGAAGGTCATCGCCTCCGCCTTCGAGGAGCAGGGCTGGGCGACCCTCTATCACCTCGGCCACCCGAACCGCTTCCTGCCCTGGATGGGCAAGCCCGAGGAACGCGAACAGCTCCGCAAGGAATACGGCGCGACCGACACCTGGCGCGGGGATCGCCCCGCCGCCGTGGTGAACGCCAATCGCCGCTTCAGCGGCGCCATCGGCGCGATTCGCCTTGCCCGCCTCGTGGGCGACAAGGAGACCGAGCAGCAGGCCTGGTGGCTCTTCGCCCGAACCGCCGTCCTCCGCTTCGCGATGGGCAAGATGGCGCAGTGGCGCTACCAGACGGGCCTCGTCAAGCTGCCGCCGAAGCCCGACTGGTTCTGGGCCTGGCGCGGCCGCGGTCCGTGCAACTGGTGCGGCGACCTCGAGACGACCGACTGGTCGAAGCCCGAGCACGACGTCCAGCAGGTCATCGAGTTGGCGCCCGACCGCGTCGAGCTGGGCCACTGGGCGGGCGTGATGGGCGACAAGTGGACGCAGCTCTGCACCGTTGAGCCCGTGGCCTTCCGCTATCTCACGCCCGAGCTGGCCGCCTTCCTCGCCGATCACCTGAAGCCCGAGTGCGCCGCCTACGCCGACCGCATCGCCTGGAACCAGCCGACCTGGTACGCCAGCTTCGCCCCGGCCATCCTTGGCTACGAGCACAACATGAACCACCCGAGCGACGCCTTCGAGCACTTCATGGCCCGCTCGATGATCCTCGGCGAGAAGCCCGAACAGCTCGGGAAGTGGATTGACGTCCCCTGGCTCGAACGCGGCGACCTGTTCTACCTCAACAAGTTGGCCGAGACCGTGAGGAGATGCCGCCCGTGACGCGGATTGCGGCCGTCCTGACCCTCGCTCCGCTGCTGGGCTTCGCAGGGGACGCCGAAGAGCTGCGCAAGGAGTGGGCGAGAATCGAGGCATTCAACTACGAGGAACTCGAGCAGGCGCCCGTTCGCGGCTGGGGGAGCGACGCGCTCCAGGAGCCGCTGCGCCGCATCCACCGCGCCGTACGGGAGCAGGCCGGGCCGAAGCCCGAGGCCCTCGCCGCCTCGGGTCTCGAAGCCTACGACGCGATCCTGGACGCGCTGAAGCTCAAGCCCATCTGCACCCTCGCGCCCGGCGAGCAGGGCGCCTCGGTCGTGGACAACGTGAAGCCTCAGGTCGTCCTCCATCGCGGCGTGCCGTCGGCGCTCGTGCTGCGCGTGCTGCCGTCGCCGCGCGGGGGCAGGCTGAGCATCGCGCCCGTCGAGGCCGAGGGCATTCGCATTGAGGGGCAGGAACTCGATCTGCCGCGCCATTTCGCCGCAATCGTCGTCCTGCCCGCGATGGCCAGCGGCGAGCCCGTCGAGCATTCGCTCGCCCTCAAGGTCGCGTGCGCGGGCAAGGCGAGCGAGGTGCCGCTGCGGGTCGGCGTCGCGCCGGCGGCCACGCTCAAGGGGAGCATCGTCCGCAAGAGCGATGGCACGCCCCTCGCCGCCAAGCTCTACGTCGAGGACGGCAAGGGCCGCCTCTACGTCGTGCCCGGCGAGGCCAACTACCGCACGCAGTCGTGGTACGCCTTCCTCCAGCCCCGCTACTCCTATGCCGACGGGCAGTTCACGATCCCGCTCCCGCCCGGCTGGTGCCGCGTGACCGCGATGAAGGGCTACGGCCACAAGAACTGGCAGAAGGGCCTCGAGGCGAAGGCCGACGAGCCGACCGAGTGCAAGGTCGAGCTGGAGCCGCTCTGCCCCGTCGAGGAGGACGGCTGGCTCGCCGCCGACATGCATCTCCACGGCAAGACCACGCTGGCGATGCTCCGCGCCGAGGACGTGAACGTGGCGATGAACTGCCATTACTCCAGCCACCAGCCGCGCGAGCTGCCGCTCTACCGCGAGTCGTCCGACGCCACGCACCTCGCGTGCAGCGGCCAGGAGATCGAGCACTGGAACTTCGGGAACGTCTTCTACTTCGGCATCCCCACGACCGTGCTCGACCCGAAGACGCCGACGCCCGAGCTGACGCCCTTCTTCCACTACGACGAGCAGTGCCACAAGATGGGCGGCGTGACGATTCGCTACCTGCGGGCGCGGCCCTTCGCGCCCAAGGGCGGCGGACAGCAGCAGCCCGAGCTGGCCGTGAGCGCCGCGCTCGGCCTCATGGACCTCTGGTCGGTGCTCGACAACAGCATGCAGAACCTGCTCGACGACCCGAAGGCCAAGTGGTCGGGCGACGGCTGGGACGGCCAGCCGCTCTACGAGCACACCTACAAGACCTGGTACGCGCTGCTGAACTGCGGCCTGCGGGTGCCCGCGTCGGGCGGCACGTCGTGGCAACGGCTGAGCCGCATCGGCTTCAACCGCGTCTACGCCCGCTGCCCCGAGCCGCTGAGCGTCAAGGCATTCGCCGCGGCGTTGAAGCGCGGCGACGGCTTCGTGACCAACGGCCCGCTGCTGTGGCTCAAGGTCAACGGCCGCCTGCCCGGCGACGGGTTGGCCCTCGACGCCCCCGCCGAGGTGAAGGTCTCGCTCGAGCTGGCCAGCCGCCACCCCGTCGGCCTCGTGCAGATCCTGTGCAACGGTGAGGTCGCCGCCGAGCGCAAGCTCGAGAAGTTCGACGGCCGCCTCTCGTGGGAAAAGGCGTTCCGCGTGGACGCCCCGTGCTGGTTCGCCGCGCGCTGCTTCGGCACGACCAAGCCGCGCTACCCGCACAGCGCGAGCCACAACCAGTTCGCCCACACCAGCCCGCTCGTCGTCACCGTGGGCGGCAAGCGGCCGGCGTCGGGGAGGGACGCGGCCCGCTTCGTCGCCGAGATTGACGCGTTGGTCGAGTTCGCCCCGAGCATTCCGACGCCCGACCTCCGTGCCCGCGCGCTCGAAGCGTATGCCAATGCCCGACAGTTCTTCGCAAACCAGATGGAGGCCCCCCGATGAGTGCGTCGCTCTCCCTGGCGTTCTGCGTCTCCCTCGTGGCCCTGCTCGCGGCCGCGGAGCAGGCCGACCTCGTCGTGCACAACGGCAAGGTCGTGACCGTGGACGCGAAGTTCCGCGTTGCCCAGGCCCTGGCCGTGAAGGGCGACCGCATCGTGGCCGTGGGCAGCGACGCCGAGGTGCTCAAGCTCGCCGGCCCGAACGCGCAACGCCTCGACCTGGAAGGCAAAACCGTGCTGCCCGGCCTCATTGATTCCCACTCGCACCCCACCTCTGCCGCCTTCTACGAGTTCGACCACGAGGTGCCCAACATGGAGAGCATCGGCGACGTGCTGGCCTACATCAAAGCCCGCGCCGCCGTCCTCCCCGAAGGCTCGTGGATCGTCATTCAGCAGGTCTTTGTCACCCGCCTGCGCGAGCGGCGCTTCCCGAACCGTGCGGAGCTCGACGCCGCGGCGCCCAAGCGCCCCGTGGTCTTCCGCACCGGCCCCGACGCCGCGCTCAACTCGCTGGCCCTCCAGCTCAGCGGCATTGACCGCGACTTCAAGGTCACCGACGGCAAGCCAGGCTTCATCGAACTCGACCCAAAGACTGGCGAGCCGACGGGCATCCTCCGCAGTTGCACCCGCCTCATCAAGTCGGAATCCTCCGCCCGCCAGCCGAGCGAGAAGGACCGCTACGACCGCCTCAAGGCACTCCTCGCCGCCTACAACCAGGTCGGCATCACCAGCGTCACCGACCGCGGCGTCGGCGACGGCTCGCTCGCCCTCTACCAGCGGCTCAAGGACAACGGCGAGCTGACCTGTCGCATGTTCCTCACCTACAACGTGGACGCCCAGGCGCCCCTCGACAGGATCGAGGCCGCCATCCTCAAGGCCGCGAAGCACCCGCTGCACGCCCACGACGCCCTGCTGTGGCTCCGCGGCATCAAAATCTACCTCGACGGCGGGATGCTCACCGGCAGCGCCTACATGCTCAAGCCCTGGGGCGCCAGCCCCATCTACGGCATCACCGACCCGGCCTACCGCGGCGTCCTCTTCGTCCAGCCCGACCGCCTCTACGAGATCGCCCGCCTGGCTCTGGCGAACGACCTCCAGCTCACCGCCCATTGCGTCGGCGACGGCGCCGTCACCGCGCTCGTCGGGGCCTACGAAAAGGTGAACCAGGAATTCCCCGTCCGCGACAAGCGGCCCTGCCTTTCCCACGCCAACTTCATGACGCCCGAGGCCATCGCGAAGATGCGCGAGATCGGCGTCGTGGCCGACCTCCAGCCCGCCTGGCTCTGGCTCGACGGCGCCACGCTGCGGCAGCATTTCGGCGACGAGCGGCTCGCCTGCTTCCAGCCCTACAAGACGCTGTCCGACCAGGGCGTCGTCGTGGGCGGCGGCTCCGACCACATGCAGAAGCTCGGCCGCCGACGCTCCATCAACACCTACGACCCGTTCCTCGGCATCTGGACCGTTCTCACCCGCCAGCCCCGCTGGACCGATCAGCCGCTTCACCCCGAGCAGGCCGTCACCCGCGAGCAGGCCATTCGCCTCTACACCATCAACAACGCCTTCCTCAGCTTCGAGGAGAAGCTCAAGGGCTCGCTCGAGCCCGGCAAGCTCGCCGACTTCATCGTCCTCGACAGGGACATCCTCACCTGTCCCCTCGACCAGGTGAAGGACATCGAGGTCGAGCAGACCTGGCTCGGCGGCCGCCGCGTCCACCCGCGGCCGTGAGGGCTGTTGCCCCGCACTGGAGACCAGGCTCTTGCGGCAGCCGCTGACGCCTGATACCCTCGGCCCCCTGCTCGAAGCCCACGGCTTCGCACCGCGGAGCTTCCAGCGAATCGCCACGGGCAAGTTCAACGACAGCTTCTTCGCCACGCTCGACGATGGCCGCGAGGTTGTCCTCCGCATCGCCCCGCCCGACGACGCTGGCTTCCTCTTCTACGAGCGTCGCATGATGGCCCAGGAGCCGACCCTCCACCGCCTGCTGCGCGAGAAGACCGCTATCCCCGTGGCCGAAGTCCTCGCCTACGACGACTCGCGCCGCCTCCTCGACCGCGATTTCCTCGTGCTATCCCGCCTCCCTGGCACCGCGCTCAGCGATCTGTCGGTCACGGGCGACGCCGTCAATCGCGTCCTCGAACAGGTCGGCCGTCACCTCCGCCAGCTCCACGACACCTGCCGCGCCGACCGCTACGGCTACCTCGGCGAGCATCGCCCGATGCAGCCGCAGGACACGTGGGCCGCCGCCTTCCGCGTGATGTGGGACAAGCTGGTCGGCGACATCCACGCCTGCGGCGCCTACGACGCGGCCGAGGCCCGCGCCGTCCGCAGCGCCCTCGACCCCCACCTCGCCGCCTTCGACCGCCCGGTGCCCAGTTGCCTCCTTCACATGGACATCTGGTCGCAGAACATCCTTGTGGACGGCGAGGCCACGGTTGCCGGCATCGTGGACTGGGACCGGGCCTTGTGGGGCGACCCCGAGATCGAGTTTGCCGTTCTCGACTACTGCGGCATCTCCGAGCCCGCCTTCTGGCGCGGCTACGGCCGCGAGCGCGACACCTCGCCCCGCGCCCGCATCCGCCACGCCTTCTACACCCTCTACGAGCTCCAGAAGTACATCGTCATCCGCACGTTGCGCAGCCGGCGCCCTGCCGATGCCCTTCGCTACAAGGCCCACGCCCTGCGCCTCCTCGACGGCCTGTCCACGGAAGGTGTGTGAGACGTGGGGCGCACTATCCCCTCCGCGTCAGAGGTGGTGGACGACCGTTCCATACCTATTCAGGTATGCAATGGTCGCCCTCCCACCTCACGACGCGGGCGCACCATCCCTCCCCGCACCGTGCGATGCGGGAGGAATCCCTCCCGAAGGTTCCAATACCTTCGGGAGGGTAACTGAATTGTCAAAGAGCAGGTTCGGCGGCCCGACGCGACGGGTTTGGCTATGCCGTTCGCCGGCCGCCTCGGAGCCACGCTCGAACAGGAGGATGCGTGCCTGCCGGCCAGGCACGCGCCGAGTGCGGAATGCGGAACTCGGAATGCGGAATCCAGAACCTTCCGCACTCCGCATTCCCCACTCCGCATTTCCCCTTGCCGGGCTTCTCTCAGCCCGGCGGGGCGGCTTCTTCGGCCTGGTTCAGGGGCCTTCTTCGCCGCCCTCCGAGCGCCGCTCGTACCACGGGAGAAGGCCCCATCTCCGGGCCGGGCCTTCTCCCGTGCGTAGTTCATTGGCCCCCGACCACCCAATGGTGGCAGGGGCGCGATTGTCAAAGAGCCGAGGGACCTATGGGACCAATGGGACCCATGGGATAAGAGGTGCTCGGCGTCCCATTCGTCCCATCTGTCCCATCTGTCCCATATGTCGCATTCTTCTTCCTCTACCCTTACCTACGCATCGCGTCCGACGCCTCGCCAGTAGCTCCGGGGCTTATCGCGGCGGGGCGGGCTGCAAGGGATTGATGTCAGGGCACTTCGGACGGGAGGGCTCGACGCAAGAAATTCTCGCCAGGCGCGCAGATTGTGCGCGGTGGGCGCGCGGGTCAATCGTCGCGGACGCGGACGCCGGGCGCCAGGCGATACCCGCCCACCGGCGCCAATGCGGGAAGGATGACTGTGCGCAGGAGATCCTCGCCGGTGGCTCTGCGGAGCCTGCGGCGGAGTTGCTCGGCGGCGCGGCGCCAGTCTGCCCCGTGCTCATTCGTCGGCGTCACCTCGCCGCGGCCGCGGCGCTCGGCGAGGAGCTCGATGAACGCCAGCTCGCGGCCCACCGGCAGGGCGATGCGGGCGCCGTCCACCGAGAGCACCTGGCGGCCTCGGTAGAACGTCACGCGGTGGCCGGGTGGTCGCTCCTTGTGGGGGAGGGCAGGGAGGCGGGCGGACTCGAACAGGGCGCTCAGCGGCGGGCGATCCTCGTCGGCCGGCAGGTCGCGGAGGAAGCGGCAGATGGCATCGAACTCCCCTCGGTTGCGTGGCACGCGCGGCTTGGCCCGCCCCCACGGCAGCTCGGCGCCGTGCAGCACCAGCACGTCGGCCACGAGATCTATCCCCGCCCGCAACGCCTCCCGCCACGCATGCCACGGCACGCGCACGGGCTCCTTCTCGGGGCGCGTCTCGAAGAGCCCGGTCAGCACCTGCGTCGAGCGGCTGGCCGGGTCGTGGACGCTCGCGAGGAAGCGCAGCGTGCTCCACGCCGCGGCGTCGGGCTGCCAGGTAGCGCCAAGTTCTCCGCGCCAGCGCGTGCGCCGCAGCCGCTCGTGCTCGAGGACCAGCACGGCATAGTCTCGGTATGCTTGCGCCGCCACCTGCTGGCGAGCCAGGCGAGCGATCGCCGCGCGCCGCGCATCCATAGTCACCTTGTGCCTCCTTCGGACGGTGGCCGCCCTCAGGCCTCGGACAGCGGGGTCCACTCGATTCCGAGCTTGCGGGCGGCGTAGCCGAGGGGCGCCAGGTGGTCCCCATAGGCCATCATCCAGTGGGAGTCGCGGGCCTCGGCGATGAGGCGCTTCCAGTCGCCCTCGATCTCCACGTCCTGCTGGCTCCGGCAGATGTCGTAGAACGGGTTGTCGCGCACGACGCCGCGCATGCCGAGCCACCGCGCGGTGCTGTACTCCGGGTTCACAAAGGTGACCCGCTGGCCGATGGGCATCTCGACCTTCGGCGCCGCACCGAAGTCCGATTCGTAATGGGTCACGATGCGCACCGGCTCGTACCGCTTGCCGTCCATCCGCCGAGGCGCCGTGCAGTGGGCGCACGTGACCATCGCCTTGTGCGGGAAGGTGGAGTTGTGGAGGAACACGGGCGTGCCCGCGACGTAATGCAGCAGAATCCCCGCGGGGATGATGACGAAGTCCGACTCGCAGAAGGCCATGTAGCCCTCGTCGTTGAGCAGGCTCAGCGCCAGGCAGGCCGTGGTGTTGGCCACGTTCAACACCGTGCCCATGCAGGCGTTGATGGTGAAGGCCGGGGCGCGGTGCTCGCGGAGCCAATGCTTGATGATGGCGTAGAGGACGAAGGCGCTTGGGATATGCTCTCTCTTGGCCTCCAGGGTGGTCCTGCGCAGAGCCAGGTAGCGCTTCGCCCACGCTTCGGCCTGCGCGCGCAGCTTCGCGTCGGCGAGGGCGACCTTGAGCTGGGCGGCGAGCGCGTCGTAGCCGACCTCCACGATCTCCATCCCATAGCGCTCGCGTGCGACGGCGGGGGCCTTGCCGTCCCACTTCCCCTGCGCGCCGCCGAGGGCGACGATCCGCTGGCCGACGAAGTTCTTGAGGCCATAGAGGCCGCGGAGGCGCCAAAGCACGTCATCGTAGTCGTCCACCACCGCATCGTCGAGGGTCACCGGCCCGTGGTTCTTTGCGTTGTTCTGGCGGATCTGCTCAAGTGTGAGGGGCTGCACGAATCGGCGGCCAAAGGACTCATAGTAGTAGTACGTGGGGCCGGACTTGTGGCGGAGGAAGAGGATAGTATCGCGGGTCGGGGCCTTGGCGAAGCAGTCGTGGAGACTGCCGCCAGACGCGGCGTAGAGCAGGACGACATCGAAGTCGCCCTTATGAACCGTCTCGGCCTCCGCGCGCGAAGTCACTTTGGTGGTTGGGAGGAACTCAAGGGGGAATGTCGCGCGTGCCTTGAGCGCCTTGAGTTCGCCCTCGATGCGCTGGAGTTCTTCGGCCGCGGCGGCGTCGCTGATGATGCGGCTCCAGGAGCGCCACGAGGTCTTCGGCCGCGGGCTGTAGCGCGCGTGCATGAGAATGGGCTGGACGCGGAGCGGCTTGCCCGTGACGAGGAAGGGCTTATCTGGGTCCCACGGCTCAACGGTCAGCTCTTGGGCCTCCGCGGCGGAGAGGGCGAGAATGCCCCCCGCAATCCCCGCCGCGGCCATTCCCGTGAACTCCCTTCGGTTCATGCAGTGACGGCACATGAACTTCTCCTGACTCAGGGTGCAACACGTCGCTCCTGCTGCTATTGTGCCAGCCCCGTATCGCCTGTCAAGCGCTAACACGGGTTGCAGTGTCCTCCCTTTGCTGGTACAGTCAGCGTGTGCGTTGGGCAGGAGTGTGGAGGAACGGCGATGCGACGAGAGATCGGCCTGACCTTCCTTCTGGCAGCATGCACGGCCTGTGGTCCGACGCAGCATGCGGCGCCTCACAGAGTCCCGACGCCCACCGAGGTCCGAGCCGACGTCAGGCGGCTACTGGCTAGCCTGCTCGAAGGCGGCCCCCCGCGGTCCTTCACGGCCTGGGACACCGTCCGCGTGCGCGGGCGAGTGGCGGTGGCGCCGCTCGGGCCGTTGGCCTTCCCCGCATTGCTGGCGACTGCGGAGGACTCGAAGGCGACCCCTCCTGAGAAGTTTCTCGCCCTCACCGTGCTCACGGAGCTGGATGCCCAGGGAACCCGCGCCCGAGAGCTTCTCGGCCTGCTGGCGGAGGGCACGATCGCGATCGGACCCGCCTGGGACGAGCAGTACGAGAAGCCGATCGTCTACGTCCAGGGATGCCTGGCACGTTTCCTTCAGGAACCGAAGGACCTGGAGAAGCTGTCTGACCTGCTCGCCCGGGACAAGGTCCAGCTCCGCGTCTTCGCCGGCCGGACCTCTCATGAACTGCCGATGCGGACGCAGGCACGCCTGTTTCCGATCCTCCTGCCGCGAGTCAGCGGCGACCCTGTTGGCTGGCTCCTGGGCCATGTGGACTACTACGTCGGCGGCGAGGCGACACGCAACCTGCTCCTGGCGATGGCTCGTGACGAGGCGCGGCCGCCAGCAATCCGCTGGGACGCGGCAGTTGCGTGGGCCTCGCGTTGCACGAGGGCCGACTACAATCAGGTGCGCGCGCTCCTCATGTCCCTGCAACCCTGGTCCGAATACCCGCCCAGCACCGTGCTGGAAACCCTCGCGATGCTGGACTGGGGCCAGGCTCGCGGGGAGTTCGCCGAGGCATTCCGCGCCTTCCGCGACGCCGCTGCGCGAACGCCCGAAGGCGTGCCGCGCCCGCCGTTCCCCTATGGCTATTACGAGGCGCTCGGCACCTTGGGGAGCGAGGAGCAGGTCCGCGAAGTGCTCGGCGCCCTGGTGCAGTTCCTCGACCGAGCAGGGAAGATTGCCCCGAACGGCCCGGAGCAATACCGCCTCGTCACCTGGGGGTTCCGGGAGGCCGCGCCCCTGGTCCTCCGGGGCCGCTTCCCCTCCGTGCACCCCAAACTGAACGTTTGGTTCAACCTGGGCCTGGACCCGGAACCCATGGTGAGGTCGGCGCTGGCAGAGGACCCGCCGATAGGGGCTCTGGGGTTGATTGCCTCCTATGAGAACTGGTGGAGCTTCCCGCGGCGCCTGGCAAGGGAGCACGCGCACGAGTTCGTGGCCCTGGCTGAGCGGGTCCTGGAGCAGGATGGCAGGGACCGGGGACAGGACGCCATGGCCCCCTACAACGCATTCGTGACGCTGTGCCGGCTGGCGCCCGAGAAGGCCGAGAAGCACATCGCGCGGTTCGCGACACTGCGCGCCGAGGGGGCCTCGCACCGCCTGTGCTCGCCGCGGGCCAGGCGGGAGCTGGCGAGGATCTTCGAATCGCAGCTCCTGCGCCACGAAGAGCTGGACAAGTGGGATGTCTACCGGTTCGCGGAGTCGCTTCACGCGGTGAGCGGGAAGGATGGCCTGAGATTCGTCCAGCGTCTCCTCGGCGTGGTGCCCGACGCCGAGAAACGCTTCTTCCTTGTCCGCGCGCTGCGTCGCGGAGCGCCTTCGTTCGCGTCCGCGGAACTCACCCGCCTGCTCAGGGCTGAGCCCTGCGAGAAACGTCGGCTCGAGATCGCCGAGAGCCTCCTGCGGACCCGCGTCGTCCTCGACCGCGAGCAGCGGCGGCTGGTGACGTCCGAGCTTCTGGCGGCCATGGAATGCAGCGCCGGGGCGCCGCGGCTCGACCTGGCCGCCGAACTGGCCGTTCTCAGCAACGAGGAGGGGGCCTCTGTTTACCAGGCATTTCTCCGAGGCCAGTGGCGGCCCCGCACGAACTTCCACGCTTCGGTCCGCCTGCTTGCGCTGTTCGCCCAGGACCACCCCGAGCCATATGCCGGCCGCGCGCGCCAACTCCTCAGCCAGGCCGTTCAGGAGGCCCCCGACCCGAACGTGCGCGCCTGGGCAGTCCGCGAGTGCGGCAGGCACCTGGGCGCTTCGGGCGCCAGAGGCAAGGGCTTCCTCCTGGTTGACCTGCTCATCGCGCAACTGGACCCGCGTAAGGACTGGCGTGCCCGGTGCGAAGCGGGCCTGGCGCTGCGCAGGGCATTCCGAGAAGTCAACCCGACCTGGGACTACTACCACTTCTGGCCCCCGGAACGCCAGCGGCAGTCCGCCCGAGAGTTGGCCGAGTGGTGGGAGCGGCACCAGAGCCGCCTGGAATGGGAGGCCGTGTGCCCCTGGGTTTCCTCCGACGGCTACTTCGTCTTCAAGCGCTGAGTTCGTTGTGTTGCTGTCTTCAGGCGTATGGCCTGCATGATGGTGTCGTGGGGAGGAGGGAGCACTGGAATGATGTGGGCGAGACTTCTGTGTGCCTTCGCGGCCGGCCTCGCGGCCGGTGCCGAAGGGCCGTGGGCGGCCAGGGACCAGCCGGACCTGAAGTCGCTTGTCGAGAGGGCCAAGGCGCTGGCGGTCGAAGAGCTGGGCGTGCCCGTGACCTCGGTGCGCCGCGGCGAACTGATGCTCGTGCCCAACCCCGATGGCAAGACCCATGACTTCCTCCAGTGGTACTTCAAGGGCTACGGCGGCCCGACCACCGTCTTCATCGGCGACCTCGCGACCGGCGCGGTGAAGAGGGACGGCATCCCAGATAGGCGGCAGATCCACATCTGCGGCCGCGTCCTTGGCCCCGACGGCAAGCTCTACATCGCCACGCCCGACTGGCAGAAGGGGATGGAGGTCTACGTCTACGACCCCGCGACGAACGAGCTTTCGTGCAAGGGCGTCGTCGCGCCCGGCCTCGCGGGCGAGACGCGGCCCATGTGCATCGGCACCGACGGGATGATCTACGGCAGCGGCAGCTACAACCAGGAGCGCAAGGCCGGAGCCTACCAGATCGATCCAAAGACGGGCAAGGTCACTGAGTACGGCCCCATCGGCCCGAGCCACGCGCCCAACGGCTGCTGGGGCTATTCGGTCGCGGCCGACGACCGCTACGTCTACGTCGCCAGCGGCAAGGTGCCCTGGTTCCTCGTCGCCTACGACCGCCAGACGGGCAAGGACGAGACGCTCGTGACCACCGAGACGGTCGGGGGCTACGTCGGCGTGAGCCAGCAGCGCCACGGCTGCACGGCGAGCGCCAGCAAAGTCGTCGGCACCGACGGGAAGGCGATCCAGTACTGGCTGTATCAGGGCAAGGCCATCCCGAAGAAGGCGCCCAACGAGAAGCCGCCTTGGCCCGAGCCGCCCGACTCGAAGCCCTGGGTCGGTCTGCCGCCCAAGCCGGAGTTCTTCACCGACAGCGCGACACCGACCTCGGATGGCAAGGCGGCGCTCTGGTATCGCACGCCCGAGACCAAGGCCGAGGACCGCGAGTGGAAGGCCATTCCCCTCCAGGTGCCCACCTATCCGATGACCATCAACCGCCTGACGGAACTGCCCGATGGCCGCGTCCTCGGCACCGCCGACTCCTACGAGGGCAACTTCCTCTTCGACCCCGCCACGGGCAAGAGCGTGCACCTGGGCAAGAATCACCTCAGCCACTACGCCACCGCCATCCTCGACGGCAAGGTCTACATGAGCGGCTACCCGTCGTCCATCACCTACGTCCTCGACCCCGCGAAGCCGTGGACCATCGGCTCCGGCGACCCCGTGCACAAGCCCATCCCCGAGACCGACGAGCGGAGCAACCCGCGCCTGCTCGGCTACCTGAACAAGTGGGCGGGCACCCACAAGATGTATGCCGCCGCGGTCGGCGCCGATGGCAAGGTCTACTTCGGCGGGCGGTGGGTCCGCAACGGCTCGGGCGGCGGCCTCGCCTGGTGGGACCCGCAGAAAGGGGAGGGCGGGGGATTCTGGCGCGAGTTCAGCAACTGCCAGATCACCCACATGGCCGCCGCCGAGGGTGGGGGCCTCATCGTCATCTCCACCATGCGCGTCCGCGACGCCACGCTCGGCAAGCCCGAGCCGAAGCAGGGCAAGCTCTTCGTGTGGGACACGGCGGCGCAGAAACTCGTCCGCGAGATCGAGCCTGTGATGGAGGCCAAGGGCACGGCCCTCATCGTCAGCGTCGGGGGCAGCCGCGTCCTCGGCTGGACCGAGGACCCGGCCGACCCCAAGTCGAGCATTCTTTATGGCGTGGACGCGTCGAGCGGCGAGGTCGCCTTCAGGAAGAAACTCCCGTTCCCGCTGCCCGTCGGCATCGGCTCGAACCAGATGGAGCCGTTCGACTTCCGCCTCGGCCCCGACGGCAAGGTCTGGACCTTCCTCGCCGGCGCCCTCATCCGCATCAACCCTGCCGACGCCGCCATCGAGGTTCTCGGCAAGATCCCCGGCGGCCGCCTCGCGTTCTCGGGCGGCAACGTCTACCTCTCGGGCAGCGCCCAGCTTCGCCGCGTCCGCGGCCCCGCAGCGAAAGAGTAAGAAGTGAGGGGTGTGTTGCCCCAATGGGACTGCTCGCCCTTCCCTGCGCCACCACGACGGGTTCGTGCCAGACACTCGTCCCGGGGTCATTCTGAGCGAAGTGGCACGGAGCGAAGAATCTCTACCGGCCTGGGAAGTGTGACGTGCCTTCGGAGATACGCCCGCACCCCTGGGCCAGGAGAGATGCTTCGCTTCGCTCAGCATGACCCCAGTGGGCGCTGGCCCCGGGGCGTCGGGGTCGTTCCGGCAGCGTTCGGCGCGTGAGGCGGTTCGGGCAACACGCCCCAAGAAGCTGGCACCAGTCTGCGCCAATCTGCGATGGTTGCGCTTGACATCCCAGAAACGTATGGCATGATATGGCTACATGAGGGAGGTCAGGGGGTGCAGGGATGAGAGCGAGACGGGCTTGTGTTCTGTTCGGGCTGGTGTGTCTCGCCCACCTGGCGGCTGGCCCCGCCGCTGCGGTCACCGTGGATTTCACCAATGCAGGCGGCGACTGGTTCTGGGGCAATCCCAGCAACTGGAGCCCAAGCGCCCCAGGCAGCGGCGATACGGTGCGGCATAACAGCACCATCGCCTCGCCGATCCTGGTGAACGGCGCGTACACGATCCAGCGACTGGACATGGCGGACAAGGAGATCTCGTCGGGGACGGAGAATATCAGAGTCACGTGGGAGGAGAGCGGCGCGGGGCGGCTGGTGACGATCCTGAACGACGTGACGATCGGCCGCCAGGGCACCAACAGTAACACTTCTTCGGACGGGCTTCGCGGGTACCTGACCACCGATGGGATCGACCTGACCATCGGCTCGCCGAGTCAGCGCGCCACCGTGACGCTGGGCTACAAGAGCTACGGGCAGAACAGCAACGTGACCGGGAGCATCACCGTCTCCAACGGAGCGTTCACCCTGTACGCCACGTCGCTGGTGCTCGGCAACAAGGACGGCACCGGGAGGTCGGGCAGCGGCACGGGCGTGCTGGACCTGGATGAGCCCGGCACCACCAGCCTCGTTGACGTGCTCAACAATGTCAGTCTCGGCTCGCTCACCGGGGCGTACACGTATGGCACCCTCCGGATGCTCAACGGCGTGGGCACGGTGGGCGGCAGCTTGAGCCTCTCGCACGCTGCCGACGGCGCGAAGGGCTACGTCTACCTCACCAACACCCCCTTCACCGTCGGCACGACGTCAGGCGGCAACGGCCGGGTGAACTTCTGGGGGGAGTACAACGCGACAGACTACAGGCGCCGCTACGCGCAAGTGTGGACCGATGTGGCGGGGCACTACAGCGGCCTCGACATCCTGACGGACACGAACGGCATCAGCTTCCAGACCACCCGGGGCGCGCCCTACAACCTGATTGACATCACGTTCTCGGCCGACCCGGGAGTGGCCGACCCCGACGGCTGGTACTGGGGCCTGCGGTGGCAGGGCGACCACGAGAGCTACTTGGAGGGCCTCTTGAGCGAGGCGAACGCCCGCCTCGTCATCCACGACTCCGCCCTCTCCGACGCCTGGCGGCTGCCCGGCCTCGCCGACTACATCATCTACAACTCAGAGACTGGCTACACCTACGTGGGCTTCGAGGTGGTGGTTCCCGAGCCGTCCACGCTGGTCCTGGCTGCCCTTGGCTCGCTCGTGCTCGCGCGCCGGCGGCGCGCCCGCGCCGCGCGCAGGTGAGTGCCTGGGCACGGATACGGGGGGAGTGTCCCCTTTCCCGCCTCTTGGTTGCTCCTACACCGAACCCCTGACACCGAACACCTTGCTCTCATACTGCGTCGGACAGGCTGGAGAAGGTGAATTCGCTGGCGCGGAGGGCGGGGAGGAGGGAGTTCTCGAAGCGCATGGGCTTCGACATCCCCGTGACTTTGCTGAGGACGGCGATGGGGGTTTCGTTGAAGCGGAAGTTCTTGACGGCGTGGCGGATCGCGCCGTCCTCGACCCAGAACACGCCGTCGCGGGTGAGGCCGGTGACGAGAATGGTCTGCGGGTCGAGGGAGCGAATGTACCAGAAGCGGGTGACGAGCAGGGCCTTTTCGGTCGCGGCGATGAGGTCGTCGAGGGTGCCCTTGCCGCCCTGGAAGATGAGGTTCGAGGGCCAGCCGGTCGGCTCCTTGCCCTGCTTGTGCGCCCAGTAGCGGTCGTAGAAGAGGCGCTGGAGCACGCCATTCTTGATCCAGACGTAGGGCTTGGCGGGGAGGCCGTCGCCGCCGAAGGGGGCGCCGAGGATTTCCTTGCGGGTCGGGTCACTCTCCATCGTGATGTTCTCGCCGACGACCTTCTCGCCGATCTTGTTGCCGCCGCCCTTCTTGGCGAAGAAGCTGCGCCCCTCGTCGGCCTGGCGGGCGTTCATGCTCCAGAGCGCGTAGGCGAGAAACTCGTCCACGGCCGCGGGCTCGAGGATGACGGGGTAGACGCCGGGCTGGAGGGTCTTGGGCTTCTGCGATGCCTCGGCCTTGGCGATGGCGCGGGCGCTGGCGGCGGCGTAGTCGAGTTCGGCGATGTCGCGCGAGTTGTCGGAGGCCCAGCCCGAGCCCTTGCCGTCGGCGGTGCGGGCGGTGACGCTGTAGTTGGCGTCGGTGGACTCGTAGTAGCCGAAGATGCCCTTGTGGTTGCCGACGGCGCGGAAGGCGGCGCCGTATTCGAGGTAGCCGGCGACCGTGATGTTCCGCTCGGCGGCGGGCTCGATGGCGGAGCGGGCGACCTCGGCGCCCAGCTCGGAGCCGGCCTTCGCCGTGCTCTCGAACCAGGGGCGGATAGGCAGGTACTCTTGCGGCGCCAGCTCGGGCACGTACTCGGGGTCCTCGGGGGCCACGCGGGCCATCTCCTCGGCCGTGGCGACGAGGCGCTGGAGCGACTCGTCGTCGGTCTCGCTGGCGCTGGCCGTGGCGTGGCGCTTGCCGAACCAGGCGGTGACGGCGATGGAGAGGTCGTCGCGGTCGCCGCAGGTGCTCACGGTGTTGACGGCGAAGCGGGTGTTGAGGGTGCGGCCGCCTGAGAGGTTCACGCGCACCTCGTCGGCGGAGGCGAGGGAGAGAACCTTTCCGATCAAATCTCTGGCCTGGGGTTCGCTGAGGATCATACCGTGCTCCTCGAAGCAGAGGTTCGACGACGACGACGAGGACGACGACGAGGACGAGAGGGATTCAGACCTCTCGCTTTGTGTTCAGGACGTTGACATTTCGGAAGCGTGCGGGGGCGGCGCCGTGGCTGCACGGGCTGCACTGGGAGGGCTGGCCCTTGCCGCAGTAGTAGGTGGCGCCCATCGCCCAGAAGCGCTCGTCGCAGATCGCGTCGCAGGAGTTCCAGAACTCCACGGTGTTCGACTGGTAGGCGACGTCGCGGAGCATCTGGGTGACTTTGCCGCCCTTGATCTCGAAGAAGACCTGGCCGCTGAACTGGAAGTTGTAGCGCTGGTGGTCAATGGAGTAGCTGGAGTCGCCGCGGATGAGGATGCCGTCGTCGGTCGAGGCGATCAGCTCGTCGGGCGTGAGCGGCTTCTTGCCGGGTTCGAGGTGGATGTTGACGTTCCGCTGGAAGGGGATTGAGCCCCAGGAGTCGGCGTAGGCGGCGCCGTGGGAGCGGGTGGCCTCGGGCAGGCCGGCGGCCTGGCGGGCGTCGCGGTACTCGGGCCAGAGCACCTGCTCGCGGGTGGTCTGGTAGTCCACGAACAGGCCGTCCTTGACGAGGTGCCACTCCTCGGTCTTCACGCCGTCGTCGTCGTAGCCGCAGGTGGCCATGCCGCCGGGGATCGTGCGGTCGGCGCGGAAGCTCACGAGGTCGGAGCCGTAGTTCAGCTTGCCCAGCTTGTCGGGGGTGAGGAAGCTGGTGCCGGCGTAGTTGGCCTCCTGGCCGATCACGCGGTCCAGCTCGGTGGGGTGCCCGACCGATTCGTGGATGGTGAGCCAGAGGTTGGTGGGGTGGAGGACGAGGTCGCGGCGCCCGGGCTCGACGGACTTCGCCGTGAGCTTCCGAACCGCCTCCTCGGCCATGCGAGGGGCAAGCTCGACCAGGTTCGCTCCCTCGACGTGTTCGTACCCGGCCGAGCGGGGCGGGACCTCGGCCGTGCGCGTCTGGAACTCCCCCTTGTCGGCGTCAATCGCCGTCACCGTGAAGCAGGGCCACACGCGGGTGATGTCCTGCTCGATCACGCTGCCCTCGGTGGAGGCGAAGAGTTTCCACTCGTTGCGGAAGAGCATGAAGGAGTTGACGTACTTGGCCCCCTGCACCTTGAGGACGGCCGCGTTGACGGCGAGGAGGAGCTCGGCCTTCTCGCCCACGGGTACGGCGAAGGGGTCCTTCTCGACGGGGCTGCGCCAGGTGTCCATGAAGGCGTCGGTGGGGGCGAGCTCGACGGGGCGGCGGAGGGCGGCCTTGTTGGCGCGGGCCATGGCGAGGGCGCGGGCCGCGGCGTCGGCGATGGCGTCCTTCTCGACGCGGTGGCTGGCGGCGAAGCCCCAGGCGCCGTCGAGGAGCACGCGGACTCCGAAGCCGAAGCTCTCGGCGTCGGAGACGCTCTGCACGCGGTCCTCGCGGGTGTGGACGGCCTGGTCGCGGTGGCGCGAGATGCGGATGTCGGCATAGCTGGCGCCGCCCGTGCGCGCCGCGTTGAGGGCCACATTGGCGAGTTCCTTCATGGGTCGCTCCTGGCAGTCGTGAGGTCCTTGAGCCTGGCATAGATCGCCGCGTCGTCGCTGGCCCCCTTGAACTCGAGGGGGAAGTACTGGTTGATTTTGCTGAGCATGAGGCCCCAGGAGCAGCGTGCGGCCGTGGCGGCCTCGGCGGCCCGGGCGCCCTCGTTGCCCACCTTATCGTCCTCGTTGCACACGATGGCCTTCTTGTAGCGCCGCAGCGCCTGGACTCGCTTCGGGATTTCGGCGACGGGCGTGCTGTTGAAGTGGATGAGGATGAAGTCGGCCGCCTCGCACACCTCGGCGTGGCACGTGCCGCCGCCCAGGCCGCTGGCCGACACGAGCAGGCCAGGGGCCGTCTCCCGGGCCAGGCGGATCAGCTCGGCAATGCCCTGGGGCGTGCGGAGGAGCTTGTGGTTGAAGCCGCCGTGGCCGAACTCGTTGGCGATCTCGATCGCTACGTGGCCGAAGCCGCTCTCGCGCACCCACCTGGCCACGTTGGCCACGCCGGCGCGGACGGCGTCGGCGTCCTTGAGCACCTGGTCCTGGCGCTGGTAGCAGCAGCCGAGGATGATGGCCGCGCCGGCGGCGTCGGCGGCGCGGATGACGCGCTCGACGCGCTTCAGGTAGTCGGGCCGTAGCGAGCCGTCGGGCTCGAAGGCCGAGTTGCGCGCGCCCTCGTAGCCGGGCATGCCGCCCTGGAGGCAGAGGGTGAAGGCGCGGACGCCGTGCTTCACGTAGTCGGGGATGGCCGCGATGAGGGCCGCCGTGTTCGCGTCGGGGTCGAAGCCCTTCGGGCAGGTCTTCGCATTGCGGTCCTCGAAGATGCCGTTGACCATGCGGGCGTTCATCAGGAGCCCTTCGGCCCGCGCGCCGGGGTGCGTGACGCGGCCGTTGAGATACCAGCGGCCGTCGAGGAGGGCGAGCCAGGTCTTCGTGCTCGCCGTGGCGACGAGGGCCACGTGGCGGGCCGCGGGTCGCTCCTCGGCATCGAGCTGGTCGAAGAGGCGCTTCTCGCGCAGGTCGAACGAGCGGCGAGCCCCCTTCGTGTCGCCCTTCGGGCTGCCGTTGTGCAGGCACCAGCCGGCGGCGCCGCCGTCGCGGGCCTGGCGGGCGTCCACGAGGAAGTCGAGGGCCTTTGGCTGCCACGCCCCGAAGTCGCGGCGGAACGGCTCCTGGTGGTGGACGGGTGCGATGCGGCCCAGCTCTTCTGCCCACTTGAGGCACTCGCGCGTCTTCTCGGCCGTCTGCCACGGCGAGCGGGCGTTGCGGGGCCTGTGGGGCGACAGGAAGTCGAGCTGGCACTTGACCAGGTACTGCTCGACGTCGTCGCGCGTCAGCTCGCCGGCGTGCGACGCGGTGACGAGGCGGTCGGGGTCGAGCTGCTTGACGCGGTCGCGGAGGGCTTTGACCTCGTCGAAGGGCACGTGGCGGCGGTCCTTGATGTTCCGTTCGTTCCCCACGTCGAAGTAGACGTTCCGCCACGGCTTCAGCGCGCCCGCGAGTGTTTCGACCGCTCTGAGGTGCGCGTCGAGCGAGGCGAGGCGCGGGTCCTTCGACACGGCGCCATTGCCGCGGGAGAGCGTGACGTCCACCGCCATGCCCCGCTTGTCGGCCTGCTCGACGAGCCATTTGAGCTTTGTGAGGTACGGCTCGCGGGGGTTGCCTGCGGGGTCAACGGCGGAGACGTCGTTGTCGTGAGCAGCCCACGTGGCCCACACGCGCACCCAGTTGAAGCCGAGGCGCGTCAGGTCGTCGAGGTCCTGCTCGATGGACTTCTCCTGCGCGCCGAGGCCGCCGTAGTAGCTCATGCCGACGAGAAAGGTCTCGCGGCCGTTCAGCGTGAACCTGGCACCACGGACGCCCAGGCTTGCGCCGGCGAGGGCGGCGGGAAGTCCTGAGGAAACCGCGAGGAGCCAGAAGCCGAGTCGTCGTGCACCAGCCACAGGGTTCTTGCCCTTCAGGGTTGCAGCGCCGGACAAGCGATTGTATAACGTTTTATGTCCTTGGCTGCAACTGCGGTTGCGCCCGACTGTCCGCCGGTGCGTGGATGTGAAGCGAAGGAGGTGCTGAGGTGAACGCCCGGGCTCTCACGATGGCCGCTGTCCTTGCGGTCGGGCCGTTGGTGGCGGTGCGCGGCGAGGACTGCTTGTGCCTTCAGGCCGAGCGGTTCGCCGAGGTGCAGGCGGAGCGGCGCAGCTTCCGCGGCGTCGTGGGCGTCGCGTTCCCGAAGAAGGAGAGCGTCATCAGGACGCCTGTCGAGCTCGCCCACCCCATCGAGGCACAGGTGTGGGCACGCGTGTACTTCCCGTGGGGCGGGCAGGACGCGCTGACGCTGAAGCTCGGCGAGCAGGCGTTCCCCGTCACGGCCCGGACGGCGACCGGCGGCGGGCGATGGGACATCGGGAACTTCCAGGTGTGGCACTGGGTGAAAGCGGGCACGGCCAGGCTCGCGGCGGGCAAGCACGAGCTGTCCATCGCGCCTGCCGCGGGCGCCGAGCAGCGCGTGGACCAGGTGGTGCTCTACTGGGGCGGCGAGCCCGCCTGGAGCCAGCCGTGGCTGGCGGGCGTGCCAGCGACCGAGGGCGTGGACTGGCGGCGCGGGGAGAGCCTGGCGCTCTCGGCAGCCGAGTTCGAGCAGGTGACTGGCCGCCGCGAGCGGCTCGGCAAGGCCAACGTGGTAGTCCTCGACGGGGATGGCGATACCCTTCGCACTGTCTTCCGCACGCGGCGGGCCGCGAAGGTGCGCCTCTTCGCACGCGTGTTCTTCGAGGGCAAGAACATGTTCGAGGGCCTGACCATGCAGGAGATGGCCAGAAACCTCTACCTCAGCCTCGACGGCGAGCTCGTGAAGACCGTCTACGAGCAGAACGCACGCCTCTGGCATTGGGTGGCGATGGACGAGGCGGTCGAGCTGGCGGCCGGCCCGCACCTCATCACGATCCAGAAGCAGGGCCCGCCCGTGAAGGTGGAGCAGGTGGTGCTCTACTCGGGCGACGCGGAAGCGGCGGAGGAATGGTTCCGCTCGCCGCCGCCCGCTCAACTCGCGTTCGGCGTGGGCGAGGGGCACGAACGCCTGCGGGCGGGCACCTGGCGGGCGCACTTCGACAAGGGGGTGGAGAAGCTGGCGCTCCTCGGCGAGCGCGAGGGGGCGGCACGGTTCCCCGTGGGCATTGCCTTCGGCCCGGAGCCGGCGACGCTCGACCTCGTGCGAGTCGTCGGGCTTGCGGACGATCCCGCCAACGCCGACCCCTCGCCCGCCCAGCAGCTCTGCGTGTGGGTGAAGAACGGCGGCGAGGCGCTGCGCGTGGAGGTGCTCTACACCGACCGCAGCGGCGAGGCATTCCTCCAGGCGATGAACGACGGCACGGCGTGGATGGGCTGGCGGCTCTTCTCGGTGAACGTTCCCCTGCGCGTCGAGAGCGGCGGCGAGGTCTTCTACGATCACACCGGCTACGCCGCGCACAGCGCGGCGACGCCCCAGGTCGAGGCGCCGCCGCGGCCCGCCGAGAGCTTCGGCATCCGCTGCGAGGGCGGCGACCGCAATCGCGTGCCCGACTTCCCGCTCGAGGTCCGAGCGGTTCGGCTCACCAAGCGCGCGGGGAAGAACGAGGCAGCCTTGGGGGAGCCGTTCCTCGACTCCCCCTTCGCCCTCCGCGTGCGTCTTGCGGGCCAGACCGACACCGAGGCAACAGTCGAGGTGGATGTCGAGAACCGCGCGGAGATGCAGCGGACAGCGGAGGTGCGCTACCGCTTCGGCGCCTGGGCGGCCGAGCCGCTCGACCAGGCCACGCGCCTGGCCGCGTTGCGGTCCGCCGAGGTCGCCGTTCCTCCCCGCAGCAAAGTGCGGCTGAAGCTGTCCCACAAGCCGCCGCAGCCGGGCCTCTACTTCCTCGAGTGCCGGGCGGGTTGGGGCGAGCCGCTGCGGCGGCTGTTCGCCATTGGACCCGCCTGGCAGGAGCGGCTCGCCGTCGTGCGCTCCGATTGGGAGCGGCGGCTCGGGGCCTTCCGCTTCGCGCCCGACGGGCAGGACCGCCCGCTGAAGAAGGCCGACGGCGCCGAGCTCCGTCGCGAGGACCTGGCCGCCGCCTACGGCGCGGCGAACGGCCTGGTGGTCATGGAGGACGGCGTGGACGTTTGCTCGCTCGCGTGGGCGGCGAAGCGCGACTTCGCCTATCCGCTCCGCCCGCAGGGTTGGGACCTCTCGGACGAGGCGGGCTGGCCCGAGATCGCGGTGCCCGGCGGCGTGCTGGCCATTGACCCGGTGCTCGGGCGCGGCAAGTTCTCCGAGGCCCGCCCCCAGAAGCTCCAGCTCTGCGCCGCGCTCCAGACCGGCTTCGGCGTGCCTGGGCCGCCCATCGTCGTGCGCGGCAAGCACGCCTTCGTGGGGCCGGGCGAAGGCCACTACAGCATCGTGGACATCTCGGACAAGGCGAAGCCTGACGTCATCGGCCAGATCAGCTCGTGGTACTTCTCGCACAGCCTGCTGCCGTTCCGCGACCGGGCCTACTTCGAGTCGTCGAAGCGTGGCCTGATCCTTGTGGACGACCTGGCGAACCCGCTTCGCCCCGGCCCGTTGCGCAGCGTGCGATTCAGCCGGGGCAGGCACGGCAGGATGGTGCATATTCTCGAGGATGCGGGCGTGGGCTACTCGGTCGGCGGCGGGCCGTCGGCCCTGTGGGTCCACGACCTCGCCGACCCGCTGTGCCCGCGCGAGATCGGCAAGGTGGAGGGCATCGCGGGGCTCTTCCTGCCCGGCCTCGTCTACGTCGCGGACGCGATCCAGTGGCTCGACACTACGGACCCCCGCAAGCCAAAGCTCCTCGCGGGTGCCGTGCCGCGCGAGAAGTCGGCCGATGGGAAGCGGAGCGCGAGCGTCATCGCGGCCTCGGCCGAGCACTTCGCCCTGCGGGGGGAGAAGGCGATTGACCTCTACCGCTACGAGGCGAAGGGGGCCTTCTCGGCGGAGAAGCTCGTCTCGATCCCCCTACCCGAGAAGTGCGGGAAACACGTCGTCGGCGCCTTCCACAAGGGCCTCTTCTACCTGATTGACGGCAAGGAGGGGCCGGGGCAATACAGCCTGGGGGCCAAGTCGCCCGACAGCCGCTGGTTCGTCTACGCGTTCAGCCAGGGCGCCGTCCAGCAGATCGGCCTCTACGAGCACTCCGTCCCCAGCGCCTTCGGCAGCATCACGATCGTGGGCGACACGGCCTACGTGGCCGACTACAACTACGGGATGTGGGTCTTCGACCTCTCCGACCCGAAGAGCCCGAAGCGGGTCGGCGGGGCCGTGACGGCCGGCGAGTCGGACGCCCTCTGGCTCGACGGTGACCGAGCGTACCAGTGGCAGACCTTTGGCGGCGCCGTTTTCCTGCTCGATATCGCCAACCCGCTCGCGCCGAAGCGCCTGGGCGAGTACTGGGATGGCGCGTGGCTGCCCTATGGCAACTCGCGCCGCGGCAACAACACGGTGGCGGGCAAGGACGGCTTCCTCTACGTGCCCCGCCAGGCTCGCGGCCTGCTCGTCGTGGACCAGCGCGACGCATCGAAGCCGACGCTCGTCGCCGAGTTCCTCGACGAGGCGGGAAAGCCCCTCCAGGTGAGTGGCGCGTGCATTGACGTGTGGGGCGACCGCGCGTTCGTGCTCGCCAGGAAGCGACTGCTTGTCTACGACGTGGCTAGTGCGGGCAAGCCGGCGTTCGTCTCCGCCCTCGACGTGCCCGAATCCGACCTCGTGTGCGCCAGGGGCGATAGGGTCTACCTCGGCCATGCGAAGGGCGCGTTCACCATCGTGGACGTTGCGGACGCGGCCAAGCCCGTGGTCGTCTCCACCCTCGACCTCACGCGCTGCTGGCCCGAGAAGATGAGCGAGGTGATGTCCGGTATCACCGTGGCGAAGGGCCACGCCTACATCACCGCCCGCGGCGCCGACCGCAAGGGAGCCAACTACCTGCACATCGTGGACGTTCGGGACCCCAGGCAGCCGCGTTGGGTGCGCACCTATGACCCGCGGCCCGACCTGCCCGAGGAGCCGTGCGCCGTGTGGGCCGACTTCGACCAGGACATCGTTGCCGACGGCAACTACATTTTCATTGGGAACTACGGTGCGATAGAATGTTATGACATCACGGAGCCGACGGCGCCGCGGCTGTTTGGCCGCCGCCACGTCGGGTACCAGTGGTCAGTCGGCCGCAAGCGGGGCGACTACCTGTTCGTCCCCGCCCTCAGCGGCCTGGTGGTCGTGCGTGCGCCGTGCAGCAGCCAGGCTCCGCTGGGCAAGCTCGAAGCGAAGGCGCGACCCTGAGGGGCAACAGGACACTCGATGCGAAAGCTCGGCTGGCAATTCCCCTACGCATCCAGCCGGATGCCGGTGCTGGCGCGAAACGTCGTCGCGACGTCGCAGCCGCTCGCTGCCCAGGCGGGGCTGCGGATGCTGCTGAAGGGCGGCAACGCCATTGATGCCGCTGTCGCGGCGGCCATCTGCCTCACCGTGGTGGAGCCGGTGAGCAACGGCATCGGCGGCGACGCCTTCGCGCTCGTGTGGGACGGCGAGCAACTCCACGGCCTGAACGCCTCGGGGCGGTCGCCCCGCGTGTGGAGCCCGGCCCGCTTCGGTCGCCGACGCTTGATGCCGCGCACAGGCTGGGATTCGGTGACCGTGCCCGGCGCCGTGTCGGCGTGGGTGGCGCTGTCGCGGCGATGGGGGAGGCTGCCTTTCGGGGCGCTCTTCGAGCCGGCGATCGCCTACGCCCGCGACGGCTTCCTCGTGTCGCCGAGAACGGCAGCGGCCTGGAAGGGGGCGAGGCCGCTCGCGAGGGCCTTCCCCGAGTTCGCGGCCGCATTCTTTCCGGGCGGCCGGGCACCCAGGGCTGGCGAGCGCTTCGCCTTGCCCGACCAGGCGCGGACTCTGGAACGCATCGCGGCTACCGACGGCGAAGCCTTCTACCGCGGCGACCTTGCCAAGCGAATCGCCGCGCACGCCAAGGCCACGGGCGGCGCAATGACCCTCGACGACCTCGCGAGCCACGCTGCCGACTGGGTCGAGCCCGTCTCCGTCAACTACCGAGGCGTCACCCTCCACGAGATCCCCCCGAACGGGCAGGGCATCGCCGCGCTCGGCGCGCTCGGCATCCTGAAGCACTGGAGCTTCCACGGCCTGCCCCCCGATTCGGCCGACAGCGTTCACCTCCAGGCGGAGGCGATGAAGCTGGCCTTCGCCGACGCTTACCGCTACGTGGGCGACCCTGCCGCGATGCCAGTGCCTGCCCGCCGCCTGCTCGCCCGAGGCTACCTGGCCGAGCGGGCGAAGCTGATCGACATGGGCCACGCCCGCCAGCACCCGCCCGGCGACCTCCCCGGCGGCGGCACCGTTTACCTGGCCGCGGCCGACGCCGACGGGCGGATGGTGTCGCTCATCCAGTCGAACTACGGCGGCTTCGGCTCGGGCATCGTTGTGCCCGGCACCGGCATTGCTCTCCAGAACCGCGCCGCCGGCTTCGTGCTCACCGAGGGCCACCCGAACCAGGTGGACGGCGGGAAGCGGCCCTTCCACACGATCATCCCGGCCTTCGTCACGAGGAAGGGCAAGCCCCTGATGGCCTTCGGCGTGATGGGGGGGCCGATGCAGCCGCAGGGACACGTGCAGATGATGGTGCGCCTGTTCGACTACGGCCAGAACCCGCAGGCGGCTGCCGACGCCCCACGCTGGCAGATCCAGGGCGACGGAGCGCTGGCGCTCGAACCGGGCTTGGCCCCCGGCGTGGCCGACGAGTTGGCCCGCCGGGGCCACGCGGTCCGCCCCGTCGCCTTCGGGCCGTCGTTCGGAGGCGCCCAGCTCATCTACCGACTCCCCCACGCCTACGCCGCCGCCTCGGAGCCGAGGAAGGATGGGCAAGCCGTGGGCTTCTGAAAGGACTATCGAGTCCCTCGACAAGAACCCGGAACCCGCCAAGAAGGAGGCGAAGTGAGATGAAGCGGCTCGCAATCATCGGATGCCTTGTGTTGAGCGGCCTTGTCGCGCAGGGCGCCAGCGTGACGGAATCGGCCCGGAAGATTCCCGTGGCGTATCAGGTGGATGTGCTGGTCGTCGGCGGCAGCACGGGCGCCGTGGCGGCCGCGGTCGAGGCGGCCAAGGGCGGAGCCAGGGTGTTCCTCGCCGCGCCGCGGCCCTACCTGGGCGAGGACATGGCCGGCACGCTGCGCCTCTGGCTCGAAGAGGGCGAGGTGCCCGCGTCGCCGCTCGCCGCGCGGATCTTCTCCGGCAGGCAGGAGCCGGTGGCCGACCTCGGCAACACGCTGCCCTTCAAGTACGAGGCCGACCTGCCCTCGGCCGCCATGCACAAGGACACCAAGCCGCCCTCACTGCTCGCCGACGGCAGATGGGCCAGCGCTTCGCAGCAGAGCGTGCAGTACGACGGCGACCCGACCATCATCATGGACCTCGCCAAGAAGCAGCAGGTCGAGAAGGCCCACGCGATGGTCTACAACGACAAGGACTATCTCTTCGACTCCGTGACCATTGCTGCGAGCGGCGACAAGCAGCAGTGGAAGGACCTCGCCACGCTGAAGAACGACAAGCCCTCGGCGGGCAACGACCACGGCGCGGCGCTCCTGATGTCCGCCCCGATCAACGCCGAGACGCGATACCTGCGGTTCACGATCAAGCGCCGCGAGGGCTCCACGCGCATTCTCGTCGGCGAGGTCGCCGTCGTCGGCCCTGGGACGCCGAAGCCTGAGGTCCCCGCTGCGGCGCCCGCCGTGCCGCCGGCCACGCCGCTCCAGGTGAAGCGGACGCTCGACCAGGCGCTCCTCGACGCCAAGGTGGTGTTCCTCTACTCGTGCTTCCCAACCGACGTGCTCACCGACGCCGAGGGCAAGCCCTGCGGCATCGTGATGGCCAACCGCGCGGGCCGGCAGGCCGTCGTGGCCAAGGTCGTTGTGGACGCGACCGAGCGGGCGACGGTCGCGCGAATGACCGCGGCGAAGTTCCGCCCGTTCCCCGGCGGCGCGCAGGTCGTGCGGCGCGTCGTCATCGGCGGCAAGCCGCAGCCGAGCGAAGGGATCGCGGCCTCGCGGATCGTCGGCTCCTTCACCGCCTCGGGCCGAGGGGGCTCCCAGGCCTACCCGATCATTGACTACACGATCAAGGTGCCGATGGCCGACGCCAGCTACGCCGCCTACGCCGCCGCCGACCAGGTGGCCCGCGACCTCACGTTCGACCCCGCCCAACAGTTCACCTCCGACATCCTGTTCCACGTCCCGCCCGACCCCGTGCAAGGGGTCAAGCCGTTCGTGGTCCCGCCTTCAGGCGGTCTTGATTCGGACGCCATTCTCGACGCCTGCCGCCCGGCGGGCGTCGAGCGGCTCTACATTCTCGGCGGGTGCGCCGACGTGTCGCGCGAGCAGGCCGAGAAGCTGATGCGCCCGCTCGCGCTCATTGACCTGGGCACGCGCGTCGGAGCCGCGGCCGCATCTGAGGCCAGGAAGCTGCCCGAGCCCAAGGACCCGAAGGTCGCTGGCGGCAAGGCGGCCCCCGTGGCCAAGGGGGACGTGAAGGAGATCCTTGCAGGCGTTCGCGAGTTCCAGAAGCTCCCGACCATCCCGCAGGAGGAGCGGCCGCTGCCCGTCCTCGGCACCTACGACGTGGTGGTCATCGGCGGCGGCACGGGCGGCGCGCCGGCCGGCATCGCCGCCGCACGCCACGGGGCGAAGACGCTCGTCGTCGAGATGCTCCACGGCCTGGGCGGCGTCGGCACCCTCGGCCACATCTCGAAATACTACTGGGGCAACCGCGTCGGCTTCTGCAAGACCATCCTCGACGGCAAGGCGGGCTGGGGCGTCGAGGAGAAGGCCGAGTGGTGGCGCGCCGAGCTGCGCGAGGCGAAGGCCGACATCTGGTTCGGCTGCGTCGGCTGCGGCGCGTTCGTGCACGACAAGCGCGTCCGCGGCGCCGTCGTCGCCACGCCCTACGGCCGCGGCGTCGTCCTCGCCAAGACCGTCATTGACGCGACGGGGAACAGCGACGTGGCGGCCGCGGCCGGCGCCGCGACGATCTACACCGACGAGAACGACATCGCCCTCCAGGGCACAGGCCTGCCACCCCGCAACCTGGGCGCCAGCTACACCAACACCGACTACACGATCACCGACGAGACGGACATGCTGGACACCTGGAGCCTCTTCCTCTACGCCAAGCGCATGGCGGGCAACGCCTTCGACCTCGGACAGCTCATCGACACCCGCGAGCGCCGCCGCATCGTCGGCGACCACACCATCACCATCCTCGACCAGTTCCTCGAGCGCACCCACCCCGATACCGTGGTGCAGGCCTGGTCGAACTTCGATACCCACGGCTACACGATCGACCCCTACTTTGTCCTCCAGCAGCCGCACCACAAAGGCGTCAAGACCCAGATTCCGTATCGGGCGATGCTGCCGCAGGGCCTCGATGGCATGCTGGTCATCGGCCTGGGCATCAGCGCCCATCGCGACGCCGTACCGCTCATCCGCATGCAGCCCGACATCGAGAACGGCGGCTACGCGGCCGGCTCCGCCGCCGCCATGGCCGCCAAGGGTGGCTCCGTGCGCACGATCGACGTCAAGAAGCTCCAGGAACACCTCGTCGGCATCGGCAACCTCACCAAGGACGTGCTGACGGCCACGGACTCCTTCCCCTTCCCGCCCGCGAAAATCAAGCAGGCCGTCTACAACGTCCGCGACAACTACAAGGACGTGGCCATCGTGCTCGCGAACGCGAAGGAGGCGACGCCGCTGCTCCGCCAGGCCTACGCCGAGTGTCCCGACGACAAGAAGCTCATCTACGCCCACGTGCTGGGCGTGCTGGCCGACCCGACGGGTGCGCCCGACCTGCTCAAGGCCGTCGAGGCCGCCCCCGACATGGGCAAGGGCTGGCAATACAAGGGCATGGGCCAGTTCGGCCGCAACATGAGCGACGTCGACAGCTACATCTACGCCCTCGGCCGCACGCACGACAAGCGGGCCACCGAAGCCATCGTGGCCAAGATGAAGACGCTCGAGGCCAAGGACGCCTTCTCGCACTTCCGCGCCGTCGCGATGGCGTTCGATCAGCTACGCGACCCCGCGGCGTCTGGCCCGCTGGCCGAGCTGCTCGCCAAGCCAGGCTTCCGCGGCCACGCCATCGCCACGCCCGAGGGCGCCATCGAGCGCGCCGAGAAGAACCGAAGCTGGACCGCCACCGCCCCCCGCAGCGACGCCTTGCGCGAGCTGGCCCTCGCCCGCGCCCTCTACCACTGCGGCGACAAGGACGGCCTCGGCAAGCAGATTCTCGATGAGTACACCAAGGACTACCGCGGCCACCTCGCCCGCCACGCCGCCGCCATCCTGAGGGCCGCAGCGCAGTGAAGGTGGGCTGCGGCCCAAGGAGGACTCCTGGATTCTGTCTGCCCACAGTCTTGCTGCGCTCCTCCGCGGGCTACACTGGGGTTGCGCTCCTCCCCGGCTGGTGTCCTTTGACCACCCAGGGGGCTCGGGACTGGCTCTGGACGCGAAGCCTTCTCACTGGATTCGTCATGAGCCAGAGGAAGGTCACGGTGCACTGACTCTTGACTCCCTCGCTGGTTGCGCTATCATCTTTCTCATTGGGAGGTGTGCCAGGCCCGACGCGCCGGGCCAAGGCGCATTGAGGAACGGTCATGACAGAGAAGGAACTTCGATCTGCTTTTCGCGCTCAGTTCGGTGTGTGGGACAGGGCAGACAAGGTGCGCCGCCTCCGGGAACTGCACACTCACGCAGAGCGCCTCGAGCTGCGGGTCTGGGCCAACCTGGTTGCGGCGCGCTTGGCGCTTGTCGAGAACCGTCTCGACGCTGCTATCCGGCTGAGCACTGCCGTTGCTTATGATCCAGTTGCAGACCCCGCCCAGAGAGCTTGGGCGCTGATCACCCGCGGCGAGGTGAACGAGATGAGGCGCAACCCGGGCCAGGCGCTGACCGACTACTCCGCGGTGCTGGCGCGTGCGGCCCCGGGAGAGGCGAGAACCAAGGCTCGCGTAAGGCGGGCCACGTTGTACGAATCTCAAGGTATGGAGACCCAGGCGTTTGCAGACTACACCGCGGCGATAGACGACCACGCTGCCCCGGTGGGCGAGAAGGCAGAGGCCCTCATCGGCCGCGGCGGCCTGTACGCAAGGCGGGGTGAAACTGCCCAAGCGATCGCGGACTTCACGGCGGTGATACACGACCTCGCCGCCTCAGGCGGTCAGAAGGCCCTGGCCCGCGTCCAACTCGCCGGGATCCGCGGAATGCAGGGCAACGCGGCACAGGCGCTCGCGGACTACAAGGCGTTGATTGACGAGCCCGCTACCCCGGCGAGCGCGAAGACCCTGGCACGGGTCCTTCGCGGCGTCGTGTATCTAGGGCAAGGCAGGGTGGCCGATGCCGTTCGCGAGTATACAGCAGCCATAGCCGATCCCGCCGCCGAGGCGGATACGAAGGCCCTGGCGCTGATCAAGCGTGGGGATGCGCGCTCGAGGGAGGAACGGCTGGCCATGGCGGTCGCTGACTACACGGCAGTGATAGAGGCCCCAGACGCTTCCGCTTACACCAAGGGCGAGGCCTGCCTCAAACGCGGCTTCCTGTACGAGAGGCAGGGGAAGTTGGGCCGGGCGACCACGGACTATACTGCGGTGATAGGCAACCCAGTTGCCTCGGCCTGCGACAAAGCCATTGCCCGCCTGAACCGCGGTTTGCTGTACGAACGGGAAAAACAGCCGATCAAGGCGATCGCTGACTACACCGCTGTAGTAGATGAGCCATCGGCGCCCCCTCAGCTCAGGGCCAAAGCACGCGTCGACCGCGGTGCCGTGTACCTTTTACATCAGCGCCTGTTGGATCTGGCGCTGGCGGACTTCACTGCTGTGGTACAAGACCCCGCGGCACCATCGGACATCAATGCCCGTGCGCGCGCCAACCGCGGCATCATATACGGGCTACAGGGCAGGAAGGTGCAGGCGGTCGAGGAGTTCAAGGCAGTTATGAACGACCCCGCCGCACCGGACCACCTGCGACAGGCCGCCGCTAGAGGGATTGCCTCTGTCACGAAACCTGGCTGAGGTGAACTCATTACTGAGGAATGTTGAGGAACCTGCGCAAGGCGGTGACCTGCAGGAGACTCCCTGGATTCTGTCGTCCATTAGCCGTTCCCGCTTACCTACTCCCATGTCCTCGGTGTCCTCGGAGACCCGTCTGAGGTGTCGGATCTCCTCAAAGTCGTCGAGAGCGCGCCCGACATGGGCAAGGGCTGGCACTACAAGGGCATGGGCCAGTTCGGCCGCAACATGAGCGACGTGGACACCTACATCTACGCCCTCGGCCGTACGCGCGACCGGCGGGCCACCGAGGCCATCGTGGCCAAGATGAAGACGCTCGAGGCCAAGGACGCCTTCTCGCACTTCCGCGCCGTCGCGATGGCCTTCGACCAGTTGCGCGACCCCGCGGCGGCGGGTCCGCTGGCCGAGCTTCTTGCCAAGCCGGGCTTCCGCGGCCACGCCATCGCCACGCCCGAGGGCGCCATCGAGCGGGCCGAGAAGAACCGAAGCTGGACCGCCACCGCGCCCCGCAGCGACGCCTTGCGCGAGCTGGCGCTCGCCCGCGCCCTCTACCATTGCGGTGACAAGGACGGCCTTGGCAAACAGATCCTGGAGGAGTACACCAAGGACTACCGCGGCCACCTCGCCCGGCATGCGGCTGCCGTGCTCAAGGCCGGGCAGTAGTGGCTTGGTGTCCTATCTGTCCCATTTCTTCGAGGAGGAAGCCATGAAATGCCTCGGCATCGTGGTCTTTGTGTCGGCCCTCATCGGCGGCCTGGCGCTGGCCGCTGAGAAGAAGGCCGACTTCGACCCCGACCTCCCGCCCTGCGTCGTCAAGACCGAGCCGGCCGACCGCGCGAAGGACGTCGAGTTCAGCCTCCGCGAGATCAAGGTCACTTTCGACCGCCCGATGGCCACCGAGAAGTCGTGGTCGTGGATGATCGTCGTCGAGTGCGGCCTCTACCCCGGCTACCGCGGGTCGGCCGAGCCGCGCTGGGAGAATAGCAATCGCACCTGCGTGCTCCCCGTCCGCCTCAGCCCCGACACCCTCTACGCCGTGGGCGCCAACAGCCCCCGCAACTGGGGCTTCCGCGACCCCAAGGGCAAGGCCGCCGTGCCCTACGCCTGGGTGTTCAAGACGAAGAAGTGACCCTTGGCCCGCTTCGAGGGACAGGCCATGGGCGACAGCGACTGGCTGCTCTGGGCCGTGCTGATTGTAGCGAGCGCGCCGCTCTACGTGCTCCTGGGCATCGTGCTCTACGGCGGCTGGGAGAACTACAAGGAGCTTTTGCAGGCACTGCGTGAGGAAGGCGTCTTCGGCGAGCCGCGCTGGCCCTGGGAGCTCTGGTCGGGAGGCTTCGAGCTTTGGAGCGAGCACACGCGCGACGTGCTCCGCCTCATCTTCTACATCGTCTGCTGCGTCGCGCTCGTCTTCGGCGAATACCTCTTCATCCGCTGGCAGTGGCCCAGGCCGTCGCCGTGGGACCATCTACACCACACGCCATAGGGCGCCTCGGCATGCGGGAGCTCACGACCCCGCCTATTCATTCACCCGCTGCTTCGGCGGCAGAACCCTCTCCGGGTGCTTCTTCTGAAGCTCTCGCAGGTGCTCTGCCCATCCGCGCAGGCCGCCGTACTTCCGCACGAGGGCCTCGCGCGTCCGTCGCACGTCGTCAATCAGCGGGTCGGCGGGCGGCTTGGCGCTAGCCTTCATGGCTCTCCTCACTCCAGCTTGTTCAGCTTTCGTGGATGTTGTATATTCCACCGGCAGTAACACGGCAGCCGAACGAAGTGCACGCCCCCACCGACCTCGTGTCGGTGGGGCGAAGGATTGACAGCTACGCACGGCGGCCCACCCCCATCTCTCTCTCCCCCGCCCGCCGCACGGCGGGCGGGGGAGAGAGAGATGAGCTAGAGGCACGTGGCACAGTAGCTGCCAATCCGTCGCCCCACTGGGGCAAGCCCAGTGGGGGCGTCTACTTCAGTCGTCTGAAGTGTTGCCACCGGCATTATACTGCGCCGCAACTCGCTTGCCAATGGAACACTTCAGGGTGAACCACATGACCCCCCGCGAACGCTTTCTCGCCGTGATGGAGTACCAGCCGCCCGACCGCGTGCCCAACTGGGAACTGGGCTGCTGGGGACACACTATCGAGCTTTGGGAATCCCAGGGCCTCAAGCCCCACACCTTCCACTGGAACTGGTTCGTGGGCGAGGAGTGCCTGGGGATGGACGAGCGGGAGTTCCTGCCCGTCAATATGGGCATGCTCCCAGGCTTCGAGGTGCAGGTGCTCGAGAAGACCGACCGCTACGAGATCATCCGCCACTGGAACGGCGTGGTGACCAAAGCCCTCATCGAGGGCACCGTGCGCGGCACGCGGGCCTCGATGGACCAATACCTCCGCTTCCCCATCGAGACCGTCGACGACCTGCGCGCGATGAAGAAACGTTACGACCCCTCCACCCCCACCCGCTACCCGCTCTACTGGCGCAGCAAGCTGCCCTTCTGGGCCGACCGCAAGCACGTGCTCGTGCTCGGCCAGAATTGCTGCACGGGCTTCTACGGCGTGGCACGGGCGTGGATGGGCACCGAGAACCTCTCGCTCGCCTTCTACGACCAGCCGGCGCTCCTCGAAGAAATGTTCGAGTTCATCGCCGATTTCGCCATCGAGGTCACGCGGCCCTTCGTCGAGGCGGCGCAGTTCGACTACTTCAATTTCTTCGAGGACATGGCGTGCAAGAGCGGCCCGCTGTGCAGTCCCGCCTGCTTCCGCCGCTTCATCATGCCCCACTACCGCCGCGTGATCGACCACCTCAAGTCGCACGGCGTCACCTACTGCTCGCTCGACAGCGACGGCAACACCGAGCCGCTCATCCCGCTCTACATGGAAATGGGCATCGACGCCCACTGGCCTTTCGAGCGGGCGAGCAACATGGACCCCAACCGCATCCGCAAGCAATTCGGCCGCGACCTCCGCATCTGGGGCGCCGTCGACAAGCGCGAACTGGCCAAAGGCAAGCCCGAGATCGACGCCGCCCTCCGCGAGCTTGCCCCCCTCATCGAGCAAGGCGGCTTCATCCCGACCCTCGACCACACCTTCCCGCCCGACATCTCGTGGGCCAACTTCAACTACTACTGGGAGCAGAAGTCGAAGCTGCTGGAGGGGCGCTTCGGGGCATAGAGGAGTGAGCGAATGACCCGCTTTGCAGGAGGTTTGGTTCTCTTGAGCTGCATCGGCATGGCGAATGGCGGCGAGGCGGATCTGTCGACGGTCCCTGGCGTGGTGATCGACCACGTGCCTGCGGCCTCGGGGCAGTATGTGGGCTCGCCGAGCCTGGCGCTGCTCGCCGACGGCTCCTATGTCGCCTCGCACGATCTGTTCGGGCCGAAGTCGGCCTACAAGACTCGCGCGATCACCCGCGTCTTCCGCTCGGAAGACAAGGGGAAGACCTGGGCCAAGGCGGCCGAGATTCAGGGGCAGTTCTGGTCGACGCTTTTCGTCCACAATGCCGCCCTCTACATCATGGGCACGTGGAGCCAGTACGGCAACGTGGTCATCCGCCGCTCGACCGATGGCGGGCGGACGTGGACGGAGCCGAAGGACGCCAAGACCGGCCTGCTCCTCGCCGACGGCCGCTACCACTGTGCCCCCGTGCCTGTCGTCGTGCACAACGGCCGGCTCTGGCGCGCGATGGAGGACGCCGTCGGCGCGGGTGGCTGGGGCAAGCACTTCCGAGCCTTCATGATGTCGGCTCCTGCCGATGCGGACCTCCTCAAGGCCGAGAGCTGGACGTGCAGCAACCGCCTCGGGCGCGACCCGAAGTGGCTCGACGGCAAGTTCAACGGCTGGCTCGAAGGCGATGCCGTGGTGACCCGCGACGGGCGGCTCGTGGACATCCTGCGCGTGGATTCCCCTTCCGACGATGAGGTGGCGGCCATCGTCGAGATCAGCGCCGACGGCAAGGCCGCCACGTTCGACCCCGAGCGCGGCTTCGTGAGCTTCCCCGGCGGAGCCAAGAAGTTCACCATCCGCTTCGACGCAGCATCGGACCTCTACTGGTCGCTGGCCAACCACGTGCCGCCGAAGCAGCGGCGCGGCAAGCCGGCCTCGACCCGCAACACCCTCGCCCTCATCAGCTCGCCCGACCTGCGAGCCTGGTCCGTGCGCTCGATCCTCATCGAGCACCCCGACCCGGCGAAGCACGGGTTCCAATACGTGGACTGGCAGTTCGAGGGCGCCGACATCGTGGCCGTGTCGCGGACGGCGTTCGACGACGGCCTCGGCGGCGCGCACAACTTCCACGATGCCAATTTCATGACCTTCCACCGCATCGCGAACTTCCGGACTCTGAAAGGAGGCGCGGAATGAGCAAGGTGAACCGGCGCGAGTTTCTGGGCTGCGCGGCCGCGGGTTCGGCCGCCATGGTGCTCGGCAAGGCCGTCAGCGCGGCCGAGGCGCAGAGCACCCTCGCGGGCAAGAGGCCGAACATCATCCTCATCATGACCGACGATCAAGGCTACGGCGACCTCGCCTGCCTCGGCAACCCGATCATCAAGACGCCCAACATTGACCGCCTGCACGGCGAGAGCGTGCGGTTCACCGACTTCCACGTCAGCCCCACCTGCGCGCCGACCCGCGCCTCGCTGATGACGGGGCGGCACGAGTTCAAGAACGGCGTCACCCACACCATCCTCGAGCGCGAGCGGCTCACCCTCAAGGCCACGACCATCGCCCAGGTGCTCAAGGCCGCAGGCTACACCACGGGCATCTTCGGCAAGTGGCACCTCGGCGACGAGCCCGACCGCTGGCCCAGCAAACGCGGCTTCGACGAGATGTTCATCCACGGCTGCGGCGGCATCGGCCAGACGTATTCCGGCTCCTGCGGCGACGCGCCCGGCAACAAGTACTTCGACCCCGCCATCCTCCACAACGGCACGTTCGAGAAGACCAAGGGCTACTGCACCGACGTCTTCTTCGCCCAGGCCGTCCAGTGGATGGGCGCGACGAAGGGCAAGGCGCCCTTCTTCGCCTACATCACGCCCAACGCGCCCCACGGCCCGCTCATCTGCCCCGAGGAATACGAGGCGATGTACAAGGACAAGTTCCCCGAGCCCGAGGAGAAGGGCAAGAAGGGCAAGGGCCGCGGCCGCCGCGACGTGGCGAAGTTCTACGGCATGATCACGAACATTGACGACAACGTGGGCAAGCTCGTGGCCAAGCTGAAGGAATGGGACATCGAGCGCGACACGCTCGTGATCTTCCTGACCGACAATGGCGGCACGGCGGGCTGCGGCGTCTTCAACGCCGGGATGCGCAGCGGCAAGGGCTCGCCTTACAACGGCGGCACGCGCGTGCCCAGCTTCTGGCGATGGCCCGGCACACTCAAGCCAGCCGACGTGGACAAGCTGACGGCGCACCTCGACATCTTCCCGACTTTCTGCGACTTCGCGGGCACCAAGGTGCCCGAGGGCGTGAAGCTCGACGGCTTCAGCCTTCTGCCCCTCCTCAGCGACCCGCAGGCCACGTGGCCCGACCGCTATCTCTTCACCCACGTCGGCCGTTGGGGGCGGGGCAAGGCGGCCGGATCGAAGTACGGCCAGTGCAGCGTCCGCCGCGGCCAGTACATCATGGTCGCTCGCGGCGGCAGGAACTGGGAGCTGTACGACCTCAAGGCCGACCCCGGCGAGAAGAACAACATCGCCGCCCAGCACCCCGACGTCGTGAAGGACCTCGAGGCCGCCTACGACAAGTGGTGGGACGAGATCCTCCCCTGCCTCGAGAACGAGGACCTCGACGGCCCGAAGGTCAACCCCCTCAAGGAGCTCTACTGGAAGCAGTTCGGCAAGCCCGGAGAGAAGTGAAGTGAGCCGGCCTCACCGCTGAAGCCAGATGTAGGCGCCCACGGCTCCGACGGCGGAGGGGCCGAAGCCGGCGAGGTCGGGCTTCCCATCGCCATTGAAGTCGGCCACGCCGAGTTGCGTGTCGAAGTGCGGCGTGTAGTCGAGCGGCACGGTGGCGACCCGCTCGGGGTTGAGCCCGTCGGCGGCGGCGCCGAGGAGGATGCGTGCGGACGGCTTCTCGCGGGTGGCGAGGACGAGGTCGGGCACGCCATCGCCGTTCCAGTCGGCGACGGTGGGGCCGTCGCGGATGATGTCGGCGCCCGCTGCCACGAACTCCGCGCTCGGCTTCTCGGCGAAGGGCTGCTGCGGGTTCCTCGTGTTCCGGTAGAGCCACACGAGCACGCCCTCCTTGCCGCTGGCGAGGAGCGCGACGTCGGTCGCGGCGTCCTTGTCGAAGTCGGCGGCGGCGAGAAACGTCCAGCCTGCCTGTTCGCCCGAGCCCGACGGCGGCTTGAGGCGGATGGATGCCGTTTCCTCGAACGAGCCGTCCGCCTGCCGCAGCAGGATGTCGCCGCAGGCGAAGATGAGGTCGTCGCGGCGGTCGCCATTCACGTCGGCGAGTTGCACGCCGAGGTAGCCGCGCCCAGGGGCTTTCGCCTGGCGGACGCGGAAGGCGCTGTCCTCGCCTTGGTAGGCGATGGCGTGGCTTCCCACGAAACGGGAGCCGATGAGCAGGTCGGTGCGCTTGTCGCCGTTGAAATCGCCGGTCAGGACTTGTGAGGCTCGGGTCAGCCCCGGGAGGGGAATGGCGCGGAATTTGAGTTGTCCGTCCTCCGACAGGAGGAGGACGGCCTGCCCCTCGCTCGAGGCGAAGAGGTCGGCGACCTTGTCGTCGTTGACGCGCACGATGCGGAGCTTCCAGCCGCGGCTGAGGTTGGGGAGAGCGCCCTCGGCGTCGGGCGCCTCGGCGAACTTTCCCCCTTTGTTCAGGTAGACGTGCACGACCGAGCCATCGCCCTTGGGGATCAGGACAGCCACGTCGGGCCGGCCATCACCGTCAATGTCGCCGTAGGCGGCACACTGGATGGGCTGGAGCCAGGCAGCGACGGCGCAGTTGGTCTGGGTGAAACGATAGAGGGGGTTGGGCTTCTCGGGCTTCATGCGCGACCAGCCGGTGGCCTCGCCCGCCTCGATGCCGGCGGCAACGAAGTTGTCGGGCGGCCCGCCGCCGTGTCCGCCCAGGATCTCGTCGGGCTTCAGGATGTCGAGTTTCCGCAGGCTCTTGAGGACCTCCTCGGCGCTGAAATCGAGGCTGCCCGAGTAGCCGAGCACGCCGCCGGGCATGACGAGGTCGCCCGTGGCCACATAGGTCCTGCCGTCCTTCGTGAAGACATAGCCCATCGAGCCGTAGGTGTGGCCGGCGAGGCGGATGGCCTTCACCTTCAGGCCGGCCAGGTCCAGCTCCCTGTCCTCCGTGACCGCGATGTCCACGGGGTTGGGCGGGTGGAAGCCGTAGCCGGTGCCGCCGGGGAGGTGGTGCTGAAGAATGTAGGCGGCCTCGGCTCCGGCGACGACCTGGGCGCCCGTGGCGACCCGCCAGAGGTAGGCCCCCGGCGCGTGGTCGCCGTGCTCGTGGGTGAGGAGCACGTACTTCACGTTCATCGGGTCGAGGCCAGCGCCCTGAATCTTCGCCCAGTTCTGGTCGAAGGATGCCCCGCTGTTCGGGTCAATGAGGAGCAGACCCTGGGGCGCTTCGATGACGAGTTGCGCCCCCATGTCGCTGTGAGCGAAGCCGCCGTTCGTGCGCCAGATGCCCGGAGCGATCTTGCCTGGCTGCTGGTTGCGCGTCCACGGCTTGTCCGCGGGCTTGACCGATTGGCTGAGGTCGGTCCGCCACAACTCCTTGCCATTGGCGTCGAGTTTCAGCACTGTGCCCGCCGTCGTCGCCACGACGCAGGAGCCATCGGCGACGAGGCGGACGAGGCTTGGGCCGCCAACTTCAAGCCCCTTGTCGAGAACACGGCCTGCGTCAAGCTGCACGCGGCCCGTCCAGCACCCGGCCACAATCCGCCCCTTCGACCCGCAGCTTGCCGAGGAGATGGCGCCGGGGAATCGGAGCGCTTCCAGATCGCCCTTCGAGATGTCGAGGACGTAAGCGTCGGTCGCGGCCTCGTCGGCGGGCAGGAGCGGCTGGCCGGCCAGGCCGCGCGAAGTCCAGTTGTGCGGCGAGATGAGGAGCTCGCGGCCGTCGGGCGAGAAGGCCAGGTCGCACCAGAACGGCTCGCGGAAGCGCTCGGGGCCGACGCGGCAGACGGGCTTGCCGTCGGCGTCGTAGACGTGGACGGTCGGCCGCGAGGGCATCACGCGCAGGCCGAAGGGGATTTCCGCGCTTCCGTCGCGGGGCGCGAACAGCCGCTGCCGGCCCTCGTAGTCTGCCACCGCCACCTGCTCGCCCAACTCGTCAATGGCCACGGCCAGCGGCACCTGGAACTTCGCGTCGCGGCAGGGCGGGGCAGGGGGGCCGTAGACGCCCTTTTCGGGCTCGGGCGACGGCGCCACGTCGGCGCTGGCGAGACGGCTCCACGCGGCCTTCGCCTTGCCGCGCTCGACGACCAGGAGATTCGGAAGCCGGGTAGCCTGCTCGCCGACGCCGGGGAATCGGCCGACCACGGCCCTGCCGCTCGGGCTGGCCGCGAACGCCGTTGTCACGCCCGCCCCCAGGTGCGCAACATGGTTCACTGTCGCCTCGACGGGCGAGAGCCACCAGAGGCGATCGTCCCCCGCGACCACCCACTGCTCGCCCGCGCGCCGGGCGACGGGCGGCAGGTGGTTCGAGTGGTCGCCGTAATGGAAGAGGAAACCGCCGGGCCGGAAATCACGAAGCCTGAAGGCAGCCGAAATCTGCGCCACCTCTTTGCCGCGCAGGAACGCATAGAGCCGAGGCGAGTCGCCCGCCGTGCCCTCGGGCGTGGTGCACAGGGCGGCCAGGAACTGCCCGTCGTTCGTAACGGCCACCTCATTGAGCCACCGCAGGCCCGCCCGGTGCTGCCCGACGACCCTGCCGCCCTCGTCCAGCAGGAAGAGATTCGGGTCGCCCGGCGGCGCGATGGTGCCGACGGCGACGAAACGCCCGTCGTCGCTGATGTCCAGACACGCGATGCCCTGCCAGGGCAGCGGCCCCAGGCCGCGGGCATCCCAGCGGGGCGCCCGCGCCCGCTCCGCGCCCTCGATGCGCATCCCGCACAAGAGCAGCAGCGGAAGAAGAAGCTTCCCTCGGTTTCGCAGGGCCATCCTGTGCCTCCGCGCGGTCGAAGCGAAGGTCCCCCTCCACGCCAACCCCTTTCTAGGCGAAGGGCGGCTTCCTGTCAACTGCCCCGGGTGACACGGGCGAATGAGACTCATGCCCGACGCCGAGCTTGACTCCGCGGTGGCAGGAGCCATAATCAGGCCGTGGCGTTCCTTCGCGACCGACGCCTCGGCAAGGAGGATGAGCGGATGAGGCAAAGCGGGATGGCTCGGGTGGCCTGGCTACTTGCCCTGTGGCTCCCCGTGGCCGCGGCGCCGCGGGCCGCCCGCGGCGAGCCAAAGGCCAGGGTCCTGGAAACCGAGGCCTGGGTGCTCGACAAGACGACAGTGGTCGTGCGCGGCGCCTTCGAGGTCACTGGCGAGCCGCACCTGTGGTACGGCTTCTACGCGCAGGTCCGCGTCAACGCCGACAAGGCGGGCAAGGTCACCCGCGTCGAGTTCGCCTGTTCGCACCCCTTCGTCCTGCGGCGGAGCCGCGACGCCTGCCCCATCCAGGGCCTCGAGATGCAGCTCAAGCTCCGCCACCTCCAGCCTAAGCCCGGCGTCAAGCTCTGCCGCGCCGCCAACTCGAAGTACGAGCCATACGATGTCCTTCTCCTCGGCGACCGCCAGACCTACCTGTGGACCGCCGACCGCGGCTTCTTCTTTCAGAGCATAGACGGCCCGCAGAAGGCCCTCGAGCTCTTCCAACTCGCCCACGGCGGCGCTGTCGTCATCAAGACCCGCCAACAGTTCGACGCGATCGTCAACGTGCTGAGGCCCCTCGCCAAGAAGGAGGAGCCGCCGCCGAAGAAGAAGGAAGAGCCGCCGCCGTCCAAGGTCACGGTGCCTGTCGTGGGCACCGTTCCCGGCCCGCTTCCCTGCGAGGGCTTCCGCCTGCTCGCCCAGCCGCCCTCGTTCGGTGTCAGCGTCACCGAGGAGCCGGGCGTCGGCTACCGCATCAATGTCCTGCTCATCGAGTTCAACCGCTACACCCGCAGCCTCGGCGACATCCGCCACCACGACGTCGTCGTGACCACCGACGGCCGCATCGGCGACCGGGCGACCCTCTGCGTCAAGGGCCCCGAGGCCGAGTACAGCCGCCCCCCCTTCTGGGTCCAGCCCGGCCCCACCTCGGCCGGCCACTACGCCGAGCTTCTCAAGCCCGTCCTGAAGCCCGACGGCTCGGAGGCCATCCCCCGGATGGCCGTCGTCACCGCCAGGCCCGCTACCTTCCCCTCCGCCGAGGGCGACCCCGACGACGAGCGCTTCTTCACGCCCCCCGACCAGTGGCCCGACGAAGCGAAGAGGTGATACTGCCCGCGCGCCTTCCGAGATGGCTTCTACGGCGCCCCGCTGCGCGGGAAGCCTGCCGTGTCGTGGCACGTCAGGCACAGCCGGCTGCCCTGCATGGTGACCCGCAACAAGTGCGGCCCGCCCCCGAGTCGCGGAGCGGCTCACAGCAACCAACGCCCGGCGGCATCGCCGCTCCACCGAGCACCGTCCGGTCCCCGCCGGTCCCCCTCACTCCCGGGACGGCGGCAGGGCAAGGCGAGCCGCCCTGTCAGCGGGCGGGGCCTGGTTTCCGCTCGAACATGTAGAGGTAGATCGCAGAGGCATGCCCGGCCTGGCTCGGCGGCCGCCACTCCTTGAACTCCCGCTTCTCGCAGAGCTTCGAGAGCGCATCCGTGATGCGGAACGCGTCCTTGCCATAGTGGGAGATAATGACCCAGATCCTCGCATGCTTCTCGACGAGGGGGCCCAGTTCCTCGGCGTCCTCGGCCGTCACCTCGCTCCTGCTGTGAAGCAGGTCGGAATCGGGCCGAGGGAAGGCCATCGCCACAAGATCGGTCCTGGTCGTGTAGTAGTCGAACAGCAGGGGCTTGAGGTCGGGGCAGTTGAGCAGCACAAGGTCTCCCGGCCGTGCGTGGGCATCCACGTGCCCCACCACCTCTCGCCAGGGCTCCTTGCCCACCACGGTGTAGTATCGCCACAGCGGCGGCACGTGGAGTGCCACAACCCCCAGGAGAACGACCCACCACGCCCGCTTGGACCGCAGACTCGCGAGCCCGTTCGCCGCCAGCAGGTAGAACCCCGAGGCGCTCGCGATCGCGCACCGGAACTCGAAGATCGGGGCAAGAACGAGTCCGGCAGTGGCAACGACGACCCACGGCATGACGAGCCACACCGCGGCCAGGTAGTTGCTCCGGAGGTCCGCCACGCGAACCGACCAGCGGGAGTCCTCGAGGGACAGAAAGAGGCGGCGCCAGGCAACCTTGCCTTGCGTCCTCTCGACACGCACGACGGAAAGAACCGACAGCACCAGGAGGAGGGCCAGGAGGGGCACGAAGTAGCCGGAGAACACGGCGAGCGTGTGGCCCGCCACGAGCCAGATCGGGTCCCTGACGTGCAGGTGGAGCTTCGACGATGCCGCGCGGGCCGCCTGCGTGCACACCGTGGGGATCCACGGAGCGTAGAGGGCCACCACCGCCGCCTGGAGCAGGACCCAGTGCTTCAGGCTGACCCGCCGGTCCGTTCGGCACACCAGCAGCTCCGTGAGAAAGAACGCGTTCTGGGTTGCGACCGTCGTGATTCCGTACGGATGAATGTACATCACCAGCGCGGTGGACAACACGTATCCCAGGGAATCCCAGCGCCGTGGCCCCGCCAGGACCCTGAGGAAGAAGCACATGGAGGTCATGCTTGCCACCAACAGCAAGCTGTACATCCGCGCTTCCTGGGCGTGGCGGATGTGGAACACCGACAGCGCCATCAGCAACGCGGCGAGCAGCCCCACCCGAGCGCGAAACAACGTGGCGCCGATCTGGTACATCAGCAGGAGGCTCAGCACCCCGAAGAGGGCCGACAGGGACCGCAGGGCGGCCTCCGACCTCCCGAACGCCGCGCACCATCCCTTGAGCGCCAGGTAGTACGCCGGCACGTGGTCGGTCGCGGCGCAAGTTCGCAGCAGGTCCGGCACGGCCATTCGGGAGGTGAATGCCGTAATGCCCTCGTCGAACCACAGGCTCTCCCCACCGAGGTTGTACGCCCGCAGCGCGAGCCCGCCCAGCACGATTGCGCACAGGATCGCAGCGTTTCTGCTTGCCCTCACGCGCCTTCCCCTTCTTCTCACGAGCCGCGACGCGGCCGCCTACACCCTCTCCTGGAAACCAGTGAAACCAGGGACGGCCGCCGCTTGCCTCCTGCTTGTGGCGCCAATAGTCTAGCCCGGCTTCCTTCGATCCGCAAGCCCGGATGCAAGCGCGACTTCGGAAACCCTGCGTGCGGCTGAAAACGACACGTGTGGCCCGGATGACCTGCACACACCCATCAGCGCTGCAATCAAGCAAGGTGTTCAAGATGCTCACGCGCGCAACACAGGAGGTGAGCATCTTGAACCCGCGCCGGACGGCGCGGGGCGCAAGCCATAACATCTATGTCCACAGCCACTTGCGGCTCTCAGCCCGCCTTCGCCACCCGCCTTTTCAGCCCCGTCAAGATGCTCACCCCAGCGGGAACGGGCAGCCTTCGCCACGGCAGGGCGTGCATCGGCACCCTATCCGAAGGCACCTGATCCGGATGATGAGCGCCTAGCAGAGCGACTGGCAGAGCTTGCTCTGAGAGCCGCAAGTGTCGACTCCTCAATAGGTTACAGCCACAGACTGACCACAACACTGCCCGCTACAGCGCTAGGCGCTCACCCCTGCGCAATGGGGGGTGAGCGCCTAGCGGGGGAGGGGGGCTCGCCCGCCTCAATCCCTGCTTCAGTGCTGTGGGTCCCCGTGGTGTGCCTGCGACCGCTTCAGCTTCCCGCGACCCAAAGCCCGTTTCGGTAGACAGATTTCAGGAACGCCACTTCGACCCCCCCCCCGCGCCGCCAGCGGCACCGACATCGAGCCCGCTCGCCCCGCGTCGCGCGCGCGGGTGTCAGGGCGCGGGAGCGGGGGCCGCTGCGCCGGCCTTCCGGCCGCCCTTGGTGGGGACCGCCTCGCGCTGTTCGGGCGTCAGGATGACCACCTCGATGGCCCAGCGGAGCTTGTTGTTGATCTCGGTCCGGGCCTTCTTGGCGGACTTGTCGTCCCCCTGGTTCTCCTCCAGTTCCTTCCAGGCGGCCGCGCACGCGGCCTTGATCTTGGCCTGCTGCTCCTCCGTGAGAGTGAGCTTCTTGTATCGCCCTGCCACGGTCTCGTACAGCTTGAACGCCTCCCAGGCCTTCTTCTGCTCGGGCGTCAGGACGGCGAGCACGGCGGCGCTGGCCTCGGCGGTCGCCTCGTCGCATTGGGCATGGAGCGCCTTCAGATTTTCGGCGGCCTGTTTCTTCGCGGCCGGGTCGGCGCCGGTCCGAGCGGCCTTGGCCGCGTCCTCGGCCGCCTTCAGCTTCTCCGCGTTCGCCGTGTTCCAGGCCGCCACCGCGTCCTCCCTCGCCTTGATCTTCACCTTGAGATCCGCCTGCTGCTGCTCCGTGAGCTTCAGCTCGCGGACCATGAGGTCGTACTCGCTCACCGCCGGCTCCTTGCCTGCCCCGCGGCGGCCGCCGCGTTCGCCGGCCACGGCCTGGCCGACCATCAGGGCAACGAGAGCCACGACACCGACCATCTGCCTGAGCCCACGCATCGCGACACCTCCTGGCCGGCGGCCCGGCCTGCCTCGCAGCCTTCCTCCTCCGGCCGGCATTCTACGCCATGGCCCCTCAGGATTCAAGCCCCCCATCCGCCCAGCCCATTCCCCTGCCCCCAATCCTGAGCATCTGCGCATTGCGGGGGGTGGTCAACATTGGGCTCCGCCGAGCACCGACAGCCGCTCTTCCCACGCAGGCGACCACGGCGGCGACGACGGCCAAGCTGTTCAAGATGCTCACGCGCGCAACACGGGGGGTGAGCACCTTGAAGCCGCGCCGGACGACACGGGCCGCAGGCCATAACGCCTGTGGCCATCGCCACTTGTGGCTCTCAGACCGCCTTCGCCCTCCGCCTTCCCAGCCCCGTCAAGATGATCACCCCGACAGAAACGGGGCAGCCGTCGCCACGATCGCGACCGCGGATGACGCGGATGGGCACGGATAAAGAGCCACGGTAGGGCGTGCATACTTGCACGTGGGCATCAAGTACGGCCTTCCCCGAACCGAAGGAACCCAGCCACCGTGTGCCTGAGAACCGCCCTTCGGGGTCGCAATGACACGCGACGTCATAAGTACAAGCCTCATATGGTGTTGCGTCTTCCTGTTGCGCCTGGCACTGCTTGCCCTTCCGCAAAGACCCCTTGGGACTCTCAGGCGGAAGCTGCTTCCCTGGCGCCGGAGCGGTCCGGGGGCAGGAAGAGACTGAAGCTTGAGCCGGAGCCGATGTGGCTCGTCACCGCGATCCACCCGCCGTGCTGGCGGGCGATGCGTTGCACGAGCGCCAGGCCCAGCCCGGTGCCTTGCGCCTTGGCGGTGAAATACGGCTCGAAGAGGTGCCCCAGCGTGGCGGCATCCATCCCGATGCCCGTATCGCTCACCGTGAGGCACACCCATTCCCCGGGCCGGGCCAGGGGGACGCCGGGCCAGCCTTTCTCGCCCACCAGCACGTTCTCGGTACTCACCGTCAGCGTTCCCCCCTGGGGCATCGCCTCTCGCGCATTGTCCACCAGGTTGATGACCACCTGTTTGATCGCCACCGCGTCGCCCGCCACGGGCCACAGCGTGGTGTCGAGCTGGAGCCGAGGGATGACCGAAGGGGGGAGGATGGGGCGGACCATGCCGAACGCGTCGCGAAGGACGCTGTTGAGGCCCCCGGCAAGCGGCTTCCTCTCGCGCATACCTTCCGCGCGGAGCAGCTTGCCCGTGAGCACGACGCCCACGTCGGCGGCGTGGGTGATGTGCTCCAGCGCGGTGCGCAGCGGGCCTGCCTCGCCGGCCTCGCCGAGCCCCATCTCGGCATGGCCGAGAATGAGCATCAGAACGTTGCTGAGGTCGTGGGCCACGCTGCAGGCCAGCGTGGGATCGCACACGGTGTCGCTGGGCAGCCAAGGCGGCGTGTGGCCCCAGCCATGATCTGGGGCGGCGTCGGGCGGCGCCTCGCCCGCTTGCATCCCGCCACGCGGGCCCGGGAGCGGGGCGCGCGCGCCACTCGACGGGTCGGCCATTCCTCCCTGGGCAGACGCCACTCCGTAATCGCTCACAGCATCACCTCCAAGAGGGGCCGCCATCTTGCTCGTCGTGCCCGCAGGATGGCTGTGGCCCGGTTCCAGCCTCCCCCGCTGCTGTGTCCGTGCCCTGACTTCATCCCGTCATGCCACGCCGCGGGGTCGCCGCCCGAGCAGCCGTGGCACTGTTCTGACCGTCGCGGGCAATCCCCGTCGCCGAGCAAATCCCGTGCCCTTCTCCGGCTTGCCAGGTGAGCCGGGAGGGCGGCGTCGCATGTTGCACCCGTGCCTTGTGTTAGGTGCGCCTGCTCCCTGGTGGCACTGCCACGGGGTATGCTCCTTCGGGGGCGGCCTGTATGGTCCGCGCTCCATAGTCGTTGCGAAGCCGGTGCTCCGGCGGCGGGCACCGCCCTCATCTTTGCCCACATGTTCTGGTGAGCCGGGCTTGGCCCCCGAATGGGGGCGTTTGAGCCGTAGCCCAGGGTGACCGAAGGGAGCCCTGGGAAGGGGTGCCCCAGGCGGGGAGCCCCCGAAGCGGGCGATTCAAGCGCCGAGAAGCACCCCCTTCGGGGGCTCCGATGGGGGAAACGCCGTGGTCCCAGGGCTCCCTTCGGTCGCCCTGGGCTACGACTGGCTCGCCCGCGTTCGCGGGCCACAAGACCTCGAGATGTGGGCAAAGATCAGGGCAACGCCCTGGGACAAGGCCGTGCGAAGGCGGGAAGCCCTGAAAGGGCGTAATAGGCGCCCGCGTTGGCCCTATCTCGCCCTTACAGGGCTGGGCCTGTGGGTGGCCCACGATTCCCAGGGCGTTGCCCTGGGCTTTACCATGACAGCCCTTCGGGCTTCAGAGACAGAGCATCGGCCAGAGCCGAGAGCCCGGACCGAGCTTGGCGAGGTCGCGGCTGTGCCACACGCTTGTTCGTCTCATGCGGCACGGGTCACACGGCAAACGGCAGGTCGGGGCTCCAGAGGCCGGTGGTGTTCGCAGCAGTGTAGGTGCCGAAGCCGAGGTAGTTGCCGAAGGCTTCCCAGAGGACGTTGCCGACGTGGGCACGGTTCATGCCGACGTGGTGGGGGAAATGCCTGACGAGGACGTTGCGGTAGAACCGCTGGAAGTTGGGGATGCGCACCCAACCATACGCGCCAAAAGTGACCGCGGCGTTCGGCTCGACGACGCCCTGGGCCAACGCGACTTTGAACCCGCTCGCGTTGTCCTGCGTGGCGCGGCAGAGGGTGACGGGGCCGTCGTCCATGACGAACTCGACGACGCCCATGGCCTTGTCGCGGCCGACGGTGCCGGCGATGATCTCGTGGCAGGCCATCGTGGGCTGGGTCTTGGCCCACGAGTGGGGGAAGACGCCGCAGTGCCAGCAGTTGACCAGCTCGGGGTCCTCGTTGTGAAGGTTATTCCAGTCGGCGAGGCAACTCGGGCCGCCGCTGGCGAGCTGAAGGGCGTGCATCGAGAGGAGGCCCATGATGTCGGCCTCGCAGGCGCAGGGGGTGCCGCGGTCGTCGAAGCGGCCCATCGTGGCGCAGGAGCAGATGCCGAGGTTCTGCTGGATGCTGGTCCAGCACTGGATGGCCAGGCCGTCGAGCTTGCGGTCCAGGACGAAGCGGCGCAGGACGAGTTCGAGCTTGGCGATCTTGGCGAGAATCTCGTCGTCCACGGCCGAGGTGTCAATGGTCTTCTTCATGTCGGCCATGACGCGCTTCACCGCGGCGTCGGTGGGCATGGCGTTGATGGCGCCAATGACCTCGGAGAGGTCGAGGGTCACGCAGGTGGGGCCAAGGGTCTGAAGGGCCTTTTCGCTGTAGCGGCAGGTCCAGAAGGCGTCGGGCCGCGCGCCGACCTGGCCGTAGCGTGCGCGGCGAATGCCGCCGACGACGCGGCAGACGGCGGCGAAGCGGCTGGCCGTGGTGCGGAAGCTGTCGTCGGTGGGGAAGCAGATGGGGACCTCGGGCACGGAGTAGGGCAGCTCGAGCTGGCGGAGGGCCTCGCCGATGCTCAGCAGGCCGCAGAAGCTGTCGCGCCGCTCGATCTCGCGGCTGAGCACGGCCTCTTCCTGGCAGCCGACGATGAGGACGGGGACGCGGAGTCCCGATTCCTTGAGGGTGATGGCGACGCCCTGTTCGTCGCCGAAGTTGACGGCGGAGACGACGATGCCGTCGGGCTGGGCCTCGCGGAGCATGCGGCCGACCTTGATCGCCTCGTCGAGGGACTCGACGCAGCCGACCTTGGTGTCGGCAGGGGAGGGGACGACGACATTGGCCCCGATGCCCTTGAGCACCCTGATGGTCTGGTTGCGCATCTTCGCCGCCAGCTTGTCGGAGAAGAAGCCGCGATTGGCCGGGATGAACCCGAGCCTGACCTTCCGCATCTTGACCATGGCCGATGTCCTCCGTTCTGGGGTGGGGCGAACGACACACCGGTATCATAGCCAAATGCGTTGTCAACTGCAAGGGGAAGAGGGGTGCGTGTAATCTCCTACGGCCAGAGCCGCAATCCCAACGCCCAAAGGGCGTGGTGGAGTAAAGCCCACGGTGAAGCGGAGCGGAACCGTGGGCTTGCGTGGCAGAGAGAGGGCCAACCCCCGAAGGGGGTGGTGGAACTTCGAGGTGCCTCAGACGTTCCGCCGCCCCCTTCGGGGGCTGAGCCATGGGGGGATCGTCAACCCACGGCTCCCGGAGCATCGCCGTGGGCTTTATTCCGCCGCCTCCTTCGGAGGCTGAAGACGCAGCCCCTTGACCGTAGGAGATTACACGCACCCGCCTGGACTTGAAGTGGCGAGCGGCGGGGTGTATAGTTGGCGGACGTGGAGGCCGCACGTGTGACGTTACTGTTGGAGGAGGCGGGCCGGTGATGGGCAAGCGATGTGCAGCGGCTCTGGCCCTCGCGGCGCTGGCGGCGTGGGGATGCTCGTCGAGCGCGGACGGGCCGGCCGAAGGCGCGTGGGGGCCGGTGACGGATGGCTTCCGGGCGATGCTCTACGCGCCGCGCGCTGCCGTGTCGCTGGGCGAACCCGTCGAGCTTCGCGTGCGCGTGCGGAACACGACGGGGGAGATCCGCGACTTCGCCTCGGCGCACGATCTGCGACTGCGGATCTCGCGCGGGGACAAGGGCGCCGGAGACGACATGGACTACGTGACCCTGGCGCCCGAGGCGATCAAGCTGTCGCCGGGCCGGGAGCAGGATTTCGCCCTGCGGACCTATCCCACGGCTGGCGAGGCCGCGAAGTTCTGCGGCGCGCGGGGCCTCTACCGGTTCCAGGGGACCCTCGGCAAGCTGGAGCTCCCGGCCATCGAGCTCCGCGTGGAGTGAGAGGAGCTGGGCGGAATGCTGCCTGTCGCGGCGTCGAAGCTGCTGATCGTGGACGGCGTGGAGGATGACCCGCGGATGCGCGCCCGCGTCGAGCGGCTGCGCCCGGGCATCGCGACCGACGACGTGCGCCGCGTGGACGACGCCGCGCTGGCGGCCATCGTGAAGGCCGAGCTGACCGCCTTGCCCCACCACGCCATGCGGGCCGACTTCCAGCCCATCGTGATCCTCAACCGCTTCCGCCTCGATGACGACGAGGCCGAGCGCAAGAGGCGCTCCGAGGCATTCCCCGAGCTGAACCGCAACAAGCTCAACGGCTACGGCGGCTTCGACTGGCGCGACAGCGGCTCGCGGAAGTACCGCGAGACGACGGGGCTCGTGTGCCAGCCCGCCTGGCAGCTTCACACCATCGTCGGCTGCCACTTCCGCTGCGCCTACTGCGGCCTCGGCTGGTCGCTCAACGTGATGATGAACATGGAGGACTTCGTCGAGCGGCTCGACGGTTGGATCGAGCGGTGCCCCCGCCAGACGCTTTTCCAGTACGACAACTTCACCGACACCGTGTGCTTCGAGCCCGAGCACGGCGGCTCGAAGCTGCTCATTGACTACTTCGCCCGCAAGCCGGGCCGGGCGCTCGAGCTCTACGTCGGCAAGAGCGACCACGTAGATTTCTTGCTCGACTATGACCACCGCGGCCACACCGTGTGCTGCTGGAGCATGAGCGCCGCCACCCAGAGCCGCCTCTTCGAATACCGCTCGGCCCCGATGGAGGACCGCATCGAGTCCATGCGCAAGTGCCAGCAGGCCGGCTACGCCGTGCGAGTGCGCTTCTCCCCCATCATCCCCGTGCGGGACTGGGAGGCCGAGAACCGCGAGATGATCCGCTTGCTGTTCTCGCGGGTCAAGCCCGACGTCGTGACCATCGAGACCATTCGCTTCCTCACGCACGACGCGATGGCCAAGTGCTTCGACCTCTCGCTCCTCGACGAGGAGTTCCTGGCCGCGCTCAAGGAGTTTCAGGGCCAGCCATTCGCCCAGGGCTGCGAGGTGCCCGACGAGTGGCGGAAGCGCGTCTATCGCTTCTTCTTCGACGAGCTGCAGGCCGCCGGCTGCCAGGCCCCCGTGGCCTTCTGTCGCGAGAAGCGGGCGTTGTGGGAGCACTTCGCGGACGACTTCGCCCGCTACGGCCAGCACCCCGACGCCTACATCTGCAACTGCGGCCCCTACGCCGCCCCGGCGACCGCGGCGCTCGTCGAGGGCTGATGCGTGACGCGTGACCCGTGACGCGTGACAAGAGAAGGAGAGTCCAATGAGCGCAGTTCGCTCGATCCTGTGTCTCGTCGTCCTCCTCGCGTGGTCCGTCGCCCTGGCCGATTGGCAGGTGTGGACGCTGGCCGAGACGCGGCGGGTGCTCCGCGACGAGCCGGCGGGCCAGAGCGCCGAGGCCAAGCTCGCCGCCGCACGCAACGAGGTCGAGAGCTTCCAGATCCTCGTGCGCTCGACCGAGCCGGTCAAGGGCATCAGCGTCGAGGCCGGCGATCTCAAGGGGCCAAAGGACGCCGTGATCGCCGCGAAGGACGCGCGGCTCTATCGCCAGCACCAGCTCGAGATCACCCAGGGCACCCATCGCAACGACGCCTTCAAGCCCGGCTGGTATCCCGACCCGCTCATCCCCTTCCGCCATCCCGTGACGGGCGAGCCGCTCAAGGGCGCACGCCTCACCGCCGTGCCCTTCGACCTGCCCGCCAACGAGACCCACGGCTTCTGGGTAGACATCGCAGTCCCGAGCAAGACGCCGCCCGGCGACTACCGCGGCACGTATCGCGTGACCGCCGAGGGGCAGAAGCCCGTCGAGGTCCCCGTGACGTTGACCGTGTGGGACTTCGAGTTGCCAGCAACGCCCACACTGGTGACGTCCTTTGGGTCTCCCGCCGGCCGCATGCGCGGCTACTACCGCCAGCGAGCCAAAGAGGGCAAGGAGAAGGAGCCCGAGGACTGGGCGGTGGTGGAAGCCCAGTGCGCGGCCATGCTCTCCGAGCACCGATTTGACGCCACGCCGCCCTCGGGCAGCCTGGCGCCCGTGGCCAAGCCCGACGGCTCGTTCGAGATTCCCGCCGAGCAGATCAAGGCATTCCGCGAGTTCGTGGACCGCTATCACGTCAACGCCTTCTGCACCCCGCACCCGTCGTCGGCCGGCGTGAAGGACCCTGAGGCCGAGAAGCCCAAGCTCCACGCCTGGCTGAAGGCGTGGGACAAGGCGGCCGCCGCGCTCGACCGCCCCGTGCTCTTCTACACCTACCTCAAGGACGAGCCGAACAAGGAGGACGAATACCGCTACGTCCAGACGTGGGGCAAGGCGGTCCGCGAGGCCAAGAGCGTCGTCAAGGTCATGGTCGTCGAACAGACCAAGACGCAGGACGAGAAATGGGGCGACCTCTACGGCGCCATTGACATCTGGTGCCCGCTCTTCTCGCTGCACGACCCCGAGACCGGGGCGAAACGCCAGGCCGAGGGCGAGATGCTCTGGACCTACACCGCCCTGTGCCAGCTTCAGCCGACGCCCTGGTGGCACATCGACTTCCCGTTGCTGCACTACCGCGTCCCCGCGTGGATGGCGTGGCGCTACCGCATGCGCGGCCTGCTCTACTGGGGCGGCATGTCCTTCTGGAAGCAGGTCGAGGACCCCTGGACCGACCCGAAGACCCTGGACCGCAGGAAGGACGGGAAGGGGCCGCTCTTCAACGGCGAGGGGGCGATTGTTTACCCCGCGCGCGCCGTCGGCTACGACGGCATCGCGCCTAGTCTGCGGCTCAAGGCGCTGCGCGATTCCATCGAGGACTACGAGTACCTCGCCATCCTCGAGAAGGCGGGCCTGGCCGATAAGGCGCAGGAGATTGTCCTCTCGGTGGCGAAGTCGTTCTTCGAGTGGGATAAGGATCCCGCGGCCTACCAGAAGGCCCGGGCCAAGCTGGCCGAGCTGATCGCTGCCGGGCGAAAGTGAGGCCCGCATGCTCCAGAAAACCTTGCTCCGCGATTCCGATGTCGAGCGCCTTGCGGACGGCGTGGTCGCCGTTCTCGAGCGGGTGGGCATTCTCTGCCAGAACGGCGAACTGCTCCGGGCGCTCGACGCGGCGGGGGCGAAGGTGGATTTCGCCTCCCAACGCGCGCACTTCCCGAGGAAGATGCAGCTCGGATTCGTCGAACAGTTCCGGAAGGATGTAGGGCGTGCATACTTGCACGCGGAACGCCCCTGGCAAGCAGAGGAGGCCCAGGCCGCGCCCTTCGCCTCGATCGGCGTGCCGGACCTTGAAACGCAGGTCGCACAATTCGTCCACGACCCCGAGACGGGCGAACGGCGGAGCGGGAACACGGCCGACTTCGTCCGCCTCATCCAACTCGGCGACGCGCTGCACCGCGAAGTCGGTGTCGGCCATTGCCTGCTCCTGACCGACGTGCCGCCGCTCGTCGAGCCGCTCGAGGCCGCGCTCCTCCTCGCCGAGCACGCGCACAAGCCCCACGCCGCCTTCGCCTGGAACGTGCGGCAAGTCCCTTACCTCGCCGAGATGGGCGAAATCCTGGGCTACAAGAGCTGGTTCAACTACGGCGCGATCTGCTTCGCCCATCCGCTGCGGTTCGACCGCGACGTGGCCGACCGCTTCGTGCACAAGGTCCGCGCGGGTTCGCCCACCGGCCTCACCGCGATGCCGGTCGCGGGCGTGACGGCGCCCGTGACGCTGGCCGGCTTCGTCGCCGTGGCCGCGGCCGAGCACCTCGCCACCTGGATCGCCGCGCGGGCGCTCAACCCGGCCGTGCGCCTCGGCGGCAGCATGTGGGGTGGCACGGTGGACATGCGCGGCAGCGGCGTGAGCTACTGCTCGTTCGACGCCATGCTCTACTCGTTCGCCACCGTGGAGTTCCTCTGGCGTTGGTGCGGAATCCGCGTCCCCGTCGGCGGCGGCGAGTATTGCGACGCCAAGGAGCCCGGCCTCTACGCCGCGCTCGAAAAGGCATACAAGGCGATGACGATCGCCGCCTTCAGCGGACGCCACCCCGGCATCGGCTCGGGCCTCCTCGACGAGGGGAAGGTGATCTCGCCCGTGCAGTTGCTCATCGAGCGCGACTTCACGCTGGGCGCACGCCACTTCGCCCGCGCGGTCGAGGTCACTCCTGAGCTTCTCGCCCTCGAGGAAATCGCCGCGGTCGGCCTGGGCCTGGACACGAGTCATCTCGGCACCGACCACACCCTCCGCCACTTCCGCGACTCGCTCTGGCTGCCCGCGCTCCTCGAGCGCTCGGGCTGGGCCGGCGCCGAGTACGAGGCGAAGATTCTCGCCAAGGCCAAGGCGCAGCTCAACGAGTTGCGCGCCGCCTATCGCAAGCCCGAGGTTGACCCCGACAACCTGGCGAAGATGCGAGCCATCATCGAGAAGGCGAGAAGGGAGCTCTTGTAGATGACCTCGCGCGAGAGAGTCCTCGCCGCGCTGCGGTGCGAAGAACCCGACCGCGTGCCCTACTGCGAGCTGTGGATTGACCCCCGCATCGCCCGCAGGATGGTGGGCTGGCCCGACGGCGTCGGCGACGACGGCTGGACCGCCGACGAGGCCAAGTCCCTCGCCGCGCGGCTGGGAATGGACAACATCCTCTACGTCCTCCGCCCGCCCATCTATGCCCAGACGGGCGAGGGCGAGGGCGGCCGCCAGTTCCTGGGCCACGGGATGATCCAGACCGAGGCGGACCTCCGGCTTATCGAGCTGCCCGACCCGTGCGACGAGGCTCTCTGGGCGCAGGCCCGCGCGTTCGCCCAGGGCAAGGGCGACTATGCCGCGTTCTTCGTGACCCGGCTTGGGCTGTTCCCCACGATCATGAGCATGGGCTTCGAGGCATTTTCAATCGCCCTCTACGAGAACCGCCCGCTGGTCGAGGCCGTGCTCGACCGCTACACCGACTGGGCGGCCGCCCTCGCCGAGCGGGCCGCAGCGGCCGGCTTCGACGCCTTCGTGACGACCGACGACATGGCCTTCAAGAGCGGCCCGTTCTTCTCGCCCGCCGTGTTCCGCGAACTGGTGGTGCCGCGGTTCCGCCGCGTGGCCGAGAGGCTGACCATTCCGTGGGTCTTCCACAGCGATGGCAACATGGCACCCGTGGCCGACGACCTGGTCGCCCTCGGCGTGGCCGGCCTCCACCCCAACGAGAAGGGGGCGATGGACATTCGGGCGATGAAGCGCCGCTACGCCGGCCGCCTCTGCCTCCTCGGCAACGTCGAGATGGACCTCCTCGGCCGCGGCACCCCGCGCCAGGTGGCGATCGAGGTGCGCGCACTGATCCGCGACGTCGCCCCCGGCGGCGGCTACATCGCCTCGAGCGGCAACAGCCTCGCCAGCTTCCTCAAGCCCGAGAACATCCTGGCCATGTCGCGGGCGGCGCATAAACATGGCCGCTACCCCATTCCCCATCGAGGAGCCACTCGTGATTGAGCGCTGCCTCTGTTGGCTTCCGGCCCTTGCCCTTCTCGCCGGCTGCGGCTCGGACGATGCGCCCAAGCCCGGCCAGACCGTGCTGACCGTGTGGGACTGGCACGCCGCCGACCCGTCCAAGGGCGCCGGCCTGTGGCTGATGAACATTGACAAGGAGTTCGAGCGCCTCCACCCGAACATCAAGATCAAGCACGTCGCCCAGTCGCACAACGAGTACTACCAGATCTTCATGACCGCCGCCGCGTCGAAGAGCGGCCCCGACGTCGTGATGCTGCACCAGGGCAGCCGCGTGCTCGATCTGCGCGACAGCCTTCGCCCCCTCGACGACCTCGTGACGCCCGAGTTCCGCAAGAAGATCGTCGGCTGGGACGTGACGAGCGAGAACTTCGACCCCGCCGGCACGCCCTACGCCGTGCCCATCGCCGTGCAGGGGCTGGTGTGGTACTACAACAAGAAGCTCTTCCGCGAGGCCGGCCTCGACCCCGAGAAGCCGCCGGCCACGTGGGCCGACTTCCTCGCCGCCTGCGACGCCCTGAAGAAGGCCGGCAAGGCCGGCATCGCCGTCGGCGAAAAGGAGGGCGACTGGGCCGCCTGGTTCCTCAACTCCGCCGCCTTCCAGACCCTCACCGCGGCGGAACGCGACCAGCTCGCCCGCGGCGAGCTGAAGTGGACCGACCCCAAGGTGGCCGCCATCTTCGACCGGCTCAAGGAGCTGAACGACCGCGGCTGCTTCCAGGACGGCTTCATGTCCACCGCCCTCTGGCCCGACGCCCGCTACGTGTTCCTGCGCGGCCAGGCCGGCTTCTTCCTCGGCCTCATCTCCGACGTCGCGCACTGGAAGGAGTTCGCCAAGTTCTTCAGCCCCGAGAACGTCGGCGTGATGACCTGTCCCATCTTCCAGCCCGGCCCCGACGCGGACAAGTTTCCCATCGGCGGCGCCTTCGCCTACGCCGTCACCGCCTGGAGCAAGTGCCCGAAGGAGGCGTTCGACTACATCGCGTTCGTCGCCAGCGAGGAGAACGCCAAGACGTTTCTCAGCGAGGTCGGCTCGTTCCCCGCCAACCAGGGCTACGACCGCGACCTGCTCACCGACCCGACGGCGAAGGTGATCGCCGGGTGGCTGGCCTCGGGCCGCACGGGCAGCCAGATGACCGGCAAGGCCCCGATGGCCCTCGGCGACGTACTCAACCGCGAGTGCCAGCGTATCCTCAGCGACCAGGCGACCGTGGCGGATGCCCTGGCCGCCATCGAGAGGGCCGCGGCCAAGTAGTTCGTGTTACGGGACGCTACTTGAGGAAACCCCTTTCCCAGCGCACAGGCTGGAAGCCTGTGCCACCGTCAAGCCGTGGATTGGTGGCACAGGCATCTTGCCTGTGGCTCCACTTTCAGCAACAGAGACCGTGTGGAAAGTGAGGGGGACACGAGAGTGGTGCGAGGCCCCCGGGCCGCCCTCAGCGGGTATCTGTTCCTGATGCCCGCGCTCCTGCTGCTGCTCGTCTTCCGCGTGTTTCCCGCGGGCAGCGCGGTCTGGCACGGCTTCACCGAATGGAGCGGCACGAGCGCGCCCCGCTGGGTCGGCCTCCAGAACTTCGTCGAGCTGTTCTCCCGCGACGAGGTGTTCTGGCCGGCCGTCAAGCACAACCTCATCCTCGTGCTCTCCGTGCCCCTCTGGCTCCTCGTCTCGCTCGTGCTCGCGCTGCTGATTCACCAGGAGGTGTTCGGCTGGCGGTTCTTCCGCGCCGCCTTCTTCCTGCCGGCCGTGCTCTCGCCCGTCATCGTGGGGTCGCTGTTCACCGTGCTGCTCAGCCCCGACGGCCCGGTGAATCACGCCCTGAAATCGGTCGGCCTCGGGGCCCTGGCCTTTGAGTGGCTCGGCGACCCGGCCACGGCCCTGCCGACGATCATCGTGGTCATCCTCTGGGGCATCTTCGGCCACGGCGTCATCGTATTCCTCGCGGGCCTCGCCGCGGTGCCCAAGGAGATCTTCGAGGCCGCACGGCTCGACGGCGCGACCGGCTGGCGCTTCCTCTGGCACATCGTCGTGCCCTCGCTCCGCCACGTGATCGAGTTCTGGGGCGTCAGCCTCGTCGTCTGGTCGTTCACCAGCCTGTTCGCCTTCATCTACGTCATGACCAAGGGCGGCCCCGGCTACTGCACGACGCTGGTCGAATACCACCTCTACTTCCAGGCATTCGAGGCGAACCGCATGGGCTACGCCTGCGCGCTCGGCAGCGCGTTGTTCCTGATGGTCTTCGGCCTCGTGCTCCTCCAGATTCGCCTCATGGCGGGGAGGGACGACTGATGACCTCTGCGAAAGTGCTCTGCCATGATCGAGTGGATGTCATGCTCTCCTGTTAGCCCACGAAGTGGGCGAGCCAGTCGTAGCCCAGGGCGACCGACGGGAGCCCTGGGAAACGGGGCCCCTCCCATGCATGAGCCCCTGAAAGGGGCGACTCATGGCCTTCTGAATCGCCCCCGTTCGGGGGCTCCCCCGGGGGGATCGCCCTACCCAGGGCTCCCGTTGGTCGCCCTGGGCTACGGCTCGGTCGCCCCCGTTCGGGGGCTGGCCCGCGCATACTGCTTCGGAAGAGGCCAATAATGGCGATTCGCAGGAAACTCGGCCGTTCCGCCATCTTCGTGGCTCTCGCCGCGATCAGCGTCACCACCATCTACCCCCTCGCCTTCATGCTCCTCTCGGCGCTCAAGGGCGAGGAGGAGTTCATCCTCAACCCCTACGGCCTGCCGGCTCACCCGACCTTTGAGAATCTGGTGAATGCCTGGAAGTACGCGAAGTTCGGGCAGTATCTCGGCAACTCGTTCATCGTCGTCGTCGCGGGCGTGATGCTTTCGTGGACCGTGTGCAGCCTGGCGGGCTACGCCCTGTCGCACATGGAGTTCCCCGGGCGTCGCGTGGCGTTCTTCGCGATTCTCGGCTCGATGATGATCGCGCCGCAGATCATCCTCATCCCGCTTCACTCGATGCTCGGCTCGCTCGGCCTGCTGAACAAGCACGTGGGCCTGATCCTCGTCTACGCGACCCTTGCGGTGCCGTTCGGCACGTATCTCATGACCTCGTATCTGCGCGGCGTGCCGCGCGAGCTGGTCGAGGCGGCCCAGGTGGACGGCGCGAACCACCTTCAGATTCTGTGGCGAATCATGCTCCCCATCGCCCGGCCCGCGCTGATGACCCTGGGCATCTTCAACTTCCTCTGGATGTGGAACGAGCTGCTCCTCGCCCAGGTCATCCTCAACGAGGACCACGCCCGCACGCTCATGGTCGGCGTGGCCAATCTCCGCGGCCAGTACACCACCAACATGCCCTACCTCTCGGCCGGCCTCTTCCTCGCGGCCTTGCCCGTGCTCCTCATCTTCCTCATCTTCCAGACCCAGATCACCAAGGGCATGACTATGGGCGCGGTGAAATAGCCCTGGCCTCGCGCGGACCCCACCCGCCTGGCTTCTCTGGCGAGGCGCAAGGGACCCAAGGGACCAAAGGGACCGAAGGGACAAAAGGGCCATGCTGCCCTTCGCAGTCCCTTGGGTCCCTTTGGTCCCTTGTGTCCCTTCCCCTCCTCACCCAAGCTTGATTCGCCCCGGCGCGGCGCCCGACGGTGTGCAGCCGCCTCCTCCTCGCCTGGCCACCACGTCCTTGCGACCCACCCCCTCCGCCCTTGTCTTCATCTCTTTATGCTGACGTTAGGCAGCGACTTCTTCAGCTCGGCAATGCCGGCGTAGCCAGGCCTCTTGCCCTGTGCAAGCGTCGCCGGGAATGCCCAAGGCGACGCATCTTCGCGCACGGCAGCCTTGACTGAGGGCGGGCGGACGGGGCCTGGGCGAAGGCGCCTTCCCAGGATGAAGGGATGGGCTTCAAGCCGCGCGGCAGCCCTTCGGACTGCGGCATCTCGATGCCGCTTTCCATGCCGTCCAGCAAACGCCTACGCGCCATTCTCGTCCTGACGCGCCATCCACCCGCATTTCTCAGGACCGCGCCCCGCTGACTGCTGAGCGGCATACCCGCAGGGGGCGCGCCGGCACGCCGCGCACGGGGAACCGGACGCGAGAAGAGAAATTTCGCGGGGGGGGCTTGACAGGCGATTCGTTATGTGGTATACTCTGAACGTGGTCGGGTGAGGCACTCGCCATCACCTGGCCAAAGGGTGTGCCGGCGGAACGGCTCGCCCAACGGTCGCCTCGGATGACGCCCGCTGCATTCCCTCCTTTCTCCGCAAATCGTTTCATACCAGCGGATTGTGGC
>DATKZY010000193.1:0-52476 GCA_035527715.1 Planctomycetota bacterium | reverse complement strand
GACACCCTCACCCCGTCCCTCTCCCTGAGAGGGAGAGGGGGTAGGGCGGCGAGCCGCGCGTGTAGTCACCAATCCTTGCCCCACCGACGCAAGGTCAGTGGGGGCAGGAACCTTAGATGGCTGAAGCGCTACGAAGTGGAGGTTGCGCATGACCAACATCGGCCAACGGCTCATCGGGGTGTTGGGGCTTGGCGTGCTGGTCGGCGTCGCGTGGCTCCTGTCGCGCGATCGCCGCCGCATCGTCATCCGCACCGTGCTTTGGGGCCTGGGCCTCCAGCTTGCCTTCGGCATCCTCATCCTCAAGACGGGGCCGGGCCGAGCCGTCTTCGCCTGGCTGGGCGGGGCCTTCCGCCAGCTCATCGCCTTCACCGACCAGGGGATCGCGTTCGTGTTTGGCAGCGGAGCCGAGCCCGTGCTCCTGACGGAGAAGATCGCCGACGTGCAGTACAAGGTGAATCTCCCGCTGGCCTTCCGGGCGTTGCCCGTGATCATCTTCTTCGCTTCGCTGATGGGCATTCTCTACCACCTCGGGATCATGCAGCGGGTGGTCGCTGGGATGGCCTGGCTGATGCGGCGGACGATGAAGGTCAGCGGCGCCGAGGCCCTCTCGGGGGCGGGCAACATCTTCCTCGGCATGACCGAGTCCCCCCTGCTCATCCGCCCCTACGTGGCCAACCTGACGCAGTCCGAGCTGTTCGCCGTCATGGTCGGGGGCCTGGCCACCATCGCGGGGAGCGTGATGGCCGTCTACGTCTCGTTCGGCATTCAGGCCGAGCTCCTCCTGTGCGCGAGCGTCATGTCGGCCCCCGCCGCGTTGGCGATCGCCAAGATCATGGAGCCCGAGACCGAGGAGCCGGCAACCTCGGGCGCCGTGCCCGTGCGCTTCGAGCACGAGACGCGCAACGTCATTGACGCCGCCGCGGGCGGGGCGTGGGACGGCTTGCGGCTGGCGCTGAACGTCGCGGCCATGCTCATCGCCTTCGTCGCGCTCCTGGCGATGATCAACTACCTTCTGGGCGAGGTGAGCCGGGGCGCGGCGGGCATCGGATGGACGGGTTGCCCGAGCAAGCTGGAGGACATCCTCGGCTGGCTCTTCCGCCCGTTGGCCTTTGTCATGGGCGTGCCGTGGGGCGACGCCAGGGCAATTGGCTCCGTGATGGGCATAGGCATCAGCGCCAACGAATGGATCGCCTACACCCAGTTGGCGGGCATGGCGAAGAGCGGGGCGTTGCAGCCCGCCTCGGTCGGCATAGGCACGTTTGCGTTGTGCGGCTTCGCCAACTTCGGGTCGCTTGGCATCATCATCGGCGGGATCGGCGGATTGGCCCCCGAGCGTCGCGGCGACCTCTCCCGCCTGGCCCTCCGTGCCCTCATCGGCGGCGCCATCGCCTGCTACATGACCGCCACCATCGCCGGCATGCTGCTCGGATAGGAGAAGCGGCGCACCCCCAAGCGGCGGGGATTGGAGCGACCCTGCCTCCGCGCGGGTGCCTGAGGCCGAAGAAGCAGATGCCTCCTCTCCCAGGCCGCTACCAATGGGCCACGCTCCACCCGAGAAGCCTGGCCACACCGGCCCTTAGAGGCGATACGACAGCGAATTCGTCATCTTCATCGTTTGACCGCCGCCGGGGAACACCTGGGTCAGCGACAGGGGCATGGCCTTGGCTTTGGCATCCGAGAGACCCCGGGTGATGTACTTGTGTGTCGTCGTCTTCGTTCGCAGGCCACCCCAGATCTTCTTGCGCACCTGCACCGCGCGCTCGATGTCCTCCCACGTCTTGTGCACGATCGTGCAGTTCCGCTGGAGGTAGAAGGTCCAGTCGCGCTCGTCGCGCACGCCGAAGACCATTCCCCAGGTGGTCGCCGACTCCACGAGGACCCGCCCCGCGTAGTGGCGGCGCAGTTTGTCGAGCGCCTCGTCGGTCAGCTCCTGCAGCTCAGGGCTGGCGCCGGCCGTCTTGCTCACCATGTAGTCGGAGCTTTGCACCATCTTCCCGCGACCGCTGGGCTTCGCGCCGACGCCAAGGTAACGAGCCGTCTTGAGAAGCCGATCGAAGAACGCGTTGGACTCCCCCTGCGTCGGCGCGCCGCCGCCCGTCGTGCCGGCCGTGCCGCAGTGGTAGATGGTCGGATACTGGGGGTTGCCGCGGAAGAACACGGCGCACCCGCTGAGCACGGCCGTGAAGAAGAAGCGCGGGTGCGTCTTCTCCGGCAGATCGGGGTTGCGGCTCGGAATCGTCATCTCCACTGCGGCGCCGCGCGCGTCCCATGGCAGGAAGTAGACAGGCAGGCCCGCCCCGCTGAGCGTGGCCTTCACGGACACCGCCTCGCCGCGGCTTGTCGGGCCCTTCGTCATTGTGACCACTGCGATCTTCTGGTTTGGGCCAATCTCCGTGTGCCGGAACCCCTCGAACACGCCCTCAAGCAGTGTCTCGCTCTTCGGGTCCGGTCGGTAGCCCATCGGCGCGTCCGCCGGGAGCATCGCGTAGTGTCGCGCGAAGCCCCGGCAGTCGTTGCTGAATTGGCCTTCGAGCACGGCGTCGTCCTTCCTTCCTGCCCCATGGCTTCTCGTTGACCGGCGCTCGCAGCAGGCCCGAGACTCACTGCTCAGGCCAGACGGATCCTGCTCCATCCCGCGCTGCGGGCGGTGGACTCACAGCCCCCGCGCATGCCGGGTAGTCTCACGGGCAGGTGACCGCTCCAAGGCTAGCCCGCGAGTGGCCACACTGTATCCTCGGGCCGTATGGTAGCGCCATACGCTCACCGATGCAAGTGAGGTTCTACCCGGCTGGCCTACTGGGAGCGCCGAAGTCCCACCGTGTCGTCTGGCCGCAGGCTGTGTCGTTCGTCGTCAGCGATGCTCTCCGCTGCATCGCCTCTGCCGAGTCCGCCGACGTAAGACATGTTGTGGTTGGCCCCTGAGTCCGCCGCAACATGTAGGGGGCGGCGCGCCGGCCGAGCCGCTCGCGCGAAAAAGTGGTTGACTCTGTAGACTCTGTATGACTCTGAGCCGGAATGCCGAGAATCGCCGATTCTCGAGTCTGAAACTCGAGAACACTGTATGACTCTGAGCCGGAATGCCGAGAATCGCCAAATGGGTGCGCCGGAAATGGAGAACCCCGTACGACTCTGAGCCGGAAGGCCGAGAATGGGCAAATGGCGACCCAGTCATTCGTTGCGGTGGAGGAGGGCGAGGATTTCGTCGGCGGCGCGGCCCGAGGCGCCGGGCTCGCCGAGGCGGGGGCGGACTTCTGCGGCCAACTCGTCGGCCATCTGGGCGAGGCGGCCCTCGCGGATCATCTTGAGGGCTGCGCGGGCGATGGCCTTGGGGGTGGCGCGGAGTTGGGTGAGTTCGGGGACGACTTCCCTCCCCGCGACGAGGTTGGCGAGGGAGATGTGGGGCACGCCCCGCACCAGTAGCCAGGCGAGGAAGGCGGTGAAGGGGGCGAGCTTGTAGGTGACGATCATCGGGGTGCCGATGATGCCTGCCTCGAGGGTCGCAGTGCCGGAGGCGACGAGCAGGAGGTCGGCGCCGGCCATCAGCTCATAGGTCTTGCCTGGGAGGAGGTGGAGGGGCAGTGCTGGGCACAGGGCGGGCCAGGTGTTGTACTCCTCGGGCGGGAGGGTGGAGGCTGGGGCGGTGGCGACGGTGATGCCGCCGAGCTCGGGGGCCATGCGCTCGGCGGCGCCGAGCATGATGGGCAGGAGCCTGTGAATCTCGCTCCTGCGGCTGCCGGGGAGGAGGCCGAGGATGAAGCGGTCGGTGGGCAGGCCGGCCTCGGCGGCGAAGCGGCGGTCGTGGTGGTAGGCGGCCAGGCCGTCGAGCAGGGGGTGGCCGACGAAGGTGGCCTCGACGCCGTGGCGGGCGTAGAAGGCGGGCTCGAAGGGGAGGATGACGAGGCGCTTGTCGGTGTAGCGGCCGATCTTCTTCACGCGGCTCTGGTGCCAGGCCCAGACTTGGGGGCAGATGTAGTAGACGACGGGGACGCCGCGCTGGTGTGCCCAGCGTGCGAAGCGCAGGTTGAAGGCTGGGTAGTCAATGAGCACGACGGCGTCGGGGCGGCGGCGGTCGAGCTCGGCGATCATCTTGTGAAACGTGGCGTTGATGCGCCGGAGGACGCCGAGGACCTCGATGACGCCGACGGCGGCGAGTGCCGTGACGTCGGCGGCGAGTTCCACGCCCGCGTCGCGCATGCGGTGGCCGCCCATGCCGACGAGGGTGATGGCGGGCTCGCGCTCGCGGAGCGCCTGGGCCAGGCGGGCCCCGTGGAGGTCGCCCGAGCTCTCCCCCGCGATGATGAAGAGGGTGTGGCTCATGGCTGCTGGCGACGCCGGCGGGTGGCCTCGATGGAGTCGAGGATGCGCCAGGCGAGCTCCAGGGCGCGGCGGGCGTCGCGGCCCGAGCAGGGCGGCGGGGCGCCCGTGGCCACGGTGTGGAGGAACGCCAGGAGCTCCTGCTCGAGTGCGTCGTGCGGGCTCATGGGGATTTCCTCGACGCAGATGAGCTTGTCGAGCACGAACGCCTTGACGTCCTGGACGGTCGTCGGGTCCACCTTCGTGGCGTCGGGGGCGTTGGGGCGCTTGCGGGAAACCACGGCGCGCCGCTCGCCGTAGTCTATGGTGATGTAGCTGTCGGGCTGGATGATGCGGAGCTTGCGCTTGGCGTGCATGGCCACGCGGCTGGCCGTGAGGTTGGCCACGCAGCCGTTGGCGAACGTCAGCCGCGCGTTCGCGATGTCCTCATAGTGCGAGAGCGCCGGCACGCCGATGGCGTCCACCGACACCACTTCCGACGGAATCATATCGAGCAGGATGTCCAGGTCGTGGATCATCAGGTCGAGGACCACGCCGATGTCCAGGGAGCGGAAGGTGAAGGGGCTGATGCGGTCGGCGTCCACGTAGAGCGGGTTCGTGAGGTAGCTTTTGGCGGCGATGAGTGCCGGGTTGAAGCGCTCGACGTGGCCGACCTGGATGGGCACGCCGCGCCGCTCGGCCAGTGCGAGCAACTCGTCGGCCTCGGCCAGCGAGCGGGTGAAGGGCTTCTCGATGAGGACGGCGCGGCCTCGCTCGATGAAGTCGCGGGCGACGGCGAAGTGGGCGGTGGTGGGCACGGCGATGCTCGCGGCGTCCACCTGGTCAATGAGCTGGCGGTAGTCGCCGACGCCTCGGGCGCCGTAGGTGGCGGCGAGGCGATGGGCGCGCTCGGGAACCGTGTCGGCCACCCCGACGAGTTGGGCCTGCGGGATGCCGGCGTAGAGGCGCGCGTGGTGGCGGCCCAGGTGGCCTGCGCCGACGACCGCAACGCGAATGGGCTGGCTCATGGGCGGGTTCCGTGTGGGGCGGGGCCTCAGTCCTTGCGCCGCAGGGCCTCGCGCGCCCGGCCCTGGCGCCCCGCGTGCATCTGGCGAAGGAAGTCCATGAGGTAGCGGACCTCGGCGACGGAGGCCGTGCGGGACCCCACGAGTTGCTCGATGGCCTGGGCCGCGGTGAGGTGGGAGCGGTAGATAAGGCGCTGGGCCTCCTTCAGCGCCTCGATGGCCTCGCTGGGGAAGCCGCGACGCCTCAGCCCGATGGTGTTGACGCCTCGGACCTTGGCAGGGCTGCCCTCGGTGATCATGTAGGGCGGGCAGTCGTGCACGATGCGCGAGCCGCCGCCGATGAAGGAGTGGGTGCCGACGGTGACGAACTGGTGCAGGCCGGTCATGCCGCCGAACCATGCCTTGTCCTCGATCTTGCCGTGCCCGCTGATGCCGACGTAGTTGGCCATGACGATGTCGCTGCCGACCTCGCAGTCGTGGGCAATGTGGCAGTAGGCCATCAGGAAGTTTCTGCTGCCGACGCGGGTGACCCAGTCCTGCTTCGTCGAGGCCGCGTTGACGGTGACGTACTCGCGGAGCGTGTTGTCGTCGCCGATGACGACGCGGGTGGGCTCCCCCCGGTAGCCGAGGTCCTGCGGCCCCATGCCGATGACGGCGTAGGGGCCGATCGTGTTGCGGGCGCCGATGGTCGTGTGGCCGGTGAGGATGGTGCCCGTCTTCAGCACCGTGCCTGGGCCGACGGACACGTGCTCGTCCACGGAGACGAACGGCCCGACGACAACGTCGTCGGCAAGCTGGGCTTTCGGGCTGACCGTGGCGGTTGGGTGGATGCTTGTGGCCATGGGTGCCTCAGGAGTCGGTTGGGATGGCGACGAGGGTCTGGCGGACCTGCTCGATGAGCTGGAGGTTCTGCGCGTGGCCGCTTCGGACGGCGATGATTCGAGCGGCAATGCCGGCGCCGAGCAGACGCAGGTCGCCCAGGAGGTCAACCACCTTGTGCCGTGCGAACTCGTTGGGGAAGCGCAGTTGGCCGTAGATCAGGCTCCCGTCGTCGCGCAGCACCAGTGTGTTCTCGAGGGAGGCCCCTCGGCCGAGGCCGCGGGCCAGCAGGGCGGGGGCCTCGCGTTGGAACACAAAGGTCCGCGCCGACGCCAGTTCGCGCAGGAAGCTCTCGGGGGTCACCCGCAGGTCGAAGTGCTGCCCCGGGAGCGAGAGGTGCGGGTATTCGAGCGTGTAGGAGACGCTCAGGCCCTCCTGGGCTGGCAGGGCGGTCATCGTGCTGGACTCGTCGGACACCGTGACGGGCTCGGCCAGGGTGCGGAGGGTGCGGGGCCGGTCCTGGTCCGCGATGCCGGCATTGCGCAACAGGTCGGCGAAGACGCGCGGGCTGCCGTCGCAGGCGGGGAATTCCGGCCCTTTGAGCTCGACGACCAGGTTGTCCACCTCCAGCCCGCTCACCGCCGCCAGCAAGTGCTCGGTCATCTGGACCTCGGCATCGCCCTTGCGGAGCACCGTGCGCCGCAGCTCGGGCACCACGTGCTCCGGACAGGCCGGGACGGCGGGGGTGCCTGGGAGGTCGGCGCGCACGAAGGTCACGCCGCTGTCGGGCGGGGCCGGGAGCAGCCGGATGCGGACCTCGCGGCCAAGGTTCACCCCGACGCCGGCGAACTCAGCGGGCCTCTGGATGGTCCTTTGCATTGGCTTCAAGGTGTGCAACCTTTTCCGAGAGTTCCTCAACCGTCTTCACGAGCTGCCGCACGCGTCCGAACAGGTCGGGAAGCTTCTGGTGCAGGACGAGGCAGTGACGCTCCTTCCTGGCGTCCCGGGCCGGCGAACCCAGGACGACCGCGCCCGGCGGCACGCTTCTCACGACGCCTGCCTGGGCGCCTACAATGGCTCGCTCGCCGACCTCGATGTGGCCGACGATGCCGGCCTGCGCGGCGACCGTGACGTGGTGGCCCAGCACCGCGCTGCCCGCGACGCCGGCCTGGGCGACCAGCAGGCTATGGTCGCCGACCACTACATTGTGCGCGACCATGACCAGATTGTCAACCTTGGTCCCCGCGCCCACGATGGTGCGGCCGTAGCGCGCGCGGTCCACCGTGGAGTTGGCGCCGATCTCCACGTCGTCGCCCAACTCGACGATCCCACGCTGGGAGAGCTTGTGATGGATGCCCTCGCGGGTCTCGTAGCCGTAGCCGTCCGCGCCGATGACCACGCCGCTGTGGAGGACGACCCGGTCCCCGAGCACGCACCCGTCGAGAACCGCCACGTGGGGATGCAGGACGCACTGGCGGCCGAGCTTCACTCCCCGCCCGACGAACACGAGGGGCCGCAGCAGCGTGCCGGCCCCGATGGCGGCGCCCGACTCCACGACGCAGTGGGCCTGGATGGTGACGCCAGGCCCCACCTGTGCATCGGGCGCGACGAAGGCCGTCGGGTGGATGCCGGGCTCGGGAGCCGGGGGCACGGGGCACAAGAGCTCGGCGATCTGCTCGAAGGCCCGCACGGGCTCTGCCGCGATGAGCAGGGGCAGGGGGGTGGCCGAGGTGTCGAATGCCTCGCCCACGACGAGGGCGGACGCCCCCGTTCGGGGGACGAGGCCGACGTAGCGGGGGTCGGCGGCCAGGGCGAGGTCGCCGGGCCGTGCGTTGTGGAGTCCGGCCACGCCCCGGACCTCGGTGCCAGGGTCGCCGCGAAGGGCGGCTCGCGTGAGCTCAGCCAGCTTGGCAAGCGTGACGGCCAAGGTGTTCTCCTGTGCTGATGCCGCTACTTGGGCGGCTCCTTCGCCTTGCCCTTCTCCGGGGCCTTCTCCTCGGGGACAGGGGCCGGGGGCTTGATGGGGTGGAGGCGCTCCTTGTCGGCCTTGGCGCGCTGGTACTTGTCGTTCAGCCGCTTGATGATCGCGTCGGTGAAGTCGAGTGCGGGGCTGTGGTAGAGCACGCCCTGGGCGTCGATGCGGCGGTTGAGCTCCACGTAGCGCGTGCGCGGCCGCAGGGTCTGGTCGAGGTCCCCCACGTCGGTCTCGCGTGTTCGGAGGACGGCGTCGTAGCCGGCCTCGCGCGCGCAGTCCTGCACCTCGTCGCGGATCTTCTTGTAGATGCCCAGGGTGAAGTCGTAGAGCTTGTTGTAGAGGTGGTCCTCCGTGGCGTCGCGATAGCTGCGGAACTCGCGCGAGACGTCCTCGAGGAGCTTGGCGTTCTCCTTGGCTTCCGCGCTCTCGGGGCGAAGGAGCTTGGCCTTCCCCTCGAACTCCTGGACGCGGTCGCCGAGCTCGCGGAGGCGGACGCCGCGCTTCTCCTCGAGCTGGCGCAGCTCGGCGTTCATGTCCACCTTCTCCTCCAGCTCGTCGAAGACGCGGACGATGTTCACTGCCCCGATGCGGAGGGGGCGCTCGGCAGGGGGGGCCTCGGCCGCGCGGACGGGCACGCAGGCCAGGAGGAGGGGGATGGCCAGGATTGTGCAACGCATTGGCAGGGGACCTCCTGTGGTAGCGGTTGTCCTAACGGCCCAGGCTCAACGAGAAGTAGAGGAACTCCGTCTCGTCCCCGCCCTGCTTGATGACGGGTGCCGAGAAGTCCACGCTGATCGGCACGTGGGAGAGCGCGGGGATGAGGAGGCGGATGCCGAAGCCGAGCGCGAGGCGCGGCGACGAAAAGCCCGAGAAGTCCCTGGTCACGGTGCCCGCGTCGGCGAAAAAGACGCCGTAGAAGTTCGGCGGGGCGATGGGGTAGCGGTATTCGGCGCTGGCGAGGGCACGGTACTTGCCGCCGATGGGCTCCTTGTTGTCGGTGGGGCCGGCGCCGCGGTACGCGAAGCCTCGGAGGTTGGCTCCGCCCGCGTAGAGGCGCTCGTAGATCGGGAAGCTGCCCAGCTCGTAGTCCACGCGCCCGCGCAGCGAGATGACCCGCTCGTAGCCCTTGGGGTGCCTGCCAAGCGTCCAGAAGCGCGTGCCGCCGGCGCCGAGGGTGATGCCGTGGGGCACGACCAGCTCGGTGCCGAGCTCCCATTCGTAGCCCCGGGTGGGGAAGGTGGGCCGGTCCTTGCGGTCGCGGCGGACGGTCACGCCGGCGCCGAACACGGGGTGGGAGCCCTCCGCGTCCACCGCGTCCTTCGGCGGATCGTCTGTCGTGATCGTGGGATCGTCGTCCTCGTCGTGGAGGAGGACGTTGACGGCCTCGAGGCGGGCGTGGAACGTGACGTCGGTGTCAGGGTCGCCCTTGTACTTGCGGATGCCGCGGTAGACGCGGACTCCGGTGCGCACCTCGTCCCAGACTCCCTGGTCGCGGGTGCGGTGGTAGACGCTCCAGCCGAAGCTTTCGTTGCGGCCCCGCCAGTAGGGGTTGTCGTAGGCGATGGCGTAGCTGCTGTAGAGGGAGCCGGGCATGAGGGTGACGCGGAACTGCTGGCCGGCGCCGACGTAGGCGTTGCCGCTCCACAGGTCGCTCCAGCTCTTGGGGGCGTCGCGCCAGTCGAAGTTGCGCTGGGCGAGCTCGATGGTGCCGACGATGCCGAGGGACGACGAGGCGCCGAGGCCGAAGCGGAAGAGCCCCGTCTGGCCCTCCGTCACGTCCACCAGCAGGTCGCGCTCGCCGGGGGCGGGCGGGTCGGCGGGGACGAGTCGGATGACCACCGAGTCGAAGTACTGGAGGCGCTGGATCGCGCGGTCGCTGCGCTCGAGCCTCCGCACGTCGTAGAGCATGCCGGGCTCGAGCTCCATCTCGCGCAGGATCACGTCGCGCCGCGTGCGCGGGTGGCCGCGCGTGCGGACCGTGTTGATCCGCACCTCCTCCCCTTCGTCAATCGTGAAGGTGACATCGAAGGCATCGCCCGCCGCGCTCACCTGCCGCGAGGGGGCGACCTGGACGTCGGGGTAGCCGTTCTCGTGGTACAGACGCTCGATGATCTGGCGCGCTTCGATGAGCTTGTCGTCGGAGAAGGTGTCTCCCGCCTTCAGCGGGATGGCGGTCAGCAGCGTGTCGGTGCCCCACTTGGTGACGCCCTTCATCTCGACGACGCCCACGGCGAACAACTGGCCCTCGTCCACCACGATGGTGATCTCGACCTTGTTGCCCTGGGGGCCGAGGAAGCGGCGCTGGTAGCTCACCTTGGCGTTGGGGAAGCCGCGGTAGCGATAGTAGTCCTGGAGCCGCTCGATGTCCTTCTCGAACACGGCATCGCAATAGCGCCGGCTCGTCCAGAAGCCATCGAGCTTGGTCTCCATCTGCCGCCGCAGCTCGCGCGTGCGGAGGGAGCGGTTGCCCCGGAAGGTGAGCCATTTGACCTGGTACTTCGGCCCCAGGTTCACGCTGAACGTGATGTCAATCTGGGGGGTGTTGGGCACGGGGAAGGTGGCCGACGTGATGGTGACGGAGCGATAGCCGCGCGCCTGGCAGTAGGCCCGGATGCGCTCCTTGTCGCCGCGGTAGCGCCCGTCCTCGGGCTGCTTGAGAACGTCCGGGGAGACGGGGGACTTGGGCTGGGTGACGAGGTCCGCGCGGAGCGTCGTCGCCCAGTCGCTTCCCACGCCCCGAACCTGGATGGCGCGGGCGCGGAGCGCCTCGGTGATGTCAATGATGAGGCGGACGCCGGTGGGAACGGCCTGGATCTGGTAGGTGGCGAGGTGCCCGGCGTTGAAGAGGGCCATGAGGTCGTTGTTGAGGCGGTCGGGGTCGAGCCGGGCGCCCTCGCGGACCTGCATCATGTCCTTGATGGTCGCCGGGTCTCCCGCGTAGCCGCGGATGATGACCTCGCGCACGACGGGCTGCTCCGCCGCGACGGCGGCCGCGCCGCATGCGAGGCAGAACGCCGCGAGAGCCAGGCGAACGCTTCGTGGGGACCCGTGCTGGAGCCGCTCGTTCATGACCCGCCCTTGCCCCGTGTGCGTCCATGCTCCGCCAGGATCCCAAGCCTGCGTGGCCCGGGCTTCAGAACGGAGTCTGTTCCTGGTGAGACCGGTCCTCGAACCGGAGGTAGTTCTTGAGAAAGGTCGCGTGGACATCGCCCGTTGGCCCGTTGCGCTGCTTGGCCACGATGAGGTCCGCTTCGCCCGGGCGCTCGCCTGGGCTGTAGGCCTCCGCACGGTAGAGGAGGATGATCAGGTCGGCATCCTGCTCGAGGGAGCCGCTTTCGCGGAGGTCGGACATTCGGGGGATGTGGCCCTCGCGGGCCTCGGTGGCGCGGCTGAGCTGGGAGATGGCGATGACCGGGATGTCCAGCTCGCGCGCCAGGCCCTTCAGCCCGCGCGAGATGATGCTGATCTCCTGCTGGCGGTTCTCGGCGTGGCGCTCCTCCATGAGCTGAAGGTAGTCCACCACGATGAGGGCGAGGCCAGGCACCGACATCTTGAGGCGCCGCGCGCGCGTGCGCAGGTCGCGGAGCGAGAGGCCGGGCGTGTCGTCTATGTAGATGGGGGCCTCGTAGAGGTCGCCCGCCTTCATGGTCAGCGCGTTGATCTCCTCGCGCGGCAGCAGGCCGCGGCGGAGCCGATGCGCGTCCACCCGGGCGTAGCAGCACAGGATGTTCCGCGCGATGACGGGCTTGGACATTTCGAGGGAGAAGAGGAGCACGGGCTTGGCGTCGGCCTTGTTGGGGCGCGGCCAGCCGCCCAGGGCCACCCGCAACGCCATGTTGAGGGCGAGCGTGGTCTTGCCCATCGAGGGCCGGCCGGCCACGATGATCAGGTCCGAGCGCTGGAGGCCGCAGGTCAGGTCGTCCAGGTCGTTGAACCAGGTGCGGAGGCCCGTGATGCGGTTCTCGCGCATGCTCTCGATGTCGTCGAAGATCCCCTGAAGGATGTCGCGGACGGCGGTGGCCTCGGCCGTGCGGTCGCCCTGGGTGACCGCGAAGACCTCGGCCTGCGCCTTGTCCAGCAGGGCATCGGTGTCCACCGACCCGTCGTAGCACTCGCGCGCGATCTCGGTGCAGGCGTGGATGAGGTGGCGTCGGAGAGCGGCCTGGTGCACGATGTTGGCGTAGTACTCGGCGTTCGCGGCCGACGGCACCTTTTCGAGAAGCGAGATGAGGTAGCCGGGCCCCCCGATGCGGTCGAGGGCCTCGCGCTGGCGCAGGTCCTCGCTCAGCAGCACGATGTCCACCGGCTTGCCCTGGTCGAAGAGAGTCAGGGCCGCCTCGTAGACCACCTGGTGGTCGGGCGAGTAGAAGTCCGCCTTGCGAAGGAGCCGGGCCACGTCGGGGATCGTCTGATTGTCAAGCAGCATGGACCCCAGGACGGCGATCTCGGCGTCCAGGTTCTGCGGCGGGAGGCGGTCCTTCATCGTGGCAGAGGCGGGCTCGGCCATGGCTATTCAGTCTGCAACCACCCAGATGCGGGTTGTCGAGACGACCTCCGGGGCAAGCTGGACCTCGATGGCGTAGACGCCGGTCTCCTTGATCGGGTGCTCGAGGCGCACGGCGTCGTCTGGCACGTCGAAGCCTTCCTGGCGGAGGGCGGCGGCGACCTGGGCGGCGGTGACGGACCCGAAGAGGGTGCCGGCCTCCGTGGCCTGGGCCGCGATGGTGCACGAGGCGGCCTCCAGGCGCTTGCCCACATCGAGGAGGGCCTGGCGCTTCTTCTCGGCCTCGCGCTGGGCACGCCGCTTGTCCGCCTCCAATTGCAACAGGTTGTCGGGCGTCACCTGCGTGGCGATCTTCCGGGGGAACAGGTAGTTCCGGGCAAAGCCGTCCACGACCGTGACAATCTCGCCGGCCTTGCCGAGGGTCTCATGGTCCTTGCGCAGGAGGATTTGCATCGCTGGGCTCCGTGGGACGGACAGGACGAGGGTTCACCGTGTGACGTAGGGCATCAGGGCCAGGAAGCGCGCCCGCTTGATCGCGGCGCGGGCCAGGTGTTGGCACTTGGCGCAGTTGCCCGACCGCTTCCGGGAGAAGAGCTTCCCCTGGCTCGTCACGAGCTTCTGAAGGACCCCCACGTCCTTGTAGTCAATCTGGGTGACTCCTTCGCGGCAGAAGCGGCAACGGGACTTCTCGCGTGGACGACGGAACTTACGCTTGGCCATGTGGTCTTGGGCTCCTCGTTAGAAGGGCACATCGTCGAAGGGTTCCGCCTCGTCGGCAGGAGGCGGGGGAGGCGACGCGGGCCGGCCTCCGCGGTCGGCCGGGGCTTCCTCGGGCACTGGGCCGGGCGCGCGCGGGCCGCCCCGCGGCGCGCCGGAGCGCTGGCCAAGGAATTCGAATCTCTCCAGGACGACGCGGAGCTTCGACCGCCGTTGCCCGTCCTGACTCGTCCACTCGTCGAGGGACAGGCGTCCCTCGACGAAGATCGGCTGCCCCTTGGCGAAGTACTCGTTGATCACCTCGGCCTGCCGGCCCCACGCGGTGATGTCGACAAACGTCACGCTGTCCTTGCGCTCTCCCTCCGGCGTCTTCAGGCGCCGGTTGACCGCGAGCCGGAAGTCGGTGACGGCCTGGCCGCTGGGGGTGTACCGCAGCTCGGGGTCGCGGGTCAGGTTGCCCATCAGGATCACCCTGTTGAAGTTCGGCATGGCGGGTCCTCGCTAGTCGGCGTCGTGCGCATCCCTGCGGTCGCTCGCGCGGCCGTCCCGGGCGCCCCGGCTGGGCGGGCCGTGCTCTGCCTCGCGCTCGCCGACGTGAGCTGGCGGCGCGGCAGCGGGCGGCTCGGTCGGGACGCGCTTGCCCAGCGACTGGATGGGCTCGCCGGGCTCCCCCGGCTGCACGGCGAGCAGGCCGGTCTTGTGCAGCTTCTCGCTCTGCTCGTCGCGGATGAGGAGGACGCGCAGGATCGTGTCGTTGAGCTGGCAATCGCGCTCGATGCTGACGAGGGCCTCGGTCGGCGCCGTGAAGCGCACCAGGTAGTAAACGGCGCGCGTGCGGCCCGAGATCGGGTAGCACAGCTTTCGCTCATCCCACTTCTCGGCGGTGAACACCTCGGCGTGGGCCTTCTCGAGGATCGTGTGCACCTCGCGAGTGACCGCCTGGAAATTCTCGTTGCAGCGCGCGTCGTCCAGCAGGAACATGCCTTCGTAGAGTCTCAACAGGGCGACCTCCTTGCACTCATCGGTTCACCTCGTTCATTGCTGCATCCACGCCCAATCGCACCCAGAGGCGGACGGCCTCCGCGGCCTCGGCCACGGCGTCCGCCATCGCGTCGCGTTCGCCGGCAGCGAAGGCTCCCAGCACGTGGGCCACCGAGTCGCCTGCGCCGCCGCGACCGATGCCGATTCTCAAGCGAGAGAACTCCTCTGTGCCCAGGCATTCGATGATGGACTGCACGCCGTTGTGCCCCCCGCTGGACCCTTGGCGCCGCAGCCTGAACTTGCCTGGCTCCAGGTTGAGATCGTCGCACACAACCAGCAGGTCCTCCGTCGAGCAGCGGTACCACCGAAGCAGGGGGGCGACGGCGCTGCCGGACAGGTTCACATACGTCTGCGGCTTCACGAGCAGCACGCGGCTGCCCTCGAGCTGGCCCTCGCCCACGAGAGCATCGAAGCGGCGCCGGCACGCGGCAATGCCGTGCTCAGCGGCGAGGCGGTCAACCACCTCGAAGCCCAGGTTGTGCCGCGTTGCCTCGTACCGCTTGCCCGGGTTGCCGATGCCGACGACGGTCTTCATCCGCTGCCGCTACTCCTCGCCTTCCTCCTCGCCCTCCTCGGCGGCGCGGCGCCCGATCAGCTCGGGCTCGGTCGGCAGCACCGGCGCTTCGGCCGGGGCCGGTTCCTTCGCCGCAACCGGCGCATGGACAATGGCCACAGGGATCTCGGGGTCGAGGCGGAACTGCACGCCGGCCGGCGGCTGGAGGTCGCGCACGCACACCATCTGCCCGACGTCCAGGTGCGCCACCTCCACGCGGATCTTCTCCGGGATATCCTGCGGGAAGCAGGTGACCTCGATATCCTGCACGAGGTGGTCCAGCGTGCCGCCGGAGGCCGCCCCCTTGGCCAGCCCGTGCAGCTCCACGGGCACCCTCACCGTCACCTTCTCGTCCATCGCCACCCGCGCCAGGTCCACGTGCAGCAGCTCGTCGCCCAGCGAGTCGTGCTGGATCTCCTTGAGCAGCGCCATCTCCTGGACGCCGCCGATGTCCAGGCTCACCATGCGGGTGCCCGCGGCGATCGCCCGCTGAATCTCCGTGAGGGGCACGCTCAGGGGCACCGTGTCGCGGCGATGGCCGTACAGCACCGCGGGCAGAAGGCCTTCGCGCCGCAGGCGGCGCATCGCATGCGTCCCCAACTCTTGTCGCTTCGTCGCGTGTAACGTCGCGGTTTCCATGCAGGACTCCACACCTCAGCTAGGTGAACAGCGAACTGACCGACTCGTTGGAATGAATCCTCTTCATCGCCTCGCCCAGGAGGCCCGCCACGGAGACGACCGCGATGGGCAGGCCCCGGGCCGAGTCCTGGAGCGGGATCGTGTCGGTGACCACGATGCGGTCAATCGGGGCCGCCCCGAGGCGCTCGACGGCCGGCGGGCACAGCACCGCGTGGGTGGCGGTCACTTGCACCGACTTGGCGCCGCGTTCCTTGAGCAGCCGCGCCGCCGCGCACACCGAGCCGCCGGTGGCGATGATATCGTCAATCATCAGCACGTTCTTGCCCTTCACGTCGCCGATGACGAAGCCGGGCTCCGTCAGGTCGGGGCGCACCCGCTGCTTGTCCACCACTGCCAGCGCCGCCCCCAGCCGCTTGGCGAACGGCAGGGCCAGCTTCACCGACCCCACGTCCGGGCTCACCACCACCAGGTCGGCAATCCTCGGCTCCAGGAACGAGCGGGCCAGCACCGACGCCGCGCTCATGTGGTCCACCGGGATGTCGAAGAAGCCCTGAATCTGCGACGCGTGCAGGTCCATCGCCAGCACCCGGTTCGCGCCGGCCGTCGTGATCAGGTTGGCCACCAGCTTGGCCGTGATCGGCACCCGCCCCTCGTCCTTGCGGTCCTTGCGCGCGTAGCCATAGTAGGGCAGCACCGCCGTCACCCGGTCGGCCGAGGCACGCCTCAGGCAATCCGTCAGCAGCAACAGCTCGAACAGGCTCTCGTTCACCGGGTGACACGTCGGCTGCACGACGAACGTATCGGCACCCCGCACGTCGTCGTTGATCTTGACGTCGATCTCGCCGTCGGGGAACTTCTTCACCACGGCGTTGCCGAGGGGCATGTCCAGGTAATCGCAGATCGCCTTCGCCAACGCCGGGTGCGCGTTGCCGCAGAAGGCGAGCATTCTTCGATTGTACATGGTCGCAGAGGCCGCCTGAAAGCGTACAGGGACTTATCTTTGCGGCAGATTGCCAAGACCATGATTATACGGAACCGGCCCGTTGAGTCAAGCGCAAAGAAGCCGCGGAGCATGGCCCCCAGTCCTGGCGGCAGGCCGCCTCTTGAATCGTCGTCGTTGTCGTCGTCGTCCTCGTCGTCGAATGTGTAAGCCGCAGAACTCATGGAAGCGACGACGACGACCAGGACGACGACGAGCACGAGAAGACAGGAAAGGAGCTGGTCCCATCGCTGGGGGCCATTGCTCGAAGCCGCGTGGAGGGCGAAGGGCGAAGGATGCTACCCGCACCCTCCCCCAAGGGTGCCAACCCGCGCGCCCTTGGCAGTTGGCGCTCTTCGCCGGAGCCCGCCGGATCGCCGATTCTCGCCATCCTGGCCAAGAGTGCCAACTCCTCCCCCCTGGGGTTGGCACTCTTGGGCATGAATGGCATCAGGAGGAGGCAGGCGCGCTCCGCCGGCCCGGCGGGAAGCACTCCCTAAAGCCAGCACCCCCAGCGGCTTGTGCCTCTGGTCACAGTCCCATTTCACCGAGCGCCCGACACATGCAGCACACGCCCCGGAGTTGCCATGCTGAGCTTGTCGAAGCACCTTTCAAGGGGGCAGACCACGGCGCCAAAGTGGCCTCTGTCACGTCAGTTGCTCTCCTTGAGAGGTTCCTCGACTGGTTCGGAATGACAGAGGTGTTGGCTCGCGCTCGACGAGCTTGCCGACGAGCGCGGTTCAATTCCTCAAGTGCACCAGCTCCCCCGACCCCACGCCGCGTTCCAGGTCAACCCTCTCGTGGGTCCACCACTCGACGTGGGAGTCGAAGAACAGCACATTCATCCCGCCGTTGTCGCGGCTGCCGTGGTTGATCGGCTCCTCCGTGTCGTCGCAGGCCATGGCCTGGTCGGGCGGGAAGTCATCGCGGATGGCGAGTTTCGACGAGGCATAGCTTGCCCCCTTGCCCTGCTTTGAGGCCAGGTAAATGCCCTCGCTCCGGTCGCCCATCCCGGCGTAGCTCACGGTGGGTGGCGAGAGTGGCTTACCACCCGTGCACCCCCAGGAGCCGAGCAACCTGCCGTTCTGGTTATCGTCCCTTGAGCTTGGGCATACAAAGACGCCGGGGTCGGGGATGATCTGGTACTCCCAGTACAAACCCGCAAGCCACTCGGCGCCGCCGAACTGTGGGTCGGCCCTCGTGCCGCACCCGGCCCGCGCGGCAGGCCAGGGATAGAACCGGTTGTCGCCGTACATGCTGAGATACGTTGTCATGCCTTTGGCCAGTTGTTGGAGGTTGTCTCGGCACCGAATCCTCCGGGCCTCGCCACGCTGGTGGTGCAGGGCATAGCCCAAGAGGAAGAGCGCGATGGCCAGCACGCCGACCCCGATGAGCAATTCGGCCAGCGTGATGCCGCGGCGCCTGCTCATTTGTGGCCTCCGCGACCGGAATCTGGGACCACTGACAGCATGCGACACTCACCCGGCAGCCCACGAAGTGGGCGAACCAGCCGTAGCCCAGGGCGACCAACGGGAGCCCTGGGAACCGAGGCCAACCCCTGAATGAGCCCCTGAAAGGGGCGATTCATGGCCGCCTGAATCGCCCCCGTTCGGGGGCCGCGCGGACTGCGGCCAGCAACTCCTCAACACAGTAGGGCGTGCATACGTGCACGCGGCCTTCAATTCCTCAAATGCACCAGCTCCCCCGTCCCCACCCCGCGCTCCAGGTCAACCCTCTCGTGGGTCCACCACTCGACGTGGGAGTCGAAGAACAGCACATTCATCCCGCCGTTGTCGCGGCTGCCGTGGTTGATCGGCTCCTCCGTGTCGTCGGACGCCATTGCCTCGTTCGGCGGGAAATCGTCGCGGATGGCCAGGATTGAGGCGGCATAGGTGGCGCTGGGGTTCTGTTGCTCCTTCAGATAGACGCCCACGCTCTCGCTGCCCATCGCCGCATAGCTCACGGCGTGTGGGTCCAGCCGCCTGCCGCCCGGGCAGCCGGTGGTGCCGAGCAGCGCCCCTAACTCAGTATCGTCCTCCGAACTCGGGCACACGAAGATGCCCCAGTGAGGCATGATTCCTGTCCAGTACAGGTTCGCCAACCACTCGGCGCCGCCGAAGCTTGGTTTGGTCAGTGTTCCACAGCCCGGGAGGCCCACGGGCCAGGGATAGAAGCGGTTGTCGCCGCACTGATTCAGATATGTCGCCATCCCTTTGGCTAGGCTGTTCAGATTGCTTCGGCAGCGAATTCGCCTCGATTCCTCTCGGTTGGCCGACACCACGTACAGCAGACCCGCGAGGCCGATCCCCAACCCCAGGGTCACGAGCAGGACTTCTGTCAGCGTCACCGCGTTTTGGCGTCGCATCTCGGCCCTCCTCTCGGGCTAGCGCTTGCGAAGCAGGGCCACCCGCAGGCCGGCCTTGACCTTGGTCGTCAGTTCGCGCCAGGAGCGGCACTTGAGGAGCTGGCGCAGGATGTAGCGGGGACGAACGTAGAAGCTCTTGTAGGCGGCGACGAGGAGTTCCTCGAGCCGCTCGCGGCCAAGCTCCCTCGTCCAGTAGAGGGGCTGGAAGCCGGGACGCGGCTCGCGGGCGAAATCGAGCCAGTGGTCGCGGTCGTAGACGCCTTGCTCCAACGCCTGGCGGTAGATCTCGGTGCCAGGGAAGGGGGTGAGGATGGTGATGTGGACGACGTCGGGGTCGAGCTGGCGGGCGAGGCGGAAGGTCTGGCGCACGTCGGCCTCGGTCTGGCCGGGGATGCCGATCATGAAGTAGGCGAGGGTGGAGATGCCAGCCCGCTTGGTGAGGCGGAACGCCTTGCGGGCGTCCTCGACGGTGATGCCCTTGTTGAGCACCTGCATGAAGCGGTCGCTGCCGGCCTCGACGCCGTAGTGGATGCGCTCGCAGCCGGCGGCGCGCAACGCCTTCAGCATCTCCTCGTCCACCGTGTCCACGCGGGCACGGATGTCCCAGCCGACGTCGAGGCCGCGGCGCTGGATTTCGGCGCAGATGTCGAGCACGCGCTGGCGGCGGACGGTGAAGGTGTCGTCGTAGATGAGGAACTCGTGGATGCCCATCTCGACGCAGCCCTGCATCTCGTCCACGACGTATTTCGGCGAGTGGGCGCGGAACTTCTTGCCCAGGTGCGGGCGGTCGCAGAAGGTGCAGCGGTAGGGGCAGCCGCGGCTCGTGAACATCGTGGTGATCGGCTGCCGGCGGGCGAGCACCGAGCTGTAGCGGCGGAAGGGCACCAGGTCGCGGGCGGGGAAGGGGAGGGAATCGAGGTCCTCGATTGGCCCCCGCGGCTCGTTGACGACGATGTCGCTCTCGGTCTCAATCGCCCTCGTCCTCGAACCATTCCTGTACACCAGGCCCGGCACCTCGTCCCAGCGGTTCGGCTCGTGGAGCCGGTCGGCCAGGGCGACGATGCTGTGCTCGCCCTCGCCCGTGATGGCGAAGTCCACGCCAGGGAGTGCCACGCACTCGCGGGGGTAGAGGTGGACGTGTGGCCCGCCGAGCACCACTTTGGCCTCGGGCGCCGCCTGCCGCACGACGGCGACCGTGCGCACCACGTCGAGGAGCGTGAAGGTCATGGCCGTGATGCCCACGAGGTCAGGCGCCTCGCCGGCGACGTGCTCCGCGAGTCTCTCGTAGGACAGCTCCTCGGCCTGCGCGTCAATCACGCAGACGGCATGTTCCGAGCGTTCATCGAGCATGGCGGCGAGGTAGAGGAGGCCGAGGGGCGGGTTGTAGCCGCGTGCCTCGTCGAGGAACTTCGGGTTGTTCCCCACGAGGGTCTGTTCGGCCGGCGGGTTGATCAGCAGGACCTTGGCCATGCTGTGGCTCCTGCACCTATCATATCGCGCGCGGCCCAGGAGTCAACGAGGACGCACGTGGACGCGGTCCACCTCGGGTGCCGCAGGCATCGGCGCGCGCCCGCACGATCAGCCGACCACGAGGATTCCACACTTGTACAAGTGTGGAATCCTCGTATCCTGCCCCACCTGCGAGGGTGAAACCCACGCTTCTCGCGATGTGGCGTCAGACAGGGTGAGAGAAAGGAGTCTTGCGGAGTTGAACAACTCGGCAAGACTACTCGAGGCCCCTGGGTGGGCGCCGGAGCGGCGAGGCGAGGGTCGGTTACGGGAGTTTGCGGGCGAAGACCGCGCCGACGGGGCCTTGGAAGACTTGCTCCCACTGGCCGTCGGAGCGCAGGACGGCCTGGAGCGGGGGCCGGGCGACGAGGGCGACGGTGAGGCCGTAGCGCTCCACCAGCTCGCGCCAGCGGTCGCGCGACGTCCAGGCGTCCACGTAGGCGCGGAAGTAGGCCATGTCGTAGGCCAATTCGCCGCGGCTGTCGAGGAACACAGGCCGGCGCGTCTGCCAGTAGATGTAGCCGCCGTGCTCGAACTCGTTGAAGAGGCTGCCCGTAGGGTGATGCTCCTGGATGAAGGCAAGCTCCTGCTCGGGCAAGAGCCCCTCGGCCGGGCCGAGGCCGAAGGGGACGCACTTGTCGCTGCTCGCCTTGCCGAGCATGGCCAGCCCGAAGACGGCGACCGCCCCCAGGCTGTTGAGAAGCCGCCGGTCCAGCCTCGCCAGCGGCGTGTGGAGGATCCGCGTCAGGTTGCGGGCGGCGATGGGCGCTGAGGCGACAGCAAAGAGGTCCACGAAGCGCTCCGAATAGAGCGCCGCGGCCAGCGTGCCCGCGAACAGCCCGGCCTCCGTCACGTCCCTGCGGACCACCGAGGCGACGAGCGACACGATGCCGATCCCGCCCAGGATGGCGAAGCACAGGTGCCGGCTGCCGAGGTCGGCCCAGGCGATCGCCGCGCGGTCCTGGAGCAGGCCCTTGAGCCCCGACGTCACCTGCTTCGCGGCGTGGGTGAACGGCAGGCTCAGGATACCGGTGCCGTGGGGGTTCAGGAGCGTGAGCGGGACCAGGGCGAGGGCGATGGCCCAGAGCCACAAGATTTCCGATTTCCGATTTCCGATTTCCGATTTCACACCGACACGCCCCCGCACGCTCTCGGCGGCGGCGTAAGCGATGACGAGCCCGCAGCCGAGGATGGCACTGCCGTGGACGTTTGCCCAGAGCACCTGGAGGGGCAGGAGCACGAGCAGCCCGCGGTTCCCGCCGCCACGCCAGCGCTCGAGCACGAACAGATATGCGCTCAGCAACAGGAGGCCGACCACTTGCGGGCGCAGGGTGAAGCGGAACCGCGCGGCCCCCACGGCCACGACGACCACGGCCGCCGCCACGACGGTGTCGGCCCCCTTGCGACGAGCCGTGGCGAGCACAAAGGCGAAGGCCGCGGCCACAAGGGCGGCCTTCACCAGCGTCGCGCCGTCAATGCCCGCCAGACGCCAGACGCCGTAGAGGCCGGCCTGGAAGAGCCACTGGTGGTCGGTCGTCGGCCGCTCCGGCTGCGTGTAGGACAGCAGGTTCGTGCGCGGCAGCCGGCCGTTCTCGGACATCCACCGCCCGAGCGACAGGTGCACCCACGTGTCGTACGACGAAACCTTGGTGACCGCCAGGCCGAAGCTCAGCGCGATCGCGAAACCCACGAAAAGATTGCGGATGGCCGAATCCCCGTTGGGTGTTTGAACGGCTCGTTGACGCCCGCTATAATACCGCCGTTCGGCTCCCGTCCGCAAGAGGAGAACCAGGGTGACGCAGCCTTTGCCCGAGATCGGCGTGGGGATGATCGGCTACGGGTTCATGGGCAGGATGCACACCTACGCCTACCAGAGCCTGCCGTTCCTCTACGACCCGCCGCCCGCCCGCATCCGAAGGGCAGTCGTGTGCACCGCTCATAGGGAGACCGCGCACAGGGCAGCGGAGCACGGGGGCTACGAGCGGGCGGTGACCGATTACCGGCGGGTGGTGGAGGACCCCGCCGTAGATGTCGTGCACGTTTGTACACCGAACGCCGCTCACCGCGAGGCGTGTGTGGCGGCGCTGGAGGCGGGGAAGCACGTCTACTGCGACAAGCCGCTGGCCCTCAACGTGGCCGAGGCGGAGGAGATCGTGGCCGCGGCGGACAGTGCCCCACAGGTCCGGCACCAGATGACGTTTCAGTACCGCTTCCTCCCCGCTACGCTGCGTGCGAAGGAGTTGATGGAGGCGGGATTCGTGGGGCGGCTGTTCAGCTACCGCGCGGCGTATCTGCACGCGGGCTACGTGGAGGCCGACCGGCCGATGTCGTGGCGGCTCGATGCCGCGGCGTCGGGGGGCGGGGCGCTCTTCGACCTCGGCGCCCACGTCATTGACCTGATGCGCCACCTGGCCGGCGAGGTCGCCAGCGTCTCGGCTCGCTGCAAGACGTTCATCACCGAGCGGCCCAACGGCAAAGGGGGGAGGGCGCCGGTGGAGGTGGATGACCTTGCCCTGATGCAGGTGGAGTTGGCCGGTGGCGCCCTTGGCACGATCGAGTGCTCCCGGCTCGCTACGGGGACGAACGATGAGCTGCGGTTCGAGCTGCACGGGGAGCAGGGGGCGTTGAGGTTCAACCTCATGGACCCGAACTGGCTGTACGCCTACGACCACCGCGACGCCACGGGGCCCTACGGAGGCGACCGCGGTTTCAAGGCGATCGAGGCCGTGCAGCGCTACCCGGCGCCCGCCGCTCTGCCTGGCCCCAAGAACGCCATCGGGTGGACGCGTGCCCACGTGGCCTGCCTCTACAACTTCATCGCTTGCGTCGTGGAGGGCCGGCCGTCGAAGCCCGACTTCCGCGACGGCCTCGCCGTCCAGCGCATCATGGCCGCCGCCCAGCAATCGTCGCAGACCGGGCGCTGGGTGGACATCCAGGAGTGACGATGCCTCTCGCAGACGACATTGCCGCGTGGATTCGCACGATCGTGACCGAAGCCGGCGCGCAAGGCGTTGTGATTGGCCTCAGCGGCGGGCTCGACTCCTCAGTGGTTGCGGCGCTCGCTGCGCGCGCTCTGCCCGGCAAAGTGCTCGGCGCGATCTTGCCGTGCGAGAGCGCCCCCCGCGACTCAGAGCTGGCCCGCCTCGTCGCCGAGCAGTTCCAGGCCGAGGCCATCGAGCTGGACCTCACCGCAGCCCACCGCGTGCTCGCCGCCACGCTGCCCGAGGCGTCCACGCTGGTGCGAGCCAACGTGAAGCCCCGTCTCCGCATGCTCACGCTCTACTACCTGGCCGCCAGCCGCGGCTGCCTCGTGTGCGGCGCCAGCAACCGCAGCGAGCTCGCCATCGGCTACTTCACCAAGTTCGGCGACGGCGGGGTGGACCTGATGCCCATCGGCGGACTCCTCAAGCGGCAGGTCCGCGAGCTGGCGCGCGACCTCGGCGTGCCACAGCCCATCATTGACCGGCCCCCGACCGCCGGCCTCTGGCCCGGCCAGACCGACGAGGGCGAGATGGGCCTTCTCTACGCCCAGCTCGACGCCGCAATCGAGGCGATGGACCGCCACGACACCCGCACGGTCCCGCCCCACGTACTGTCGCGGGTGCGCCAGATGATGGCGGCCTCGGCCCACAAGCGGGCCCTGCCCCCCATCTACGTGCCTCCGATGGCCTGACCCGCAGCCGGGGGTGGTTTTCGCGCGCGGGTGCGATTCCGGAGCACCGGCGCTTGATTTCCTGCGACAACGTGGTATGATACGCCCATCCCGAGGGGTGGTCGTGCACCCCTCGCCAGTTACGAAGGAGCAAGGCTATGGCCAAGGCGTTGCGTGTGCTGGGGATCGCGTTGCTGCTGCTCGGCGGCGCGGCTGCGGTGTACTCGCTTGTTTGCCGGGCGCGGGCACAAGGCGACGTCAGTTGCCGCGTACAGGTCAAGGACAGGCTGATCACGGGCGTGTACAAGTCCTATGGGCTCAAGGACTGTCTGGTGCCCATGTGGCTGGCGAAGACGGTGTTCAGGAACAACACGAACGGGCGGATCACCAGCCTGAAGTTCCGCTACAAGCTGGGTGAGTATTCCGACTGGTCCGCGTGGCATACGTATCCTGCGGTGGACCCGACTCAGACGGTGGTGGACCTGTGCCACCCCATCCTGAGCAGCGCCTGCGCGAAGCTCACGAGCCGCACGCCCGCCGAGCTTCAGATGGAGTGCGAGTACACGGATCCGTGCGGTGCGCAGCAGCAGATCCAGGACACGAAGCAGATCACCCTCCTGGGCCGCCACGAGTTCATCTTCTCCGACATGACGGCCGAGGAGCGGACGGGGGCGTTCCAGGACGAGGATACCCTCTCGCCGCTGCTGGCCGCCTGGGTGTCGCGGCAGGACGACCCGGTCTCGCGCCTCGCCTCGATGGCCAACCGCAAGGCCGGCGGCCTCGGGGCCTCCCAGGACGACGAGAGCTGCCAGAGGGTCATGAAAGAACTCTACGACATCATGCGGACCATCCACATCAGCTATCAGCACCCGCAGGCGATGGCCGACCCGAGCATGTCGTATGACCTCAAGCTCGTGCAGAGCCTCCAGTACCCCCGCGACACGCTCCAGAAGAGGAGCGGCACGTGCATTGACCTGGCGATCCTCTACGCGGCACTGCTGAATTCGGTGAATATCAAGCCCTACCTGGTGAGCAAGGACTACCATTGCTTCCCCATCGGCCAGACGCCCAGCGGACGGTTCATCCCCGTCGAGGCGACGGGCGTCGGCGACGGCTACGCCAAGTCCATGACCTTCCTCCAAGCGGTCGAAAGCGGCACGAACACCTGGAAGCAGGTGAACAGGACCGGGCGGTTCACGCTGATTGACCTGCGGCAATGCTGGGTGAACGGTGTGTCGAACCCCGAGCTGGAGCCGCTGCCGGCCGATATCCTGGAGAAGTGGGGCATCGTGCAACTCGTGGAGGGCGGCAACCCGGCGGTGCGGCCGCCCGTGCGCGATCCCGATGTCACCCCTCCGCCTCCCCCGCCCCCTGGGACCACCCTCACCGGCCGCTGGACGGTCACCATCACCGCGGCCAATGGGGCGACGAGCCAGGGGCAGTTCGACATCAAGCATCAGGGAAACCAGGTGGCCATCGTGGCCTCCTTCGCGTACCAGATGCAAGGCCCCGACGGGCTGATGCACCAGTGCGCCGAGCAGTACAACTTCGCCGGCACCATCGCCGGGGCAAACCTGGCCGCCCAGTGTAACAGCGCGGTGTGGACGCTGGATGGCCAGCAGGTGCCGCCGCAGGGGCTGCCGCTGCGGCTCGCCCTCGTGTTGGCCGACGCCCGCTCGATGCGCGGGCAGATGGGCAACTCAATGGGCACGGTGGTGACCATCCAAGCGCAGCGCTGAGCGACGCCTCTCCCGGAATCCCAGCTAGGAGACCTTCGATGTTGCGAAAGCCCCTGAGTGGCGTGGCGGTGCGGGTGTGTGGCTTCCTCTTCGTGGCTGGCCTGGCGGCGCAGGCCGCGTTCGGCCAGGGGGCCGAGACCTTCTACGATGGCACGTTTCGCCTCAAGCCCAATGGCGATATGGCCGCCACCATCAAGCTCACCATGCCCATGCTCCAGTACCAGAATCTGCACGACAACGTGTCGAACCTCTACCTGCTGCTGCGCAACACCGCCTCGTCCCGGGCCGACACCGAGGTGGTGGAGAAGAAGGCGGACTGGGACGACGCGAACCGGACGGTCACCTTCTCCATGACCACGCTGGGCGCAGCGAAGAACATGGGGAACCACTGGGAAGTCCTCGTCACCAAGGGGTCCATCTTCACCACGTTCAACGAGAAGGAAAGCACGTTCTACTTCAGCGAGGCCGCCGGCACCCCGACGGGCAACGTCCGCGGCACCACCAAGGGCATTCTGCCCGAACGCGCCACCAACGCCAAGTGGGATGAGTCGCGCAGGGTGATCGTCTACACAATGCCCGCGCCCAGGACCGTCATCAGCGGCCCGGTCATGGCCCTCTTCATCCCTGGCCTCTGTGTGGCGGGGCTGGGGCTGGTGCTGCTCGTCGGATCGTTCTTCGCAGGCTCCAAGCCAGGCGCGATGCCGCCCGGGGTCTGGCAGGCCCCCCCGAGCGCCCCGGCGCCCCCTCCGCCCCCGCCGCAGTTGCCGGGCAAGTAGCAAACGGGAGGATTGCGGATTGTGGATTGCGGATCGCGGATTGGAATCCGACATCCGGAATCCGGAATCGGAAATGGTCGGGATTGCGGATTGGTTACCCGCCACGTCCCACGTGCCGCAGCGGCGTTCCGTGTCTCCGTCGTCCTTTGCCTGGCCTCTCTGGCTGGTCCTATCCGCGGCGCTCAGCCGCCGGGCGACGGGGGGCCCCAAGCAGCGGGGAATGAGCTCGACGCCGCCGAGACGGCCGGGACGGGCACGCTCTTCCGCCTAGTGGTCGCCGACAAGCCGGCGGAGGGCCTCGCCTCCCGCCAGTTCTGGCGCGTCATCCCTGCCTATGCCGCCGCCGAGACGTGTCCCGTCCGCATCCAGCTCGACGGCGACGACGTGATCGCTCCGCGCGAGGTCGTGGCGGAGGGGGAGGTCGGGGTGCGGACCGTCTACCCCACGCGGGGCAGGAAGGAACTCAGTGAGGGGGAGCACACCCTCAGCCCCGGCAGTATCCCGCTCAGCGTCAAGAACGGCACGCCGCGCTCCCCACATCCCGCCATTCTGCTTACGGAGGGCGAAGTGCGGATCCGCTGCGCGCGGGTCCGCCTGGACGCCGTGGATGAAGCAGGGGCCCCCGTGCCCACGGCCATCTCGCTTCGCTGCGGCCAGATGCCGTTGCTGCGGCACGAAACCCGCTTCAACCCCCTCATCGTGTGGTTGCCGATCGGCGTGAAGTACAACTCGAGCCTCGGCGACTTCGAGGTCACGCCGGAAGGCGGGGTCGAGGGCAAGTCCCTGCCCGATGGCGTGAAAGTCGTGGGAGACGGGCTACGGCTGACCGTCAAGGAACAGCCCCGGCCGCTCGGCCTGCCGAGAGCGCCCGCGGGCAGGCTGTGGCTCGTCTCGCACCGACAGCGGAGCGTCTTTGCCGATACCGAGGAGGCCGTGTTCGCGATCATTGCGTCGAGGGGCCACAAGGGCGGCGAGGCTGCGGTGTTGTGCGCCCAGGCGGCCCCGGCCGACGCGAAGCCGCTGGTCCTCGGCAGGGTGACGCTGCCCGCCGTAGAGCAGTGCGAGTTCGACTCCCGGCTGCTCACGATCCAGATGGGGGCCATCCCGCCCGGCGACTACCGCCTCCGGGTCGAGGCGGGCGGCAGCAAGAGCGAGGCGATTCCGTTCACCGTGGTGCCGTGGGTCAGCCGCAGCCCCTTCTTCGTCCACACGATGAGCGGCTGCACGGGCTGCTGGCCGGCCACGGATGACGGGCTGGAGGTCCTCCGCAATGCGGGCGTCGAGATGGCCTCGTGCACGGGCCACACGAGCATCCTCGACACCAAGATGCCCCGGATCGATCCCAATGCCCTGAAGCAGACCGCCGGGCCCGCCGAGCTGGCCATTCGGCAGGCCCCCAACGACGTGCTTCTCGAACGCCTCCTTCGCCACCAGATTCGCCTGATTGACCTCACGCCACTTCGCGGGCCGGGGATGTACCTGGAGACGCTCTCCTACCACCACAGCTACAAGCCGTCGGTGGACCGCATGATCCGCCACATGCAGGTCTTCACCCAGCAGGCGGCCGACTACCCGTCGTTCTCCGGCATCAACTACAGTTGGTTCCCCGCCCTCTTCGGCTACGCCGAGGGGGGCGTGCCGTGCGACGCCCACGTGGGCGACCGCAACCGCGCCCTGGCCGACGCCGTCGCCAAGGCGGGCTTCCGCAACCCCACCCGCGACGAACGCAAGTGGTACCAGGCAAACAAGTTCCCCGACGACCCCGTGACCCGCGAGAAGGCGCTGAAGATCATGCGGGATGCGGTGGACTACTGGCACGCGCAGATGCGCCTCGGCTTCGGACACCACAACAAGCTCTACAACGACGCCGTCCGTCAGGTGCGGCCGGGCACCGTTTGCACGCTCTTCGAGAACGCCGGGCACGACGCCGGCAAGCCCACACGCTACCTGTTCGGCGACATGAATGCCTCGTGCTACGAGACGTACACCGACTTCGGCAACTGGCCGATGTCCGCCGCATTCGCCACCGACTGGGCGAAGGGCAACTTCCCCGGCCAGCCCGCCTGGATCACCACTTGCTGGGGCACGTCGGCCGAGGGGAAGATGAAGGACCTCTTCCACGCCTTCGGCCGTGGCCTCGATGGCGGGGGCGTGCCGATGCAGGCCGAGGCAGGCCTCGACGAGCTGGCCCGCCGCGGCACGGGCATGGCCTTCTGCGGCCAGTACGGCGCCATCGCCACGCACGCCAAGCCCGACGCCCGCTTCGCCATCCTCGCCACCGACGCCGAGCAGGCGTTCGGCGACCGCACGTACTACGCCTATCACGCCCTCTACTGCCACCTCACGCGCCTCGGCTGCGCCCCCGTCGTCGTCGCCGAGCAGGACGTGCTGAAGGCCGGCATCCCCGCCACGACGAAGGTCCTCTTCATCGTCCGCCAGCAGCAGCCCTGGGTGCCCGAGACGCTGAAGGCCATCGAGGCGTTCCAGAAGCGCGGCGGCAAGGTGGTGATGACGGGCGACTGCCGGGCGAAGGTGCCCGACGCCCTCGTCGTCCCCAAGGCCATCAAGCACATCTGGCAACTCTCCGGCTTCCAGGGCAAGTGCCACGCCCAGCTCTGGGAGGAGTTCGAGGCCAACTGGCGCCAGCCCCTCGCCGACGCGCTAGCCAAGACCGGCGTTCCGCCCCTCGCCGCGACCGACCCCGACCGCGGCATTGTGGTGACGCTTGATGCCCCGCCAGTGCGCTACGTCGTCGTCATCGCCGACGTCAAGGGCAAGCACTCCGACTTCTTCGAGCCGACCGAGAAGCTGCCCGTCTCGCTCGAAGGCACGGGCTGGGTGGTCCGCGATCTCGTGAAGCAGATCACGCTGCCGGCTTCTGAGAAGGGCGGGCGAACCGAGGTAGCCGTGGACCTCATCACCGAGCCGACGACGGTGCTGGCCGCGTACAAGGCAGCACCGCGGATCATTAACTTGGCATTGGCCAGGGTGGCCAGTCTGCAACGTGACCGCGGCGTGGGATGGCGCTTCGAGGTCTCGTGTGCTGTCCTGACCAGTAAGGGAGGGCCTTCTCTTGGCCACGTCCCTGTTCGGTACCTTCTCCACGATGCGGCTGGGGCACTCCGCCGCACCATCTTCGGCTCGGCGGAAGACGCTGAAGTAGAGTTCCCCATCGCCGCTCTTGAGAAGCCCGGCGCCTGGAAGATCACTGCTCAGGAACTCCTTACCGGCCTGACGGCAACGCTGGATGAGAGGCTGGAGCCGATTGCCACCCCCGCGGTTGCCGAGCCAGTTGGTGATGTCCACATCGTCAACCCCCAGCACCTCCGCTCCTTCCTGGGGCGCCCGGGGGAGAAACTGGTCATAGCGGAGCCCAATCAGTGGGAACTCGTGCGGACGGCGCGCTTGCTCACTGAGGCCCTCGCCGCAGCCGGCGTCAAGGCGAGGCTCTGGGAAGTGGAGCCGGAGGAGTACGACACGATCCCCGTTCGCTGGTATCCCCGGCCGGAGGACACGGCACGACTGAAGGAGATCGAGGCGGGGCGGCTCATCGGCTATCGTCAGGACTTGCAGCCCTACATCAACAAGAAGACGCGCTCGCACGAGCCCGAGCGCGGCGGCTACGCCGAGATTGCCCCTCCGTGGATGGTGGGTAGCGACTGCATTGTTTTCTCGGGCGGCATGCTGGCCGAGAGCCTGCGAGCCGTGACGCCGTGGATGGAGACGCCGAACGTGCCGGGGAGAGGGCAGGGGAGACTCGTCGTCTGCTTCAGCCCCTTCATGGCTGACCGTCAGGTCGTCGCCGTAGTCGGCAACGACCTGCAAGGGATCGCCAAGGCTGCTGAACGTCTGGCGGCGGTCGCTACGGAGAAGGAGCCAGTCGAAGGAGTCCGGGTTGCCGACGAAGCCCGGTTGTTGGGTGCGACAGGCAACCAGGCGACGCCGGTGCCCCAGCCCTACCGCAACTTCACGCCCATACGCCGCTTCCGGCGGCTCCTCGCCACACCCGAGGGCAAGGCTGTCGCCATCCTCAACGGGAAGAAGGACACCATCGCGTTCGTGGACGAGAGCGGCAAGGTGACGGGCACGGTGGCGGCGGAGACAAAGATGCTGCCGCAATTGCGGATCGACTCGCAGGGGCGCCTCTGGGCGCTCGAGTTCAAGGTCACCGCCACGCACCCCGGCTGGCACTACCCGACCGCGCACGACGTGATCCTCCGCTGCATCGGCACGGACGGCACGCTGGCTGCCACCGTGACCGCCTACGCGGGGCCGACCGAGCGCTTCCCACCCGACTACCAGGGCGGCTTCCCCGTTGCGCCCGACGGCGTGACCGCGGCCTTCGGCCGGGCAGCGGGGATACTCGTCGGCAAGCTGGGCGAGACGGTGTGGAAGCGCTACGACGACGTGCCCCACGTCCGCTTCCGCCACGAGATTCGTACGCCCCGGTTCCCCGTGGGCGCGACCTTCTCCCCCGACAGCCGCTACCTGTTCCTCACGATGGACACGCGTCCGCGCTTCAGCGGCATGGGCTACCCCGCCTTCACGCCCACCTCATGCGAGGCGATCCTCCTCGAAGTGGCTACGGGCAAGATAGTCTGGCGCCTGAGAGAGGACAAGGAGCGGCGCTCACCGTACGCCGCGCTCACCGGCTTCGCCGCCGTGGCGAAGGACGGGGCGGTGACGGCCCTGGCCGACTTCGATGGCCGGGTCTACGTGGTGGACAAAGCGGGCAAGGTGGTCGCCCGCGACGAGGTCGTCATCGAGGGAACGAAGGACGACGGCCGGGGCCGCTTCGGCCCACGCGAGGGCGTCGGCACGTGGATCGCCGACGACGGCTCCGTCGCCGCCTTCGCCTTCAAGAACCTCCTCCTCATCGCCCGCGGGAAGACTGTGGCACGGCTGGCTTGCCCAGCCGTGTCCTCGGGCTGTGTGAGCCCCGATGGCTCGCTCGTCGTCGTGGGCACGCGGGAAGGCGAGGTGCGTGCCTTCGGCCCCGACGGGGCGCCGAAGTGGACGGCCCAAGTCGGGGGTGTTGACCCGTTCGTCGCGGCGACGAAGGCGGGTATCCTCGTGGCGACGAGCGACGGCTCACTCCTCCTCCTCGACGCCAACGGCAAGGAGACGTGGCGGACGAATGTAACCGAGGCTGCCGACCGCGAGAGGCATGAGATACGGGCTGAAGCCCGCACCACAAACCATCCCGCCCCGTGGGACTACCGCGGCCCGGGCACCCTTGCCCTGGCTAAGGAACGCCTCGACGCCAGGCAGTTAGCCGCATGGAAGCCGGCAGGGGAGGGGCGGAGGGCGTTCGGCCTGACCCTTCATCCAGCCGGCGGCGCCATCGAGCTTGCCCCGTCCCGGGAAGCCAAGGAGTGCTTCCTGCACCTCGTCTATCGTCGCCCTGAGGGGAACAAGAAACTGACTGTGGTCACCGAGGGCAGGGATGGCCGCGAGGAGTTCGTCCTCGACCTGCCGACGCCCGAGTGGCGCGAGGTGGACATCCCATTCCGCGGTCCGAGTGGGAAGGCGACCGTGGCGTCCGATGGGCCTGTCGAGGTGGCCGAGTGCTCGGTGTGGAGCTTCCGCTGGCCGAGCGCCAACGTCGCACACGTTCGCCCGCCCAAGTCCTCCGGCACCGAGGTGGTGAAGGAGGACGGCGACGACCTCGGCGGCGCCCTCACCGAGCTGGAGGGCGACAGCGCCGCCCCAGGGGCGATGAAGGACTGCACGGTCTGGTGGTTCAACACCGACCCCGATTCGGTCGCAGGCCAGTGGCTGAAGCCCATGGTGGACGCCTTGGAGGCCGTGGACGGCAAGCGGTTCGGCAGGATCAAGCCGTGGGCGAGCGCCCAGGGCACCTTCGCCCCCTATCGCGGTTCGTGGCTCACCGTGGACCTCAAGACTCCCACGAAGCTCACGCTCGTCGCCACCTACGACCGCGTCGCCAGCCAGGCGGAGGTCGCCGTCAACCTCACGGTCTTCTCGGGCTTCGACTCCAGCGACTCCACCAGTGGCGTCGTGCTCGCAGGCGTCGTGGGCAGCGACCAGTTCTGGCGCCTCTTCCCCCTGTCGGGCGAGCCCTCGACTTCGCTCGGGCCAGGGCCCGTGCGAGTGCTCGGCGTCCACGCCTACACCAGCGACAGCGCTCCCAGCGGCCTCAGCGAGGTCGAAGCCTACAGGTGAGGCATCGCGCCTTGCATCCGGCCCGCTGACGGCGGCAACGCAGCCCAGGAGATGCCCATGCGCTTCGGGAAGAGTGCCAACGCCTATCGTCGCGAGGTCGCCGCAGGCCTCCAGAAGCTGGCCACCGTCGGCCCCCTCAGCGACGGCTCGCTCGTGGTCATCCGCCGCCGCCTCCGAATCCCGGCGACCTCGCCTACTGCCGCACGCGGCACAGCGCGAAGACTCCCGCCCTACCACGCCAACGTCCACCCGGTCCGCCTCTTCGGCGCCCTCCTCCGCGCACGCAGGGCTGGACTCTTCACGGCTGCTGTGGGCTCTGCCGCGTTTGACAACCGCGCGTGGCTGCGATAGAATTAGCTATTCTGAAGGTGCCGTGAAGCGCGCGAGGCAGGATGAGGCCTGAGAGGAGGCCGGCGTGGACGCGACGAAGCTGACCGAGAGGGCCGCGGTGGCCGCGGAGCGGGGAAACTTCGACTACGCGATAGACCTCTACCAGCGGCTCCTGGAGCTTCAGCCGCAGCACGTGGATGCGCGCAGGGGCCTTCGGGCGGTCGAGACCCGCAGGTGCCAGGAGCGCGGCATGACCAAGTCGGGCGCCGCCGGCTGGATCCGCGGCATCGGCCACCTGCTCGCCGCCGTCATCTACCTCCTCATCCGCAAGCACGAGAAGTCCATCATCGCGTGCGAGAGCTTCCTCAAGAACGACCCCTTCAACACCCTCGTGCTGCGTCTGCTTGCCCGTGCGGCCGAGAAGGCGGGGTACGTCGAGGTTGCCATCCTGGTGCTCGATGACGTCCGCACCAGCCTGGGGTCGGCGCTCAAGGGCCTCGCCCTCCGCGGGCGGGTGGGGGTGCTGCGCAAGCTCGGCAGGCTCTACGCGCTGACCGAACGGCTGCCGCTGGCCGCCGAGCGCTTCGATGAGGTGCTGAAGCTGGTGCCCGGCGACCGCGAGGCGGAGGTGCGGATCCGCGACATCGCGGCCCAGCGCTCGATGGTCGAGGGCGGCTGGGACAAGGTGGGGAAGACCGGCGGCTACCGCGAGGTGCTGAAGGACGAAGATGCCGCCAAACGCCACGAGGACTCCCAGCGCGACATCCGCACCCGCGAGGACGTCCTGGGCGCCATCGAGCGCGTGAAGAACGACCTGGCGAATGACCCCAATAACACCCGCCACCTGGTGCAGTTGGGCGACCTCTACAAGATGCTGCGCGAGTGGAGCCAGGCCCGCGCCCAGTACGACAAGGCCCAGGCGATTGACCCCCACAACTTCCTGGTCTCCGAGCGCCTGGGCGACCTGCGCATGGCGGAAATGGACGAAGAGATCGAGCGGCTGGCCGGCGACCCGAGCCAGAAGGACCGCATGCCCCAGTTGCGCAGGGAGCGGATGAAGTACGGGTTCGAGGAGTACCAGCGCCGCGCCAAGGCCCGCCCGCAGGACCTGCCGACCCGTTTCGCACTGGCCAGCATCCTGTTCGAGGCGGGGCGCTTCAAAGAGGCATCCGCGCAGTTCCAGCTCGCCTCGCGCGACCCGCGGCACCGCCGCACGGCGCTCTACCGCCTGGGCATCTGCTTCCAGAAGCAGGGGCTCGTGGACCTCGCCATCGAGCAGCTCGAGAAGGCCATCGCGGGCGCGAGCCTGGTGGACCCCGAGGTGAAGGACATCCTGTACGCGCTGGGCGAGGCCCACGAGAGCCAGGGACGGCTCCCCCAGGCCATCGATGCCTACAAGCGCGTGTTCGAGGTGGACATCAGTTACCGCGATATTTCGAAGAAGATCGAGGGGTTGTACAAGCGAGGAGGGAAGGACGTCAGCTAGCGACGCTGACGGAGCGATCGGCCATTCCATTGGAGAGACGAATGCCCAGGTCAGAAACCACGAAAAAGCGCATCCGCCAGAACACCCGGCGTCGGCTGCATAACCGCGCGGCCACGGGCGCGGTGCGGGCCCAGGTGAAGAAGTTCCTTGCCGCGGTGGACGGCTCCGACGCCGAGGCCCGGGAGGCCGGACTGCGAGCGGCCGTGCGAGCCCTGGACAAGGCGGCCGCCCGCGGCGTCCTGCACAAGAATGCTGCCGCGCGCCGCAAGGCACGCCTGGTGGCCAAACTCAAGAAGGCCGCGGCCACGCCCGCTCCCCAAGCCTGATGGAACAACTCCTCAAGAACGCCCTCGGCCACGCTCGCGCCGACTACGCAGAGATCCGCGCCGAGCGCCGGGCATCCGCCCGCGTGACCTACGCCGGCCGGGAGCTGGAGGACATCTCCTGCTTCTCGTCGGTCGGCGGGTGCGTGCGCGCCCTGGTGCGCGGCGGCTGGGGCTTCGTGTCGTTCAACGACCTCGACGACTTGCCGCGCTACGTGCGCCTCGCCTGCGAGCAGGCCGAGCTGGTCGGCCGCACGAAAAGCCTCCTCGCGCCCGTGCCGCCGGCCGTCGAGAGCGTGGCCGCCAAGGTTGGCTCGGACCCGCGCGAGGTGCCTCTCGCCCAGAAGGAGGCCCTCTGCCGCCACTACAACCAGCTCATCCTCGGCCGCCCGCGCGTCCAGACCTCCAGCGTCCGCTACCGCGATTCGTGGGCCGAGACCACCTTCGTCTCCACCGATGGCGCGTGCCTGTGCCAGGAGGAGGTCTTCTGCGGCGCCTCGCTCATCGCGATTGCGAAGGACGGGACGAACGTGCAGCGCGCCCACAAGGGCGTGGGCGATCTGCGCGGCTACCAGGTCGTCGAGGGCCTCGACGCCGAGTGCGCGAAGGTGACCGAGCGAGCCGTCGCGCTGCTGGCCGCCGAGCCCGTCCGAGGCGGCCGCTACACCGTCATCGTTGACCCCGCCCTCGCCGGTGTGTTTGCCCACGAGGCATTCGGGCACCTGAGCGAGGCCGACTTCGTGTACGAGAACCCGCCGCTGCGCGAGATGATGCAGCTTGGCCGCCGCTTCGGGCCCGACCACCTGGGGATCGTGGACGACCCGACGCTGCCCGACGAGGCCGGCTCCTACCGCTACGACAGCGAGGGCACGCCAGGCCGCCGCACGCATCTCATCCAGGACGGCATTCTGGTGAACCGCCTCCACTCGCGCGAGACGGCTGCGAAGATGGGCGAGGAGCCGACCGGGAACGCCCGGGCCATCAGCCACCAGTACCAGCCCATCGTCCGCATGTCGAACACCTACATCGAGCCACGGAGCTGGGCGCTCGGCGACCTGTTGGCCGACACGGGCCAGGGGCTCTACGTGCGCGGCAGCCTCGGCGGCCAGACCGAGATGGAGATGTTCACCTTCTCCGCCGAGGAGGCGTTCGCCATCCGCGACGGCCGGCTGGCCGAGCGCCTCCGCGAGGTCGTGCTCACGGGCAACGTGTTCGAGACGCTGGCGAACATTGACGCGGTGGGCAACGACCTGGAGTTCTACGGCGGCCTGGGCGGCTGCGGGAAGGGCGAGCAGAGCCCCCTGCGCGTCTCCACCGGCGGCCCGCATATCCGCATCCGCAACTGCCTGGTCGGAGGGCGCCAGTGATGGTCGAGCGCCTCCTGGAGCTTGCCCGCCGCAAGGCCGACGCCGCCGAGGTCCACCTCGTCGAGACCGAGTCGCGGCCCATCCAGTTCGAGAACAACGACCTCAAATACGTCCACACCAAGTCGTCCCGTGTTCTCAGCCTCCGGGTGATTCATCGCGGGCGGATTGGCTTCGCGAGCACGACCGACCCCTCGACGTCCGAGCGCCTGGTGGCTCAGGCCGTCGAGAGCGCGCAGTTCGGCCAGGAGGCGAAGTTCGCCTTCCCGCCGAGCGCGGCCTGCCCGGACGTCGCCGTCTACGACCCGCGCGTGGCCGACTTCCCGGTCGAGCAGGGTATCCAGCTCGGCCGCGACGCCATCGCCCGCGTGCTCGGCGAGTTCGCCGACGTGCAGTGCTACGTCGAGATCAGCAAGTCGGTGGGCACCGAGCGGATCGCGAACACCAGTGGGCTGGCCTGCGAGGAGCGCCGGACCGGCTTCGACTGCGGCCTGACCGCCGTGCGGGTGCGCGATGGCGGCATCCTGTGGGTGAGCGACGGCGAGAGCTCGCGCGCGCTCGTCGCCAACTTCGACCGCTACACGGCCAAGGTGACCGGCGACATCCGCCAGGCGGAGACCGAGGCCGCGGCCCCCACGGGCGCCGTCCCCGTCCTCTTCACCGCCAGGGCGGTGGGGCTGCTCCTTCAGTTCCTCGAGAGCGCGGTGAATGGCAAGCTCGTGCAGAAGGGCGCCTCGCCGCTCGTCGGACGCCTCGGCGAGCAGGTGCTGGGCCCCGAAGTCACGATCTGCGACGACGCCACGCGCCCCTTTGGCGATGGCAGCGTCGCCTTCGATGCCGAAGGCGTCCCCGCTCAGAGGACCCCCCTCTTCGAGCGAGGCGTGCTCCGCAGCTACCTCTTTGACCTTCAGACGGCGGGAATGCTGGGCGCCGCCTCCACCGGCAACGCCGGCCGCGGCTTCGCCGCCGTGCCGATGCCCGAGGCCAGCAACTTCGTCCTCGAGCCCGGCTCCGCGACGTTCGACGGGCTGCTCGCGGGGATCGAGCGCGGGCTGCTCGTGGACGAAGTGATCGGCGGCGGACAGTCCAACGTCCTTGCCGGCGAGTTCTCCGTCAACGTCAGCCTCGGCTTCCTTGTGGAGCGGGGCGAGCGCGTGGGGCGGGTGAAGGACTGCATGGTCGCCGGGAACGTCTTCGAGATCTTCAAGCGGATCCGGGGACTGGGGAGCACGCAGGAGGTGCATGGCCCGATCGTAGCGCCGCCGGTCTGCTTTGACGGCGTGCATGTGGCGGGTGGGGATTGAGGACGCGGGGCAGAGACGCCCCGCCTACAAGGAACTTGGCCGGGCGAGCACGCATGAGGATTAGGCACGCCCTTCGGGGTGTAGTCTCGTGAAGCCATTGTGCCGCCCGGCCATATTTTTCTCTCTCCTATGAGCACGAACTCGGACATCCTTGCGGACCTGACGCCGGAGCAGCGCGAGGCGGTGACACACCTCGACGGGCCGCTCCTGGTGGTCGCAGGGGCCGGCAGCGGCAAGACCCGCGTCATTACCCGCCGCGTGGCCCACCTGGCGCTCCAGGGCGTCCCGGCCCGTCGCCTGCTCGCCGTGACCTTCACGAACAAGGCGGCCGACGAGATGCGCGAGCGGATCGAGCAGCTCGCCGGCACCGGCGGCGCCTGGGTCTCCACCTTCCACTCGCTGTGCGCCTCGATGCTCCGCATCTCGGCCGACCAGGCCGGCCTGAGCCGCAACTTCACCATCTACGACCGCGACGACCAGCTCGCCGCGGTCGGCGAAGCCCTCAAGCTCCTCGAACTCGGCAGGGAACAGCTCCCGCCCGCCAGCGTCCTCCAGACCATCAGCAACGCCAAGACCCGCCTCGAGTCTCCGAAGGACTTCGCGAAGCGCGCCACGGCCTGGCGCGACGAATTGCTCGCCAAGGTCTACGCCAAGTACCAGGAGATCCTCGACCGCAACGCGGCGCTGGACTTCGACGACCTGCTGATGCGCGCGGCGCTCCTCCTCCAGCACCACGACGCCTTCCGCGAGCGCTGGCAGAAGCGCTTCCAGTACGTCCTCATTGACGAGTATCAGGACACCAACCACGCCCAGTACCTCATCGCCCGCGAGCTGGCCGCGGCGCACCGCAACCTGTGTGCCACGGGCGACCCCGACCAGGCCATCTACTCCTGGCGCGGCGCCACCATCCGCAACATCCTGGAGTTCAAACGCGACTACCCCGACGCCTGCGTCGTGAAGCTCGAGCGCAACTACCGCTCGACCAAGACCATCCTCCGCGCCGCCGACAGCCTCATCGTCCATAACCGCCAACGCCACGAGCGCGGCCTCTGGACCGAGAACGACGAGGGTGTGCCCGTGAGCTTCCTCCTGGCCGACGACGCCGAGGACGAGGCCGCACAAGTCGTCCGCACCATTCGCGCCCGGCACAAGGCGGGCCACCCCTGGCGCGACATGGCCATCTTCTACCGCACCAACGCCCAGTCGCGCTCCTTCGAGGAGACGATGCGCCACGCCATCCCGCATCGCCTCATCGGCGCCGTGCAGTTCTACGGCCGCCAGGAGATCAAGGACGTCGTGGCCTACCTGCGGGCCTGTGTGAACGAGCGCGACGACTTGAGCCTTGCGCGCATCATCAACGTCCCCGCCCGCGGGATCGGCGGTCGCACGGTGGAGCGGCTCAAGCAGTGGGCCGCCGAGCAGGGCATCTCGCTCCGCGGCGCGGTCCCCAGAGTCGAGGAGATCCCGGGCCTCGCCACGCGCGCGAAGAACGTGGTGAAGGCATTCGCCGACCTCCTCGATGCGTTTCTCCTGACCCCGAAGAAGCCCGTGTTCGCCTTCTGCGCAAGCCTGCTCCAGACGAGCGGCTACCAGGCCTGGCTCGAGCAGCCTGAGAACAAGGAACGCCTGGAAAACGTCACCGAGTTCCTCGCCAAGGCCGCGAAGTTCGACCAGGTCGAGCCCGAGGGCGATCTCGCCACGTTCATGCAAGGCGTCGCCCTCGTCTCCGACGTGGATAACCTCGACCGCTCGGCCGACGCCGTGACCCTGATGACCCTCCACGCGGCCAAGGGCCTCGAGTTCCCTATCGTCTTCCTCACGGGTCTCGAGGAGAACCTGCTGCCGCACTACAACGCCATGCACTCGCCCGAGCAGGTCGAGGAGGAACGGCGGCTGTGCTACGTGGGGATGACCCGGGCGAAGCAGGAACTCGTCCTCAGCGCGGCCCAGTGGCGCGCCCAGGGCGGCTCGAACTGGGAGCGCGAGCCCTCGCGCTTCCTCTGCGAGCTCCAGGCCGACGTGTTGGACAAGGCGGGGCGGCGCGCGCTTGCCACCGTGGGGCCGGTCGGGAAGGGCGACGAGTTCGCGGGGGATGAGGAGGCGGAGGCCCCCGCGCTCGCGGCGCGCTTGCGCCCCCGCAAGCCGCGCGCCTCCCAGCCCAGCCCCCAGCGGCCCCGCACCGAGCGCGGGGGCCTCGCCGTGGGCGACCGCGTACGGCATCCGCAGTTCGGCGAGGGCCGCATCGTGACGCTCCAACGGTCCGAGAAGCTCACCCTCGCCACCGTGGCCATGCAGGGCGGCGGCAAGCGCGTCTTCGCCCTCGAATACGTCCAACTGGAAAAGCTCTAGGGCCATCGCTACAATGAAGGCCATGGGACGGCGCCGGAAGCTGGCTCAGTACTTCACGCCGCAGCCCGTGGTGGGCTTTGCGCTCGATGCGCTGGTGGGCCTCGGCTTGTCGAAGGCGCGGGCCCGCGTGATTGACCCCGCGTGTGGCGCGGGGGTGTTTCTCGTCGAGGCTCGCAGGCGATTTCCCCGCGCCGACGTGTGGGGCTGCGACCTCGATGCAGGGCTGGCCGAGCGCTGGCGGGCGGCGGGCCTCGATGGCCCGCGCGTCCACATGCTGATTCAGGATGGGCTTCTGGACGCTCCGTTGTGGGGCGTTGGGGCAGGGCAGTTCGACCTGGTGCTGGGCAATCCGCCCTACGGGCTCGGGATGCCGAGGCCGGGGCGCGGCGAGGCCATCGAGGCGCTCTTCGTGCGGCGCTTCGTCGAGCTCGCCGGCTCGGGAGGCTGGATCGCCCTGGTGGTGCCCGAAGGCATCGTGGCCAGCGACCGCGCCCAGGGCCTGCGCGACTGGGTGCTCGAGCGCACGAGCCTCCAGGCAGTCGTGGCGCTGCCGGAGGACACGTTTGCCCGCGCGGGCACGAAGGCACGGACGGCTCTGCTGCTGGCGCGCAAGGGTGGCAATGCGGGCGAGGAGACGCTTCTGGCGTCGCCCTCCGCACAGTGTCGGGGGCGGGAGGCGCTGGCCGCGTACCTCGATGAGACCCTCTCGGCCATCAAGCGGAAGGGCAGCGATGCACCGCCTGGTCATCGTCGGCGGGCCTGAGAGCGACAAGGCATTCGACCTGCGGCCCGGCCAATACGTCGTCGGTCGAGCCCCAGGGGTGGACGTCCTCCTGGCCGAGGAATCCGTCTCCCGTCGCCACGCGCTCCTCACGGTGGCCGACGACGGGGTGACGGTGCTGGACCTCGACAGCCACAACGGCACGCGAGTGAACGGCCAGCTCGTCAAGATGGCGCCAGTCGCGGAGGGCGACGAATTGCGGTTCGGCAGCGTCCACGCGGCCATCGAGCGGGTGCCGGCCCCCGCGACGGCCACGGTGTGGGTGGAGCCGCCCGAGGGCGAGCGTGCCGCGCCGCGGCGCGGCATCGCGCTGCCCGAGGACAGCCGCCGCCTTGCCATCCTGTACGACGTCGGAACGGCCATCAACGGCACGGTCGAGCTCCCCGAGCTTCTCCCGCGCATCCTTGCCGCCATCTTCGACGTGGTGCCCGCCGAGCGCGGCGCCATCCTGCTGTGGGACGAGGCCGACGGCCAGTGGCGCCCGGCCGCCACCCACGCCCGCGACAAGGCGGCAGGCCCCGCCGACATCGCCGTCAGCCGAGCCATCATCGAGAAGGCGTTCGAGACGGGGGGGCCGCTCCTGAGCGCCGATGCGCGCGCCGACGCGCGGTTCGGCCCCTCCGACAGCATCGAGGCGCTGGCCATCCGCTCGACCATCTGCTGCCCGCTCGCCGTGCGCAGCGAGCGCCTGGGCGTCCTCCACCTCGACACCGCCAGGGCCACGGAGGCATTCGGCGAGGACGATCTGCGGCTCGTGGGCGCGATTGCGAACCAGGCGGCCATCGCCATTGCCAACGCCCGCCTCCACGACGCCCTGCGCCAGGAGAACCTCCAGCTCCGCCGGGCGCTCGGCTCCCGCCACTGCATCGTCGGCACCAGCGCCGCGATGCGCGAGCTGGCCGGCCTCGTGCAGCGCGTGAGCCAGACCGATGCCACCGTGCTCCTGCGCGGCGAGAGCGGCACGGGCAAGGAGGTGATCGCCCGCAGCCTGCACGCCCTGGGCCAGCGCCGCGGCCGGCCCTTCGTGTGCGTGAACTGCGCGGCCGTGCCCGAGACCCTTCTGGAGAGCGAGCTGTTCGGCCACGAGAAGGGCGCCTTCACCGGCGCCACCGAGCGCCGCATGGGCCGGTTCGAGCAGGCCGACGGCGGCACGATCTTCCTCGACGAGATCGGCGAGATGCCGCCGAGCACCCAGGCCAAGATCCTGCGCGTCCTCCAGGAGCGCGAGTTCCAGCGCGTCGGCGGCACCCGCTCCCTGCGGGTGGACGTGCGCCTCATCGCCTCGACGAATCGCGACCTGGAGGCCGCCCTGGCCTCGGGCGAGTTCCGCCAGGACCTCTACTACCGGCTGAAGGTCATCGAGGTCGTCCTGCCGCCGCTGCGGGAGCGGGCGGAGGACATCGCGCCCCTGTGCGAGCACTTCCTGGCCGCGATTGCGAAGGAGATGGGTCGCCAGGCTCCCGCCGTGGACGATGCGACCCGCCGCGCCCTCGAGGCCTACGCCTGGCCCGGCAACGTCCGCGAGCTGCGCAACGTGCTCGAGCGGGCCATGGTCCTCGGCGCCGCCGAGCGCCTTCTGCCCCGCCACCTGCCGCGCGACGTGCGGCGCGGCTTCGTGTCGCGCGAGGACCTGCCCGAGGACCTGGCCCTGGCGGCGGCGGAGCGGCGGCACGTCGCCGACGTGTTGGCGCTCGCCGGCTGGAACAAGACCCGTGCGGCCTCCCTCCTGCGCATCTCCCGCCCGCGGCTCGACCGCAAGATCCGCGACTACGGCCTCAAGCGACCCGCGAGGGACGCCGGCCACGGGCGGTAGGGCACATTTCTCAGCAGCCAGCGCCCCTGCGAGTGACGCACCCCTCCCTTTTGTCATGCTGAGCTTGTCGAAGCGCCTTTCAGGGGAGTGAGCGCCGGCAACGGGGTGTCCTCCATCACGTTGGCTCTGTGCCCCGAAAGGTTCCTCGACTTCGCTCCGCTCGGAATGACAGGCTTTCTTGCGCGCCTCCAGGCAGATCTAGTCGGAAATGCGGGCCAAGGCAGGCGGGGCAGGCGAGCCGCGTTGGACTGGTCCGACGATTCTCATGAGAGAGGCCCGGCCGGCGCAGGGCCGGGCGGGCCTCGTGTGTGCAGGGGCGGGACTACTTGGCGCTGGCGCGCGGCACCAGGGAGGCCGGGATGAAGAGGATTTCCACGCGGCGGTTCTTGGCGCGCGACGGCTCCGTGGCGTTGCCGGCCACAGGCCACGACTCGCCGAAGCTGCGGACGAACATGTTTTTCTCGGGGATGCCCTTCTTGGCGAGGTAGCGGAACACGGCCAGGGCGCGGTCGGCGCCAAGGCCCATGTTGTCGCCGTAGACCCTGAGGCTCGTGGGGCGCTTCACCGGCGTCGCGTCGGTGTGGCCGTCAATCTGGATGATCACGTCCTTGGCCTTGAAGGCGGCGGCGATCTTGTCGAGGGCCTGCGCGCCCCTCTTGCTGACGGTGGTCTTGCCGGTGTCGAAGACCAGCTCGCCCTGGAGCACGAGGCGGCCGTCGCGCACGTCGCCGATCCCGAGCGCGCGGATCTGGTCCTCCCACTTCTTCCGCTCGTCGTCCACGGCCTTCACGGCCTTCTCGGTCTCGGGCTTCGGAGCGGTCGCCTGCTTCTTGTAGAGCTCGAGCTGGCGCGACGCGTCCTCGAAGCGCTTGCGGAACGCGTCCTGCTGGGTGTTGATCTCCTTTTCCTTGTCGTCGAGGAGCTTCTTCAGGCTGTCGTTTTCCGCCTGGACGGCCTTGTACTTGCTGGCAGGGACCATGCAGCCCGCGACGAGCAGCGCCGCGGCCGGCAGGAGGGCCAGGGCCATCGCGACCTTCGTTCTCATGGGGGTTCGCTTCCTTTGCGTGCCAGGCTACATCGTTTCGGCCGGCTTGGCGGGCGCGGGCTTCGGGGCCTCGGGTGCCGGGGTTTCCGGCTTCGGCTCTTCCGCCTTGGGCCCGAGGGCCTCGGGCGGGAAGAACATCACCTCGACGCGGCGGTTCCTGGCCCGCGAGGCGTCGTTGGTGTTGGGCAGCCGGGGCCGGTACATGCTGAAGGCCCGCAGGTACATGCGGTTCTCGGCGATGCCGTGCTTGGCCAGGAGGTTCAGCACGGCCTTCGCGCGGAACGCCGCGAGGCCGAAGTTGTCCTCGAACTTCCGCACGGTCTCTGCCTTGGCGACCCGCACGTCGTCCGTGTGGCCGTCAATCTGGAGGAGCTCGGTGCCGCCCTTGAAGCGGTTGGCGACTTCCTCGAGGATCTTCCTGCCGGCCTCGGAGACCTCGGCGCTGCCCAGCGGGAAGAGGAGCTTGTCGGGCATGATCACCGTGTTGCCCACGACCTCGATGCCTTCGCCCAGGCCCTTGAGGTCTTCGACCTTCCTTGTCAGCCGCTCGAGGTCCTCGCGGGCCTTCTTGGCCAGGAGGCCGGCGTCCTTGTACTTCTCCTCGTAGAGAGCGATGAGCTGGTCCTTCGCCTTGAGCTGGTCGCGGAGCGCGTCAATCCGCGTGTTCGCGTCGGCGAGCTGGCTGTCCTTGGCCGCCAGCTCGCGGATCGCCTCTTCGTACTTGCGCTTGAGCGTGATGTACTTCTTCCAGGGGACCAGGCAGCCCTGGGAAGCCATCATGAGCGCGATGAGCGCCACCATGCCCGCCTTCGATAGATAGCCCTTCATTGCGCAACCTTCCTCCTTCACGGGGACGTGGTTGGGGGACAGAATCGCTGGCCGACACAGGAGCGCGCCGGCCCACGGGGAAGACAGACAGGACCCTAGAGCTACGGAACGATCGGCTTGTCGCCGATGAGGTCCCAGAAGAAGCCGATAATGGATTTCAGGAACTCCCAGTCGGGCACCTTGGAGCTGGCCACACAGTAGAAGAACAGGGCGCCGGGCACCACCAGCACGAAGGCCGCCATCGCGTTCATCACGGTGTAGAGGGCGGAAGGCTGCTCGCGCACGAAGAGGGCCTCGCCCGTGCCGAACGCCGACGCCGGGGTCACCCTGCCGGTGCCGATCTGGCCCGTGCCAGGCACCCCCCCGGTCCCGGGGCGCAACCCGTCGAGGTCGTCCTGCGGCTGGAGGCCCTCGAACGGCGCCGTCGCCTCCTCCGTGTCGCTCCCCAGCTCGCCGGGCTCGAGCGACACTTCCTCGGTCGCCACGTCCTCCGTGGCCGACTGCGTGTCGTCGTACTGGTCGAGCCCCAGCACCATCGTGGGGACCTCGGTGTCGCCGGTGGCGCTCCCGGTGTCCACCGCCTCGCCGAGGTCGAGGGTCGGCACCTGCGTGTCGTCGGTCCCCGTGTCAGGAGGCGTCAGCTCGATCGTGGGCACCTTGGTCGAGGGCTCGTGGGGCGCGGCCGGGGCCGAGGGCTCGAGCGAGAGCTCGACATCCCCCGTGCCGCTGCCAGAGAGGTGCGTGCCACCGACGAGGGTTTCGGCCGTGTCGTCGAACTCGAACGGCTCGTCGCTCAGGAAGTCGCTGCTCTCGACAGCAGGCGGGGTCACGACCTGGGGCACCGCCGTGTCCGCGTCGGGTCCGGGCTGGATTACGAGGGTGCGCTCCGCGTCGTGCTGTGTGCGAAGCGCCTCGATGTCCGAGCGGCGGAACTTCAGCATGTTCCCGTCGCGGAACGCGCGGAGCTTGCCCTGGGCCACGAGTGCCCGCAATTCCGCCTCTGGCATCTGGAGCGCCCCGAGGGCACCTTCGAACGGCAGGTATTCTTCCGCCATGTCGCCTCACCTATTCTGGGCCATGCCCGCGCCGCACCGGGGCGCTGGGCGGCAGTGGCGCGCAGTCATTCTCCCGCGCGCTTGTACTCCTCCTCTGAGCTTCCAGGCCCCGCCGGGCGCAGGCCGCTGAGGGTGCGAACGCCTCGGAGCGCGTACTCCCGCTTCGATGCAAGCAGGAGATCCCACCGGTACGAGCGGCCGGCCAGGAACTCGAAGGCGCCCGTCCGAACGTCGGCCGTTTTCCCCGGCCCGGGGTTGTGGAACCCGTAGACCAGCACCACCTCGCGCGACGTGTCGATGACGTACAAGACGCTCCCGCCCGCATGGGTGGATGCCAGAGCGATCACCTTGTCCGCCTGTCCCTCGCTCACCTGTCCCTGCGCCGACGGGGACTGGCGGACGACGAACAACAGGGCGAGGAGAACCACCACGGCTACGGACAACACGCCACTAAGCCATGCCTGCCTCGACATGACGACCGTCTCCACGCCCCGACACTTGATCTGATCCATCCGCCTCCATTATAGTTAGCACTTCAGGCGTTGCAAGTCTTTTTTTCGCAGAAAGCGTCGGGTTCCGCACCTTGCATTTCTGGAAATCCTGTGGATAATGGGGGCGGTTGCACGCGATGGAGTTACCCACAATCGCGCCCTGTGCGCACGGGCGGGCCTTGCGCGGGGCGGCGGCGAACGGGGTTTCCACAGGTTGTCCACATGGTTTCCACACCGCCGCAGATGCCGCGATGTAAAGCCAGCTCCATCAATCACTTCCGTCATGATGCAGCGTTATCGGTCCTCAGGCGCAGGCCGCCGGGTCCGCCGTTTCGCCGCGACTGCGCTCCAGGCCGCGCGAGCAGTGTCTGGAGGGTCTCGGAATTGCACAGGTTACCCACACCTCTCGCGGAACCCGCTCGCGCGCGGCGGCGGCTCCGCGTGCGGGCAGGAAAGGGCCGCGTGACATGGCATTCGACATCCTGATCCGCGGTGGCATGGTCCTCGATGGCAGCGGCGGCGAGCCGCTGCGCGCCGATGTGGGCATCCGCGCCGACATCATCGAGGCCATCGGAGCATTCCCAGGGGCCGATGCCGCGCGCGTGCTCGATGCATCGAGCCTGGTGGTCGCGCCCGGGTTCATTGACCTCCACACGCACGGCGACGTGTACCCGTTGCTGTGCCCGGAGGCCCCGGCGCGGCTCCACGACGGCGTGACCACCGAGGTCCTCGGCAACTGCGGCGAGTCGCCCTTCCCGCAAAACCAGACCATGCTCGCCGAGCGGGCCGCCAGCTCCGAGCGCCACGGGATCACGGTGGACTGGGCGACTCTGGACGACTACGCCCGGCGCCACGACGACGCCCGCCCCGGCATCAACCGCGCGACGCTCGTCGGCCACGGAAACGTCCGCCAGGCCGTGATGGGCGAGGCCGACCGCGCGCCCACTGCGGCCGAGCTCGACGCCATGCGCCGCGAGGTCGAGAAGGCCCTGGATGCCGGCGCCTTCGGCCTCTCGTCGGGCCTCTACTACACGCCCGGGATGTTCGCCCGCCCCGACGAGTTGGCCGCGCTGTGCGAGCCAGTGGGCCGGCACGGCGCGCTCTATGCGTCGCATATCCGCAACGAGGGCGGCGCCGTCGAGGAGGCCATTGAGGAGTTCGTCGGCGTCGGGCGCAGCGCCGGCGTGCGCCTCCAGCTCTCGCACGTCAAGGTGTCTGGCCGGGCCAACTGGGGCAAGGCCGACCGCGTGACCGAGCGGCTCCACGCGCTCCGCGCCGAGGGGATTGACATCGCCTGCGACCGCTACCCCTACGTCGCCTCGTCCACCAGCCTCTCCTCGCAACTGCCCGGCTGGGCGCGCGAGGGGGGCCGGAGCCGCATGCTCGAGCGCATCGCCGACCCGGCCACACGCGGCAAGCTCCTCGACGCTCTGGCCGCCGACTTCCCCACCCCCGCGGCCTGGCAGGCGCTGCACATCGCCGATGCCGCGTGCGACGACTGGCGCCGCGCCGAGGGGCGCTCCCTGCACGACCTCGCCGCCGAGGCGGGCAAGGACCCCGCCGAAGTCCTCCTCGACCTCCTCACCGCCAGCAAAGGGCGCACCAGCATCGTCCACTTCACGATGTGCGAGGAGAACCTCGCCAAGTGGCTCCGCCTCCCCTTTGTGGCCATCGGCTCCGACAGCTCGTCGCGCTCCGCCGTGGGACCGACCGCCGTCGGCAAGCCCCACCCGCGCAGCTACGGCACGTGCGCGCGCGTCCTCGGGCGCTATGTCCGCGAGCTGGGCGTCCTCTCGCTCCCCGACGCCGTGCGGCGCATGACCGGCCTGCCCGCGAGCCGCCTGGGCCTCAAGCGCCGAGGCATCCTGCGCCCCGGAGCGGCGGCCGACGTCACGGTCTTCGACCCCGCCGCCATCGCCGACCGCGCCACCTACGAACACCCCCAGCAGTACTCGGTCGGCGTGCGTTTCGTTCTGGTCAACGGGGCGCTCGCCATCAAGGGCGGCGAGCTCACTGGCCTCCGCAACGGCCGCTTCCTGCGGAGGGGCGCCGAATGACCCAGCCGCGCATCGCACTCAACTGCGACCTCACGACAGCCGCGGGCGTCGAGATCGCCAAGGTCAACTGGAACTACATCGGAAGCGTCCTCGACGCCGGCGGCCTGCCCGTCCTCCTGGCGCCGGTGGACGGGAGCGGCGTCGCCGCTCTCGTGGACATCGTGGACGGCCTGGTCCTCACCGGCGGGCGCGACTACGATCCCGCGGCCTACGGCGAGCCGCGCCACCCGGCCACGCAACTCCTGGACCCTCGCCGCAACACCTTCGACCTCTGCCTCGCCCGCGCCGCGCTCGAGCGAGGCCTGCCCGTCCTCGGCATCTGCGGCGGAGCCCAACTCGTCAACATCGCCCTCGGCGGCACGCTCATCCAACACGTCCCCGATGCGTTTGGCGCGGCCATCGTCCACCAGTGGGCGGGCGGCGACGAACCGTTCCACGACGTCGAGGTCGCGGCGGACTCGCGGCTCGCCGGCGTCGTGGGCGGCGGACGCCTGCGGGTCAACAGCTCGCACCACCAGGCCGTCGGCACACTGGGAGAGGGCCTGCGCATCGTCGCCCGCGCCCCCGACGGCGTCGTCGAAGCCATCGAGGGCACGGGCGCGAGCTTCCTCCTCGGCATCCAGTGGCATCCCGAGCGCATGCGCACCCGCCCCGACCAGATGGCCCTCTTCCGCGCGCTTGTCCACGCCGTTCCTGCCCCGCCAAATTCACAGAATGCCAACTCTCCCTCTCAGGGGTTGGCATTCTGAGAACTCCTGGCCGGACGCAGCCGGATAGCCGATTTGCTCACAATGCCAGCCCTGCCAACGCGAGGCGGTTGGCATTCTGAGACGCACCCTCTCCCGCCGCTGCGGTTGGGACGTATGTGTGCTGCAGGCTTTGGCTTACGCACACGAGCCCCTGGGATGCCGACGCAACTCAAGCACCATCAAAGGCTTACGCCCGGGATGCCGCGAATCCCCGCGAATCTCTTGCTCCTGACCCCGATCCCCGAACACCTGCCTCCTCTCCTGCCGTCATCTCTCCTCTGTCGTCTGCCCTCTGTTGTCTGCCTTCTGGCTCACTCCATCCAATGCACCTTGCACCCCTGCTTCTCCAGCTCCTCGACCACCTTCAGCGACTCCGCCGTGAGCTGCTTCCTTCGTGGTCATGCCTCGGCAGGCGGACTAATCGGCGTCTCTCAGCACCTCCTCGATGAGCTGTTCGTCGAGGTGGAAACCCGCCTCGTCCCGCAACCGGCCTATGGCCTCCCGCAACGACGGAATCCTCTTCTCCCGCCAGGCACGGCGCAGGATGCCGACTACCCCCGTCACCCTCAATCCCTGGGATTTCGCAACCCGTCGGGCGTCCCGCTCGTCCAGAAGGACCTTCTCTGCGTTCAGCTCAATGGCCAACGCGATGGCCTCTGCCTCGCCGAGGTCGAGTTCCCGCCCCAACGATCTGACCAATGCCTGTTGCTTCGCGTCACGGGGTTGGAGCCAGCCCGCTCGGATCGCCTCGCGGACCTCCTCATTGCCAGGAAGGTCCTCGGCCAGGCGCAACTCCTCGACGACCGCACGGGGCACAAGGACCTCGCCGAACTGCTCGCGAAGCAGGGCCAGGTGCCCGATGATCGCCAGGTTCATGACGGCCGAGGTGTTAGCGACGGTCGACATAATCCAGGTCGTCCTCAAGCTCCTCGCGCGTGTAGTGGCGAGGGATGCTGCGGCTGCCCAGCATCTGGCCGAACTCGTACTTCCCCACGCCGGCCAGCTCTCTGGCCTTGCCGAAGCCGAGCAGCCCGTGCCCATACAAGGCCGTCGCCAGCTCGCACAGCAGCTCCTTGGACAACCGCTCTTCCGGCAGGCGGATCGCTTGAGCAATTGAGTCGGGAATCGTCAGGCTTACGCCCATCGGCTTACCTCCTTGGCGGCAATGGCCGCCGCTGTTACCCGCAGTCTACCGTCCTGCCCCCGCGGTGTCAAGCCACGCGCTCGCTTGGGCACCGAGACCAATGCCCCTTCACGGCCACACCCGATAGCCCTCTCCTACCCCCTCCGTACCCGAACACCGAACACCGGCCGAGTGACCGCGAATCGCGCGAGGGTGGTATCCCCTTGACTCCAGTAATCCCAATCAGCAGTAGCCGGCCCATTCGCCTCTTGTGGTCGCCGTTTGCCCGTGGGATGCGGAATGCGGGGGCAAACGCAGCTTTTCGCACGCGGAGTCCGCGGCACAACATGTTGTGGTCACTGGAGTCAAGGGGATACCCCACTCGCGCGAATCTCCGCGAATCTCTTGACCCGACAACCGATCACCGAACACCGACAACCTGTCTTGCCGTGCTCATTCCGTCCAGTTGATCTTGCACCCCTGCTTCTCCAGTTCCTCGACCACCTTCAGCGACTCCGCCGTGAGCTGCCTCTTCGACGGAGGCGAGAACTCCTTCAACTTCAGGCCAGCCAGGGGGGTGAGGTCCTTCACGCCGGTCCCGAAGGCAACCAGCTTAAGCAAGGGCATGCCTCTCAATGGCTCGAGGTTTGTGACCCCGGTGTTCTCGCAGAACAACTCCTTGAGAGGCAGGCCCCTGAGAGCGTTGAGATCTTTGAGGGCAGAACAACCGGAGCACCGCAGGTGCCAGAGCGGCATGCCTCTAAGGGGGCGCAGATCTGTTACCGAGGTGCCCTTCACGCTGAGGCGCGCCAGGCTCATGCCGGCAAGCGGGCTGAGGTCCGTTACGCCTCGACTCTGAATGGCTAACTCGGCCAGAGGCATACCTTTGAGCGGGCTAATGTCGCTGATCTTGGGCGCATCACACCAGAGACGTCTCAACGGCATGCCCATCAATGGGGCCAAGTCGCTCACGTTGGCACCGACGCCTATGAGGTCCTCCAGTGGCATTCCCTTCAGCGGGCCGAGGTCGCTCATGGTCGTGCCCGTGAGATCCAGTGTCCTTAGCGGCATGCCTCTGAGAGGAGCCAAGTCGCTGACCTGAGCATATATGACGCGCAGGGATGTCAGCGGCATGGTGCGGAGGGGGTCTAGCCATCTGATAGCGGGTCCACGCAAGTTGATGGCCAGTTCACCAGCGCTTGTTGGCAACACGGAGGCGCTGACCGTGCTTCCGGGGCTTCTGGGGTAAATCTCGTCCAACATACTGGCGATACGCGCACGCTGTTCCTGATGGGGCAGGTTCTTGATCGAATCCCAGAAACCCTCCGTCTTCAGGCAAGCGCTGGACCGTTCGGCCTTGTCTCTTGCCTGGGCGATCGCATGCAGCGCTGTCCCCTTTTCCTTTTGCATGAGGGCAACGGCGCGCTGAAAGGCTTTGGCTGAAGGAGCGTAGCGCTGTGCTCCGTAGAGCGCGTGACCCGCGGCGACGAGGGCTTTCCAGTCGCTGCACTTGTCGGCTTCGGCGGCGAGTGTTTCGAAGTGGGCGAGGTCGCCAGAGGCGGCGAGGACGGTGATGTGGAGAAGCGTGGATGGCTGGTGGTCCGGGTCGAGGCGGAGGGCTTCGTCGAGGTGCTTGCGGGCAGCAGCAAAGTCCTTCTTCTCGTGCGCGAGGACGCCGAGGGCGTAGTGGCCCCAGGGGCCGTCGGGCATGACCTCGACGGCGGCGGTGGCGCGGGCCTCGGCTTCGGTCATCCGGCCTTCGCTGGCGGCGCGGACGGCGCTCTCGGCCTGGCGCTTCGAGGCAGCCAGGGCTATGGCATGCTGGGCGTCACGGGCAGCAACCGCTGCCTTCTCATTCGTGACTGCCCGACGTTCGCTCGCAAGGGCGCGATTGCGCTCGCCGGCGAGGCGAACGATGAAGACCGTGGTGATGGCGATGAGGAGCACAGCCGCTGCGCCAACGGCTGCGCTCACACCCTTGTTCCTCTTGATGAGCTTCACGACGGCTTGCGAAAAGGTGTCGGGCGCTGCGGAGACGCTGCGGCCTTCGAGGAAGAGGCTGATGTCGCGCCTGAGGTCGAGGACGCTGCGGTAGCGATGGGCACGGTTCTTGTGGAGGCACTTCATCACGATGGCGGATAGCTCGCGGGGGACGTTTCGCTTCGGTGCGCGCTGCTCGGGCGGGACGATGTGGCCCTTGAGGACGTTGGCGAGGATGGCGTAGGTGGTGTCGCCCGACACGGCGCGCTCGAGGGTGAGGATTTCGTAGAGGATCGCGCCCAGCGACCAGAGGTCGGAGCGCGCGTCAATGTGGTCGAGCTCGCCCTTGGCCTGTTCGGGCGACATGTAGGCGGGTGTGCCCATCATCGAGCCGGCGAGGGTCTGTAGGGCAGTGACCTCCTGGCGGTCGGAGACGATGCCGGCCGGTGCGCGGGCGGCCGGGGGCGCTCCGTCTTGTAGGCGGGGCGTCTCTGCCCCGCGTTCTTCGCGGGCCGGGGGCGGCCCCCCCACAGTATCGCGGGGCACGGAGGCCCCGCCCACATCGGCATTGCGCACGATCTTGGCCAGGCCCCAGTCCATGACGAGGACTTCGCCGTAGTCGCCGA
>DATKZY010000192.1:0-19995 GCA_035527715.1 Planctomycetota bacterium | reverse complement strand
CCCCCGCCAGTGGGAGAGTCTTTGAAGAGGGCGTGGGAGGAACTTTCTGCCAGAAAGTTCCCCTGCATCTCTTCACAGCTCTTCGACTGGAATCACTCTCGGCGTGAGGAACAGGCCGTGTTCGTCGGCGATGCGCTTCTGGGCAAGCTTGCAGTATTGGGGCGAGTTGTCGCCGAGGATGAAGTGGCGCCCCAGCCGTGCCGCCACCACGCCCACCGTCCCGCTCCCCGCGAACGGGTCGAGCACGGTCTGGCCCTTGAACGTGTAGAACTTGATCAGCCGCTCGGGCAGCGCCTCTGGGAACGGAGCCGGGTGGCCGATCCGCGATTTCCTCTCCGTGCCGAACACCCACACGCTGCGCGTGCAGTCCATGAACTCCTCGGGCGTGATGTCCACGTCCTCGGGCTTGCCTTCGAGCTTCCACTGCCCTTTCGAGAAGGCGATGATGTATTCGTGGCGGGGCACGAGGTGGGGATTTGAGGGGCTCTTCCACGAGCCCCAGGCGCAGTGCTTTGCGGCCGAATGCTTGTTCCAGATGATCGTGCCGCGATAAAGCATCTTCAGCCCGACGAGTTGCTGAATGAACGCGCTGTAGTGGGGATTCGAGATGTATTGGCGCTTGTTCTCGCCGATATTCACGCACAGGCGCCCGCCCGGCACGAGCAGCTTGTGGCAGGCGGCCCAGACCTGTTTCATCCAGGCGAGGTACTCGCGGTCGTCGAGGTCGTCGTTGTGTTCGGCGTACGGCTTCTCGAGATTATAGGGCGGCGAGGTGACGATCAGGTGCACCGATTCGCGCGGAACCTTCGCCAGCACGGCGAGCACGTCGCCGCAGATGATCTGGTCGGTCCCCCTGAACTCCGCTGATGGCTTGTGAGATGCCATGTCCAGTGCCTGCACCAATCCGGTTGTCCCAGAGAGACGGCGACGTCTCTCGCCAGAGTCCCCTCGCGGCCTGCACCGTGCGCGGCGAAGGCACGCCCGGCCGGCCCGAGCCTGTCCGCCGGCACATTGTAGCCGAAGAGAGGAGTTGCCGGAAGGGCCTGAGGAAAAAGGCACTGAAAGCGCTTGACGCTGCGCTGCTGGAGGGGCATAATGGAGCGTGGGCTCCCGGCGCGCATAGCGAGACGGCCCATGAGTAACCTACCCGTAACCCTCCGCGCGGCTCCCGAGGCGGCAGCCGGCCGCAGCGGGAGGGCTTTCACGCTCATCGAGCTCCTTGTCGTCGTCGCCATCATGGCCATCCTGGCGATGCTCCTCCTGCCCGTCATCGGCAACGCGATGAAGAGCGCCGCCAGCGCGCACTGCAGGAGCAATCTCCACCAGGTTTCCGCGGCGTTCATGATGTACGTCAAGGCGACCGACGGCTTCATGCCGCCCTCGGGGTCGCCGAGCACGGCTGCGCCGTACAGATTCCCCTATTGGTACAAGAACCTCGAGCCGTTCATTCAGGGCACTGGCGTGTTCTGCTGCCCGGCAAAGAAGCGCGCCAAGTGGGGCTATGGGCTCAACCACATGTGGTGCGGCCCTTCCCAGATCTACGGCGACGGCGCGGCGATGTGGAACAGGACCAAGGAATTCGTCACCGTCGAGAACCCCTCGGGCACCCTCCTGATCTGCGACACGGGCGTGGTCACCAATAAGGACGACCCGCCCGACGATTGGCAGGAGAGCGATGCGGCGAACGTCAACGGCTGCGTCCGGTTTCCCTACGACAACCGGCCGGGCGAGCCGGGCAAGTACACGTACTGGCACTCGGACCCGCGTCGTCCGGTCCCGCGGCATCTCGGCAGGAAGACCACCGTCCTGTTCTTCGATGGCCACGGCGACGGCATTCGCACGGCGGAGATCGTTGACGACCTCTGGGACGAGGCGGGGTGCATCTACGACAACAACGGGATGCCGAAGCGAAAGTGAGGCGGCGCCAGGGCGCGCGGCAGGACGCAGGGGGGCTCAGGCACGGGAGAACAGCTCAGGGGGGCCGGGCATGCAGGCAGAGCGGGAGCGCGGCTTCCGTCCGCGGAGCGCGCCGTCTGGGGGCTGTGATGGGGGCCGTGGCGGCTTCACGCTCGTGGAGCTGCTCGTCGTGATTGGCGTGATCGCCATCCTCGCGTCGCTCGTGTTGCCGGCCATCAGCAACTCGATCAAGGCCGCGAGGAGCGCGAACTGCTGGAGCAACCTCCACCAGATCAGCGCGGGCCTCGTGCTCTACATCGCGCATCACACGGGGCTGATGCCGCCCTCGGGCTCGCCCAGCGCCAAGTCGCCCAACACGTTCCCCTACTGGTACAAGAACCTCGAGCCGTTCACCCCGGACCCCGAGCTCTTCCGCTGCCCGGCCAAGAACCTCTGCAAGTACGGGTACGGGCTGAACCACATGTGGTGCGGGCCCGACCAGATCTACGGCGCGGGGACGGCCATGAACGACCACACCAAGCTGTTCGACAGGGTCACGAATCCCGCCGGGACGCTCGTCATCTGCGACACCGGGGTCGTCACCAACAAGGACGACCCCCCCGAGCGCTGGATGGAGAGCGACGCGGCCAACGTCAACGGCTGCGTCCGCTTCCCCTACGACAACCGGCCGGGAGAGCCCGGCGCGTTCACCTACTGGCACTCGGATCCCCGTCGGCCCGTCCCGCGACACCTCATGAAGAAGACCAACTGCCTGTTCTTCGACACCCATGCCGACGGCATTCCCACCGCCGACATCGTAGACGATCTCTGGGACGAGGCTGGCTGCGTCTACGACAACGATGGGGAGCCGATGCGCAAGTGAGGCGGCCGCCGCCGCCATAGGAGGAGCCGTGAGACGCGCCGCGTTGTTCACCCTTCCACTGCTCGCCCTCGCCCTGGCTTCCTGCGGCAGCTCATCGAAGACCGCGGGGTTGTCCTTCGAGGAGTTCAAGGCCAGGCTTCAGAGCATGAAAACCCCCTTCGAGGGGCCGTGCCGGGACTGCGAGGGCACGGGCAAGCTTGCCGACCGCGAGACGGGCGCGGAGAAGCGCTGCGAGACCTGCTCCGGCACAGGCATCCGCAAGGGCATCCGCGGCCCCAGCCTCGCGGAATTCGAGGCCGCCTTCGGCAAGCCCGAAAGGGAGGAATCGCCGCGCAGCGACCTGATCTGGGAGCAATGGCACTACAGGTGTCGCGAGGGCAAGGTCCGCCTGCCCGCCTACCTGGACGAGGAAACCAACGACGTGATCCGCGTCGTCACCGGCGAGCCGGTGCTCAACTGAGCCCGGGCGTGAGGAACCGTCGCTCTTCCTCACCGCTTACTTTCCTCAAGCGATACGGTTATGGTCTTGAGCGGCTCGCCTGCGGCGTCGTCCAAATGGGCGGCGAAGGACCAGTCGCCCATGCCCTGAGTGATCTTCAGCAGGAGCGGGTTGCGGCCCTTCCGGAGGCGCAGGGGCACGCGGTCGGCCCTCGAGCCGTAGGGCCTGGGCACGAGGTTGGTGTGGACCCTCTCGCCATTGAGCCAGACGACGACGCCGTCGTCGGAGCCGAGGGCGAGGACCGCCTCCATCACCTCAGGCGCGTCGAGCCAGCAGAGGGCATAGGCCGCGGCGTTCTCGGTCGGGCCGTAGAGCTGGATGAAGTTCACAAGGTGCTCCGCGCCGACATCGAGCGAGGGGTCCCGCTCGACCTTGCGCCAGGCGACGGGTTTCCCGCCCTTTCCGGTGTACTTCTTCGCCAGATCGCTTGGCTCCTTCTCGGGGGGATTGGCGATGTCCGTGGTATCGCCGCCCGGGTTGTCGAACGGCCCGATGACCCACCAGCCGGGGATGGAGGGGCGGCCGCCTCGCGCGGCCTGGAGGACGACCTCTTCGCCTCGCCAGATGAGCCACGCACTGGCCTTGGCCGTGAACGGTTGGTGCGAGGGGGCCAGGCGGTAGACGCGTCGGCTCACGAGGTTCTCGCCGGCCTCGATCACGACCTGGTCGGGGGCGGGCCGCGTAGTGAGGGCGTCCGCTGGCTCGACGGTGAAGCCCAGGTTGCCCGTGGCCTGGCCGAGGAGCGGGGCATGCAGGTAGGCCGTCAGGCGCGCGTGGCCCGGCGCCGCGTCGGAGGCCAGCTCCAGGCTCAGGGACAAGCCGAGCAGGTCGGCGATGGCGACCTGCTTGGCTTCGGCGGGGGCGCCGCAGGCGCGGACGCCGCCAATCACGGCCTTGATGCCGCTCTCGAAGGCGGCCACGGCGGCCCGTTGCTTCTCCGCGTCCAGGGTCGCGGCGGCGAGCATGCGGTCGCGGAGCGCGATGAGCGGCGGCGGGGCGTGCTTGCCGAGGCGCCAGGCCGCCTTATAGACGGCGGCGAGGAGGTGGTCGCCGGGGCTGCGCCAGCGGCTGCGCGGGGCGGGCACCGAGAGGTCGGGCTCCAGCCGGCGGCGGTCGTCGCCGAACGGCGTGACCTCGTGCCAGCCGTCGCGGGAGAGAATCGTCAGCGGCTTCGAGAGCAATCGCTCCCGCTGCGCCTCGTTGACGGGCAGGGATGCCTTGAACTCGGCGAGCTTGCCGGGGTCGGCGCCCGCGCGAAGGGTGACCTCGAGAGCGGCCTTGGCGATCGTCGCCGTCAGCCCGAAGCGATGGCCGCCGGCCTTCGCCGCCTCGCGGAAAGCGTCGGGGAAGGGCACGGCCTTCTTCTCAGCACCGAGGTCCGTGCCTTCCATCAACAGCTCCTTGCCCTGGACGATGAGGAGCTTGAGGCAATTGCACTTGTTCTTCTCGTCGGGCGCCAGGCCGAGGCCGAGGCCGGCCACCCCGCGCCCGGGGCAGCGGGCGAAGCTCACGAGGGCGCCCACCGCGGGCTCCGCCACGCCACGTTCGACGGGGCCGACGAGCGGCGGCATCTCCTCGGCGGGATAGTCCATGCGGAACGGGTCATACGTCGGCCTCTGGTTTGGGATCAGGAACACATCGGTCTGCGAGAGCCTGCCGCCCTCGGCGAAGCCGTAGGACCACAGGACGTTCCCCTCCTGCTCCCAGCCCCACTCGGCGTAGTGAAAGGTGTTCCGGAGCGAATCAGCCCACTTCCTGAAGTCGGCGTTCAGCCTGTCCCACGGGCCGAAAAGCTCCTGGAGCAGGCGGGCGGAGGTCTCGGTGACGGCTTTGCCGCTGGGCCTCAGGCGGAACATCTCGTCGCGCCAGATGCGGAACCGCTGGAGGCGGTCGGGGTCGTCGCTGAAGAAGTGGGCGGTGAGGAAGTTCACGCCGCGCCCCGCGCCGCCCTTGTCGTGGACTTCCTGGAGCGTCATCGGCTTCTTCCTGAGCTCGGCGAGGCCGATGTCAAGGAAATCGGCCGTCGTCGCCTTGTCGAAGACGTTCACCGTGAGCTGCTGCTTCTTGGCATCGTAGACGTGGCTGCCGAAGGAGTCGGCGATCCCCTCGTAGTACCAGCCGGGCGTGGTGCCGAGAGTGCCGGCGAGGCACATCTGGAAGAGGTGGGTGCACTCGTGGAGCAGGATGTAGCGCTGATGGTACTGGAGCGTGCCGCTCGGGTAGGCGTAGGCGCAGCAGTAGCCCTCGAACGTGATGCCCCCGCCGCCGAAGTTCCACGCGATGCCATCGGAGAGGAGGGCCTCGTTGAGCTTCTCCTTGGTGCTGGCGTAGACCACAGCCATCCGCTTCTCGTGGATGCCGGGCGGTTCGGAGCCGAAGAGCTCCACGTAATGCGGGTAGGCCAGCTCCAGGAGCCGCAGATAGAAGTGGGCGCGGTCCTCCTTGTAGTCGGTCTTCAGCGCGTAGTGTTCGCTCACGTACCACACGAAGCCGGGAGTGTTGTGCAACCGCCTCCCGGAGTAGGTTCGCGGCACAATGTCCCCGACGCGAAGGGTCTTCACTTCCTTCACCGTCGAGGTCCGGCCCGACACGATCACCTCGGCGGGCAGCCGCGCGGGAGGAGGCACCGCATCGTCGGCGAGCGCGATGCGACACAGCACGAGAAGCACGATGGCGCACCAGGCCGCATGCGCTACGCGTGACATCAGCAGGCAGACTCCTCTCTTTGAAGCGTCTGGGAAATTGCCCGTGCTATGGTGAAGGCCGGGCGAGCCGTCTCGGGCGGGCGGCTGCCGAGGCCACAGGACGGGGTGAACAGGCTCTGGCGCAGAATGGCCTCGCGGTCGAGGCCGTAGGAGGCCAGTTTGTCAATCTGCTCGCGAAGCCGGCCGACCAGCTCGTCGGCGCTCGTGGCGGCCAGTGCCTCGGGATCCGTCGGCACAATGCCCCAGGCGATGTTGCCGCCGCGTCGCACGAACTCCACCAGCGCCTCGCGATACGTGAGGAACGCGGTCGCATAGCCGAAGGCGTCGAAGGAAACGATGTCCACGCTGCTCTGGAGGAAAATCGTCCAGTCGGTGTTCGCGCAGCAGTGGGTGCCCTTGACGGGCGCGGCGGCGTAGACCTGCTCGAGCACCTCGCGCGGCTGCTCGGGACGCGTCCAGCCGAAGAAGGGCGTACCGAACGACGTGAGGAACGGCTCGTCCACGAAGATGACGGGCCGCGCCCCCGCCGCCTCGATCTGGCGGGCGAGCCAGCGGACCTTGAGCGCCAGGTGCTTCACCAGCACGTCGCGCAGCACGTCGTTGTAGAGGATGGGTGTGCCGTCCTCGTCGAGCAGGCTCATGCCGACGGTGACGGGGCCGGAGACCTGGGCCTTGGCCTCGGCGACGCCGCTGGCCCTGACCCGCTGAAGGAACGCCGCGAGGGACGCACAGACGCGGGGCGACATGTGGCCCGCATCGTCGTCGGGGGCCTCGAAGCGCTCGAAGAGCCCCGCGACGCCCTCGAAGAAGGCGTCGTTCTGCACGATCAGCCACTTGCCGTCGCGGCGGTCGAGGCCGGGGAGGCCCTCGTACATCTGCTCGTTCATCCCCTCGTTCGGCGAGAGGCGGGGGAGTTGGGGCAGATACGGCAGGTCGGGCGCGAACTCGAAGACGAAGTCCAGCGCCTCCTCGACGCTCGTGACGGCGAGGCTGCCAATGCCCGTGACGCGACAGCGGCCTTCAAAGCCCATGATCATTCCCCGCGAAACACGCGAAAGGACGCGAAAGCGAAGCCGGGATGATTATAGCAGAAGAGCAGCGCCTCTTGGAAGGGGCGGCGCGGCCCCATTGTGTGTCAATCCCTGGGGGGCGGAGTGACACACAATGGACAGAATGGCGAGAATCGGCGATTCTCGCGGCTGTACCCATACTGTGCCAGCCGGATCGGTGACACAGAATGGGTGGAATGGCGAGGATCGGCGATTTGGGGGCTTGTGGGCGTGGGCCGCGGGGGCCGCGTCGAGGGACTCCCTCCCCCGCTTGATTCTCGGCGGCGGATAGGGCATATTGGTGGAGAGGGGCCGCCAAGCCCACAAGGGAACGCCATGAGCAAGCGAAGCGGAGATCGGTGCATCCGACGGAAGCGGAAGACGAGGTTCGTGAGTATCTTCCGCACGACGCCGGTGAACACCGTGTGCCCGAACTTCTACGTGCTGGCCCACGCCGACGGCTGCGCGTTCGCGCCCGAGTGCTCCTATTGCTACCTGAAGTCGTCGTTCTGGTATCTCAACGCCCCGCAGGTGTTCACGAACACGGAGAAGCTGGAGGCCGAGGTGCGGGCGTGGCTGGCCCGGGACGACCTGGAGTCGTACGTGCTGAACATGGGCAACCTGTCGGACAGCCTGACGTTCGAGCACGTGCGGCCGCTGACCGGGCACCTGGTCGAGCTGTTCCGCGCGGAGGCCGAGGCGAAGGGGCGGCCGCACGCCCTCCTGCTCGTCACCAAGGGCGGGGTCGAGGAGTGTCGGCCCCTCCTGAGCCAGAGCCCGTGCCGCAACGTCATCGTCTCGTTCTCCGTGAACAGCCCCGAGGCGGCGCGCGACCACGAGCGCGGCGCCGCCCCCGTCGAGGACCGGCTCGACGCGGCCCACCAGCTCAAGGCCAGGGGCTGGCGCGTGCGCATGCGCATTGACCCCATGATCCTCGGCTACGACTACGCCTGGGTCATCGAGCAGTTGCGGCGCCTGGCCCCCGAGCGAGTCACCCTCGGCACCCTGCGAGCCGAGGCCAACCTGCCGCGGTTCGTCGAGAACGGCCTCTTCGACGCCCTCGTGCCTCCCGCCACCCCGAAGGGCCTGGCCCGCTACCCCAGGGACCAACGCCTCGCCCTCTACCGCCAGGCCGTCGAGGCCCTCCGCGACACCTGCCCCCTCGGCCTGTGCGAGGAAACCCCCGACATCTGGGACGCCCTCGGCCTCGACAAGCAGGCCAAGAGCTGCAACTGCGGCTCGTGAAGACAGGGGGATTGGGGGCATGTGCGGCAGAGGGCCGGACCGGGGATTCGGGGGCATGGGCGGGAGCCACTTCGCCACGACGCACTGGAGCCTGGTGCTTGCGGCCGCGCAACAAGATTCGCCCGCGTCGCGCGAGGCCCTCGCTACGCTGTGCGAGGCCTACTGGTATCCGCTCTACGCCTACGCCCGCCGGCGCGGGCGCTCGGCCGACGACGCTCAGGACCTCACGCAGTCCTTTTTCGCCGCCCTGCTCGAGAAGCACTTCCTGGCCACCGCTGACCGCGAGCGCGGGCGCTTCCGGTCGTTCCTCCTCACCGCGTTCCAGCGCTTCCTGTCCAAAGAGCACGACCGGGCCATGGCCCAGAAGCGGGGAGGCCTGCGGAGGACGCTCTCACTCGACGCCGAGTCCGGGGAGAGGCGGTACCTGCTGGAGCCCTCGCACGACTGGACGCCCGAGAGAGTCTATGAGCGTCGCTGGGCGTTGACGCTGCTCGAGCGGGTCATGGCGCGGCTGCGGCAGCATTACGCCGACGCGGCCAAGCCCCAACTCTTCGATGGCCTGAAGGTGTTCCTGGCGGGAGAGGGGGGCGCGCCGGCCCACCGCGACGTGGCTGCCGAGCTGGGGATGAGCGAAGGGGCGGTGAAGGTCGCCGTTCATCGCCTCCGCCGGAGGTATCGTGAGCTGCTGCGGGCCGAGGTCGCGCAGACGATCGCGGACCCGTCAGACGTGGATGACGAGTTGGGGGTTCTTCTTGCGGCACTTGGGTCCAGGGAACCATGAATCCTGTGTAACCTTCCGTGCGTTTCGCGTAAGTAAGGGGTGGAGGGAGGCCAGGCGAAAGGAGGTCCACCCGTGAGTGAGTTGCATCGGTGCCCGCAATGCCAGGCGGAGTTGGCCTCCGACGCCCCGGAGGGCCTGTGCCCGAAGTGCTTGCTCGAACAAGGGATAAAGGTGGTCAGCTTGGTCGAAGCCGCCTCCAGCGAGTCCGCCGAGGCGCCCGCCCGCGGCTTCTCGCCGCCCAGCGCCCAGGAGCTGGCCCCGCTCTTCCCCCAGCTCGAGGTCATCGAGCTGTTGGGCCACGGGGGCATGGGCGCCGTCTACAAGGCCCGCCAGCCGCGCCTCGACCGCCTCGTGGCCCTGAAGATCATGCGGCCCGGGGCCGCCAAGGACGCGGCGTTCGCTGAGCGCTTCAGCCGCGAGGCCAAGGCACTGGCCCGCCTGAGCCACCCCAACATCGTCACGCTGCACGACTTCGGCCAAGCCGGGGAACTCTACTACTTCGTCATGGAGTACGTGGACGGTGCGAGCCTTCGGCAGATGGAGCAGTCGGGCCGCCTGTCGCCCCAGCAGGCCATGGCCATCGTGCCCCAGGTCTGCGACGCGCTCCAGTACGCTCACGACCAGGGGGTGGTGCACCGCGACATCAAGCCCGAGAACATCCTGGTGGACAGGAAGGGGCGGGTGAAGATCGCCGACTTCGGCATCGCCAAGCTGGTGGGGGCGGCCGCGGCCGACTACACGCTGACCGCTTCCCAGATGGTGCTCGGCACGCCGCGCTACATGGCCCCCGAGCAGATCGAGCGGCCCCGCGAGGTGGACCAGCGGGCCGACATCTACTCGCTGGGCGTGGTGTTCTACGAGATGCTCACGGGCGAGCTGCCGCTGGGCCGCTTCGCCCCGCCCTCGCAGAAGGTGCAGGTGGACGTGCGGCTCGACGAGGTGGTCCTCAAGACCCTCGAGAAGGAGCCGGAGCGGCGTTACCAGCACGCCAGTGAAGTCAAGACCGAGGTGGAGGAGATCGGCCGCGGGCCGAGCGTCTCCCCGCGTCCCGCCGGGCGCGCCGAGCCGTCGGGCGACGCTCTCGAACGCCTCATCCTGCCGCTTCTGCCCCATCGCAAGGCCATCGCAGTGGACGTCTATCGGCAGAAGGCGGGGGTGAGCCTCGCGGAGGCGAAGGAAGCCGTCGAGGCCATCGCCCGCAAGCATGGCATCCCGGACACGCCGGCTCGGATCAACCGCCGTGGCCTGGTGGTCTTACTCACGGGGATTATTGTCGTGGGCGCGCTCCTCGGCTTCGCCATCTGGGGTTTGGACCTTAGCCCGATCATCTCCGGGGCGATCCTGTGGGCATTCTGGGTGCCCTTCCTGGTCGTTCCCAGCATCAGGATCGCATGGCGGTACCGAGGCACCACGCACGGCCGGCGGGCCGCCTTGATGGCAGGCGTCTGGCTCTTCCTCCTGGTCGGGTTGCCCGTGCTCAACTTCCTGGCGGAGCCAGAGGCGACACTGAACTGGCTGTATCGAGTGACGGGCGCCAAGCCCGGCCGCCACGACGTCGCCTTCTTCCACGGCCTGTTCATGCTCATGGCGCTCGGCACGCTGGTCTGGCTCATCTGGCTCCTGCGCAAGCTGCGGCGTCAGCACATCAACCAGCGCCAGGCCGCCCCGCCTCCTGGCCAAGGGCTGGCGGGTCCGGGCACGCATTGACCCAATGATCCTCGACTACGACCATGACTGGACCATCGAGCAGGTGAAGGCCCTCGGCCTCGACAAGGACGCCAAGAGCTGCAACTGCGGCTCGTGAGCGTCGCCATCGAGTCGCGGAGAGAGGGGGAACTTCTTGAAGGACAGTGCCCCCCTGCTTCACGGCGTCACCCAGCGGATGCGGGAGGGGGGCCAGACGATGAGCCAGGCGCGGCGCTCGATGCGGTCGAGGGCGACCGGGCCGTCGTAGCGGCTGTCCTGCGAATCCCCCGAGTCGTCGCCGAGCACGAAATACCCCTCGCCGCACTTGGCCGCCCGGCCGCGATGGAGCATGCCGTCGGGCACGTACTTGATGCCCCCCAACGCCGGGGGGTAGGCGACGGGCGAGCCGTTGACGAGGACGCGGCCATCGCGGAGCGACACCTCCTCGCCGGGCAGGCCGACCACCCGCTTCATCACGGGCACGCCATCGCTGCTGTGGAAGGCCACGATCTCCCAGCGACGCGGCCGCCGAAACCAGTAGGCCACGCGCTCCGAGAGCACCCAGTCGCCGTCCTTGACGCACGTGCCCCGCAGGGTCGGGGCCATCGAGGGCGAGGTCATCACCGTGAGGTCGAAGCCCACGTGGTAGATGATGAAGAGGATGCCGGCGACGGCCAGCAGGTGCTCGCCCCACCGAAACAGGCGGCGGAGCCATCGCCGGCATCGCGGCTTAGTCGCCGGGCTCGGGTCGGGCATCATCGCCGGCGTTCTCCTGGCCCGTGGCCTCGCGCTCGGCGGCCTCGCGGGCCTGCTGCTGGCGCTTCTGCCGCTCGAGGTGCACCGAGCGGGGTGCGCCACACGTCTGGTGGCAGGGCGCGAAGAGCGGGAGCATGAGCCCGGCCCCGACGACGAGGGCCGCGCTGATCGCGAACCCGCCCAAGGCCGACACCCAGGGGGCGCGGAGGGGCTGCGGCTGCGTCACCTCCCCTTCCCCACCTGGCCCACGCGGTTCCATGTCCATCGCAGTGCCTCCTAACCCAAGGCTGAGGGGACGGGCGCGTCCGCCAACTGGGGCGTCCGCAAGTCGTTCAACACCCGCGCGGTCTCGCGCAGGCAGGCCCTGTTGAGCGCGCACAGAAGGCCGTCGGGCAACCCGCACTGCCCCGTGCGCACGTAGTTGGAGCAGCGGCAGGTGGTGTTGCAGAGGGCCCGGGCATCGCACTCGCCGCACGCCGGCGCGCAGCAAGCCGGGGGTGCTGAAAGGCCAAGGAAGTCCTCGCCGTCCAGCGCGTGCCCGGGCAGTCGCATGGGATTCATCTCGGCATCGTCGCCGATCAGGCGCTCGCAGGGGTAGAGGCGACCCGAGGGGGCCACGGCGACCTCGCCCTCGCCGAACCCGCACCGGGCGCACGGGCCGATGGGCACGCGGGCCAGGAGGGCCGCCTTCTCGTCGAGCCAGCTCACCGACAGGTCGGCCAGACGACCGCGCCACAGGTCGGCGAGCCGCCCAATGGCGGCCTCAAGGCGAGCAACGTCCCCCGCCGTCCAGCGCGTCCACAGGTCCAGCGTCGGCTCCAACTGGCGGAAGCCAAGGTCGCTGAGGAACCCGACCCCGTCGGGAAACGAGTCCAGCGTGTCGGGGCGAACGACCAGGACGGCCCGAAGCTCCCGCCCTGCGTCCAGCAGGCGGCGCATCGTCCTCAGCACAACGCTTGAGCTGCCAGTGCCATCGGGGAAGCGGCGGTGCCGGTCGTGCGCCTCGGGCACGCCGTCGAAGCTCACGGCCAGGCTCAGTTCGGGGCGGGTCATGAGCTCCCACGCAGCCCCGGTGGCCACGGTGCCGTTGGTGGTGAGGCTGGGGAGCAGTTCGAGGCCGGCGGCGCGGGAGCGCTCCTGGGCAAATGCGAGGAGAGAGCGGACGAGCCCAGCCTCGAGAAGGGGCTCGCCGCCGAAGAAGCCAAGCTCCAGGGCGCCCCCGCGCTCCACCGACGCCACGGCACGCTCGATGGCCTTGCGGCCGACGGCCTCCGCCATCGAGCAGGCACGCTTCGTCCCCGTGTAGCAGTAGTCGCAGCGCAGGTTGCAGGCGTGGGTCACGGTCAGCACAAGCCCGTAGCGCGGAACCATCGCGCGTCCCCCTCACGGGGTCTCAGGCATCTCGGACTTCTTGGGCAGCAGGCGGCTGAGCTTCGCGGTGTCGGCGCGAAGCTGGATGTGGCCGCAGGCGGTGCAGACACGGGCGCGGATCGGCACCATGGCCTCGGCGAAAACCCAGAAACGGGTTTTCTCGGGACGGAAGTAGAGTCGGCCCGTGCCCTGCACGTTGCCCTCGACGAGCATGCTGTGGCCGCAGGCGGCGCAGCGGCCGGCAGCGGCCTCGGCCTCCAGCGACCCTGTGGTCTTCTCGATCACGGCGTCGAGGCCCTCTTGCGTGAAGCGCGTCGAGCCGCCGATCTTGAGGAACGACAGGCGGCCATCGCGCATCCAGCGGAAAATCGTCGGCTCGCTCACGCCGAGATACTCGGCAGCCTCGGGGATCGTGTACCAACGCTTTGGGGCTTCAGAAGTCACATCGTCGTCTGCCATCTTCGACTCGTCCACTGGGTTCCCCTGCTGAAAAGAGGCCGGGCAAGGACTTCATCTGTTACTGGCTATCATATTATATCATCCCCTATCTCCTTTGTCAAGCGCAAGAGGGCCTGCGGAAGCGTACCGGTACAGACGGTCGCCATACGTCTCTCCATTCGTGCCTGTCACACCGCTGACATGTAAGCGCTGTGATACCAGCGTGTTACGGCGAGGCATGTCAACGGGTTGCCCATAGGGATGCCTTGTGCCTTGGGGCGAACAACCGGGGTGAGCCTTCTTGTATTCCCTGGCCATTGCGCTATACTGCATGAGAGCCCCGCCAATCTGCCCACGGAGACATCGCGTGTCACGCCCGCCACGGTTCACCTATGCCGGCGCCCTCCACCACGTGACGTTGCGGTGCAACAACCGCGAGTTCCTCTTCACTGCCCCCTCGTTCGAGCGCTTCCTCGACGTACTCCAGCGCGCACGCGGCAAGTTTCCCATCGCCCTGTACCACTACTGCCTGATGACGAACCACGTGCATCTGCTCTTCGAGGTGCGCGGCGACGCCACGCTGCCGAAGCTCATGCACTGGCTCGGCACCACGTTCACGCGGGAGTTCAACCGGGCCGAAGGGCGCCACGGCCACCTCTGGGAGGGGCGCTACCGCAGCACCATCATAGAGGACGCAACCTACTTCCTCCGCGCCATGGCCTACGTGGACCTCAACCCCGTTCGGGCCGGCACCGTGGCGTCGGCCCTGGACTACCCCTGGAGCGCCCACCGGGCCGTGCGGGACGAGGATGGCGAGTGCCTGGACTTCCACCCGCTCTACCTCGGGCTTGCGAGGGATGCGGCGGGGCGCTATCGCGCGTATGCGGAGCTTCTGGCCGACGAGGCGACGCGGCCCCCGCGGAGTCTGGCGACCACCTACTTTGTCGGCGGCCCGAGATTCATCCGAAGGAATGAGTCCAGGTTTGGGCTCGACCGACCCGGCCGCAGCCTGGAGCATCGGCCCATCGGCCCCGGGCTCATGGTCTCCGGCCCGCGCCTGGGCGACCCGCTGAAGGAGCAACGACATGCGTCGTCGTAACCTCATTGTGCGCGGCGACTTCCATGTCAGCGGTGCAGCGGTGTGACAGGCACACCGCCCGGCACACCGCCCCAGGCACACCGCCCCACCATGTCAGCGGTGTGACAGGCACACCGCCCCAGGCACACCGCCCCACCGCCCGGGCAGCACGGCCAGGTTCAACTGGAACTACCAGAACTATGTTACTCGGAAGATCCAGTCTGCGACCCTTGGAGCGGTGGCCCACTGGTACGAGGATGCTAGTGAAGGAACGCACTTCTTCCGTGGCGCGCCATCCAGAAGAACCATCGACGAGAACGGGATGACGTGGCAGGGCGTGTGGAGACAGGTTGGGTGCGAGGCCAGATTCTCGAACGACATTTGGCTATGGCTCAATGACGCTGCACAGGGGAAGCTCTATGAGGAACTGAAGGGTACCGCGGAAGCGACACTCAAGAGGAAGGAAATGCCCAAAGAAATGCGCCCGCAGGTGCAGACCCCGCCCTTTGGAGAGTGAGGAGAACAAGCCAGTGCGATTTCAGAAGTCCAACCGTTGCGTCACTTGCATGGCCCCGATGCTCATCCTGCAAACTGCCGTAGCTCTGTGGTACGTGTTCGGCACAAGATGCCTTGCCAGGGCCTCTGAGCTTCGCGTGAAGCAGACTGTAGTCGCGACGTACCGTGGCGCCCCCGTGGAAGCGCTTCTCCCCGAAGACACCGTACCATTCATCATACATCCGCTAATGACATCCGAGGAACGCAGGATTGCGCTTGCCCAGAAGTGGCAGGCATCGTACGGGAGCTTTCAGGGGGCCGTCAGAATGGCCATTCTTGAGTACTGGGCAACCCGGTTTGCTCTGAAGCTCGATGGCGATAAGGTCCAGGCCGAGAAGCGCGCCGCAAGTGCAGAGTCGTTTCCCGAGATCTTCGACGGGGCCAAGATACGCGCAGACAGAATCAGGAAGAACCTCGAGGAACTTGGTTCTACCCAGATCGAGCCCGGTGATGGGATACCGCTCGATGTCTGCCTACTGGGGTTCTATCTGAAAGACCCCAAGGCAGCGGAGTCACTGCATGATCAATACTTCAAGAATGTGGTCCCACCTCAGGACTGGGCCAGGTTGAAGCGTGATTACAGGACACGGGAGGCGTTCAGATCGTACGCCGCCGACAGGATCGCTGCAACTATTGAGGAGGATCTGCTGGCCTCCGCTCGATGCAAGGTCATTGAGAAACAGCTCATCGATGAGCTTGTGAGGAGAAAGACGATTGTGAAGCCTGAAGACTTCGCCCACTGGCTTCAGGCAGAGCTAGAACACGTCAAGGTGCTCAGAGGTGACGTCCTGCCTATGTTCGTGGAAGACAGTCCTCTGCCGAAAGCTGACTTGCCCCTGCGGCTCGAGAAGTGATTGTTGGCGACGAGCATGGACGTCTCCGGGGTGGTCGAGGACGGGACGCTCCAGTGGGTGAAGGTGAACGGCATCGAGGCGGAGCTGTACGGCGACTACTGGGTCGCCGTCGGAGTCCCCCTGAATGCCGAGGGGAGCAATAATATACTGGTAGAAGCGAGGGACGCCGTGGGCCGCTCGGGCTACGACAGCGTGTCCGTGGTCCGTGACACCCTGGACCCCGAGGTCGAGATCACCTCGCCAGAGAACAACGACAAGGTCCACACGAGGTTCATCACGGTGAGCGGAACGGCCTCCGACGCCACGCTCTACGACGTGAAGGTGAACGGCATTCCCGCGGAGATTGACGGGGAGACGTTCACCGCCGTGGACGTGCCGCTGGACACGGAAGGCGAGAACACGGTCACGGCCGTGGCCCGCGACGGCGTGGGGCACGAGAGCGAGTCCTCGATCACCGTCGTGCGGAGCCTGCCGCCCGTCCTGGCGATCACGAGCATCGTGTTCTCCGAGCAGTCCACCGAGGAGCAGGCCAAGGCGAACTTCGCTCGCAAAGCCTCACGAAGTTCCAATAGGGGCTCCGCCCCTCTTGTGCTGCGCGACGCTGCGCCGGCTCGCGTCGCTCCGCTGTCACCCCTTGGAGAGGAAACGCTTTCCCCTCCAACCCTCCCCGGCCAGCCGCGGAAGCGGCGGCTCCGCGGCTGAAGATCCTCGGGACGGTGGACGACGCGTCGGCGAGCGTCTCCTGCGGCGAGGTGCAGGGCACCAACGACGGCGGCGAGTTCGTGATTGACGGCGTGAACGTCTACGCGGGCACCAACATCCTCACCGTCATGGCCACGGACGACGACGGCCAGTCCACCAGCGTGGACGCGGTGGTGGACCTCGAGCCCGGCGACGGGAGCTACGGCCTGCCCGGCGGGGGCGAGGGGGGCGACGCGCCTCCTCCGCAGCTCAAAGCGAGGAGAAGACGGCCTAAAGGCCGAACTACCAATAGGTTGCGACGTGGTTCGTAGTTCTGGGGGCGTCAGATGATCAAATCCAGAGGAGGGAGAAGTGATCATCTGAACGTCTGAGGTGGGGGCGGTGTGGCATAAGTGCTGTCGGGGTGGTCACTTGAGGACACGGCATCAGATGATCAACCGGTGGCCGAGCGGCACAGGTTGATCATCTGAGGGCGGGGGAGCCAAGTGAGGCGCTCGCTCACTGCTTCTTGCCGAGGCAGAGGAGCTGGCCGGTGCGAAGGGTGACGACGATGCGGCTGCGGGCGTCGAGGGCAATGCCCCAGCGGACCGGCTCGGAAGGCAGCGGGTGTGCCCAAAGCTCGGAGCCATCGGGCTTTGTGGCGACGATGGCCCAGAACTCGCCAGCCTCGCCCTTGCGGGCGACGAGGGAGACCCTGGCGTTGGCGGCGGCGACGACCATCGGCTGCCATTGGCACGAGCCGTCGAAGACTACGTAGCCGGGCTTCGAGTAGAGCGGCTGGCCGGAGACCTTGACGGCGTTGCCGGCAAGCTGAAGCTCGCGGCCCCGGACCGCGGTGGTGCCCATCGTGGGGGGCGGGGCGGTGCGGCACTCGCCGGTGGCGGCGTCGAAGGCAGCGGGCGACACGTAGTTGCCGCTGGCAAGGTATAGGGTCCCCTGGTGCAGGAGCAGTTCGCCCTGGCAGGCGACGCCGCGGCGCGAGAAGGGGTCGAGGTGCCCCGAAGTGTTGTTCTGCCACTTGAGCTGGCCGGTCGCCGCGTCGAGGGCGTAGAGGTGGGTGCCGTCGAAGTCGGTCATCCCCGCCGCGGCGTAGACCGTGCCGCCGTCCGCGAGCAGGCTGGACGCGACGGGCCAGGTGCTGCGGAGCGCTCCGTAGACGGGGATGCGCCGCTCGACGGGCGCGGCGCGGAACCGCCAGAGGGGCTTGCCCGTGGCCGCCTCGAAGGCATGCACATAGCCGTCGGCGGAGCCGACGAATGCCCTGCCCCCCGCAATGGCCGGCGGGAATGCGATCGCCCCGCCCGTGTACGCCGTCCACTCGACCTTTTCCGCGACGAGGTTGAGGGCTCGGACGACGCCGGTGGCGTCGCCGACGAAGGCAAGGCCGCCCGCGACGACGGGCGCGGTCGGCAGCGCCGGCCGGCTGGTCATCCAGAGGATGTCGGCCGAGTCGGGCGCCGCGGCCTTGGTGGTGGCCGTGCGGGCGTTGTTGCCGCGGTAGGCGGGCCAGTCGGCCGCCGCCACGTCCAGGCCCTTGAGCTCGGCATCGGGCGCGAACTTCTCCAGGCGCTCCTGCGCGCTGGCCTTCTGGCCGAAGGCGAAGTCGCCGGCGGGGCCGAGGGCGATGAGGCCGAACATCTGGAGGTTGCAGTCGCACGTCCAGGGAATCCAGGTGCACAGGCCGTTGGCGACGATGACGCCCACGTGGCAGGAGGGGCGCATGGGCGAGATCCACTGGGTCTTGCCCGAGGCGAAGTCGAGCCGCCCCGAGCCCTCGTGGGCGCGGAAGAAAATGCCGTCGGCGCTGCCCGTCGCCCGCGTGCAGGCGCGGCGGCGCGTGTCGTACTCGGCAACCACCTGGCCAGTGAGGGGGTTGAGCTTCTTCGTGTCCTTCGGCTTGTTTTGGGCGGCGATGACGTAGAGGCCGTCGCCGCGGATTACGATGTGCAGGTCCATGGCGTTGTGCTTCCACAGGAAGCGGCCGTCGGCGGCCGACACGGCGCTGAGCCAGGGCACCTGGGGGCCGACGAAGTAGAGCGCCTGGTCGGTGCACTTGAGGTAGGCCTGGGTGCGCCAGCCCTGCACGTAGCCCTGGCCGGGGCGATAGGGGCCGATGGCCTTGAAGAGGTCGGGGTCCTTCTCGGCCGTGCGGCGCCAGATGTCCTTGCCCGTCTTGGCGTCGAGGCAGGCGAGGAACTGCCCGTAGTGGCCGATGTAGAGGCGGCTGCCCTTCAGGCAGGTCGCGCGGGCGTCAATGGGCGGGTCCTGCTGGCGGTGCCAGAGGACCTTCTTCGTCTTCGGGTCAATGGCGAGGACGGTGCGGGCGAAGCCCCAGGGCAGGTCGCGGTCGTTGTAGCCCTTCGAGATGCCGCCCCAGGGCCAGCCGTGGCGGGTGCTGCGCCACTTGGCCACGGGGTCGGGCGGTTCGGGCTTGCCCACGAGGGCGTAGAGCACGCCGCCCTCCATCGCCATCCATTTCCAGAAGGTGCCGTCGGAGAGGTCGGCGGGCACGGCGATCTCGTCCTTCACCTCGCCCGTGGCGGGGTCGAGGAGCTTGCACGACTTGTCGTCGGCCACGTAGAGGGCCGTGGGCGTGGCGATCATCGTCGAGCGGTCCACCATGAAACCGCTGGGCAGCGGCTTCTTCCAGAGCACGGTGCCGTTGTAGGCGTTGACGGCCATGAGCGTGTCCAGCACGTCCTCCTCGCGCTGGTGCCAGGCGATGTGGCCGAAGGCCATGAACAGGCGGCCCGCGGAAGCCACGACCTGTTGCGGAGCAGGCGCGTAGCGCGGCGCGGCGACGAACTGCGTGAGGAAGGGCGCGCGGGCGACCGTGTCGAGGGACTGCGGATTGTTGTCGGGGCCGTGGAAGTGGTGGCTCCAGTCGTCCACGCCCTGGGGGAAGGGCTTGGACACGATCTCGTCGCCGACGAGGGCCTTGCCCTCGGGCCGCAGGACGCGGAGGGCCTCGGCCCGCGTGCCCGCCGCGGCGTCGAGGACGACCACGGCGTCGGCCACGTTGTCGGCCAGCCCGATGCGGGCCGGCGTGCCCCGGGCCACGAACACGCGGGTGCCGAGGAGCCCTGCCGCGTCGGCGGCCTTGGCGGCGGCGAGGAAGTCCTCCTGGGTGGCCAGTTGGACGAAGAGCGTCCGCGTGGTGCCCTTCGCGAGGTCGAGGGCCAGTTGGGCGCCCTTGTCGCCGAGCAGGGCCCACACGCCGTTCTCTGCCCCGAGCCTGCCCGAGAGGTCCGCCGCGCTCGGCGTCGCGGCGGTCGCGGCCGATCCCGCGGCGAGCCCGGCCAACGCCGCGAGCGCCATCGCCCTGTTCGCGAGAAACCCCATCGTCTTCTCCTTTCGCCCGGAAGGGAATGCGGAGGAGAGCCGTTCGGTCCGCCTGCGAGTCAAACGCAAAACGGTCGGGAAGTCAAGCGCCGCGGCGCGCGCGGGTGCGTGTAATCTCCTTCGAGACAGGTGGCCGCGTTCTGAGCCTCCGAAGG